>JBIIJY010000008.1:0-16849 GCA_044233485.1 Minisyncoccia bacterium
CCTTCGGGCGCCGCTTTTTTTAACTAACCTTATTTCTTCAAATCGAGCTTCTTTGCAATCTCTGCGTATTGTTTAGGAGATGTCGCTTTGAGATATTTCATATGCTTCTGACGATCTGCTACAAGCCCGAGAAGTCCTCTTCGCGAGTGATTGTCTTTCTTGTGAGTCTTAAGATGGTCTGCAAGCTCAGCGATTCGTTCAGAGATAATTGCAATCTGAACTGAAGCTGAACCAGTATCTTTGTCATGGAGTTGCACTCCTTTGACGATTTTTGATTTTTTAGCCTTTGAAATCATTGTACATATAGTATAGCACGCTTTGTTATAGAAATCAATAACCCGGAGGATATCCACTCCACCGCCCTATTTTCTCAGCTATACTAGATATACATGTCGCACAATCTCAAAACACTTAAACAACAGTTTCTTGAATATGTAGAAATTGAGAAGGGTCGTAGTCTCAAAACAGTCGAGAACTATGATCGATATCTCACTCGCTTTCTTGCTTTTGCCAAAGTGGAGTCACCTTCAAAAATCACTGATGAATCAATACGTGAGTTTCGACTCTTCCTTAATCGCCAGCCAATCAAGAAAGGTCAAACCGCCACGCTTAAACGGCGCACCCAAAACTACTACCTTATCGCTCTTCGCTCTTTTCTTAAGTATCTTGGAAAGCGCGGAGTATCAACACTTCCGGCTGAGCGTATCGAGCTTGCTAAGGTTGGCGCTCGTGAACTCGACCTGATCACCCGCGATGAGCTTGAGCGACTGCTCGCTGCCCCACAAGGCACAAGTGTACGCGCCTTGCGCGACCGCGCCATGCTCGAACTACTTTTCTCAACCGGACTGCGTGTTTCGGAGCTCGTCTCACTCCCCCGCGAACTCAACCTCAAGCTCGATGAATTTTCTGTCCGTGGAAAAGGTGACAAGATCCGTGTTGTCTTTCTCTCGAGTGAAGCCAAGGAAGCAATCAAGGCCTATCTTGATAAGCGAGACGACATGGATGACGCTCTTTTTGTACAAATCACCTCAGCCCTTTCAAAACATCAGTCTCGCGAAACCTTGCGACTGACATCGCGCTCTGTTGAACGCATCGTAAAACAGTATGCAATCAAAGCCGGTATCGCCCGGAAGGTCACTCCCCACGTCGTTCGACACTCGTTTGCTACTGATCTGTTGCGAAACGGCGCTGATCTACGTTCAGTGCAGGCGCTCCTCGGGCACGCCAATATCGCCACGACCCAGGTATATACCCATGTCACTGACGGACACTTGAGAGAAATTCACAAGAAATTCCACAAACGCTAAGCGTGTTTTTTTTGCAGTGTCGCTTTTTTTTCTGCGAAAGCTTTAAATCTCTGGAGTGGAACACCTGAATCGAAGGACTTACCTAGAAGTACCTCAACAACATTGCTCATTTCAGTCTGTACTTCTTTCGATATTTTTACCTCTCTTGCTTGAAGAACCGCCTCATCATAAGGCACAATTCCAATGAGAGGAAGATCTTTTTTATCTACCTCACTGAATGCTCGAGATTCACTAACCTTATTTCCAATAGCAAAGACGGGTATTCCGAGCTCGAACGCAACTTTCTGCACTGACCGAAATACCCCAAGACTCTGAACTGTCGGCTCTACAACCACCACAATCACATCGACGCCTAGAAAGAAGCCGTTCGCAATAAGATCAATCCCAGCAATCGAATCGATGATTACATGTGATTTTTCCCCCAACTCCAGAAACGCTAGATAATATGGAATGTGATTTAAGTATGAGTGGCTACACCGATTACCATAAATCAACTCAGGATGAATGTCGCCCGCGACCATGAGCGGGAAATTAGTGCGGTTAGGGACTAAGTATTTCTTTGTCAGAGCGTCCATTTCAGGGAAATGGAATTTTGGGAGCGGGTCAAGAGTAAAAAGTTCATCGAACTTTTTAAACATATGCGCCCCTCTTCCAATGTATGAATCAAAATCTGCGAGTGCTGAGTTAAAAAAATTCACCGTACTTTCTTGAGTATATCCACAAAGACCCGCTAAATCGGTGTTGTAATCAACATCAAGAAGAAGAACTTCCTCCTTGCGCGAACGAAGTGTCTGGGCCAAGAGCCAGGACACTGATGATTTACCGCTTCCTCCTTTTCCCAAAACTGCAATCTTCATAATGTCTACCATACTACAATGAGTACTCATAAATGCAAATGATTTGCATTTATCATGGGACCGTGCTACCTTAGTATTGGAAGGAGGTGAGCATCATGAACTTCATCAGAAAGATCGTGTTGGCTGTCCGTCGCGCATGTAGCTGCAAAGGCAGCTGCTCCTGCGGGCGGACGATCAACCCGCTGGGGTTGGACAAGCGCTGAGGGCGCAAGGGTGGGCGACTTGACGTTGCTCACCCTTTTTTTATTACTCCACCTCTTCCCAACCAATAGTCTGATACTTGTCACCAGTCAATGGGAAAAATGGCGGTGGTGCGTAGAGTAGATTTGCATCATAGATTAAGTTTCGAGTGTCATATCCACTTCCGTCTGTCCAGGCGAAACCATATCGTAGCGCTGAGCCAATCGCTCCATATGAAGTAAGGGTGCTTCTGTCTCGTCTTGTGCCACAGTTGTTATTGTAATAATCTCGTCCAACTCGCCCATACTGAGTGATCAGAGCGCCGTCAATGCGCAAATCATCCTCAGAATCGAGACCTACAGAAATATTGTTTTGCGTCATCAGACCAAGCGCGTCACGTCCATCATAGAAGGTATACAAAATGTCGTTTGTGATATAGATATTTCGTCGCGTCGGAGCACTATCAGGAAGGGTTGCCGCTACAATTATGAGGCGATTATTGTTAATTTGCCCTTGCACCCAGAGATTATCCTCAACATAAATAACTCCATTTGCCGGGTAGGCATAGTTAGCGATAAACGTAGTGCTATTCACACTATTTGAAGTAGCGCCGCATGAACCACTCGTGTTCTGCTGACTATTCACCCGATGAAGATCGTAGGTGCCATTTGTTCTTAACGTAATCCGGTAGCCACTCTGACCAGAAGCCGCGTGGTACCTCCCTTGCGCTGACTGAGCATTGGTCTTAAGTGAGGCAAAATCTACAATGAATCCAGCAAAGTCAATTGCCGGTACCGGAAACTGTCGTCCAGCACGAAACACATGTGACTTTGTCGGCACTGGACTCGTTGGCGGTGCTTCATCAGCACGAAAGGTATCGGTTACCGCACCACTCACACTCGTCACGTGAGTGTGCACACCAAACTCTGAAGCTCCACTATGGTCTGGATCATCAGCAGTCGCCAGTGCACTTGTCACCACATTGTTTGCAATACCATCAAAGCGTATTCCTTGATTTGAATGCACTGCGCCAAAAACTTCCGTTCCTTGTCCAAAGCGCATGAAGTCGTTAGCAGCTACAGCAAAGCGTGCCATTGAGGGAATCGCTAAAGTTGATTGTATAGTGCGTCTGGTCGTGGAAGATGAGTCGAGACGCCCCTCTGAACGGACAATCACTCGAGTTGATCCAGTCGCCGGCTGAGTTATTGAGAATCTCAGCGTACCGAGTCGATTGCCGTCTTTATCATAAAAAATAGTTGAGGTCGACGTAGTACCAAAACCTGCCATGTAGTCTGTCTGAGCTGAGTGCGCCAGTCGCCAACGAAACATCTCGTTACCAGACTCAGCCAGATGAAACGTTTTTTCTCGAATAACAAATTGCTTCGATGCTCGATACACCGTGGCCGTGTAGCCGATAATTGCACTCATCATAAGTACACCGATGGTGGCGTAGATCAAAACATTTACTAAGACTATACCAGAATATTTCATTGATTATCTTTAAGATTTCGCATCGTTACCTGCGTGGTCAGCATGAGCGGTAACGGTGATTTATTTGGATCATTCTCAATCAAGGTAGTCACTTTAATTAATCGTATTGATGAAATGTTTGGCGGAAATGCGAGCGGACTCGTCGTTCCGGTATATGATGAATCGTAGTATGTAAACATCGAGGTAGTACCCATGCGGAGCGACTGCACGACGCGCTTTATCGAGGCCGTGCAAGACGAGGTGGCATAGGTGAGTGGATTCCCACAAGGGTCAATTTCCTCACGAAAGAGTGTGTTGTTGGAAATATAGTAACGAAGCCGCTCCGGCTGACCATTCCCATCGGCATCAGCATAAAATGTCAAAGTACTTGTACCGACGGCAGCAATAGGATAGGTACCGAGTACAGAAGGTGTCATGGAACGAAGCTCTCGCGTCAGGTTTTTCATCGCGAACAAACCTTCGGCCTGGAAATCTACACTCACCTGAAAAAAGCGTCGAAAACTCCAGGTATCGAGCTGAAATTGACTCGCAATGCCGGCTACAAGTACAAAAATTCCAACCACGACAACGATTTCTGCCAATGTAAAACCTTTTGTACTTACTCGTAGTTTATTCATCGAGATTAATTGTAACAGATTGCCATGATGCAGAGATTGGAATATCTACAGTCTTGGTCGTCTTCCCTTCTTTTTCAACTGTCAGAGTATAAGTCTCATCATCAAGTCCTCTGAATAATACTTGTCCAGGTGGAACACAGCTCGCTGTATACGAAAATGTTATATCAGAGAGCGTTGGAGTGACGGTCGTGGTCGCAGTAGAAAGATATGCTCGATATCGGAGATACTGATTACTATTATGCAAAGCAAGGCTCCGATTAGAGATTGTGTAGTATGAAGCACTACTGCCATCTGGTCCGATGTAATTCCACACCGTACTTCCGTCATTAGTATTGGCTGAAGCTACCTGGAATCTGACACTGTCTGGGCCAGCTGCTCCAGGCTGAGACACCGGATACCAAGTGAGATCACCGAAATTATTGGCTGCCCCGGTATCAAACACTGACGAAGTGATGTACCCTGACGGAACATAGTCTCCAAGTACCGTCGCAAGTGAGAGAGTACCCGCTGGACTACTTGTACGGATATTACCATCACTCGAGTGATACCTAGTCTCATCAGAGAAATTATTTTGCCCAGAGCCACCAGACCAATCGGTCTGTGTCATGTATCCTTGACCGGTTACCAGCGTTTCTGAAAAACCTCCTTCGGATATCGTTGTGGTCGCGCCAGTAACTGGACCCACATTATCACGAACAGTTACCAGTAGTGAGCGCGGGACTTTCGCACGGACGATGAGACGTACGTTCTGTGTTGTACTTGGTGCAAGCTGTAGTGGCAATATTGGATCTGTACCCGCCAAGTCGTAATCGGCATCAAGCGGAGTGAGCGAGTAATTATCCCATTCGAGTGCAGGGAGATTATACACACCAGAACCATTTGTCTGTAGATTTGAATTAAGCTTCCACACATCTACCTCTCCAATCTTTTTTGAACTTCTCACATTGAAATCATACCCACTCACGGCCGCACATGAGGGACGGACGGATGAAAAAGAAAACTGACTTTCACGATCAATTGACAAAGTGACCTGTGTCACCGAACCAGCAACAACAGTCAAATTTGGTTTTGCAGGTATAGTAAGTACTGTTGAAGTTGCATAGGTTTTATCAGTCGTAAAACCAGGTTTTGAAACTGTCACCTCATATCCATTAATCGCCGGAGGAACATCAACCACTTGGTAAAAACCACTATTGTTTGTTTGATCAATAATGTCGATAGGGGTCGTTGTTGCATAAACATAACGAATTCGTACATCCGCCTGAGGAATGAAAGCGCCGTTTGAATCAACCGCACGGACTACAATCGCACCATTTGCCGTAGACCCTTCCAAGTTTTTGGGCGCCACGAAGGTGCTTATCGTAATCGGCGTAAAGTCGACACAACTCGTACAACTGACGGTAATTTCAACCAATCGGTAATCGGCTGGCGAAAGATCGTTGGGCGTTCCGCCAATGAGTCCATCGTATGGATCGTCTACATTTCGAATAATCGTTTCGATAAAAAAGGCCTGACCATTTTGCACAACCGTATCTTCCTGGTCTACACGCCCACGAGGGATTCCTGTGTATGTACCGACATCTTGAAATGGTAGGTTGCGAATGATTTCGATACGCTCATTGACGATTTGAAGTGCCACTACTCGGGCGCGCGAAAGTGCGACAAAACGAACAATTCGTGAGTACATTGTTGAAAACGAAATCGCCACACTCGTGATAATCGTCACCGCAACCACTATCTCAACCAAAGTCATTCCACGGCGATACTGGTGGAAAATTTTAAACATATTAGTTAATCGCATTAACCAATGAATACATTGGACTAATCATAGAGATTGCAAAGAAGCCGACACCGAGACCGATGAAGACCATTAGAAATGGTTCGATAATCGTCGACATATCTTTGGTTTTCTGATCAACCTCTTGCTCATAAAACTCAGCTATATCTTTGAGCATCGACGAGAGCTTGCCCGTCTCCTCTCCAACACTCATCATCTCACCAACAAATACTGGAAAAATATCTGGACGCTCAGTAAACACGGTTGAGATCGGCTCACCTTTTTCAATCGTTGAAGCGGCTTTAGCAATTATTTCTTTGAAATACACGTTCTCAATCACGTCGGTCGTGATCTGCAGCGAGAGTACGATATCTACTCCAGAAGAAGTAAGCGAAGCGAGTGTTCGCGCAGTTCGAGCAGAGTTCACTTGCCGAACAATGAGTCCAATAACCGGAAAGCGAATCGAAAGCCAATTAAAGAAACGTTGTCCTCGCACAGTACGAAGTGAGCTATAAATACCTGCCACTACTACCGCTACACCAATGAGGGCGATAATAAAATGATCGCGCATAAAATCCGAAAGAGTAATCACAAAACGAGTTGAAAGTGGCAGTGTCACATTCATTTCCTTAAACACTCCAGTGAGGGTTGGCACCACAAACACAAGCATTGCTACACCGATACCGACCATCAGAGTCATAATGATCCCCGGATACATCATTGCTCCCTTCACTTTCTTGGTGAGAAGATAATTTTTCTCCATCTGAAGAGCCACAACCACAAGTGCATCAGGGAGGCCACCACTTTCTTCTCCAGCTCGTACCATTGAGACAAGGAGGGGTGGAAATACTTTTGGATGTTTTTTGAGCGCATCAGAAAACGTCACTCCTTTACTTACATCATCATTGAGCTCGACGAGAATAGTACGCAATCCTTTACTACGAGTTTGTTTTTCTAGCACTGCAAAAGCACGTGTCAACGAGAGCCCGGCACGGAGCATTGTCGCCAGGTTTTTGATGAAAGCGATTTTATCTACAAGAGAGACACGGATGCCACCGATCTGCAGTGACCAGATCGACGATGACGATTTTTCTTTTGAAGAAATCAGGATGAGACCATCGGCCTTGAGATCTTTGTACAAATTAAAACGATCTTTGGACTCTCTTGTCCCTACCACCTCCTTCCCACTTGTATCTTTTGCGTGATATTCAAATAACATATGTTTATTCACTGACCACTCGCAGCACCTCTTCGATAGTCGTCATCCCTTGCACAGCTTTAAATACGCCGTCCTCAATCATGGTAATCATACCTTCTTTTTTTGACTGTTCTTCTATTTGTGCGGAAGTGCCGCCTTTCATAACAATATCGCGAATCGCTGGCGAAACTTTCAATACCTCATGAATTCCCACTCGACCTTTATAGCCATCTTCAGCTTCTTCACTCGGAACTGGTTTCCAAAATGGAATCGCATCCCAATCATCCTTTGGTCCAATTATTTTTTCTTCAACGAGAATCTTTTTTACTCGATCAAGATCAACAAGCTTCGCTAATTCGGCTAATTCTGGTTTTGTGAGAAACTTCTTCTCTTTGCTACCAGCCAATTTTCGAATCAATCGCTGACCAATAATCACATTGATTGTCGAGACGATCAGGAACGGCTCAATTTTCATATCAATAAGACGAGGGATCGCGCCGGCGGCGGAGTTGGTGTGGAGCGTCGAAAGCACCAAGTGACCCGTGAGAGCCGCGTTCACAGCGAGGCCAGCGGTCTCACCATCACGAATTTCTCCCACCATGATTATGTCTGGGTCTTGACGAACGAGTGAGCGCAAACCTGAGGCGAATGTAAAGCCAATCTCTGGTTTCACCTGAGTTTGATTGATACGAGGCATTTGATACTCGATCGGATCCTCAACTGTTGAGATATTCACGTCGGGCGTATTCAAAATATCTAAAACAGTATAGAGGGTGGTTGATTTACCAGAACCTGTCGGACCGGTTGTAAGAATCAAACCTGTTGCCTGTTTTGTAGCCCAGTGCACTCGTTCGAGATTAATTCCGTGGAAGCCAGAGCCTTCGAGGGTAAATCCTTTTACATTATCTCGCAGGAGACGCATCACTGTCTTCTCACCATAATAGGTAGGCAGAATTGACACACGAAATGCCACTCGTTCACCATTCATTTCTACCTTAAAACGACCGTCTTGTGGCAGACGTTTCTCATCGAGCTTTAAGTTTGAGAGCACTTTCAAACGCGCCGTAATACTAGTTTCAACTGTTTTTGGTAACACCATCGCATCATGCAAAAGACCGTCAATACGGTAACGGATCAGCACCTGACCTTCCATCGGCTCGATATGAATATCGGAAGCGCCTTGCAGGATAGCATGCTTGAGCAATGTATCGACAATGCGCACCACTGGAACTTCCTCGGCTTTTTTCTTCAAATCTTCCTCGCCGCCGTCTTTAGACTCACCCTCACCAGCAAAAGTCTTGAGGGATTCTGCTTCTTTGGCAATAAAATCACCAAACTCCGCTTTGAGTGATTTCTGATACTGCAGAAGGACGGATTTAATCGATTCACTATCGGTAAGACGAGGGACAATTTTCAAACCCACCTTCTTCCGGATAAAGTCGATCGCTCCAAGATCGTCAATATCGAGCATCGCCACTTCAAGATTACCAGCATCTTTCTTAAAAGCGACAATGTTGTGATTACGAGCGATCGGCTCAGGAATCAAGGCCAATGTCTCGAAATCAAGCTTTTGAGCCTTCAAATCGACGAATGGCACGCCGAGAATATACGCCTGAACCTTTCGCAGATCATCTGCATTTATTTTTCCCGAGTTCAAAAGAGCGTCAGACAGCGAGATTTTCTTTTCATGCGACACAATACTAGCTCCGTCAAGGTCTTTGCGGGTTACGAGATTGGAGTCAAGCAAGAATTCGGAAAGCTTCCGCTCGTCGATGTACATATCTATAGTATATATCTATTTCCAGAGCCGACTTTATCTTTGTGGACTATTTCAGTATTTTTTCGAGTTAAAAGATGCCATTGCCTCAAAAAGGGGTCTGTGGTAGTATTTATTTTATCAGAAAGTTCGCCCTTCCCGGCGGACTTTCTTCATTAAAAACCTAGTATTTAAGCCATGTTTGACCTTAAAGTCATGAACGCAGTCCTTTCAGAACTCGAAGAAACTCGAGGTATTCCGAAAGCAAAACTCATTGAAGCAATTGAGCTTTCTTTGGCCACTGCCTATAAAAAAGAGTTCGGGAAGCGCGGACAGATTATCCGTGCCCATTTTGACCCTGCCTCAGGAAAAGCAGAATTTTACCAAATCAAGCGTGTAGTTGACGAAAGTCTCGTTATTATCCCAAAGGAAGGTGAAGATCTCTCAGAAGTGGCCATCGACCCAACCGATGAACGAGTTCGATACAATCAGGAAAGTCATATTTTGATTGAAAATGCTCGAATTATCAAAAAAGACGTCAAGCTCGAGGAAGAAATTGTATTTCCACTTGAAGACAAGGATGATTTCGGACGTATTGCGGCTCAGACTGCTAAACAAGTCATTATTCAAAAGCTTCGTGAAGCAGAGCGTGTGTCTGTAGTTGGTGAATATGGCGCTCGTGAAGGAGAAATCGTGACCGGTACCGTACAACGAGCAGAACGCGGAGCTTTGTTTGTCGACCTTGGTCGAGCTACGGGTGTTATTCCGTTTGAGGAGCAGATTCGTGGTGAACGGTTTAAACCAGGAGACTCGATTCGTGCCCTCCTCTTTAAAGTCGAAGATTCAGAGCGTGGAATTCATGTTCGCCTCTCACGATCTCATCCTGAATTTCTCGCAAAACTATTCGCCCTCGAAGTGCCGGAAATCAATCAGAAACTTGTTGAGATCAAGTCAATCGCTCGAGAAGCTGGCAGTCGATCAAAGATCGCAGTGAAATCAAATGATTCACACATTGATCCTATTGGTTCACTTGTCGGACAGAGTGGTGTTCGTGTCAACGTGGTCATCAGTGAACTTGGTGGAGAGAAAATCGATATTGTTGAATGGTCAGAAGATCCAAAGAAACTTATCGAGGAAGCTCTTCGTCCTGCCAAAGTACTTTCTGTTGAACTTGATGAAACTTCAAAGTCAGCAAAAGTTACTGTTGACGCAGAGAAACAGTCTCTCGCGATCGGTAAGGGAGGACAAAATGTTCGTCTTGCAGCAAAATTGACTGGTTGGAAAATAGATATTCTCTCGAGTGGACCAGAAGTAGCCACTTTGGAAGTTGCTGCTGAGCCAGCAAATTAACAAGCAATTTAAAGCCTTAACACGACTATGATAAATCTTCTTCATGATGTAGACCCAGGAACAAAGACAAAAATCACAGCGATTATTGAAATTCCTCGTGGTTCTAAGAATAAATATGAAATTGATAAGAAAACCGGACTCATCGCTCTCGACCGCGCGATGCACACTTCTCAAGACTATCCTTTCGATTATGGATTTGTTCCACAAACTCTCTGGGAAGACGGTGACGCACTCGATGTGATTGTCCTTACGACCTACCCTCTCGCTCCAGGTATTCTCGTACGTATTCGTCCGGTGGCCGTAATCGACATGATTGATCACGGAGATCCAGATGCAAAAGTTATCGGAGTTCCCTGCGAAGACCCACGCTGGGATACGGTGAAAGATTTGAGTGATATCAACCCTCACACCCTCAAGGAAATCGAACACTTCTTTCTTACCTATAAGCAAATTCAAAAGAAAGTCGTTGAGATTCATGGAATCAAGGGACGAAAAGAAGCAGAAGCAACTTTCGAACTTGCACGAAAACATTACGAAAATAAAGATACCGTAGAGAAAAAATAAACTCTCCACAGAAAACCACCCATCTGGGTGGTTTTTGTTATACTAAAGGTAAGGCTATGTGCGCACTTATTAATTAATCACGCACCATGGTTGCCGTACGTATTATATGAAATTTGTATTAACGATTTGTACCCTTGTACTTGCAAGTGCTTCCACATTTGCTTTTGCACAAGAAACTACTCAGAAGCCTCTTCAGGCAGTACGAGAAGCTCGAAGTGAAAATCGAGAGGAATTGAAAAAAGGCCGTGTAGAAGTACGCACCGAAACAAAAGAGAAGATTCAGACTATTAAAGCAAATACCGCTACTGGAACACCAGAGCGAAAAGCTGACATTGAAAAACTTCGAGAGGGGCGGAAAGATGCACTTGAGGCAAACCGAGAGGAGTTCAAGAAAAAGCAGGAAGAACTTAAAGAGGCTCGAAAAGAGGCTATCGAAGAAAAGGTTAAGGGCAAAGCAGAACAAGTACGGAGTAATCTCATCGGGCGACTGAACCAGACACTCGCTTCACTCGAAAAAAATACAGCTCGTATTGAAGAAGCGGCTCAGAAAGCAGCAGATCGAGGTAGTGATATCAGCACAGTTACAAGTGCACTCACTGAAGCAAAAGCAAAGACTGCTATTGCTCGCGAACGTATTGCCGCTCTAGGAAACCTTGAGGAGATCCCTGAGGATTCAAAGATTGGCCGTGAGCGACTTACGCAGATCAGACAGTCAGTAGAAGAGGCTCGAAAAGCTCTCGTTGATGCCGGACAATCAGTCCGAAAGGCGGCTGTAGCACTTCAACAAGTCTTGAAGAGTACTCGTCAACTCAAAGCAACATCTACGGTAGAGACAACAAATAACTAATACTTCATATGGACCCACTCAACCAAACACAACCAACACCAGGACTCACTAATCCAGAGCCACAGGCAACAAACTCACGAGGAGCCCTCATTGCAATTATCCTCGTCATTATTCTTGTTGTTCTCGGAATTATTTACATCTTGGGCGGTAAGGCTGATCTAGCCGATGAGCCACGAGCAGCTGCGCCAACGCAATCACAAACTGCCGTCTTACCAGCAGAAGAAGTTACCCTTCCAGCTCCTACAACAGCAGAAGAAGCTGCTAAACTTCAGGAAGACATCGATGCAGATCTTAAGGATCTTGATGTAGAGCTTTCAAACCTCGGTGCCTCGCTGACCGAAGCAGTGAAATAACAAAATTACTCACACTAAAAAACCGGCCATGGCCGGTTTTTTAGTGTGACTGGTATTTTTTATAAAATACAGTAGACTCAAGACCTATGAAATCACCCATCGAATATAGTTCAACCGTTGAAAAACTTCCTCGTTCATGTGTCAAAATTAACGTAGAAGTTAAACCTGAGGCGCTGACAAAATCTCGAGCACAGGCACTTGCCACTCTCCTTTCACAGGCAGAGCTGCCAGGTTTTAGAAAAGGTCATGTTCCAGAAAAAGTCTTTATAGAGCGAGTCGGTGAGCAGTATGTTCTCGAAGAAGGTGCTGAGAGTATTGTTAATGAAATATACCCCTACATTATTGCCGACCATAAACTACCGATTATTGGCCGACCAAAAATCTCTCTCACTAAAGTGGTTGCCGGTAACCCGTTTGAATTTTCAATTGAGGTGGCAATTATTCCTGAGTTTAAACTCCCAGACTATCGAGCAGTGGCTAAAGAAATCACTTCTAAGCCTCAGCCAGAATTTTCAGTTACTGACAAGGAGGTGGTTGCTGTACTTGAAGAAATACAGCACTCACTCTATCACCGCGAGCACCCAGAGGATCATTCACATGATCACGACTCTGCAAAGCTTGCCGCACTTGATGATTCTTTTGCTCAGAAAGTAGGCAATTTCAAAAACTTAGATGAACTCAAAGAAAAAATCAAAGAAAATTTGATTCTTGAAAAGAAGCACAAGGAGGCAGAAAAACGTCGTATCGAGCTCGTTGATACCCTTGTCAGTAAAACTGATGTAGAGATTCCTGAAGTACTCATTGAAAGTGAACTACAGAAACTTTGGGCAAACTTTGATGCGGATATTGCGCGCATGGGACTTGACCTAAAAGAATATCTCACCCGAGTCAAAAAGACTGAAGAAGAACTCAAGAAAGAGTGGTATCCAGACGCACAGAAACGAGCAGTATTTGAATTACTTATTAGCGCGATCGCTACTAAGGAAAAGATTGTTGCGGATGAGGCTCTCGTAACCAAGGAAGTAGATGCCCTTCTTGAACAATACAAGGGAGCTGATCGAAATCGAGCACAAGTGTACGTAGAAAATCTACATATCACCGGCAAGGTCTTCGAGCTTCTTGAAGGAACTACTGATTCAAAATAATCGCCGAGAGAGCCAGAGCGGCCGTCTCTGCTCGGAGCGTTGTTGTCCCAAATGAAAGTGCCCGTGCCCCATGACCCCTCAAGAGCGCTTCCTCTTCGGCGGTCCAGCCTCCCTCTGGGCCAACACAAAGTGTAGTTGATTCAGCTTCAAACTGATGATTTCGCTCACCTTGTGTGAGACTACCGAAATAGATAGTTTTACTCTGGGTATGCGTCAATATATCTTCAAGTGTTGCTATTGGTTGAATTTTGGGAAGTGTGGTACGACCCGACTGCTCACTGCTTTCAATAACAATTCGCCCTAACCGAGCCTGATCAATATTTTTCTTCTCAGTACGTGCCGTCAGTAGTGGAACTATCTCACTTACCCCCATCTCGGTAAGCTTCGCCACCGCGAGTTCGAAATTATCTTTTTTAAGAAGCGCTAAACAGACTCGTAGTTCAAGTGGTGTCTTTGATCTTTCGAGTTTTTCTACGTACTCCAACTGCACTTGGCTTTTGGTGGTCTGCACTATTTTGTATCGAGCACTTTCACCATCAGCAGAGAATAGGTCGATACATTCACCCAATGTAAGCCGAAGAACTGTGTGTATTTGAAATACAATTCGCTCATCTGTAAGCACTGGTGAATTGAGTGGAATTTTCTCTTCACAGTAGAACCGGTGGATTTTCATAGATCGACTCTATCAGATTTAGGTATCATTTGCATTCACCTTGACTCTTCTATATAGTAAAGACCTAATTAACACACAGACTTATGAGTATTCTTATTCCGACGGTTATCGAAAAAACAACATTTGGTGAGCGGGCGTACGATATTTACTCACGCCTACTTAAAGACAATATTGTTTTTGTCGGTGGTGAAATCAATGATCATATGGCCAACCTTATTGTTGCCCAACTCCTTTTCCTTCAGTCTGAAGACCCAAAGAAGAAAATTCATATGTACGTAAATTCCCCTGGTGGCTCAATTCATGCCGGCCTCGCCATTATCGACACGATGAAGCACATCAAGAATCCTGTTGCCACCTACTGCGTCGGCATTGCTGCCTCTATGGGCGCGGTCATCCTCACCATGGGAGACAAAGGTGAGCGATACGCCCTACCAAATGCCGAGATTATGATTCACCAACCACTTTCAGGTATTGAAGGACAGGCTTCTGATATCGCGATCAAGGCCGAGCATATCTTGAAGTTACGAGAGAAGATGAACAAAATGCTCGCGCAAGCTACTGGTCAGGATATAGCCCGAGTCACCAAAGACAGTGATCGAGATTTCTGGATGTCAGCAGATGAGGCCAAGAAATATGGTCTCGTAGACAAAGTCGTCAGTTCATCAAAATAGCAAGCTCCAAAAGAGCGCGGCTCCCTTCGGGCGCCGCGCTCTTTTGTATTTACTTCACTTTTATGTAGTATGAAGGGGTACGCCCTCCTCTACCCTTACTTTCTGCCCCACTGACGCGTATCAATAACCACTATGTCAATAAAACTATTCCTTATCTTTGCCGGTATTTCGAGTCTGGTTGGTATTGGTATTGGATACTACCTACGAGTACTCCTTTCCCTTTCAAAAAAAGAGTCTCTTGAGCTTCGCCTCAAAGAGGCCGAACTCCAGGCCGAGACCACCGCAAAAAACATTATTCTCAACGCAGAGGTGCAGGCATCGGAGCTTCTCAAAGGTGCCCGTGAGGAAACAAAAGAACGGGAAGAAAAACTCAGTGTTCTCGAAGATCGACTGAATAAAAAAGAAGACTTTTTACATACCAAAGAAGTTGATCTCGAAAGTGAGTCTGAGTCGCTCAAGCGTAAAGCAGTAGAACTCCGTGAACTTAAAGACCGCGTCAACACACTCGAAGTTCGGCGTCGCGAGGCACTGAAAGAAGTGTCTGGTCTTTCGGTAGAAGAGGCTCGTGAAGCACTCATTAAGTCTGTTGAAGAAAGTTTTCAATCTGATGCCTTTACGCGAGTACAAAAAATCGAGAGTCAGATGCGTGAGAATATCGAGAATAAAGCCAAGGAAATCTTGGCAACGACGATACAACGCCTTGCCACCTCAATTCCTTCAGATGTATTTTCGACTTCTATTGAAATAACTGATGACGTGAAAGGAAAGATTATCGGAAAAGAGGGTCGAAACATTAAGACCCTTGAAAAAGAGTCCGGCGTTGAAATTTTGGTCGACGAGATCCCGAATCATATTACCATTTCATCATTTGACCCTGTTCGGCGAGCTATCGCCCGTATCGCCATCGACGATCTGATTGCTGATGGTCGTATTCAGCCTGCCCGAATCGAAAAAGCCGTAGAAAAAGCCAAGGAAGAAGTGGCCAAGACCATTAAAGCCCGAGGTGAGGAGGCAGCCCGAGAAGTAGGAGTATTTGGACTTGATCCAAAGCTTTTGGCAATTCTCGGTCGTTTGTATTTCCGTTCTAGTTATGGTCAAAACGTTCTTCTTCATTCGATTGAAATGGCTCATTTGGCAGGCATGATCGCTGCCGAGATCGGTGCCAACATCGATGTTGCCAAGACCGCCGCTCTCCTTCACGATATCGGCAAGGCTATCGACCATGAGACTCAAGGGACTCATGTCGAGATAGGTCGAAAAATCCTTCAGAAATTCAATGTCGATGAGGCGGTGATCAAAGCAATGCAGGCCCACCATGAGGAGTACCCTTTTGAATCAGTGGAGTCAATCATCGTTCAAGTGGCCGACAGTATTTCTGGCTCTCGACCAGGCGCGCGGCGCGATAATGTCGAAAACTACCTCAAACGAATCAATGACCTTGAAAAAGTTGCTTTGGGCTTTGCTGGTGTTGAGAAAGTGTACGCCCTTCAAGCTGGCCGTGAAATACGTATTTTTGTGACTCCTGAAGTCATTTCAGACATTGAAGCCTTTACTATCGCAAAGAAAATAGCCCAGGCGATTGAAGAACGCCTTCGCTACCCAGGAGAGATAAAAGTGGTGGTCCTTCGAGAAACGCGAGCGATCGAATACGCAAAATAAATCAGCACAAGACCACAAACGTCGGCAAATGCGCAAGTGTATGGTACAAGAAAGCCTGTGGTTGCGCGAATCTATAGGATACATATAATTATAAGGAGAGGTAACGGGTTTCTCTTCCCGAAATCAAAGAGGTTATTAGCTTAAGTTAATTCATATATGAATAAGGCAGCACTTGTTGATTCAGTACACGGAGTACTCAACACAACTAAAGTTCAGGCTGAGCAGATCGTTGATACCTTTATAAACTCAATCATCAGTACTTTGAAGAAAGGTGATGAGGTATCAATCGCAGGCTTCGGTATCTTTTCAGTAAAAGATCGAGCAGCTCGAGAAGCACGAAACCCACGAACTGGAGAGATGGTAAAAGTTCCAGCAACAAAGGTTCCAAAGTTCCGAGCAGCAAA
>JBIIJY010000010.1:0-10529 GCA_044233485.1 Minisyncoccia bacterium
TCAAGGACGCAGTTAAATAATTCTTTGTTTCGAAATCAAAAAACTCCGCATTTGCGGAGTTTTTTGATTGTAGAACACTCGATTGAAACTGGTAGTGAGTCGAGTCGGGGTACAGAGATTCGAACTCTGACTGCACGCTCCCAAAGCGTGTATGCTAGCCGTTACATAATACCCCGTTACAGAAGATACTAACATAATCTCATTATTTTTGGTAGGATTTGCTTCAATGAAGCGTTTTACGAAAACTATTGAAGATTTCATCTGCGAACATTGTGCTACTGCCGTACAAGGAAACGGCTACACTGACCATTGTCCAAACTGTCTCTATGGCAAGCATGTTGATATTAATCCGGGCGATCGGCAATCAACATGCCTAGGCACACTTATACCTATCGACGCTGAAAAGAATGGTGAGAACTGGACACTTGTCTACACCTGTACTCGCTGCTCTAAGCGCATTCGCAATAAACTAAGTCCAGGGGACAGCTTCGACACTTTAGTCAAAATTACATCACAGAAGAGATTTTAAAAAATAGTTTTTTGTGATAGTATCTTTCATACGCGGGTGTAGTTTAGTGGTAGAATGACTGCCTTCCAAGCAGTAGATGGGGGTTCGATTCCCCCCACCCGCACCACTCTAGTTCTATTATTTTAAAGTGAAGCTGTAGCTCACACAGACACTTTCATTCTACCTATATACATTGACACTAACACTTATATGTGTTACCTTATATTTGTCGAGTCATGGTGACTTGACGCAGACAAACTCTGCACATTGAGAAAGCCTGTATGAACCTATTACGAGTTTCCACGCTAACTGCAGCAATCGTTTCAGTTTTGGCAAGCATTTTCTTGGTCAATAAGAACTATCAACTTGATCGAGACGTAGAGTCGGTTGCCCATCGTGCACAAGTTGCAGCAGATGTGCCAGATATGCTGATCTACATGCGGGAGTTGAGGTCAGGAATGGAACGTCATGGCATGACTCGTGGTCATACCGCCCTGTTCTTTAAGACACCTGCCAACGACCTGGCGAAGTTAACTGGCTCGATCACCTCAATTATAACAAGACTTGAGGCTATCAAAAACATCAACCAGACCGAGACAGTCTACCAGGTAGCTCTCGATGATATCCGTGGGATTATACGTGAGTTGGAAAGGCCTGGATGGGACTATCTAGTTACTCGGTATTGGTTTGTGTTTGTGGTTGGAATTGGTATTTGGATCTTACCTGGATTCCTGTCCAACCGTTACTACTGGCACTGATTGAGGCACTTCAAACCCTCTGCGAGCAATCGCGGAGGGTGTTTTTATAAAATCACATTCTCTAATACTTTGACCCGTGCAGTCGTTAGATCTTTCTGAATAAAGACACAGGCAACATCAAACTGCCACTCACATTCATTAAAAATAGCCTCATTCTGGAGAATAAATGTTTCCACCACTCTTCTCAGGCGCTTCACCTTGGCAAAATGAACATTCTCTTCTGGTCGATAGGAGTGATTCACGAGTGCCACATCCTCTACTATTTGACTTTTGACCTCAATAAAGTGAATCAAAGCACCCTTCCTCATTACCAAATCGATTTCACCCCATTTTTTCGTATAGTTTTCAACAATCAAAGCAAAACCTTGTTTTTCATAGAAACGACGAGCAACATTCTCACCGATCTTCCCTACTTTCTGAGTGGCTGATGTAAAAACCTTCATTACTCCTAGTGTGTACTAGTCTGTCTAGTATTTTTAAGTCCATGTGGACAACTGTCGTTTTAGGTTTCTTCATGACCTTTTAGTATATTGTCTATATTTTAGGCTCTTATTTAACAGACAAAGACATATTTTTTGCCTAGGTAAAAGACTTTTGTCCTAGTAATCCCCAATCTTATCCACAGTTATTCACAGTCTGTATTTAAAGAACTGTAGTACGAAAAACCGCCCTCAGGCGGTTTTTTATTTGCTGTGCGGGTAGGGAGAATCGAACTCCCACCTCATCCTTGGCAAGGACGTGTCCTACCACTAAACGATACCCGCAAGTACCAGTACACAATAGCAGAAATAATTAGTTTTTCAATTCGACACACCATACCCGACCAAAACGAGTCCATCGACGACCTATTTCAGTGTACGGGAGATGGAAGATCCCCTTCTCTTCATCTAGACAGGTGTATGCGAGCTTCGTTTTTGTTGTCTCAAAGACTATAAATCCTTCACTATCATAGCCGTAGACGAAGAGTACATGGTCAAGAAGACCGTACATACCGAGGCTAATATCAATACCTACTGCCCTATTCTGTCGAATACGAGCTTGGATATATTCAATTGCCTGGGTAGTTGTCATTCGCGAGAAAAGAATACCTCTCACGAATTGCCACCAGCTCGTGATCGCTCTGGTGTTTATTGAGAGTTTGAGCCCATGCGAGGCAAAGAGTGCGGGAACACGGAGAAATTGTAACTGGGTCCAGGCGAGATACGATGGAAGATGTAGACCAAATACTCGTCGCTCGCTAATCTGTTGCGCACTTATCCCACCCACTAGCATAGGAGCACTGTAGCAGAGTGCATAGTAGAGGAAATCACGGCCACACTGGTTTGAAACCACCTTCCCTTTTCTCATTTCGCGTTTGAAAAACGAAAAATTCGCTAGAGTAATATTTTCCAAATGGCGTACTGTTTCGCCCATATGTGCTCTCGCCTGGACTCGAACCAGGAATAGCGGTTCCGAAGACCGATGTGATATCCGTTTCACTACGAGAGCATTAGTTCCTCATATTACGCTAAATTAGTAAAAAATCAAAACGTATACTAGAATCAGCGCTATATATGGAACAGATGTTCGCCATTCCAAAGCCAATTGTTACAGTTGCACAAACCCTTGAACAGGGCGGCTTTGAGGCCTGGCTGGTTGGTGGCTGTGTTCGTGATATGTTCATGAAACGTGCTCCAAAAGATTGGGATATCGCTACCAGTGCAAACCCTGAGCAAATACAAGCACTCTTCCCTGATTCTTTCTATACCAACACATTCGGCACTGTAGGGGTCAAAACTGGCTCAGAAGACGCCTCTTTGGCAATAGTTGAGGTAACACCATTTCGAACTGAGTCAGACTATGTTGATGGCCGTAGACCAAATTCTGTCACGTTCACACAAACGATCGAAGAGGATTTGGGGCGACGCGACTTCACCATTAACTCCCTTGCCTTCAGAATAAAGTCCTTTATTGCCAGCGACGATGTCCTTTATAAAGGACATTTATTGGACTTGTACCAGGGTGTAAACGACATTGCAACCTCGACTATTCGAGCCGTCGGCACACCTGAAGACCGATTTAATGAGGACGGGCTTCGTATTCTCCGAGCGATTCGTATTTCATGTGAAACAAACTTCAGTATTTCACATGAAACATCAGAGGCGATCCTCAAGACAAAGGAAAACATTGCAAAAATATCAAAAGAGCGAATTCGAGATGAGTTTTCACGTGTAATCATGTCTCCTCACCCAGCATTTGGAATCGAGTCATTTCGTCGATTCGGTGTTCTAGAGTTCATCGTCCCCGAATTACTTGAATCTGTTGGAATTGAGCAGAAAGGCATGCATATCTATGATGTTTGGAATCATCTTCTGCATAGCCTTGAGTATGGTGCTGAAAAGAACTATCCACTCCATGTTCGGCTCTCGGCACTTTTCCACGATATTGCAAAGCCAGCGACCCGTCGATACGACGAAACTAAGGATAAATATACCTTTTTTGGCCATGAAGTTGTTGGTTCACGTGTAACAAAGACCATACTTGAGCGGCTCAAGTATTCAAAAGACACTATCGACAAGGTTACAAAACTCGTTCGATGGCATATGTTTTTTGCAGATACCGAGAACATTACACTTTCAGCCGTTCGGCGAATGATCGCTAATGTTGGAACTGATCTTATCTGGGATCTGATGAATGTGCGAATCTGCGACCGTATGGGCATGGGAAGGCCAAAAGAAGATCCTTATCGACTCAGAAAGTATCATGCCATGATCGAAGAGGCCCTCAGAACTCCCGTTAGTGTGGGGATGCTTAAGATTAACGGCGCTCGAGTGATGGAGATTTCACATGAAAACCCAGGGCCGAAAATTGGACTTATTCTGAACGCCCTCTTTGAAGAAGTAATGGATGACTACACTTTAAACACAGCCGAGTACCTAGAGAAACGCGCACTTGAGCTTTCACGTGAAAATAGCGAAGATTTGCGGAAAAAGGCTGATTTAGGTATACAAAAACGGAAAGAACTTGAAGAAGAGCAAATTAAGGGTATTCGCTCAAAACATAAGGTAAAATAAGGCTTTATTCGTGGTTTAACCCTCCGTTTCACAAGAAAACTGACTACATAACCTTTTTCAGGTAAAAGAAAACCGCTACCTATACAAAGTAGCATGGCCTCCAGGCGAACATGATACATGTAGGTAAGCGGTTTGTGTGCATTGGATCCGCTCGGGGTCAACCTGTAGGATCAAGGACAGTAGACGCGCGATTTAAAATAGTCCGCGTATGTTCCAAGACTTGCAGATTGACCTGAATGGCCGATGCAAAAACTAACAATGGGTGCTTTTCCTTGCTCGCAACATAAGTTGCTATATCAATGTTCATGGATCAGAGCGTCAAGTGACGATCACTTGAGGAGGTAAGTGCTCTGACCTCTGATATGTATTGTAGTACCCATATAAGACATGTAAAGGACTACTCTGTGGATAACTTGTCTTATAGAGATGTCTTTTACTACATCTCCCTTGAAGTCGGGTAGCTATGCGAGGTGGGGGGGGCGGGATTAGAATTCTAACTCAAGCTCTATAGGAGCATGATCCGAACCAAGGACGTTTTCGTGAATCGTGCTTGATTTTATTGAGTTTTTAAGAGTATTTGAGACAAAAAAATAATCGATTCTCCAGCCCACATTGCGCTCACGGGCAAATGTCTTCATATCCCACCACGTATATTTTGATTTTGTATCAGGATTTAAAAATCTAAATGTGTCAATATACCCACGTGCCACGATGTCACTGACCCACTGACGTTCCATAGGTAGAAAGCCTGTATTTTTCTCATTTTCCTTCGGTCGCGCCAAGTCTATTTCCTGATGAGCTGTATTCACATCACCGCAAAATATAATCGACTTGCCTAGTTTTCGTATCTTTTCAAGATAGTTTAAAAACTCTGCATAGTAGCGCATCTTAAAATCTAGCCGCTCCGGACCACCTCCACCATTGGGGAAGTAAATCGTAATGACTACAAAATCCTTATAAAACAAGGCTATTTGTCGGCCTTCTTGATCCAAATCCTCTTTACCGAGACCATACTCAACATACTCAGGTTGCTGTTTTGCATAGATTGCAACTCCACTATATCCTTTTCGGCCTTTACTGTGGTCAAAATAGGAGTGATAGCCTCGTGGTGACACTGTTTCTTTCGTAAGCTGCTCTGGGTGAGCCTTTGTCTCTTGAAGGCAAAATATATCGGGATTTTGAGCTAAAAGCCATTCAAATCCTCCTTTTTTTATATTTGCGCGAATCCCATTGACGTTCCAGCAGATGATTCTCATTTCTTGAGTGTATCAAAAGCAGCAACTCGAGGCGATCGAGACCCTAGCTATACCATATGACTGTGCTAGTGTGTACAGTATGAAACACGATATTGTTTCTCTTTTAGGCGCTAGTGGTTTAAAAGTTACTCCAAAGCGAGTAGCTATTCTTGAGGCTCTCTTTACTTCAAAAACCCCTCTTTCGGTAAAAATACTCACCGAACGAGTAGAGATCCGTATGGACCAGGCGACAATTTATCGAGGACTTGAGGAATTCAAACGAGTGGGGATTGTTTCTCAGATTTACAACGGATCTGAAGAGGCCCTGTATGAATGTGGCTGCCTTGACCATCACCATCACCACATTACCTGCACAAAGTGTGGACTAATCACAGAAATCGACGCCTGTATCGACTCAAATACACTTACTCAAGTCTCGAAAGCTACTGGCTTCGCCATTTCAGCTCACTCACTAGAATTACAAGGACTATGCCGACAATGCTTAAAAAAATAATTTTTCTTGCCTCTTTTTTAATTACCTGCGGTTTCCCGACGTGGATTGGAGCTGCTACTTTACACTCTGATTTCCAAGGAACACTTCCAGCTCGAGTAGTCGAGATAGTGGGGGAACGAACAGAGACCCTCTCAGGACTTGGCATTACCCGAACCGTCCAGGAATTAGTTGTGGAGTTTTATTCTTTGCCAGAAAAACTCCGAGCAACCGTTGAGAATGATTACGTGCCTGTGTCAGTAGGAGCGACAGTGTATATTGACCGACTCGTCGAGATCGATGGACGAGAATTGTTTGTCTTTAATAGCCCGAAGCGAACAACCCCACTTATTTTCTTCAGTATCGTACTCCTCGTCTGCATTATTATCTTTGGGGGGTGGCAAGGTATTCGAGGATTACTCAGTCTTATCGGAGGACTGTTTGTCATACTGTACATACTTATTCCAAACATTACCGCCGGAGTCCCTCCACTTCCGCTGTCACTTTTTGTATCATCTCTCATTATCATTATCGGATCATACTTAACACACGGGTTTACTCGAACTACCACCTCGGCAGTGCTCGGAATGATTGTTACTGTCTGTATAACCGGTGGTATTGCTTGGTGGGGTGTCGAGTGGGCGAGCCTGATCGGTTTTTCTTCTGATGAAGCAACATATATCAATATTAATTCTCGAGGATCGATAGACCTCAAAGGTATTCTCCTTGGCGGAATACTCATCGGACTCCTTGGAGTACTCTATGACGCAGCAATCGGCCAAGCCGTTTCTGTTGAAGAACTCGGCGCACTTGCTCCTACCATTCCACGAGCAACAATCTACCGACGAGTACTTCGAATTGGCCGAGAGCATATCGGTGCTCTGGTAAACACTCTAGCAATTGCCTATGTCGGAACATCACTCCCGCTCTTAATTCTCCTCGTCGACTCAACTCAGAGCCTTTCAGTTATTTTGTCTCGAGAGGAGTTCACCACCGAGATAATCCGCACCCTGGCAGGAAGTATCGGACTGGTACTTGCAGTACCTATCACCACCTATCTATCGGGACTCATCCTTCTAAACAAGAGCGGGGGGCTGCGAAAAGGGATCACCTCTTCGTACGCTCTAGACGAAAAGCATCATTCTCATCACCACTAATAAATCGCTTGTGGGCAGACTTAGGAACCCTGTATACTACCAGGTATGGCAAAAAAACTTGTAGTTGGAAACTGGAAACTCAACCCACAGACACTGGCTGAAGCACTCACTTTAGCAAAAACAACTGAGAAGCTAGCGGTAAAATCAAAAAAGGTCTCACTTGTAGTTTGTCCACCATACCCATTCATATCTGCTCTACAAAAAATAACTAAAGCCTCAGCTCTTGGTTCTCAAAACTTTTCTTGTGAAGAAAAGGGGTCTCACACAGGTGAGGTGGCACTGAGTATGCTCACCTCATGTGGAGTAACGTATTCACTCATCGGCCACAGTGAACGACGACTTCGAGGAGAGACCGATGAGCAGATCAATACGAAAGTTCTTCGCGCTCTAGGCAATGGTGTCCGTCCAATTATCTGCATCGGAGAGAAAGAAAGAAATGCAAACGGTACACACCTTACAACAATTGAAGGGCAACTTAAGACTGCCTTGCACACAGTAGGGGAGAAAGACTTTGCAAAAGTGATAATTGCCTATGAACCAGTTTGGGCAATCGGGGCAGCGAGCGCCATGGAGCCAACAGATATTCACGAGATGGTTATGTATATCAAGAAATTCCTTTCAACACTCTACGGAAAGGTCGCTTGGGAGACGCTCGTGCTCTATGGAGGTTCAGTGGGGAAGGAGAATGCTGAGTCAATATTTAAAATTGGTAATGTCGACGGGCTCCTTATCGGCCGACAATCACTCTCAGTTGAGAGTTTAGCGGAAATCGTATCGTTTGCGGAAAAAATTAAATAACAAGTTTTCATAAGAAACCCGAGAGACATTCTCTCGGGTTTTGATATGATGATGGAATGAAATCACTACATGATCTTCCGCCACTAGCTGGCAAACGAGTGTTACTACGACTCGATCTCAATGTCCCACTCGCGGATGGGAAGGTGGTGGACGATTTTCGAATCGTACAAGCCCTGCCAACTATTACCTATCTCCAGAAAGAAAAAGCTCGAATCCTCGTGGTTGCTCATCTTGAAAATGAGACTGAAAAAAGTCTCAGGCCTGTTGCAGCCCATTTGAACACCTACCACTCGACCGTCTTTGCAGACACCCTTGAAGAGGCGACGAAGCTTTTAGCAGAGGAAGGTGACGCAATTGTAGTGCTTGAAAATATCCGATCATTCCCAGGAGAAAAAGCCAATGATCCACTCTTTGCAAAGCAATTAGCTTCTTGTGTCGACTATTATGTCAATGAAGCGTTCTCAGTCTCGCACCGACCTCACACCTCAATTGTCGGCGTTCCCGCACTTATTCCTCATGCCGCTGGTTTTAATTTTGTTACAGAAGTCACTGAACTCTCAAAAGCACTCACTCCCGTACACCCATTCGTGTTTATTCTTGGCGGAGCAAAGTTTGAAACAAAGCTTCCCTTGGTTCGTAAATTCCTACAACTTGCTGACACAGTCTTTATCGGAGGAGCACTCGCCAACGACTGTCTCAAGGCCGCTGGACATGAGGTTGGTCTTTCTAAGGTGGGTGATGGTTCTTTAAACGGGGAAATTGCCCAGATGCTCTCTGAGCAGAATTTCAACCTTCCTCTCGATGTGCTCGTTCTCGATTCTGACGGAAAAGCCCGGGAGGTGCGATCGGACTCATGTCAGGCAACAGATAGAATTATGGACGCCGGAAGCACTACGGTAGAAGCACTTGTGCAGAAAATTACTACAGCGAAAATGATTCTTTGGAATGGGCCGCTTGGGGTATATGAAAAAGGGTACACAAAACCTACCGATACGATCGCTTTGGCGATTTCAAAATCTGGAGCTCACACCATCCTTGGTGGAGGGGATACGCTTGCCTCAATCAAAAGCCTCGGTGTCGGCGACTCATTTACCTTTGTCTCAACCGCTGGTGGGGCAATGCTTGATTTTCTTGCTGAAGGGACACTACCAGGAATCGAAGCCCTGAACTAATCGGAAGAGTTTTCTGAAGAATACATCGCGTAAGTGTTCCCGCCTCCGAAAGTACCTCTACGTCTCAGAGAGACAGGAATTGTTGAGGCTGGAGCCTCTACTGTAAGGTACACCAGAAATGAATAATCTATCCCGTTCGACGTGTACAAATAGCAGCCATTTGTTCCTACCGGTCTAGGATCTGTGGGCAGAACTGGAATATATGTCGGTGCAAGTGTCGGTATGTATCCAGCAGCACCTGAAGTAGTATGACTTCCGAAATCAGAACATGTACCTCGCCAGCCGACGGCGGGGGTTGGATAGACACCAAAATCACTACGATAGAGCTCAAGCGCATTGCGAATCTGTCGCATATCTGCCAGTCGCTCAGCATCGCGAGCCTTTCCTCGAGCGGTGTTTAATGAGGAGAGTACCACGCTGGACAACATACCGATTATTGAGATAACGACGAGTAGTTCAATGAGAGTAAACCCGGATGATTTCATATCAATCAGTTTAGCAGACTTTCTTTAAGAAAAAGCAGGTTCGTGTGTAAGTCATCTTTAATTCCCACATTCTGTTTCGGATCAGGGTACACCCACACATGCGCATGCGGAACTTCTTCACCAACCACCTTTAGATGAATTGCATCGACTTTGAAGGCTTTCTGTTGCGCATGAGCAATTTTTTGCACCACTTCAAAATAGGGACCGATCGGGTCGACATCCCACACCCACCGATGATGAGCTTTAGGAATTACGAGCGTATGCCCGGCCGAGAGAGGGTGTATATCGAGGAAAGCGAGATACTGTTCATCTTCATAGACTTTATATGCAGGGATCTCGTTGAGGATAATTTTGCAAAAAATACAGTCTGTTTTCATTACTGTATAGTAAATCAAAACAAGGACTCGAGCTAGATAGTCCACACACACTTGTGTCATATACTCCTAGACATGAAACAGTATTCTCTTCGTGAGACACCAAGTGCAGCATCCACTCGAGAGCTCGGTGAATTCTCAGAAACCCTACAGAAACTTCTCGTCTCTCGAGGTATCACCACACGAGACGAAGCACTTGATTTTCTCTCTCCAACCTATCGACTCCATGACGCTAAACTGCTCAAAGACAGCGAGCGAGCGGCTTTGCGCATCATACACGCGATCAAAACAGGAGAAAAAGTCTGTGTGTATTGCGATTATGACGCTGACGGAATTCCAGCCGGCGTCATCTTTCATGACTTCTTTATGTTAATCGGCTTCACGAATTTCTTTATTTATATCCCTCACCGACACACTGAGGGTTTTGGATTGCATGCTGAAGCACTTACTGATATCGCTTCTCGTGGCGCCACTCTCGTGATTACACTCGACTGTGGGA
>JBIIJY010000005.1:0-52760 GCA_044233485.1 Minisyncoccia bacterium
CTTCAGCATGCAATCCAAAACCCTCAGTGTGTCGGCTTCACGAATTTCTTTATTTATATCCCTCACCGACACACTGAGGGTTTTGGATTGCATGCTGAAGCACTTACTGATATCGCTTCTCGTGGCGCCACTCTCGTGATTACACTCGACTGTGGGATCACTGATTGCGAAGAGGTTGCCCACGGTAACGCACTAGGACTAGACATTATTATCACTGACCATCACCTTCCTAAAGAAGAGCTCCCTAAAGCTTTCGCAATCGTTAATCCGAAGCAACCAGGATGTTTATATCCGGAAAAAATGCTTTGTGGAGCCGGAGTGGGGTTCAAGCTTATTCAGGTGATACTTGAAAAAGATAATTTTGGCACCACCCCGGGAAAGGAGAAGTGGTTTCTGGATATGGTAGGGCTTGCCACCATTTCGGACATGGTTCCTCTCCGAGGGGAAAATCGAGTTTTTGCTTTTTTTGGTCTCTCAGTGTTACGTAAAACCCCACGGCCGGGACTTTTAAAATTATTCTCACTCACCAAGACGAGTCGTCACCTCGTATCCGAAGAAGATATCGGTTTCACCATTTCTCCTCGTATCAATGTCGCTTCGCGCCTCGGTGACCCACACGATGCATTTGTTATGCTCTCAGAACGAGAAGAGAGTCGAGCATACTCCTTTGCGGAAAAACTACACACTTTAAACGACGAGCGAAAAGGGAGTGTTCGAGCACTCACGCAAGAAATAAATAAACGTATTCGGGAGCGACACATCGACACTGAAAAAAAAGTTCTAGTGATTGGTGACCCGCGCTGGAAACCAGCACTCGCCGGACTTGTCGCTAATGCACTGATGCAAGAATACTCAAAGCCAGTTTTTATTTGGGGAAGAGAAGAGGGTGAGCTTATCAAAGGTTCGGCTCGCTCGAATGGAAGCTATGGAGTGGTCGACCTCATGAATCACGCCCGAGAAGTGTTTGAAGATTTTGGTGGACATGATGTCTCTGGCGGATTCTCGGTGTCACCTGAAAAAATACATCTTGTATCTGACGCACTCGAGAATGCAGCGACTCAGCTTGGAGAGCGGGTGGCGGATGAGCGCGTCTGGGTTGATCTTGTCTGTCAACCACACGAACTCACGAGGGAGTTGCATCGTGAGATTTCAAAACTGGCACCGTTTGGTATGGGGAATCCGAAACCACTTTTCAAACTCTCGCCTCAAACTTTTAGTGCAATAAAATTATTTGGTAAACATAAAGAGCATCTTGAAGTACCTCTGACACGAAATGGATTGAAAGGGATTTACTTTTTTGCACCGAAAGATGCGATCGAACGAGTGGAGAGTGGCGCACTGTGCACACTGTATGGACACCTGGAAGAATCAACTTTTCTTGGCCGAAGCTCACTACGATTTCGAATCGTCGACATTCTGGCACAGTGATATACTGACACGCATGAGTGCAGTAACGATATACACTGACGGGTCTTCACGTGGTAATCCCGGAGTGGGTGGGTGGGGAGCGATTATTCTCACAAAGACCTCGGTGCGAGAACTTGGTGGAGCAAATCCCCACACGACCAACAACCGCATGGAGATGCAGGCAGTGATCGAAGCGCTGACCGTCGTTTTGAGGGAACACCCTGTCACATCAGTAGAACTTTTCACTGATTCATCATATGTCTGCAACGGAGCGCTGCGCTGGGTCAGTGGGTGGGAGCAGGCAGGGTGGCTGACTCGAGACAAGAAACCAGTTCTCAATCAAGACCTTTGGGAAATGATTTCACAGTTACAGAAAAAAATTAACATTACCTGGTCGCTTGTTAAAGGGCATGCTGGTAATGCTGGTAATGAGCGTTGTGATGTTATTGCAACATCATCCGCCCTTGGAACACCTGTCGAACTTTACACCGGCCCACGTGAGAGCTATTCATTTCCTCCTTCAACGCACACAAAAGTGACCCGGACAAAAAGTTCACAAAAAGCTTTCTCCTATGTCAGCTTAGTGGCCGGAAAAGTTACTGTTCATCAAAACTGGAGTGATTGTGAAAAAGCGGTCAAAGGCAAGTCCGCTCGATTCAAGAAAGTATTTTCAAAACAAGAAGAAGATGCTCTTGTGGAACAATGGAAGCACTAACACCAGTCATCATAAAACTTCTCGAGCAGTTTCAGAAACATCAATTTATTATTTCATTCTATAGTTCCACCATCGCCTTTGCTGGTGGAATTTTTTTTGGGGAGCACTATTTTCAACAGGCAGCCCTACACACTCTCTACGCACTCTCTCTATATCTTGCGTACACTGGGTACGCATCGAGCCGGAAGTCAACGAGCACTATTTGTTTCACACTTTCATTCTCTGTACTTTTTTTTAGCATTGGATACCTATCCATGGGGAGCCACATTCAGTCCTTGGAGTCGGAATCGATTAACTGCTCAGGCACTTGCACGCTCTCACTCAAGATCATCAAAGCACCTGAACATCACGAGCGCTTCACTCGCCTGACAGCAGCAACACCAACTGGTATTCAAGTAGAGATCCTAACGGGGCATTCAATACCATTTGCCTATAATGACCACCTGAGTGTTACCGGTACATACACCTCACTCAAAGAAAAGGCTCGTGGCGACTCGGTATACGCCCAGCAAGATCGAGCAAGGTACTTAGAAGGTACTCAGTATAGTGTCATGTACCCAAACATCGAGCGCATCGATTCTGGGCAGGGAGGTGTCGTCGGTCTATTCTATACATTTCGCAAACACATCCAAGACACACTTGCACAATTAATCCCTTCACCAGAAAACTCTCTCGTACTTGGAATGGTACTCGGTGACAAAACACATCTTCCAAAAGATCTCAGCGAGAATCTCTCACGTACGGGCATCATGCACATCATCGTTGTCTCGGGGTACAACATTTCACTCATTATCAATCTGACTCTGCACGTTCTCAGAAGAACGAGCCGCCGACTTCGCTTTACCACAACCTTCACGACACTGACATTGTTCGTTACACTCGTCGGCTTTGAACCGAGTGTACTGCGAGCAGCGGGAATGGCGAGCGTTCTTCTTATTGGCAAGATATTATTTAAACCCATCGCCCAACTGCGAACCTTGATTGCAGTGGCAGTGGGCATGGTACTCATCTCACCGCACTTACTTTTTCATAGCATCTCGTTTCAGTTTAGTTTCTGTGCAACTCTCGGGCTACTATTGTTTTCAGACTTCTTCAATTCATTATTCTCGCGTATCCGTCTGGTATTCGTGCGTGAGATACTTGCGCAGTCATGTGCATCACAAGTACTCATCACGCCGCTTATACTTTTTTACATGCAATCGGTGTCACTAGTCTCTCCACTCACCAACCTCCTCGTGCTCCCACTGGTTCCTTTTATTACGGTAGTCGGAGGAATCACTGTCATGATTTCGTTTCTCTCCACTCCAGCCGCCTTACTTCTCGGATATATTCTCTATATTCCAACTCACTACATCGTTTTCATTTCAGAACGAATTGGTACATGGTCGTTTGTAACTTTTGAAAGCACTACGTTTGGTATTCCCATCCTCATCGCACTCTATATCTGCATCACCATACTCGCTCTGAAAGGAAGAGAAATTATGAAAACAAAAAACTCCCTGAAAGGGAGTCTTGGCGGTACTCAGAGATAATTTACTTTTGAGCAACAGTGAAATTTTTCTCAACAACAGACCAATTGAGATTAGTGAAAAAATCTTCGACATATTGCTTTTTACCACTTGGTTGGTAATCAGCCACAAATGAGTGCTCCCACATATCGAGCGCGAGAACAATGCGAGCGTCAGCGAGTTGTCCGATGTGCTGTTCATCAACCCAGCCAATCACCAGACCTCCTTGATGCGCATCGTAGTAGAGAATTGCCCACCCTGGCCCACGAGTCAGAGCAACTGCTTTAAAACGTGAGAGGAACGTTGCAACTGATCCAAATTCTTTTTCAAGCGCGAGAGCAAGACTTGAACCAGCAGTAAGGGGAGCGGGTCCGCCTTCCAGTGAAGCGAAATAGTATTCATGATTACGAATGCCACCGTACTCAAAGGCGAAGCGTCGCTGAATCTCACTCATCTCATAACTGTACAAATCACCTGAAGCCTGTAGCTCGACTAGGTGGGTCTGAATAAGATTGGCGTGTTTGACATAGCCAGCATAAAGCTTGAGATGCTCTTCAACTGTCCGAGAAGAGATACCAACCAGAGAAGGAATTGTAAATTTTTTTTCTGTGAATTGCATATGAATGCGTATTACTGATATGCACTGTAGTATACGTGCGGAGATACATCTATACTAGTTGATATGCGGTCTCGTTTGTTTTGGTACATTTCAATCAGCCTTATCGTTCTCATTTTTATTTTTACATTCGAACTCACTGGTAGGCGAGGGGAGCGTATTTCATTTCTCGATGTAGGACAAGGTGATGCAATACTTCTTACCAGTGATACGGGCAGGCATCTGCTCATCGATGCTGGGCCAACTCGACAGGTACTTGGACCACTCGCGCGCGAACTTGGCTTCTTTACACGCAGACTTGATATTATTCTCACCACCCACGATGATGCCGATCATATTGGAGGCATGCCCTCAGTGCTCTCAAAGTATGCAGTCGGCTCAGCCATCTTGAACGACTCACTAGCTTCAACGACACTTGAAACAACCCTCATGAGGCTCACGTCACACCTGACGTCAACAACATCTCTCCAGAGTGGGGATACAATCACACTCTCGGACACTATGAAAGCTACGGTACTGTACCCACTTCGACAAATCCCTGAATCAGAAACGAATGCCTCTTCGTACGTTCTTAAAATAACTTTCGGTTCAGACTGTGCCATCCTCACCGGTGACGCTCCGGAGTCGATTGAAAATTTTCTGGTGGACATGTACAAGGAAGAGTTGCAGTGCCCACTACTGAAAGCCGGACACCATGGCTCCCGAACTTCAACAAGCGAACGTTTTCTCAAAGCAGTAAATCCATCCTGGGTAGTAATTTCTGCTGGGAAAAATAATTCTTACGGCCACCCTCATCGTGAAGTAGTCGATCGAGTCACTTCACACAAAGCCACACTACTTGAAACATCAAAACTAGGAACGATTAGATTTTTCATTCGAGAAGGGAAGCTTGTACTTGATAAATAAAAAACTCCCGAGCGGGAGTTTTTTTATTTAAAAAGATTTAAGCGATGAGTCCAGCCTTTCGCAAAGTAGCGTAGGCACCATTCTTCTGAATCGTCTTAAGACCACGAGCTGAAACATTGAGAACTACCCACTCTTTGATCTCAGGAACATAGAGACGCTTCTTCTGAAAGTTTGCGTATCGTCGAATTTTTCCGCATGGGTTAAATTGAGTCGCACGAGTACTGTTTGAGTATCGTCCGCCGTTTAGTGATGATTTACCAGTGATTGCGCAAACTTTTGCCATAGAATATGTTGTTAGTAACAGGCAATCATACTACAAGAAGATTCTCATAAAAGCAAGTAGTTTTACAGTCGCCCCCGAAGCAATCTATACTAGTAGATATGTCGTTTATAACTATCCTTAGTTTTATTGCCCTTTTGTTCTCGATAGTTCTCCATGAAATCGCGCACGGCTATGCGGCACGCTTTTTGGGAGATCCGACCGCCGAGAACGAGGGTCGATTGACCATCAACCCGCTTTCACATATTGATGTATTTGGATCAATCCTAATACCCCTTGCCTTAACACTTTCTGGCGCTCCCGCGTTTGGATGGGCGAAGCCTGTACCTTACAACCCCTCTCTTTTCCGTAAATGGCACCGTTTTGGCCATATTTTTGTGGCTTTTGTAGGTCCAGCGACCAATATCGCTTTAGCGATCATCTTCAGCCTTATTGCTTGGGCGCTTGCCTTGTGGGGTACTCCGTCACTGCAAATCTTCTATACGGCCTGCCAAATTATGGTAATTATCAATATTGCCCTAACACTATTCAACCTTTTCCCTTTACCGCCACTTGATGGTTCAAAGATTTGGACACTCTTACCAGGGAGGGCCACCTCTGTTCTTTGGCAAATAGAGCGCTACTGGTTTATCTATTTTGCCATCTATGCCTTTTTCATATGGCCAGCACTATCACCGCTAGTGCTCAAATTTGCCAGTCTTCTCCTACCTTAGCGAACAAGGAGGTGAAATTTGCTAATCGAGCTAGTTTGTAGTAAAGTAAGCCACGCTTGACTCAGTAGTTAAGCGTTTTCTTTATCAACTAGACTCATGAGGATGGAGTAACCCGCTCGGGTGAAGCTACCGACTCATGCGAATAAAAATGCCAACAATCAATCAATTAATTAAAAAGAATCGAAAAAGTGCCTCACATAAGTCAAAATCAATCGCACTTACTCGAATCTTCAACTCAATCGCCAACAAGCCAAAGCAAACATTTGCGCCGTTTAAGCGAGGAGTGTGTATTAAGGTAACAACCAAGACTCCTAAAAAGCCTAACTCAGCGATCCGAAAAATTGCTCGTGTTCGACTTTCAAACGGACTCGAAGTTACTGCCTATGTTCCAGGTATGGGACACAATCTTCAGGAACACTCAGTGGTACTTCTTAAGGGTGGTCGTGTAAAGGATGTCGGTCTACGTTACTCTGTCGTACGAGGTAAGTTTGACGCTGGAGGTGTGGAAACACGTCGAAAAGGTCGAAGTCAGTACGGAACAAAGCGCCCAAAAGCTGCTAAATAATAGCCATTTAACTAGAAATCTATGCGAAGAAAAGTAAATAATAAGCACGAAATACTCCCAGACAGTACATATGATTCAGTACGACTCAGTAAATTCATCAACTATGTGATGAAAAGTGGCGACAAAGCAACAGCTCGAAAGGTGATGTACAAGACTCTTGAAATCATCAAGGAACAGGCCAAAGTAGCTAATCCTATTGAGGTTTTTGATACGGCTCTTAAAAATGTCGCTCCAACAGTGGAAGTACGTAGTCGACGAGTAGGTGGAGCAAACTATCAAGTTCCCGTTGAAGTTCGACCAGAACGACGTCAGGCACTCTCTATGCGTTGGATTCTCGAGGCGGCCCGAAGTAAAAAAGGTCAGCCAATCGCACAGAAACTTGCTGCCGAGCTCATCGCTGCAAGTAAAAATGAAGGAGAGGCGATCAAGAAGCGAGAAAACACACACAAAATGGCGGAGGCAAACAAGGCTTTTGCTCACTTTGCGTGGTAAGTTCGTCTTTACTATCTCTTTACGAAAAGCGGCGCCCTTCGGGCGCCGCTTTTCCTTTGATTTTATTATGTTTTAGTGATAGTGTAGTGGGGAAATCCATTCGAGGATTTTTTTGTTATTAGCTAGTTTAGTCTTGAGTGCAATTTCCTTGCCTCACATAATTATCATGACCCGAGATTACCCATTAGAGCAAGTACGAAACTTTGGAGTGATTGCCCACATCGATGCGGGAAAAACAACCACTTCTGAACGAATTCTTTATTACACTGGTATGATCCACAAGATCGGTGAAGTTCACGATGGTGAAACAACAACCGACTGGATGGAACAAGAGCGTGAGCGAGGTATTACTATTACCGCCGCAGCGATTACCTGTTTCTGGAATCCTACGTATTCAGACAATAAAGACGCTGCAAAACGATTCCGATTTAACGTCATCGACACTCCTGGGCACATCGACTTTACGGTGGAAGTAAAGCGAAGTCTTCGAGTGCTTGACGGTGCGGTCGTGGTATTTGACGGTGTTGCTGGTGTAGAACCTCAGTCAGAAACAAACTGGCGCTACGCTGATGAAAGTAAGGTGCCTCGAATCTGTTTCATCAACAAGATGGATCGAATGGGTGCTAGTTTTGAAAAATCATACGCATCAATCCTCGAACGACTCAATAAAAATGCGGTTCGAATCCAAATTCCAATGGGTTCTGAAGAAAACTTTGCAGGTGTTATCGACCTTATCCGTATGAAGGCAATCACTTCAGAGGGTGCTATGGGTGAAAAGATTATCGTTTCTGAAATCCCAGCTGAATACAAAGCTGATGCAGAAAAGTATCGAGCAATCCTCGTTGAGAAGATTGCTGAGACGGACGATACACTCATGACTGAATTCCTCGAAGGAAAGACATTCTCAGAAGCGGAACTTAAAGTAGCCCTCCGAAAGGCAACTATTGCAAACAAGCTTTTCCCTGTACTTACTGGTACCGCTCTTAAGAACAAAGGTGTTCAGCTTGTACTCGACGCTGTGGTCGACTATCTCCCAAGTCCTCTTGATATCCCAGCGATTGTTGGTAAAAATCCAGATACAGGAGCCGAGGTCATTCGACACGCATCAGACAGCGAACCATTTTCAGCCCTTGCGTTCAAGCTTCAAAATGATCCTTTCGTCGGACAACTTACCTTCTTCCGTGTGTACTCAGGAAAGATCGAAGCAGGTACCTATCTCTACAACGCGACAACTGGCAAGAAAGAGCGACTTTCTCGTATTGTTCGACTCCAGGCAAATGAACGTGAAGAGGTAAAAGTGGTGTACGCTGGTGAGATTGCGGCTGCTGTAGGCCTTAAAGACGCTCTCACTTCACATACATTCTGTGATGAGACAGATCCTATTGTTCTTGAAGAAATTAAGTTTGCTGAGCCGGTTATTTCGCTCCGTGTAGAGCCAAAAACAAAGGGTGATCAGGAAAAAATGGGTATGGCGCTTAAAAAGCTCACCAACGAAGACCCAACATTCCGCCTTTCATCAAACCAGGAAACTGGTGAGACTATTATTTCAGGAATGGGTGAGTTGCATCTTGAAATCATGATTGACCGAATGAAGCGAGAATTCAGTGTTGAAACCAACGTCGGAAAGCCTCAGGTTGCGTATCGAGAGACAATTCTCGGTGAAGCAGAGGCAGAAGGTAAGTACATCAAACAATCTGGAGGTAAGGGTCAGTACGGTCACTGTGTCATCACTCTTCGCCCACTCAAACCACTTGAAGAAGGTAAGAAAATACCTAAAAATGTCAGTCGATATGATGATTTTGAGTTCATCGATAACATTAAAGGTGGTGTTATTCCAGGGGAATTCATCCCAGCGGTAGAAAAGGGTGTTCATGAAGCTATGGATCGTGGTGTACTTGCTGGATACCGTATGGTAAATGTCTCATGTGAACTTACATTCGGTTCATACCACGACGTTGACTCATCGGAAATCGCCTACAAGATTGCTGCCTCTATGGCCTTCCAGGAAGCGGTAAAGCGTGCCAAGGCCGTGATTCTTGAGCCAATCATGAAGGTTGAGATCATGTTCCCAGAGAAATTCATGGGTGAAGTCACTGGCTCAATCTCATCAAAGCGAGGTCTTATTGAAGGAACAGAGGAGCGTGGTAATTTGAAGATATTGAAGGCAATGGTACCTCTTGCTGAACTCTTTGGATACACCACACAGCTTCGTTCTATCACCTCAGGACAGGGAAATGCCAATATGGAATTCCATCACTATGATGTAGTTCCTCCAAATGTAGCCCAGGAAATCATCTCTGCTCGAGCAACAAAATAATACATCTCACATAGAAAAAACTCCGCCGAAGCGGAGTTTTTTCTATCAATTCAAAGTTATCCACAGACTGGTCTTTGACTTTTTTTCTGACTCTGTAACAATATAAATATCTTGCTTTACAAAAGGGGTGCAAGCGCGTGATGCGCTTGCATTTTCTTTTTATACAAACGTGCGGTTATGATCCACAATCATCCCACCTCACGGAAAGCAAGGAAATCTGACTCGACTCAAGTGAGTCTAGTCACACAAACACGAACGGGTGAAGTATAGTAGTCCGTACGTCATACACACACCACTCCAGAATACCTGTTATTCCCAATACCTATTCATATAGATACTGGAAAGGAGGGGAGGCCGACGGCCACCGAGTACAGAGACACTTCTGTACAGTAACGAATAAAAGAAGGTTTTCAGTAAGTACAGTCTTTATGGAGCACCCCGCGAGAGTGCCAAGGACTTGAAGACTTTGCCAGACGCTTCGCGCGTCGGAGAGGGGGATTAGAGATGTCGACTCTTGATCCTCATCTCTGGCGCAAAAGAGGTACGTCAGATAGTGAATATTATTAAGTTTAATCAATTACGAATTATGCGAAAAGAAGTTGCACTTGCCCTTGGAACACTGGCACTTGTCGCGTTTTCAGGGCTCGGGTATGCGTCAATGTGGGTGGATTTGGCTTCGTTTTCATTAGAAACCCAAGCAGCTGCAGCCGTCTTAGCGGTACCAGCAAGACGACCAGTTATTGAGTTTGCACAGGGTCAGAATCAGTGTACGTTTAACCGAGATCTTCATTTCCCACTTGTTGGACCTGATGTTGCCATCCTTAAAAGATACCTTTCATCTAAAGGACTTCTTCCAGGACATGGGACAAGTACGCCAGAACGAGGTGATGTTGGATATACAAAAGAGGTTGCGGCTGCTGTAGTCAAATTGCAACTTTCTGAAGGGAAGGTGGCAACAGGAATTTTTTCAAAAGAAGATACTACCGTGTTGCGTGATCTTTGTTTGACCATCCCTCAAGCGACTTCTACGAGACCTGTGGCTACAACAACAATAAATATAGGCACCTCAACCTTAAATTCTAATATCGTTATTGCACCAAGTAGAGGAACTGTTTGGAGAACTGGAAGAACATACCCAATTACTTACTCAATGAACAGAAATTTCAGTCAAGTGAGAATTATGCTGAACAAGTATGATAGCACTGGTGGTTTGATTGACTCGAGATTACTCACAGAAACAAACTCTCGTTCTGTCTCATATACAGTACCTTTGGATCAAGTTGATTCGAGTGGAGCAGTAGTACTGTATAAAATCGAAATCTACCCATCAACAGCTAGAGAATTGGTTATTCGAAGTGATTATTTTACAATCATCCGAGAAGACCGTTAAACTGAGTTGGGGTACTAGGTAAACGAAACCCACTTCGGTGGGTTTTTGTGTTGCATTAAAAAGCTTTGCTATACTAAAAGCACATGAAGTACCAAGTTCCACAATTTATCGATATCGAGGATAAACCAATTGGCAACTTTCTTTCATTAAAGCAGTTCATTTACCTTGCCGGCGGTTTAGCCCTCGCCTGGCTCTCATATCGCTTTATTGGAATGATCAGCACCCTCCTTTCACTTCCATTTGTGATTTTTTTCGCCACGCTCGGAGCACTACTTGCTTTTGGCAAAGTGAATGAGCGCCCTTTTCCTTTAATGCTCGAAGCGATGGTTCGTTTTTGGTCTGCTAACAAGCTCTATATTTGGAAGAAAAAAGATCGTGTTATTCAACCTGGAAAACATGTCGATTTGGCGGATCCGATGGCTGGACTCACTGTCCCAAAACTCTCGGATAGTCGACTTCGTGATCTTAACTGGATGCTTGACGCTTCAAAAGATGCTCCTGATTTTAAAAAATAGGTTTTAGGAAAGTTAGAGTATACTTAGAGTACATATCATGGCGCTCACCAACAAAACAACTCAAGATTTTGTACCCATAAAAGATGTGCGTGATGGGGTAGTGATACTTAAAGACGGTAGTATGCGTGGGGTGATTATGTCCACATCACTCAACTTTGGTTTGAAATCAGCCGATGAGCAGGCCTCAATCCTGTTTCAGTTCCAGAATTTTCTTAATGCCCTTGATTTTCCTATTCAGATGTTTGTTCAGTCACGGCGTCTTGATATACGGCCATACATAGCCCTCCTTCAGGATCAAGAGAAGCATCAGGTCAATGAATTATTAAAGATTCAGATCCGTGAGTATGTGAAATTTATTCGAAATTTTACCGAGGAAGTGAATATTATGCAGAAACGCTTTTTCGTAGTTATCCCTTACTCACCGGCCACAAAAAAGAGTTCTGAATCAGGTCTTGGTAGTCTGTTTTCAAACCGGACAGCCAGTGAGGAGAGTACCCACAGTGATGAGGTGTTTCAAGAAAATAGAACTCAACTTGAGCAGCGAGTCGCAGTGGTAGAACAAGGACTCACTCGTTGTGGACTTCGTGGGGTACAACTTCGGTCAGAAGAGGTGATCGAATTGTTTTATAAAATCTTTAACCCGGATGATACTTCTCGTCCAATGCCATTAAACTAATACTATGGGTCTATTTGATATTTTCAAACGAAAAGAGACAGGATCACAAGTGGGGGACTTAGGCTCTGTGCTTCCGCAGGATATTTTTGAGGCCGGCGCCCTTGAGCTTAAAGATATTCTTGCCCCGAGTGCCCTTCAAGTTGCACCAAAGAATCTCAACTTGGGCAGTAAGGTTGTTCGTACTTTTTACATCATCTCTCTCCCTCGCTTCGTAGGTGATAGTTGGTTTACACCGATTATTAATCTCGACAAGATTTTCAATGTCTCAATCTTTGTTTATCCAATAGAAACTGCAAAAATCCTTCGTCAGCTCCAGAAAAAAGTTGCTGAAGTGCAGAGTCAGATTTCAGTCCGAGAACAGAAAGGATTGGTTCGTGATCCAAAACTTGATACCGCCTATCAAGATATTGAATCATTGCGTGACCAATTGATGCAGGCTCAAGAAAAGCTCTTTGATGTGGGGATTTATATCAGTATTTACGCTGATTCAGAGACGGAACTCGATAAAATAGAGGCTGAAATTAAGTCTATTTTGGAATCTAAGCTTATCTATGTAAAACCAGCCCTCTTTCAACAAGAACAAGGGTATCGTACAAACCTACCAATCTCGAGCGATGAACTCGGGGTCAATCTTAAGCTCAACTCGAGTTCTCTTTCGAGCCTCTTTCCATTTGTTTCTTCAGACCTGACCTCAGAGGAGGGAATTCTCTTCGGGATTAACCGTCACAACTCAAGTCTTGTTTTGTTTGATCGTTTTAAGCTTGAAAACTACAACTCAATTACGTTTGCAAAGTCTGGTTCGGGTAAATCATACACTACAAAACTTGAGATTTTGAGAACACTCATGTTTGATACTGAGGTGATCGTTATTGACCCAGAACGAGAGTACGAGTATATGGCTGAAGCTGTGGGAGGTAAGTATTTCAATATCTCTCTCAATTCGGAGCATCACATTAACCCATTTGAACTAACCGTTCCTGGACCAGATGAATCAGGAGCTGATATTCTCCGATCAAACATCATCAATCTTGTTGGTTTGTTTAGAATCCTTCTAGGTGGATTAACCCCTGAAGAAGACGCCATTGTCGATCGAGCAATTACTGAGACGTATGCACTCAAAGACATTACCGCTGATTCTGACTTTTCAAGTATCGAACCACCCCTCCTTTCAGATTTTGAGCTTGTACTCGCTGGTATGGAAGGCGCGGCTAGCCTTGCCCAAAAACTAACAAAATACACCCAAGGTACTTGGTCTGGCTTCATTAACCGTCCTTCAAATATCGATATAAATAGTAAATTCATTGTATTTTCTCTCCGTGACATGGAGGAGGACTTGAAGCCGGCGGCTATGTATATCGTTACTCACTATATCTGGAATATGGTGCGCAAGGTTCGTAAGAAGCGACTTTTGGTGATTGATGAGGCGTGGTGGATGATGAAATCCGAAGATACGGCCTCATTCTTGCTTTCTTTGGCAAAACGTGGACGAAAATACTATCTTGGATTGGCTACAATTACTCAAGATGTTGATGACTTCTTGAAATCCCCATACGGCGCACCAATTATTACCAACTCTTCAATCCAAATCCTCCTCAAACAATCTCCATCAACGATTGATAAACTTCAACAGACGTTTAACCTCACTGATGAAGAAAAGTACTTACTCCTTGAGTCTGATGTGGGTGAAGGTATCTTCTTTGTGGGCCTCAAACACATTGCAATCAAAGTACTTGCCTCACCGATGGAAGACCAACTGATCACCTCTGACCCGGCAAAAATCCTTGAATTCAAGAAAGCTCGAGAATCAAATTCGGAGTAACCCACGGTGTGGATGAGTCTTGCGGAAAAAGGGAGTAGAATAGAAGTATGGTTCGTTTTCTGAGCAAATCGTTTTTTGTCTGCACCCTCTGCGGAATACCTTTTGCACTGCTCGCACAGATAGCCCCACCTTCACCCTCTAATGTCACCATCGACCCAACTGGATCACTTGAAGTAACCCTTCCGCAAATCACACAACCAGTCGACCTTGAGGTACTACCCGCAAACCCAAAGCCTGGCCAGAATATCTATATTGAAGCAAAGGCTTTTGGAGCAGACATGGACTCAGCTACTTTCTCGTGGGATGTGAGCGGTAAGAAAGTGAGTGGAAAAGGAATGAAGGCAATTAATACCACTTTACCTATTGGTGGAAAGGGAATTGTGGTGAGTTTATTTGTCCGTTTCGCTGATGGAACTTCTGTTTCAAAAAGAACAACCATCAACCCTCAGCACGTTGAACTTCTTTGGGAGGCCGATGGCACTGTCCCACCTGACTACAAAGGGGCGCGAACTCACTCTTATGGTGGGACGGTTAAATTCACCGCATTTCCTCGTTTTAAAGACGGTCGTGGGGTTCTTATACCTTCACAGAACCTTATCTATAACTGGAAGCAGAATGGTCGAGCAGTAGGGACGTATGGTGGCCTTGGTAAAGACTCTTTTGTAATCACTGATCAGAGTTTTACTCGTGACGGTAATACCGTTGAGGTTGAGGTTCGAACAGTTGATAGCACTATAAGTGGCAGCGCTGAAGTGACCGTAGAGCCAGTTTCTCCGTTTGTTATTCTCTACCAAGAGAGTCCGCTTGCTGGGACTTTGTATAATCAAGGTTTTCTGAGTGGACTCACCATAAATTCAACAGAAGCAATAGTCCGAGCTGAGGTGTATGGTATGTCTGCTCAAAATACCACCGACAATTCAGTGTCGCTAGTCTGGTCTCTTAACGGTACACCAATCGCCACCCCAAAGGAAAAAAATGTTCTCACGCTCCGCATTGATTCAGAAAAACAAGGTCGAGCGAATCTTAGTTTAAGTGCAAACCACTCTAGTCTTTTGTTTCAGGGAGTACAAAAAACTTTTGGTGTACAATTTAATGTAACGAGATGAAAAAAATCATACTTCTCATTTTAGTACTCCTTCCAAATATAACTTTTGCTCAAAGCGCAAACACCATACTTGTTAATGAGCAGACTCGAACAGGTAGAACAGGGCGGGCAGTCCCGATGATTATTGAAAGTGTTACTACTTGTGATCAATCAGGTTCAGGATATGTCTTTACCGCTACTGGCGGTATCGCAGAGCCGGGTAGAGCTGTCGCAAATCACACACAGTATTTTGATGTTTTTGATACAGAAGCTGATTGTAATGCTGTACGAGCTGTCTATCAAGAAAAAGCTCTTGGTAGAGCTGATTATTTAAAACAAGCAACTGCACACCAAAAAAGTTCTCAGACGCCAACAATTACTGATAGCTCTTTGGGCGGATTAAAGCCAGATCTCTGTAAAGATGGATACTGTCCACTAGTGAGTATTCCCGGCCTCACTACCGTCGGCACACCGGTTAAGAACCCAGCGGCATATGTCGTAGGACTCTATCGACTAGCAATTGGAGTGGGTGGGGCAGTAGCCGTAATTCTTTTGGTCTATTCAGGTTTTATGATGATGACCACAGAAAGTCCTTCTGTTAAAACGATTCAAAAAGATAAGCTTGTTGATATTGCCTATGGTTTAGGCTTTCTCCTCGGTGCTTATTTAATCCTTTCTCTCATTGATCCGCGCTTGGTAAATATAAACTTTGATATTGGTAAAGCTCTTCCGCAAACCGGGGGTGCCGCAGGTTCAAATGTACGTCGAGCTGGGCAAAGCCCGCAAGCGATCGAAGCAGCACGCACACAGGCACTTCAAGACACTCAAACCTCATACGATACTCAGATCGCGGCAGCAACAGCGGCTGGTAACTCTGAAGAAGCGGCTCGACTCACACAGGAGCGGGACAACCGATTGCAAGATATACGTAATCGCCAGTATCCAGCACTACCAGATCAATCAACAACCAGTTCAAATACTAATGCAATAAACAATGCTCTAGCTACTGGTCAAAACCCACAAGCAGAGATTGCTCGAGTGAGTGCCGACTACAACAACCGAATCCAAGCTGAGCAAGACCCTATTGTCCGAGCCCAACTCACACAGGAGCGAGACAATGAAATAGCTCGTTTAAACGCTTTCACTATCGGAGCACAAGCCGAACAGGCAATAGCTACCGGCAATCGACAAGCGGCACAGCAGGCAGCAGAAGCCCTTCGTACTGGCCGAACGCAGGCTGACTCAAGCAACTCATCAGACAGTACAAATTGGACGCGAGCACAGTATGCAAGCACTGCTCAGACATTACTTCAAAACTGTGAAGCTAATCCAAACTCCTGTACTCCACAGACAGTCGCCACACTACGAGAAGCAGCTGCTCCAGCAGGGGACAATGCCATTGAGGCGATTGCCGGTGCAAGTAATGATTGGTCAAACTATTATCGAGTCTATGATGACGCAGCTACCCCAGAATATTGGACATATCAATACAGCGAGCGAGTAGGTACAACGGTTGTCTATAAACGCTCAGATAAAAACAATTCGGAGTTTTTATGTAATCGAAGTCGCTCAAGTCTAGCTCGACGAGTGACCCCCACCGGACCAATACTCTCTGTAGATAGTCAGTGCGTATTTGGTCGAGTAAACCCATGAACAAAACAGCTTACTACTTTCTTTGGATAACTGGTATCACCCTCTGTATTGTTGGCGGATGGTATCTTTGGAATTACACAAATACAGTTGACCCCGTCAAAACAATACTTGGTGTTCAAACACAAAAACCTACAATTATTTTTCCAAACACAAACCCTGGCGGGACAAACACTCCAGGTGTAATAGCTACATCAACACCAACAACTACACCAAACGAACTAGTGATTCAACGCGAGCCAATTCTCACACAGATTTACAACGACCCTGTGGCCGGTAGCACGTTTATTACAAAAAACAACTCAACGTACGCACGACTAGTAGATCGCACATACGGATATGTATATGACATTTCACTTGATTCAAATAATCTTGAACGTATTACCAACACCCTTATTCCAAAAACACTCGATGCTCAATTCACCCGAGAAGGGGATGGGGTGGTGTTAAGATCTCAACTAGCTAATTCGAAAATTCAAACATTTACAGGAGCGATCAAGCAAGACCCTTCAAACAGCACAAACGGTGTATTGAGCGGTCGTGTAGATTCACCCAACCCATATACCGTAGCAGTATTAAATAATAAAAACATTCTCTACCTTTCAGGACCAGGACAATCTGTCGGCGTCCTTCTTGGCGCAACAAGTACCCAGGGTAAACGTGTTTTTAGTTCAAATTTCAGTGAGTGGACCGCCTTGTGGGGGACAACAAGTGAAGTTTTTTTGAGCACTAAACCTTCACGAAACAAAAAAGGTGGGGTCTTTAAACTAAACACCAACACACAAGCCTTTGAGCAATTATTTGACTCAATGTATGGACTTGTCACTACACCAAGCCCTTTTGGCAATCTTATCCTTCTCTCAGACACCAACACTCAAACCCCACGACTACAGATCGGAACTGTCGCCACCTCAGAACTACGCGAACTTGGTTTGCAAGGATTGGCAGACAAGTGTAGTTGGGCATCAGCAAAAGTGTTTTACTGTGCACTACCACGAACTTTTCCTACTGGATACAGCTATCCTGATGATTGGTATCGAGGATTGGTTACGTTTTCTGATGTGATCTGGTCTGTAGACGTTACCTATGGTATTGCAAATATTGTATACGACCCACTTAGTAGCTCTGGAAATGAATTTGATATTGACGAACTACATGTGCGTCCAAGTGGAAAGGAGCTTCTCTTTAGAAACAAGAAAGACGGGTCTCTTTGGCTCTTGAAACTGCCTTAGTTTTTTACGTACAATTTTCGAAAAACGAGCTCCTGGCCGATAGAAAAGATATTACTTGTTACCCAATAGAGTGAGACGATGAGAGGGAAGCTGTAGGCGGTGACTCCAATAATCACCGGTAATACGTATTTCATCTGCACAGCCATCGAACGCTGTATTTCATCTTGCAAACTCTTAGGTTCATCAGCTGAGGTTTCTTTTTTTGGCTCTGGCTTTGGAGTTGCGATAAATGCATATGCCGCCTGGCTGAGTGCAGTGAGTATCGCCATGAGAATCACTTTTTTTTGCGTAATACTTACTCCGAAGAACATCATATTGAGTGCCTGCTCTGGCGCCTGCACGAAAGAATACAAAATATCCGTCTGTATCTCAGGTAGATTTCTAAAAATATAGTACAGAGAAAAGAGAATTGGAATCTGAACCAAAACAACTCCTATCATCGAGAGACTTGAGAGAGGTGAGATATCGTGTTTCTTGTAAATTTCCATCATCTTCAAGGATTTCTCTTGTTGTGAGATCTTCTCTTTCTGTAGGAGAGCGAGATCTGGTTGAATCTTTTTCATTTCCTGCTGAACACGAAAAGCTTTACGCGCCAATGGGAGGAGGACAATTTTTATACAGATAGTGAAGATTATAACAAGCACTCCAGCTGAAACGGTGGGGAATTGGTCGAGGAGGTAAATAAAGACGTTATACAGCGGAATATATGAAACGGATTTTATTAGTTCTAACATGGCTCTAATACTACCTTAGAGGAGCTCTTTATCAAAGAGATCCGATCTCTTCTTGTGAGGGCAGGTAGATTTGTGGTGTTCTTTTTAGAATAAAGACTGTACTTTGTGTGCAGGTACTGCTTTTACTAGGGTGAATACGCGCACCAAACAACCGCTGAGCACGATTACGTGCTACAGCGGTTGGAAAATCAGATTTTGGTGTCAGGATAGCGTATCCTGGTCGACCATTTAATTGTATTTTACTAAATGAAGGCCCAGCCTGGCGTTTTCCCTTCTGAAGCACTGCACGTATCTCGCTTTGGGTGAGGCGATACGCCTTTGGAACCATACAGAGAAATTATCGAGAAGAAACAGTTAGTTTCTTTCTTCCTTTTGCCATACGACGCTTCAAAACATTTCGTCCACCGGCTTTCTTCATTCGACTTCGGAAACCATGCTTCTTTGCTCGCTTCCGTTTACTTGGTTGATAGGTTTGTGACATGAGTTGTGTTTATTACTCTAGATACTAAGTATTAACATATTTTTCGATTAATCTCAAGTAGTGGGGAGGTGACTATTAGTTATACTTACTTGCGCACATGTCACTCGTCGATGTAAAAAAATTATGGGATCTCGTACTTGCTGATATTGAGCTCAGTATTTCTAAACCAAACTTTTTAACCTGGTTCAAAGATACCGCGATCGTGAAGATTGATGAGGGGGTTGTATATCTTGCGGTACCCAATACATTTGTTCGCGACTGGCTTCATCAGAAATTTCATAAGCAAATTCTTGACTCACTCCGAATTCACGAGCCAGCACTTCGTAGTCTTGAGTACACCGTTTCAAAAGATGATGCAAAACACAAGAAACACATGGGGCAGCGAATCATTTCCCCAACTTCAAAACTCCCACTTGAAGAGCATTACATTAATAAAGAGGACAACCTAAACCCTCGATACACCTTTGAAACCTTTGTGGTTGGGCCTTTTAATGAACTTGCACATGCGGCGAGTCAGTCAATTATAAAATCACCTGGGTATGTCTATAACCCTCTTTTTATCTACGGTGATGCTGGTCGTGGAAAGACTCACCTCATTCAAGCAATAGGGAACTATATAAAAAAGAACTATCAGAATAAAAAAGTGTTCTACGTAACCTCAGAAAAATTTGCGGTTGATTTCTTTAACTCAATCTCCCAAGGTAAGGCAAATCAATTCAAGGAGAAGTACCGCCAATACGACGTACTCATCATGGATGATATTCAGTTTTTTGCGAATAAAGAAAAGACTCAGGAGGAGGTTTTTCACCTTTTCAATGTTTTCCATGATCATAATAAACAACTCATTTTTTCATCAGATAAACACCCACAACACTTAAACCTTGAGGAGCGACTTCGTTCACGAATGAGTCAAGGTATTGTTATTGATGTACCAGCTCCAGATTTTGAATCACGAGTAACCATCCTTAAAGCAAAGGCTTTGCAGTTTGGTATGAGTCTTTTACCTGAGATAATTGATTTTATCGCCACCGAAATAGAAGGGAATATCCGAGAGCTTGAAGGAGTTATGAATACTCTTTACTGCCAAATACAACTCAAACAACGTGATTTAACCCTTCTTGATGTAAAAAACCTCATAAAATCAAGTGTTCGACCAAAGAAAAACACCTCTGTTAAAGAAGTGGTAAGAATGATTGCAGAGTTTTACGACCTAGATGAGGATAGTATTTACCAAAAAACACGAAAAAAGGAAGTAGTTAAGCCACGGCAGGTGATTATGTATATTCTTCGTGAAGATTTTGGTATTTCGTACCCAACCATTGGCGAGAAGCTTGGTGGGCGAGACCACACAACGGTTATCCATTCCTACGAAAAGATCCATAGTGAACTGAAAGTAAACCCTAGCCTTACTCAAGAGGTTTCTCAGATACGCACTTTGTTTAGTTAGTCTGTGTATAAGTCGGTGGATAACTTGTCTATAACTGAGCTTTTTTGTCTGATAACTCGGGTCTTACCTGTGCAAAACAGGGTATTTTATCCACAGACTGTGCAACTAAGGGTTGTATTTGGGTATTTTATATACAGATTGTTGTGGAAAATTCACTTACTCTTCGGCGTCTAAATTCTCATTACACCCTTACTTGAAGCGGTTTTCTGCATTTACCCACAGAATTCACCGCTCTAATAGTAGTAATAGTTTATATATAGAGTAATACTAATACATATGAAGGTAGAAGTTTCTACGGAAAAATTGCAGAGTGCCGTTGCTCGAATTGAACGAGTAGCACAAAAACATCTCACATTACCACTACTGAGCTGTGTCTGTATCGAGGCAAAAAAACAAGAGTTGATACTCAAAGCGACTAATCTTGAGATTGGTGTTGAAGTGCGGATACCAGCCCGAATCGAGACTGAGGCAACGGTCGCTGTCCCAGCGCAAATACTAGCCAGTGTGCTCTCATATAACACACACTCAAAGAATGTAGTGCTTGAAGTGGTCGGAGGTGTCTTAAATCTTAAATTTGAGCGAAATTCAAGTACTATAAAAACAATCTCGGCTGATGATTTTCCAATTATCCCAGAAGTTGTACCACTTAGTCAGTTTGAAATTGAAGCTAGTAAGTTTTCTGAAGGGTTGAGATCGGTTTTTTATACCGCTTCACAGTCTACAATTAAACCAGAGTTGGCAAGTGTGTATATGTATACGGAAAATGATGAATTGTATTTCGTTGCAACTGATTCATTTCGTCTTGCGGAGAAGAAAATTAAGGTAGCTAATGTCGAAACAATACCCCAACTCCTTATCCCAGCAAAAAATATCCCTGAAATACTTAAAATTCTGGACGGCATTGATGAAGTGATACGAGTAGAGGTGGATAAGAACCAGATTAGTTTCTCGTATGGTTCACTGCACTGTGTCTCACGGTTGATTGAGGGTACATTTCCTAATTATCGACAAATCCTACCAAAGCAGTACACAACCGAGTGTATTGTTTTGAAGCAAGACCTACTTCACGCATTTAAATCAGCCTCGGTCTTTACTGATAAGTTTAATCAAATAGGATTTGAGCTTTCTCCGGAGGATAAACGTATCCTTATACAAACAAAAAACTCTGATATTGGTGAGCATTTTCATGAAATACAAGGGTCGCTCAAGGGGGAGAGTCTACAAGTGAATTTTAATTATCGTTATATTATCGATTCATTTCAGTCTCTAAAAGCTGACAGTGTATTTCTTCAGTTTAATGGAATGCATCGCCCGCTCGTCATTACAGGTGTTGGTGATCCTACATTTCTCTATCTCGTGATGCCGATGAATAAATAATAATGAAAGAGGTAAAAAATCTTTTCTCAAAATATGTAGCCTTTGTTCACTCAAGTACTCTTCATAAGCAAGAAATACTTCGTGAGGTAGGGGTGTGTGTTGGGTTTGAAGTTACCGAACAAGATCTTTTGATTCGTGATCATAGTGTTACCGTGATTAACAACCAAGCACTTAAACAACTCTTCTTTCTTAAAAAAAAGAACCTTCTCGAGGTTCTTAAAAAATACAAAGTTACACGAATTAGTTAATTTTCGACCAGAATCCGCACTTCAGCTTGATTTTTATTGTAAACAGAATCGGCTACTTCAATTTTAATTACATTCTCACCAACCTGAGTGTTTAGATCACGAAGATTGAGAGGAAATTGTGTCTGGTTCCCATCAAAGCTTCCAACAAAAGCTCCATTGAAGAAAATGTCTGTTTTTGTGTGGCGGTAAGAAGATTTTGTTCCAACAGCGATTGAGACAAAAAGTGTTGAGTCTTTTGAGAATTTCTCAGAATTCGAAGGTCGATTAACTACGAGACTTGGTTTATTCGCCTCAGTATGAATAGGGTCATATTCAGTAGGGATTACTACGTTAGGGTTTTGAGAGATTCCACGTTGTTGTGCCCATTTACGTACACCATATTCCCAGTATTCAAGTTGAGGGTCGGTACTTGAGCTTGTAAGTAGAGTGTGAGGATTATCCTTATCAATCCAGTAGAGTATTGAATGAGGATCTGTAATAACTCGCTCTTCTCGGGTTTCTGGTGGAGTGAGATCAGTTGCTAGCTTTCCAGAAATTGTATCAATTGTGTAAGTTTTTCCCCCGAGTCCAAAACCACGTAGAACTGGTGGGAGTGAGGCATTTACTAATGTGGTAGGTGTTTTAAATCGCTCAGCTGGATAGGTTTCAAGTACTTTTTTCATGAGCGGGTTCCAAATTGGGCCAGCAATTCTACTTGCGATATTTGCGGGGATTGTTCCACTTGCGACGTTGTTTCCAGCCCAAATTCCTACAACCACTTGAGGGGTGTATCCGACAGCCCAGAAGTCTCTAAAGTTGTTGGTCGTTCCTGTTTTAACTGCAACATCTCGCCCAGGAATATGCAGAAGTGAGTATGGCGCGAAAACCGGCTGGCGGTATGCGTCAGTAGAGAGGATGTTTGAAATTACGAGTGCAATATTTTCAGAAAGAACCTGATTTCCTCGAACAGTCGGTTCGTAGGTAATTTCATTTGATGAAGATACTACTCGGAGTATTGATCGGTGTGGAATATAGGTGCCTTCATTAGCAAAAACTCCATAGGCAGTAGTCATGTCGATAAGTTTTACTTCACCACCACCAAGCACAAGACTCAATCCGTAGCGATTTGGGTCGTTGAGGGTTGAGATTCCCATATCTTGGGCTAATCGTAAACTCTCAGGGATTCCTGCTAGATAGAGTGCTTTGATTGCTGGTATGTTTCGTGACTGGGCGAGAGCACGCTTAGCTTCAAGTGGGCCAGAGAAATTACCATCATAGTTTTGAGGGTTATAACAAGTGTCTGGAGAAACGCCAGGTTTCGGTGTGCTATCAGGGTTACATGAAAGTGAGAATTCAGTTTCAACGTCATACAAGATGGTCTCAGGGGTGTATCCTTTTTCAAATGCTTTTGCGTACACAAAAGGTTTAAAAGTTGAACCAGGTTGGCGTAGGGCGGTGGTAACATTAACATTACCGTCGATAATTTTGTCGAAATAATCTCGTGAACCGACCATTGAAAGAATATCGCCAGTTTTCGGATCAAGGACAATGGCGGCAGCATTTGAAACACCATCAAGAGCGTTTTTCAAGGCTTGCTCTCGGACAATCTTCTCGGCTTCTTGCTGTAGTGAATAATCGAGTGTGGTGATGACAGTTAATCCGCCAAATTCTACCGCGTCTCGGCCAAAACGACGCTCAAGCTCTTCTTGAACATAGAAAACAAAGTGAGGGGCTTTGATTCCAAAAGAGTCTTGTTCTTTAAAAACCACTTTTTGCCCCTTTGCGATATCGTGCTCTGTTTCAGAAATAAAACCACGACGAAGCATTTCACTCAGAACAAGATCTTTTCGATCATCAAGGGCTTTTTTGTTTTGGCCGTAGGGTGAATAGAAGGTTGGTGCGTTTGGAATACTCGCAAGGTAGGCTGCTTCTGCCAAGGTGACAGTGTCAGCAGTTTTCCCAAAAAAATCTCTCGCCGCTTCTTCGACCCCGTAAATATTTCCACCGTACGGAGCTTCGTTGAGATACAACTCAAGAATCTCGTCCTTTGAAAGTTCTCGTTCTAGTTTGATCGCCAGGATCCATTCTTTAATTTTGCGACTATATGTTTTGTCTTTTGTAAGAACGGTACTTTTAATCACCTGTTGAGTGATGGTTGAGCCACCTTGGCTTTTCTCTCCAGTAATAAAGTTGGCATAAATTGCTCGGGCGATCGCTTTTGGTCGGATTCCGTAATGCTCGTAAAATTCACCGTCTTCGATAGCTACGATAGCATTTTTTATATTTCGATTTATCTTATCCCCCGAGACAATAGTTCGCCGTACACCTTCATTGATGTCATACAAGAGTATTTTTCCTGTTCGGTCGTAGATTTTCGTAGATTCAGCAACCCGTCGTTCTCGAAACGACTTCAAATCAGGGAGTTCAAATGAAGCGAGCCAGAGAAGGGTGATTGTTGAAGTCAGTAAAAGGGCACTAATCAAGAACATAAACACATCTTTCATGCGAAGGTGTTTGAGGTGTAAAAAGAAAGAACTGAGTCGAGAGCTACTACGTGTATTCATCTATCGACAATAGCGCACTTTAGATACACACTCAAGACAAAGAAGGTGGAGTGTGATACATTGATTTTATGGCTGAAAATAAGGTAATTACTGACACTGTCTGGATTGAAGAACTCCTTACTCGGGGGGTTGAGGCAATATTTCCAAACAAACAAGCACTTACGGATGTTTTGCAATCAGGAAAGCGACTTCGTATGTACGTAGGAGTCGACCCAACTGGCCCAACTCTTCATATTGGACACGCTATTCCTCTCTCTAAGCTCGGTCAATTTCAAAAGGGTGGTCACCAGATAATTTTCCTTGTTGGTGACTTTACTGCAATGATTGGTGATCCGACAGATAAAACAGCCGCTCGAAAAAAACTCACTAAAGAAGAAGTTCAGCTTAATCTTGCTCAGTATATTGATCAGGCACGAAACTTTCTCTCGTTTGAAGGAGAAAATAAGGCTGAGGTTCGATACAATTCAGAATGGCTTGCAAAAATGAATTTCTCTGAGGTTTTGGAACTTTGTTCGCTCATGACTGTTGATCAGATGTTGAAGCGCGACATGTTCGCTAAGCGAGTCGAGGAGAATAAGCCGATATTTATACATGAATTTATGTATCCTCTGATGCAAGGATATGACTCAGTTGCCCTTGATGTAGATCTTGAGATCGGCGGGAATGATCAAACATTTAATATGCTTACTGGACGAGATCTCTCACGAAGTATTACTGGTAAAGATAAGTTTGTTCTCACCACTAAACTTCTTGTGGACGGCCAAGGTAAAAAAATGGGTAAGACAGAGGGTAATGCAGTTTCACTTGATATGAGTTCAGAGGAAATGTTTGGTCGAGTGATGAGCTGGGCTGACTCACTTATCATTCCAGGCTTTGAGCTTTGTACTGATGCGAGTCTTGAAGAGATAGCTTCACATGAACAAAAGATTGGCGCTGGAGCGAACCCACGAGATAGTAAGTTGGCGCTCGCTCGTGCAATTGTTAGTAAATTCAAAGGTTCTGGGGAAGGTGAGCGAGCAGAAAAGGTCTACATTGCAACCTTCTCAGAAAAAGGATTTCCTGAAGCAATTCAAACTGTGCCGCGAAGTGAAGAGAAATTATCAGAAATACTTGTTCGAGAAGGGTTGATAGATTCAAAAAGCGAATTTAAACGACTCGTAGATGAAGGCGCGATCACCCATGAAGACGGTCAAGTAGTCGTGTCACTCTCAGAGACTCCACGCCTCGGGGCGTATCGGATAGGGAAGAAACGTTTTATAAAGTTTATATAAAAACTCCCGAAAGGGAGTTTTTTCTACTTACCAATTATCTCGCTCATCACTAACCAACTCTTCTTCGAACGGGTCGGCTTCTTCATCGCCTTCTACTCGCATTCCATCAAGCTCATCATCCTCTTCCTCTTCATCTAAGGCTTCAGTAGGGTCTACTGCCTCATCAAGAAGACCTGCTTTGGCTTGAGCTGGGTCAAATTCTTCAGCGGGTTCTGCTTCTGGAGATGTTTCAAGTATTGCCGGAGCCTCATCTTTCGGAGCAATTTCTTTTGTTTGGTTTTTCTTTGCCATCGGTTTTGGTGTAAAAAATGCACACAAGGTGTGATGAGACATATTTTTAACACATTTTAAAATCTCTCAAACTTGTTTCTGTGGATAAAGTGTTGTTTTGTGTTGTGCGAAGAAGGTGATTCCGCAAGCGATCGCATCGTATTCATCATCAGTACGCTTCGATTCAGTCAGGGCAACAAGTTTATCTACCATCGATATAACCATCTTTTTATCAGCATTACCGGTGCCCGTTACTGCCACCTTGATCTCATTAGGGAAGAGCTCCATGATGTGTAGATTGTTTTTTTTCATCAGAGCCAAAATAACCCCTCGTGCCTCAGCAACAAGGAGTGCGGTCTTTTGATTGTTCGAAAAAAATAGCTTTTCAATTGACCCATACTCAGGAGAATAGAGTGCGCACAACTCCTCTAGTTGAACCCAAATAGAGTGCAGTCGTTCAGGATGACTTTGTTTCGGTGAGGTACGAATACAGGTTGAAAACAAAACTTTTTCTCGTCGATCGAGGGGTGTCTTTTCAAGTATTGCCACACCGAGACGCTCGTATCCCGGATCGATTGCCATGACCCTCATTGGGCGTTTGTTATCACTTCCTGAACTTCTTCATTGGCCTCGAGGTCTTCAATAAGAAGGCTTAATTTTTCAAAATCAACTTCAGTAAGCTCGGTTGGCGAGAGAGGGGTCCATTCATTGTTTTCTTTAGTGAACGCCCACGCAGCAGAGCCGGGTACTCCAAGGGTAGATTCGTGAGTGGTTAAGATGTGTTTTATCTCAGCAGCCGCTTTGTTGCGATTACTCGTAAGTGCCTCAATCAAAATTGCACACCCACCAGGACCAAAACATTCATAGGTAAGGAGTTCTAGTTGTGCTGATGAATCACCAACAGCTTTTTTAATTGCTCGTTCAATAGAATCATTGGGCATGTTTTCTTTTCGTGCCCGCTCAATTGCACTTACGAGTCCTGGAGATTCGAGATTGCCGCGAGCTTTCTTGGCTTCATTACAAATAAGCTTTGCGTATTTCGTGAACACACGCGCTTTTGCACCGTCGGTTTTTGCCTTTTGTCTCTTTATTTGAGTCCATTTATTATGTCCAGCCATACAAGCAAGTATAGTAGAGTCACCAGAAAGACTTCAAGGTGCAGTTATTTTGTAATGTGGGCGTAGGCGCGTTCGGTGGCGATTCGACCTCGCGGAGTACGTTCAAGAAAACCCAGTTGCAAAAGATAGGGTTCGTATACATCCTCAATTGTCCCGCTTTCTTCCGATAGGGCAGCCGCCAATGTTCCAACACCGACTGGACCACCTTTAAATTTATCAATTAAGGTTGTAAGGAGGGCACGATCAGCACTGTTGAGTCCTTCTGCATCAATTCCGATTTTCTTCAAGGCCTCAAGGACGATTGGGAGTGAAAGGTGTGAGTTGTTCATCTGTGCTAAGTCACGTGAACGCTTGAGTAGGTAATTGGCTGTTCGTGGGGTGAAGCGTGAACGTCGGGCAATTTCAAAAGCTGCCTGAGGATCAAGTTCAATTTCAAGCAGTTTTGCCGAATGAGTGATGATTTTTTCTATTTCAGGGACAGTGTAGTACTCGAGTTTGAATACGCCGCCAGAAAAACGAGAGCGAAGTGGAGCAGAAAGTTCAGAGATGCGGGTAGTTGCGCCAATAAGTGTAAAAGGAGGGAGATCGAGTTGTATGGTGCGTGCAGAAGGCCCTTTTCCAATGATGATATCAAGTGTCCCTGACTCCATTGCGGGGTAGAGCACTTCCTCGATGTTTTTATTCAAACGATGAATCTCGTCAATAAAGAGAATGTCTTGTGCGCTGAGATTTGAAAGAATAGAAGCTAAATCACCAACTTTTTCTATAGCTGGGCCAGAAGTAACTTTGAGTTGTGCACCAAGTTCTCGGGCGATCAGGTGCGCGAGGGTGGTTTTTCCAAGACCTGGAGGTCCATACAGGAGGATGTGTTCAGGTGGGTGGCCTCGTTTTTGAGCGGCGGTGAGGAGAATGTGTAAATTATCTTTGATTTGCTCTTGACCAATATACAAATCCCAACTTTTTGGACGAAGAGTTTGGTCGAGATAGAGTGAGTCTGGGTTTTTCGGAAGAGGTGAGTCCATAGATGGAGTTAATAGTAGCAAAAAACAAAAGAAAACGAGGTGCTTGACAAAAAGGTGGAGTGTGCTATACTAATATTCTGAATCGAATATTGAAATACAACGCTTCAAAAGCCTTCTAGCAATTACGCCCCGAGCGTACTAGGTCTCGCTGATACGACATTCTGGTGCATCTCTTTATGATCTGTTCCTGGGATTATCGTAGATGGATTCCTTACCTTCTCGAATTTCGAGAAGCCATTGCTAGGAGACTTTTGCAGCGTTTTTTTATTTGTTCAAACAACTTATACGGACAAGTATACGTGAAGTGATTGACTGTGCAAGAGAAAAAAGTGTGCGTACGTTTAAACTTTTACACTGTCAATTTAAATTTTTTAATTACGAGAAATCTTCGAGGTCGATTACTCGTGAGAGTTCTTCAAAAGTTGTCTGTCCTTGAAGAATTTTAATTACTCCATCTTGTCGCATATCAGGAATTCCTTGTTTTTGTGCAAGTAATTTAATATCACGCTCGCTCGCGTTGGTCACAATAAGCCGTTCGAGGTCAGCACTACGTAGCACTACCTCAAAGACACCAATTCGACCCTTGTATCCATCATGGCAGGCATCACAGCCGCTTCCTTTTTCAAAAATCTTCTCATACTGAAGTCCACTCGTGTACTTTGTTCCGGCTAGTGGGGTAAGTATTTTTGAAATAAGCTCAGCTTGTGGTGGAGTGACGCTCTTTTCAGTTCGACAGATTGGACAAAGTTTTCGGATCAGTCGCTGTGCCATAGAGACTCGCACTGCTGAAGGTAGTGTTTTCGGATCAACGCCAAGCTCAATGAGGCGAGGGAAGGTGCCGGCGGCGTTGTTGGTGTGAAGAGTTGAGAACACAAGGTGACCAGTGAGGGCAGCTTCAGTGGCGGTCTTGGCAGTCTCACTATCTCGAATTTCTCCAACGAGTATCACGTCTGGATCCTGTCGAAGAACCGAACGTAGTCCAAGTCCGAAGGTATAACTCTTGTCAGCGTTTACTTGAGTTTGAACAATACCATCAAGGTGGTACTCGATCGGGTCTTCGATGGTAATAATTTTAATTGTTGGTTCATAGACTTTTCGGAGCACTGCATAGAGGGTTGTTGTTTTTCCTGAACCAGTCGGGCCAGTGGTAAGAAACATACCTTCAGGGCGATTGATCTCACGGTCTACTATCTCAAGAAGGTCGCTACTCATCCCAAGAGCTTCAAGTGGAACATTGATTGCCTCTGGGTTCAAAATACGAAGCACGACAGACTCGTTATAAGCTCCAGGTAAAATTGACGTTCGAATTTCTATCTCAGTGGCATCAAGTTCAACTGAGAAACGACCGTCTTGTGCTTCAGTCTTCACATTGAGTTTTAAACCCGAGAGGAGTTTTACACGAGAGAGAAGGAGGTTGTATGTTTCGTGGTCAAAACTGAAAACATCTCGCAGTACACCGTCGAGTCGATAGCGCAGCCGCACCTTCTCTTCCTCTGGTTCAATGTGCACATCCGACGCTTTTAGTGCAAAACCGCCAGCCAGCACCGCCTCGATGATTTTTGAAATTCGATGACTTCGCTGAAGGTGCGAGATTTCCTCCATAGTGTTCGAGACATCCCCAACACTCTTCATTTGAGTGATGTATTTTTTAATATCACTATTTGAAATCTCGAGGGCACCAGCCTTACTTTCTTCAGCAAATGAAAGATCTTTATAGCGTGCCCACACTTTTTCAAGGCTTGCTTTCGAAACCATAATGAGTGTTGGTTCAAAGTTTTTACGAGTGAGCCCGGCGACCACTTCCAGTGTTTTAGGAAATGTGGGTGAGTAGACCGCAAGTTTCACTTTTCGATCAACAACAGCAAATGGGGCACAGAGCGCTGTACGTGCAGTCACTTCATCGACGAGGCGAAGGGCATCCATATTCACCGGAACTGTGCCGAGGTCAGCATAGGCAAGTCCGTGTCGTACTGAGAGTGTTCGGGCCATATCCTCCTCCTCTTTTTTACGAAGTTCTTCGAAGTGTTCTTTAGTTTTTGCGTCGCCAAAATTCAACATAGTGCTTCTATTGTACCTGTAAATGATGATTAAGAGGTGAGTGCGGGTATATTGACAATACTATGTTATGTATAGTATAATATATAGTAGATGAAACTTGGCATCGGCAGGGTGGTCGTCGCGACACTTCTGCTATTTGTTGGAATTGCGATAAGTGGATGTTCGATTGGTGGGGCTGCCGTGGCGAGTCCGGGTTTATTCCGGTTCAACCACGGCAACTTCGTCGAGGTGATCAACACCTCCACGCGCACTGTGCTTGTGCGCCCCTCAATGTATCAGCCGATCATAGTGCGGCCTGGGCAGACTGCTCAGGTTCCGCTCAATCGTTGGGTCAATCAACCCAACTATGTCGTGATCCTTGAGGCAACACCTCAAGGTCAGGCGATTCCGGGAGGGAACTTCCGCCAGTTCACCTACTGGATTTATAACGAACCGGCAGGGCCGGTTCAGCCGCCACCCATTGTGGTGTCCGAAATGATCAACCAAGGACCGCCATATCTCCAGATTGGTGGTGGTGGGTCGCTTTTCGGGTGGTGATTTACTTTCAGGGGGCGCGAAGCGAAGCTTCGCGCCCCTCTTTTCTTTACAAACTAACTAGGTGTCGTAAGGTAGAGATATGGAATACCTCTCACGATCGCTTGAAGATACTGCCGGGTTTGCCCAAACACTCCTTGCACAGGCACTCCCACAAACAAAAGCCTGTGTAATCACCCTGACCGGAGAGCTTGGTTCTGGTAAAACCGCCCTAGTTAAGTTGTGTGCAAAAACTCTCGGTGTCACCGAAGAAATCACGAGCCCAACCTTTGTTATTTTTAAAAAATACTCTCTGACTAAGTCATCTTTTAAAACATTAGTTCACGTGGATGCGTACCGTCTAGAAAACACCAAAGAACTCGAACGCCTCCATTTTAAAGAAGAACTCGCCAATCCAGACAATCTTATTGTTATTGAATGGGCAGAGCGAGTCACTGATCTTGTACCAGTAGACGCTCTCAGGGTGAACTGTGAGTACGTCGACGAAACAACACGAAAATATTATCTGTAAACAGAGGGGCGACTTTGTGGTTTGCTACAATGAGTACTAATGAAACAGACACAACGACTCGTACTCCTTGATGCCCACGCCATCCTCCATCGCGCCTATCACGCCCTCCCTGATTTTGCGACCTCACAAGGTGTTCCTACGGGTGCTTTGTATGGTTTTTCTACTATGGTGATGCATATTGTCAGTCAATTTAAACCCGACTATATTGTGGGGTGCTTTGATCTTCCTAAACCCACTTATCGCCATGTTGCCTATGAAGCCTACAAGACTGGTCGAGTGAAAACCGATGATGCGCTCGTCAGTCAACTTAAAAAAGCACAGGAGCTCTGCGTGAATCTTGGTATCCCGGTGTACTCCCTTGAAGGTTTTGAGGCTGACGACATGCTCGGAACCATTGTTCATACTCTCAAGGATAGTTTTGATATCGAGATACTTATTGCCTCGGGTGATATGGACACGCTTCAACTTGTTACTGATGACAAAGTGCGAGTGTTTACCTTAAAAAAAGGAATACACGATACGATTATTTACAATGAAGACAAAGTAATTGAGCGATTTGGGTTCACTCCAAAACAAATTCCAGATTACAAAGGCCTTCGTGGCGATACTTCCGATAATATAATTGGTATTAAAGGGATCGGGGAAAAGACTGCCACCATACTCATCAAAGAGTTTGGTACGGTAGAAGGTATGTATCAGGCTCTAGAGCAAGGTGATGAGCGTTTTAGAAAAGTTGGCCTCGCCCCACGAATGATTGAGCTTATTCGTTCAGGTAAAGAAGAGGCTCTGTTTAGTAAAATGCTCGCGACGATTCGTGTTGATGCGCCAATACAATTCTCATTACCATCAAAGACGTGGCGAGAGGGAATTAATGAAGAAAATATCATCCACCTTTTTGGAGAATATGAGTTCCGCTCACTCCCTAAGCGATTCAAGGAGCTGCTTGCGGAGCTTGATGGCACGCAGGTAGAAAAGACTGAAATACTCGAGAGTGCAGAAGTGGTTGATCCAGCGCTTCTTCGCGAGACATTGCTTGCATTGTGGGTAGTAGACTCAAACTATACAAACCCAACAATTGAAGATGTATATACATTTGCTCAAACTCGTTCATTTGAAAAAGCTCGACAGATAATTACAACCGAACTCACTGCTCGTCAGGGTGTGTATGTATTTGAAGCAATTGAAAAGCCGCTGATTCCCGTGATCGACCAGATGCGCACCTGGGGTATAGCTATTGATTTGCCGCACCTGGCAAGTCTCAAACAAGAATATCGAGCAGCGGCTCTCGAGCTCGAGAAACAAATACATGCGTATGCGGGCACAGAGTTTAATATTGCTTCTCCAAAACAGCTGGCCGAAGTGCTATTCAACTCTCTTGGACTAAAAGGTAAAAATCAAAAAAAGACTTCGACGGGACAGTTGTCGACCAAAGAGTCAGAGCTTGAAAAGTTGAAAGATGCACATCCGATCATCCCTTGTATTCTTTCGTATCGTGAACTGACTAAACTTCTTTCAACCTATATCGAAGTAATACCAACGCTCACTGATACAGCAGGGCGCCTGCACAGTACACTCCTTCAAATGGGAACGACAACTGGCCGAATGGCTTCAGAGGATCCAAACATTCAAAACATTCCGATCAAGAGTGCGCTAGGAAGGAGAATTCGGAGTGCGTTCGTCGCTGAGCCGGGTTGGGTGCTCGTGTCGTGTGACTACTCACAAATCGAGCTCCGCTGTGCCGCTATCCTTTCAGGTGATGAGCGACTGATGGAGATTTTTAAAAACAATGAAGATATTCACCGCTCTGTTGCATCACGGGTCTTTCATGTCTCACCAAGTGAAGTGACTCCAGAGATGCGTCGTAAGGCAAAGGTAATTAACTTTGGAATTCTCTATGGAATGGGAGCAAACGCCCTCAAAGCGAATCTTGAAGAGGGTGGTGATGTGGTAAGTCGGGCTGATGCACAAACCTATCTCGACGAATACTTTAAAGAATTCAGTGGGGTCGCTGCCTATATCGAAGAGACAATTCGCCTTGCCACTGCCAAAGGCTACACTGAAACATTGTTTGGCCGTCGACGGTATTTTGAAAATATTAAGTCACGCATTCCATACATCAAAGCTCAAGCAGAACGTATGGCAATGAATGCCCCGATTCAAGGAACCAATGCCGATATTACCAAACTCGCCATGCAGGCTCTCTGGGGTGGGGTGCTCAAACAAGGTGCTCGAAGTGATGTTCGTATGCTCCTTCAAATTCATGATGAACTACTCTTTGAAATAAAAGAAGAAGTTTTTGAAACAATTATCCCTGAGCTATTACGAGTGATGGAGTCGGTCGTTCCGGCAGAGAAGAGAAAAGGGGTACCAATACGAGCCGAGGCAAAGTTTGGAAAGAATTGGGGAGAAATGAAGTCGGTTTAAAGCTCGAGTTTGTTGATTGTGTATGAATCGAGAAGCCAAATTTTTCTATCGGTCACCGAATTTACAAAGCGCATAATGACTGTGGCTTTCGCAAAATCAAATTCAATTTTTTCAGTAATCACAATCGGTTCATATTCCTGGGCAAATATATTTTTCAGTGTAAAAACTTTTGGATAGCCGTTGGTGGTAACTGCGCTGTATTGGGCTTTAAGTCCACTTAGATAGGCACCATTGTCATCTGTAATAAAACTACCGAATTCTGCTGTGGCGATCTGGTCGAAGGCGTCAGTATCGTAGGTGTTGATGAGGACTCGTGCTTTCGTGTCGTAAAAATCAGCAACGTGAATGAGTTGTATTCCACGAAGCATGAGTTGGTAAAATCCGAACACAACTCCGAGAATGATGAGTATTGCAATAAGTGGTTTCATACGAATACAATGAGTATATGCTCCATTGTATCGTCGGAACAGATTACTTCAAAATCGAGAAAGAACTCACCTCATTACGAGAGCGGTATTCGAAGCGGCTTGTCCATGCGTTTAGTCAGACAGAAGTGGGCCTGCAGGAAATACAAGAAGCTCTTTTCTCTCAAAGTTTTTTTGACGAAGAAAAATTGTTTATCATTTCGGATATTGAAGCACAGGACATCGAGACTCTCCTTCCTGAGATGGTTACTCAGGCAATAATATTTAAGATCCCTAAACTTCTCAAAAAAGAGCGAGAGTTTCTTGATTCACGTCAGGTTAAAATCCATGAAGTAAAAAACGATCGTGAGGTGGTTGAGGTGTTTGAACTCTCGGATGCGCTGTTTGCGTGGGACAAAAAACGCGCTTGGCTTGCACTCACCAGACTCCGTGAGACCAACGACATCGAGCCGATATTTGGAACCTATCTCTGGGCTCTTAAAACAATATGTATTAGTCAGGGTGATGACGCCAAAACCCTCTCACCGTTTGTGCTTAGTAAATTAAAAGGTATCGGGAAGAAGGTTTCAGTTGAGGATATCCGTCGGCTTTGGTACGAAGCACTTTGTGCCTATCAGAGTGCTCGACGTGGGGAAGGCGAGCTTGCCTGGCTGCTTGAGAGGCAGCTCCTGGCAATGAAGTGATCTATTGAAAAATATATAAAAACTGGTATAGTTTTTGTCTGTATCGTGTATATATGCGCCCGTAGCTCAGTCGGTAGAGCATCTCCCTTTTAAGGAGTGGGTCGTTGGTTCGATTCCAACCGGGCGCACAAAACGACGTTGAGGCGTAACGTAGTTAACGTGTCTCACTCCAGATATACTCGAACATAATTCTAAATGTCTCAGTGATATATTTACTCTCGATAACAACAGTTAGGTAGCTTTCTTTGAAATTAGTAATAGCGACCTTATCCCCGTAAATTACTATTTGTGCAGGAATTTTCAAACGGTCAGCTGGAACTTTTTTTCGAGTAATTAAATATTGAGTGTCTTCCTCAATCGGGGTGGCAATTATCTGACCATCAGTGTGGGGTGTAATTGCTTTCGTGTGAATATTCTTTTCAATCTGTTTATCGATCTGTTCTTTAATTAAATGAAGAACTTCTTGACGCCCTTCATGTATGGGTGAACTGATTACAAGTATGTTTTGATTCGTTTCGAGGATGTCATTATGAGTATATTTAATACCCTCGATTCCTTCATAAAACTGCACATTAGGTTTTCCATTCAAGGAGTTAAACTCAGAAGAAAGCTTTCCAAGTATGTTGCCAAACTCAGAAAAAGCTCGGGATACGTGCTGTTTTTTCGTTTCAAGAAGCTCTTGTATGCCTTTTGGATGCTTAGGGAAGAAGAGTGATACCTTACCAATATCATCTCGTTTTTCGACAAGGTTTAATTCAATGAGCTGCTCAAGTACTTTGTAGACTAATGGCCTACCAAGATTGGTTTTAAGAGAAATAATCTTTGCCGGCGATAGGCCGTTTTTCAAAAGGTAAGTATAAATCAGCGCTTGTTCTTGACTTAATCCGCACTCAGTAAGGATTGTTTCATTTATATTTGTCATAAGTATGTGACAATTATACACTTATAAATACAGTATGCAAGTTAATTGTGTTATATAGCAATGAAACTATAGAGATTCTAAGGTAGATTGTATTGACAAATCTATTCATTATGCTATGATTATATAAGAACAAGGGAAAAGGAAGCACTTACGCTTTACTACCTGAGTATAGTTGACATTTCAGTCATGAAAACCACTACATATTTCGGCTTTGGCATCGCCCCCTCAATGTTCCCGGACGGGAACATCACCAAAACTACCCTTTCGCCTGAAGAGGCGAAAGCGGTGGTCGAGGCAGGGGTGATCCCTTGCCTCAACCCGAGCCATAAGGCGTCGATAGACGCCTTGGGGAGCCGGTTCGGCATCACAGTGCCAATTCCCGAGCGCGCGCCGACGGTGGCATTGGTGCCAGGCGATCGTCTGCTGGTCATGGGCATCTCGGGACTCCCTCGTTTGGAGGGTCGCCACGAGTATTCCAGTGAGGAGGTTGCCAAGGCCACCTTTACCTTCTCACTCTGGGCGGTTTAAGGAGAAGGGGGTGAGGAAGGTTGTAAGTGAACCTAAAAAACTTCACATCGGCCACGATTGTTATGGCGTCATCATCGACGAGACAGATGCGTAATTCTTTGGGGAAGCTCCAGAGCGCTTGGTAAGCGGAAACTACTGGGATGATGCAAATTATCCCCTGTTCTCGGAATGTAATTCCGACTGATGAGTCCAAAAGGACGAAAACAGAAAGTTTTTGAAGGAGTAAATTAACAATCAAAAAAATAGAAAGGAGGTGAAAAATGAGGAATAAATTCCTTAGTCTGACTAAGTGGTTGGCAGTCATGATCATCGTCAATAGCTTAATCGCTTTGGTGGTCGTCATGAATGCTGACACCAACAGTCAGTCGTTCCAGAAGTTTTGGGAGAGCCGTAACCTGATTCTGATCGCAAATCTTTTGCTGATCGTGGCTTGTGGTGCTTCCGCCCGACTCTCGAGGAACTGACTGGTAGGAAAGTCTACCTAAAGGATCACCCAGGGTTTGCTAGTAAAGAACTCTAACCTTTAATTCAAAAGGGTGTGAATGTCACCGTGTATACATGGTGAGTTGGCGTGCAACGCCACGGATCAAAAGATTCGTTCTGTCTCGGAATGTAATTCCGACTGATGAGTCCAAAAGGACGAAACAGAAGGTTCAAATTTAATGTGATCAGTTTCAGCTAGCATGAAACTGGTAAAGGATCTATCTCGCAGCGTGACGGCGAACCTGTCAGCGTAAGAGGTGGCTTAGATCCAGCTTAAGAATGACCTATTCTTGAGCACTTTATTGAGCCTGCCACGTTGTGTGGTTGGTTCATAGAGTTCTTGAACAACTAATTGAAAGGAGTGGTATGTTGATCTTAAACATCGACCGAGTCAAACAGCTTGTTGAGGGAGACCAAAAGGATGGGGAGATCCCCATCATGGCTCTCCGTCGGAGGCTCATCGAGGGTAAGGTGACAAAGGCAGACCTTTTCAAGACGAGGTGCTTCGGCACCAGGTCTTGGAGAAGTCTGCTCGAGCTACTCGATCTCGAAGAGGGTCAAGTCATTGCCTCTCGTCCGGAGGGTGTGGTGGCGGCTGCGGCTTAGGCTCGCGGGGTATGCATACTACCTGGCAACAGAATTGTATGAATAGTATTAGAGTACTCTAATACTAGTTGTTTTGGAATGTGTGTTCCGACTGATGAGTCCAAAAGGACGAAACAACAATCATCTACTTGCTTTTTATATAATGAAGCGTCTATAGTAACTTCCGTCGACGCAATGAAAAAATTTCTTATTCTCTATAATCTGCGCAGTGTATATAATGTGGGGGCGATTTTTCGTACTGCTGATGCTGTTGGTATTGATTGTGTCTATTTGATCGGTACGACGCCGACACCACTCGATCGTTTTGGTAGTCCGCGAAGTGATTTTGCTAAATGCGCGCTCGGTTCAGAAAAAACTCTAGCCTGGGAATATCGAAAAACACTTGTACCACTTATTAAAAAACTACAAAAAGAAGGAGTTCAGATAATTGCTCTTGAGCAAGATGCTCAGGCGATAGATTACAAAAAATATGAACCTATAGGTGATTGTGCTGTGATCTGTGGAGAAGAGGTGTATGGTATTCCTCTAAAAATACGTGCACTGGCAGATCAAACTCTCGAGATTCCAATGAAGGGGACGAAGGAGTCGCTTAATGTGTCTGTGGCGACAGGAATACTACTCTATGGACTATTCGACCGAGATTAATAGGAAACACCTGCTTGAGGATTGAAGGAAGCGTCACGGATGAGGAGCGAGTCCGAGCGCATATTCCAAAGCTTGGTACGACTACCAAGATAGAGATAATATCGCGGTAAGAGAAAATCAGAGTCATTTCTAAATACACCAACACAGCCATTATAGGTGCTGACCTCTTGAATAAATTGTCGGCACTGCGCACTCTCGACTTTAGCGAGTGAGCTTGCGGGTGGAACGGTACAGCGAGGGAGTGTGCGCAGAAGGTCGGCGCAACCGCCAGTTGGTTCTCCGTACAATTCTTTGTATTTTGGTAACAGGTCAGGGCACGATGTTTTTGGTCGTGGCGACAAGGTGCTCTCCAAATCAAAATATCCAAAACATTTATTTATCTGAAATGAAACTCCGAGCGGTGAGGGGCCAGAATTGATATACACCGTCTCACCTGGTGAGAGGGTGAGTGGCTCAGAGGTATTCTCTCCGCCGATGGTTGGGATGGCAACAAAGGATGGGATTGTTCCACCTCGCTCAGTTAAGAGACTCTGAATACTTCCTCCAGAGAGAGGGATGGTTTCTTTTTCGGTACGGTTTACAAGGGTAATAACTTCGAGACTGCCACGAGTTCCTTTAACTCCTTCAATACTTGTGCGGACATCTTTTGATACTCGCGCCGATTTGAGTTGCTCGGCGAGTTTATTGGCCGCAGCTATCTCGGTGTCATTACGAAAAGGGAGAAGTATTTGGCTTTGCTTCACTTCGATCTCTTCGAGGATCTGTGGGCCGAAAGTCGTTCCAGAACTTATCGGAGCAGGGGCGTTGATGAATGGGGCACTGCGAGCATTTGGAGAATTGTAACCCTCTTGAAAAAGCCAGATCACTATCAAAATAGCAAAAGTGATCCAAAGGGTTTTCGTGTGTTCAAACATCTCGCTAAACATAATCTTAATTGTATAACCTTTGATGAGTATCGCAAAAGTGTGTTCCACGTCCTGCACAGACAATGCGGCGGATAGTGCCAGTACAGTTTTTGCGCTGGCAGGCTGTACCAGTTTTTCGATAGGCACCGTTGAGTTCTTTGAACTGTGCCCGTTCGCCAGCGATAGTTCGATAGTCCGATGTCGGAGCAAGCCCAAGGTCAACACCGAGACTCAGAACTTGTTTGAGTGCTCTGTGTAAGGCAGTCAGTTGTGCTTTCGGTACTGCTTCGATGTGCGAGAGCGGGTGAATCCCTGCCCGCCAAAGTGATTCATCGGCATAAATATTTCCAATACCTACTACCACACTCTGATCAAGAAGAGTTTGTTTTATTTCCTGTTTCTTTTTTGTAGAGAGATGTTTTTGAAAATCGAGCGCAGTAAAGGTGCTTTCAAGTGGCTCCGGCCCAAGAGGAGAGAGGTGTGAGGAAGTGTGAAGCTCTGCTTCAGTAAGGTAGACGACTTTGGCAAATTTGCGAATGTCAGAGAGCACAAGGTGTTTGTCATCCGAGAGTGAAAAGGTGAGTCGTATATGTCCATTGTACGGATCAGTTGAAAGAGGCCCTTCTTCACTTGTTGACCATGTGCGCGTCCGTGAATTGTACCTATATGTTCCATACAGGAGATGGCCAGTCATTTTGAGATGAATCAATACACAATATCCGTTTGATAAGTGGAGGAGTATGTTTTTTGCTCGGCGACTGACTTTGGTAATAGTTGCGCCACAGACTACTTTTGAAAACTTTTTGTAATACTTTGTATCTTTAATGGTGTCTTGTGTACCTGGAGCGCTGCTGGCGTAGTTTGTCCAGACAGCCTGAATACTTTTTCCGACTACAGTTTTCTGTAGGCCAGTGACCGTAGTTTGAATTTCAGGTAATTCGGGCACGTGAACAATACTTAACCGAGTAATTTCAAACTCGCTTTGATGCGATCGTTGGTGAGCGTGACAGAAGAAGGAACTTGCTTGAGCGCTTCGCGGGCATCGTGATGGGTAAAGCCGAGTGCTTTAAGTGCTTCAAGGGCTTCGACGTCCGCCATGAGATGATCCTCAATACTCGACTCACTAATCTTTCCGCGCAGTTCAATAACAAGTTTTTCGGCAGTCTTTCGACCGATACCACCTACTGAGATGAGGTGCTTGGTCTCACTTGTAGCAATCGCGTGGCGCACCGTCTCAGGGGTGGCTTGTGAGAGTATGGCGAGCGCTGTTTTTGGGCCCACGCCAGAGACTGAGAGTAAAAGTTCAAATAATCGCTTCGTTTCTTTCGAGTCAAAACCAAAAAGCTCCTCTGTGTCTTCGCGGACAACATGATGGATCCAGAGGGTGAGGGTGTCTCCGATCTGTACTGGGGCAAGGACAAAAGGTGGGCAGTGCACCTCATAGCCCAGGCCAGCTACGGTCAAGGTACAGGTTTTTTCTTCTTTATCGAAGACGGTTCCGGTAATGAGACTAAACATATCGTTAGTATACGCCACCAAACCTTCACACGCATTTGTCTTTTTCAAAAAGTGTGATAAAGTCTTAGGACTATGGCAATTACATCTTCAGCAAAGAAAGCACTCCGCGCTAGTGTACATAAGCGTGATTTCAACATTGCTCGTAAAGAGAAAATGAATGAAGCAGTTCGAGAAGTTCGAAAGCAGATCGCTCTTAAAGACGCAAAGAAGGCACAAGCCGCTCTCGCACTTGCATACAGTACTATTGATAAGGCGGCGAAGGGATATACGATCAAATGGGGAACTGCTGATCGAAAGAAATCTCGATTGACTGCAGAAGTAAAGGCTCTCAAGAAATAAAACAAAAAACCGCCATGGCGGTTTTTTGTTTTATTTGCTAAAGTACTTTTTATTCCACTCGTCGTTCAATGGATAGGACGCAAGTTTGCGGAACTTGCAATAGAAGTTCGATTCTTCTCGAGTGGACAAGTAATTATTTCTCCTACGAGAGGAGACGCGGGGCGGCCATGTTGTAAACGAAATTATAAATATTGACGAAATGCAAAATAAGTTGTAATTTATATCTGGATTTCCGAAACCTAAACCCAGAAACGTCTTTGAAATGAAATACTCAAAACTCGGGCTCGTCGCCCTCCTCATCGCCTCGATGTTTCGGGTGCAGACCTTTCAGACTGCCCCGATCCTTCCAGGTAATCCGAATCTGGTTGAATATGACCAGGCGCGGAACGTCTACATCGACAAGAATACATGGTTCGACAGCTGGACACTTGGTCTTCCTGATGATCATCCGATCCGCAAAAGTATGCGCGGTGGAGTAGAGTATCCGCCAGTTAAGAAAACTAGCGTAACATTCAATCCGCAACTTATTTTTCAGAAGAAGGAGCATGTCTGTGCGGCTGGAATAATGTTCATCACACAGAGCCAACGTAAGTCGCGTCGGCTCGTGCTGATCAATGTTGAACAGATGCTCAACGAGCAAACGGGAGACAATCGTCAGTATCGTGTATGGCCTCATCTTGGCCTCATCTTCGTTGGCACGGTCGCCGATGAAGAAGGTTATGAAGTAGTCATATGGGATGAGTATGCTAAAGGATCAGCCCCCCTGGAACAACTCGTTCGCTCTGGTGACATCGTCGGACTCAGCCTTGTTGTTACTGGCATGGATCGCGGCGTCACCCTAGCTCGCAAAGCGAAGGAACTCGGTGCTCAGTATGTAATCGCCGGTAACGACTCTGCGATCTTCCGTGCAAATCAAGTAATGGCTCTTCCTGATCATCCGATCGATGCAGTCTTTACTAGCAATAGCCTTGCAGCCATTCGTAGGTTCTTCCGAGAAATCGGAGAAGATAACATCGGCCAGCTTCAAATCCCCGGTGTTCAAATCACCACAGGAGGAGAAGTTCGTTCAAATGAGCGTGATCGTCTTTTGTTCGAACTCAAAACTCGCAAAAGTGAAGGGTCTGATCAGGACGATGTCTTCGTAGTTCCAAAGCTCGAACTCTATCCTCATTGGGATGAGTTGTGGGCAAACTACCGAGCCACCTTTGGTCATAAGCACAGTAATCCTGATTCTGTGAAGAACGCAATCGCACTCTTTGCCCAGGGATGCACGCGCACTCGCGGGAGCGATGTTTGTAGCTACTGCACCATTGCAGGAGTTGCCGATATTCGCATTCTCTCAAGGGAGATGATGGCTCGTTCGGTCGAGGCCTACAATAACTTCGGTGTGGACACGGTGTTCAATACTACCGACAGCGCCTACGAAATGCACAAGGTCGTCAAAATGCTCCAGGAGCTTGGTGCTTCTTGGAAAGCGATGTCGATCTACGGCAGAGCACAAGGAATTGCTCGTAACCCACATCTGCTCGACGAGTGGCAGAAAGTCGCTACGGAGCGACTACTCATCAATGTCGGAATGGATTCCGGCAGCGACGACATGCTCCTCAAGGGCGTGGTCAAGTCATCGGTCGAAGGGTGCGGCAGCCGTCTCAACGAAAATCGAGAGGCGGTCAGACGCATTCAGAAAGCCGGTGCACATCTGCACTATTCCTTGATCTTCGGATCTCCAGGCGAGTCAAAGGAAACCTGCGAAAGCAGTATCCGATTTCTCGAATGGACAGTCGACACGCTCGGGCATCAGCTCGACATCTGTGAGACTGACATCTACTGGCTGAACTTCGGTTCGCCAGCAAGTCGTGTGTTCCACGACTACAGTTATGCTCAGCGACTTGCTGGGCTGGCTGGGAAGTATATCTCTCAGGAGGAATGGCAATGCGAGTTCGTTCGCTATGCCAATGTACTCGTCGTTCCGATGAGTGTCGAAGAGTCGTGGTATCGCCACTTCACAAAGATCGATCTTGAAACCGCGCAGGCTTACAATCAGCGAGCTACCGAGATCATGGTGAGACACACGGGGAGTATTCGTGGCAGAGCCTTTAGGCCGTCGGTTTAGCTGGGAGCTCATTCGTAAAAACACCAGGCCCTCGATGATGAATCGGGGGTCTGTTTTATACTTATGATCCCATAAAAAATCTTGGCAGCAGATTAAGTAGCCACTCCCGCATGGAGAGATTCTTCTCGAGTGGACAAGTTACTGTTAGAACCCCCAGTGCTCGAGAATTTTGTGAAGCACTGGCTCTCGAACATCAGCTTCTTTGGTGAGGGTGAGCATGACCGTCTTTACTCGGTCGGGGTGAGTATTTTCGATAACTACTGTGCGTACAGGAAAGAGGGTTCGTTTGATTTGAACATGAAGTTTGTATGCGCCACTATGCGCTTCGTCTTCGATACAAAAGCCATCAATATGAGCCCGCGGATAAAATTCTTCATTAATCTGTAATCCTTGTTTTGTAATTTGGATTTTCGTTGAACGTTCGCCAGAGAGCGCGATGGCGACAACGACCAGTGTTCCAAGAAGTACCACTACTCCAAACGAAACATTTCCAAGGAGAATTGCCGCTAGAGCTCCAGAAAAGCCGACAATGAGAACTGAGATGTACCAGTCTTTGCTACGTTCTTTTCGTGCGGGCGTGTGAATCCATTCGAGTAAAAGCATACCTTTATCCTAGCATGTAAATAAAACACTCAAATTACTCGTGGGAAAATAAAAGCCCCGCCAAGAGACCTGGGGGGGTCTCTTGGCGGGGTGATCTTCAAGGATTCTTGATCCTGACGAGTCCTACAAGGCTCGCAAGCCAAATGGTGATTCCGGTGGGGTCAAAAATTTTCTCCCACCATGTCCACGCTTGCCACGCACGGCTTTGATACTTGTGATGATTGTTGTGCCAACCTTCACCAAGCGTGAGCAGCGCAAGTAAAAGTGAATTCTTACTGCTGTCGTTTGTATCGAATCGGCGTCTGCCGATCCGGTGAGCAAGGCTGTTGATGCAGAACGTTCCGTGCCACAAGAGCACAGTCGAAAGAAACATGCCACAGACGACAGCGTGAGCGCCGTCAGCGAGAAAGCTTCCGTGTCCGGCAATCTGAGTCGCCCCGCCGAAGCAGAAGTAGACAATCCCCAGGAATAGCCCACCAATGAGGTGGTTTTTCTCAAACCACATGACCGAGGGTTTCTTGAGCCAGTCACGAACTTTTTCAGTGACTGTTTCGTCACACTCATCTTCCAGTATCCAACCGGCGTGACAATGCCACATGCCAGTCTGGCAGGAGTGTGGGTCGAGTGAGGTATCAGAGTGCTGATGATGCACTCGATGATGAGAACCCCACCATAGCACTCCTTTCTGAAGGCAGGTAGTGAAGGAAAAAGCCATCACCGGCTCGGCAATCTTTTCAAGCCATTTCCATCGCCACTTGTAGCTTTTATGAGCAAAGTAACGATGGGCGAAACAGGTGACAAACCACATGCGGATGTAGTAGCCCAGGACGATACTTAGGATCAAACCCGTCGAGAACGGTGTGGGCGCAAAGAGAAACGCCCACACCACTCCGATGAGTGCGAGTGCGTGCACGGCAATAAATGCCTGCACACCGAATGATTTCCAGCGTATTTTTTGTAGGTTCATGGTCAAAATTCATGTTTAGACACATCATGTATCCAAACTCTCCCTGTAGTGTAGCAGATTAAGGGTGTTGTAAACATGCAAAAAACCCTGTGAAAATCACAGGGTTTTTTGGAAAAAAGTGGGTGTTAGCCTAGCTTTTATTCTTCAAGAAACCAGTGACTGCCTGAAGAGTCTCAAGAGGAAGGGTAAATACAACGGTATTTGATTGGTCCGATGAAATATCGTTGATTGACTGGAGGGTACGTAGATGAAGTGCGCCTGGGACAGCCGAGAGGACTTTGGCTGCTTCAGCCATGTTCTGTGAAGCCGCGAGCTCACCTTCAGAAGTGATGATCACTGCACGCTTCTCTCGCTCTGCCTCTGCTTGCTTGGCGATTGTGCGCTCCATATTTTCTGGAAGCTTTACATCTTTGAGTTCTACACTTGAGACATCGATGCCCCAGTTTGCTGAGACAACCTCGACAAGCTCTTCAATACGAGTAGCGACACGGTCTCGACTGGCGAGAAGTTCATCAAGAGTGACCTCACCAACGACATTTCGCATAGTGGTCTGTGCATACTGCATGATCGCGAGCTGGAAGTGCTCAATTTCAAGAATCGCTTTCTCAGCACTGGCAACTTTGTAATAAATAACCGCATTTACATTCACGGGCACATTATCTTTCGTAATCGCATTCTGGTCGGGTACATCGACGGCTTTCGTACGAAGGTCGATTACTTGGTACGACTGAAAGACGGGGATGACGATTCTCCAGCCAGGTTCCATGACCTTGTGGAATTTACCAAACATGAATTTAACTCCGCGCTCATACTGATTGATCTGACGAATTGAAATCAGAATAATGAATATGACAGCAGCCAGGACAATGATAGGGAGGGACATATTTTTATATTACTTAGTAATACGTTAATCCTACAGGTGAGTGTTGGAAAATCAAGGTGAGTGTATTGATAGGGTAGGTTCTCTGTGATATTTGCCGAAATTCAGCTACAGTGATAATGTTTTTTTGGACCAAGTTTTATCTTGATAGTTGTCCAGCTAACCTTTTACTGGGAGAAAACATTGAACTCAAATACGAAGGCTAACCGCCATGCCTTTCCTGGTATTGGCGCAACACCCTTTGATCCTTCAGGAGATTTTATGTGGGGTTTTAAAGGACCGACAGAATCCTTGAGGTGTATCATTGAATCAGATAACCGACTGCTCGCCGAGCTTGGGGTGACTCACGAACAGATTGCCTCAGTTATCGACGCAATTTTCGCATCGGACGAGGATCAATTCTGCGGTTGTCCGATGGTTCGATGGGAAAACATCCACAGCCCGATTTGTCCTTGGGGTGATTTCTGCACCAGATCTTGTTTTGACCTCACTGTAGCGGTAACAGAAATCTGGCTTGTGAATCCCTGGCGTGTTGCCGAGGTGCAAACTTATTTGAAAGGGGTCACTAAACGAGTCTATCCAATCAATGATCTGAAAATGCTTGTAGATAATGAGTGGGTTATGGTCTTCTCAGACCTACACCCTCACCTTATCCGCGAACATCATTTCTTTGAAGGACTCGAGACGCCCTACCGAGTCCATCCAAGAAAAATGGCACGAATGATCTGAATAATCCCACCTACTAGCGCAGGCGAACGGTGGGATTTATTTATTGCTCGACAAAGCAACTTTGATTCCAAGGCCGATCAGAGCCGCTCCAGTTACTCTCTCGATATAATGCTGAAACTTGCTGACCTTTGTTTTGATTAAACTATTTGAAAAAAGAATTGAGACAATCGAGAACCATACAAATGTAATCGCCATCATTTGAAATCCATATAATAATTGAATAGATTTTGGGGTAAGAGGATCAATTACTTGCGTAAAAAGGGCAAGGAAGAAAAGTGTCGCTTTCGGATTGAGAACATTGGTAAGAAAACCAGTCCACAGGGCTGATCCAATGTTGATATCTTTCGTAGTTCGATTAGATGCCTCTTCAGATCCTGTATTTGCAGGTTTAGCTGTTAATGATTTATATCCGATAAAAATAAGATATCCAGCACCGATAAATTTTATGATATTAAAAAGGAGAATGGATTTTGAAATAATCAAACCGATCCCCAGAAGGGAATATGCAACATGAACAGAAATACCTAAAGCAATTCCGAGGGAGGTATATACGGCTATCTTTCGTGAATAGATAAGGCTGTTGCGGGCGACTATCGCAAAGTCTGGCCCTGGACTCATAACGGCAAGTAAGTGAACTACAGCTACAGTCAGCAATTGAGTAATAAACATTACAGTGAATATTAGCTGAATTTGTATATAAAGGCTAGTAGTTGCTCCCTAACACAACTCGCCAAACAGGCGGGCTATGCTGTGCGGGTTCAGTATCTGGATGATAAGAGGGTGTAAGGCTATTCAAAAGGAATTTTGCTAGCCCATTTGAAGTACCCAGATCACCTACTTTTTGTAAGCTTTGCGAGTCTAAATACGATAAGAATCGTGCAGACAATGAAAAGCGCTACAGCAACGATAGCCACGCCCAAATCAACCCATCCATAACAAGGAAAAGAGGTAATTGGATCTTGAACGCAAGGAAAAGAAGAGTTGACCAACTCCCCAAAAGTTCTTGCCGAATTTGCTAAATTAAAAGCAACCCCGCTCAATACTGCTCCGATTACTGGGATGTATAATTTTTTTAAATAATTCATAAATCTATTTTAACATTTTACCTAAAATCAAAATCCACCAGTTACGGTGGATTAGATTTTGCGGGCATCATGGGTTCAGCACTAGGACGGTGAGACGCCATAAGGATATTTTAGCCGGTTTTTTGAGGTCTAATTGAGGTGTGTGGGTCAGGGTCAAGAGTACTAAAAGGAAACAATATATGGAGATGTAGTACTTGATTCAATAAATTCCTTTAGTGCCTTAGTTTTTGTTCCTCCATCGTCACTCTTCAAAATAATTTCTAACTTAGGCAAGATCGTTTCTGAGGCAGCTTGCATAGCCACTTCATCATTTGTAACTTCTGGATGTCTCTCTTTAAAATATTGCAAACCTTGCTGTATAGAAATATAAGTTACAGATTTTACCTCTATCCGACTTTCAAGAGAAGCCTTAAGGCTTAGTATGGTTGATTCAGGTGTATCTTTTTTAAATGCAACATGTCTAGTAAGCATTTCTTTATTAAATGAATTTACTCCGGATGCGGTATCTTTTAAAAACACAGCATCTTTATACACATAAATTCCAGCACCGATGAGTAGCAGAACGATTATTGAAACTATAGTCTTTTTATTCATAAGGATAACTTAACTTAAATCTGATGCTTTGTGTAGTGAAGGTGGATGAGTCGCCCCACGGTCATAGGTACTCAGGTTATGCTGATACCAAGTTCTTAATGCGGACTACTCAGGTTTCAAACTATTGAGATGAGACCCTATAGGGGGTATCTTAGCAGATTTTTCATATCCATTCCGATGCTTACGCATGGGTTTCGGCTTTTCCCTGATTTGAGTAAGGATAGAGGATTTAAAGCTTATTGACATAAGTAACTATGTATGTTAATAACATTATAGATATATAAACGTAGAAACAACCAACAAGAAAGGAGCCACTTCGTGCCCATAGCAGCGAGAAGTCAAAAAGTCACGAGAAGCCATAGAACACTGACAGAAACATCCGCGGAAGTTGCCTCCATCCTAGATAAACTGGAAGCAGTTTCTAAAATCAGCCTTGGTAGCATACGCCATGTCCCGGGTGGAAGAAGGGATGTAAAATTCCACTCAATGACAGGCGGCATCAAAGTTGTGGTTCGGGGCAACGGCGCAGTGCATGATTTGTATGTCTACACGACCGAACCCGAGATGGTTAGACAACAGCTTGAAGAGAAATTTGCTAAGTGATTCTTATTGGGCCGCATCAGTAAATGGTGCGGCTCTTCTGTTATTTAATTGCTTTTACAAAAGACAGAGTCATCAATATAGTCCGATGCTAAAACCCAAGCACGGAGGAGCGGTGAGAATTTCTCCCTCGACTAAAATTACACCGGCACTCAAATTTTTTATTACTACAACAAATATACTCCGTCGTTCGAATCTCACAGAGAAGTGCATTGAGCACTTCCTCTCCTTGCTCAAAATCAAAATCCACCGGTTACGGTGGATTAGATTTGGCGGAGGAGGTGAGATTCGAACTCACGACCCAGTTGCCCGGGTGACGGTTTTCAAGACCGTTGCTTTAGACCACTCAGCCACTCCTCCAATAGGAGATATAGTATCAAAAAAACGTTAAACCGCAATCTATGCTAGAATCGCTCTTGTGAAATACCTCGGTATTGATTTTGGTTCAAAGCGAATCGGTCTCGCAACTTCTGATGAAAAAGGGGAGTTTGCATTTCCGTATGCGGTGGTTCCGCACACCCGCGAGCTCGTCTCGGTAATTGTTGAAATCATCAAAAAAGAGCAGATTGAAGAAATTGTCTGTGGTGAGTCAAAAGACTATCAAATGAACGACAATCCAATTCAGGTGCAGATCAAGGCCTTTGTCGAAAACCTCCAGGCGACACAAAATATCCCTGTTCATTTTGAACCCGAGTTCATGTCGTCGCATCAAGCTACTCATTTTCAGGGAAAGACGGCCATGATTGACGCGTCGGCCGCAACAATTATACTGCAGTCATTCTTGGACAAACAAAAACATTTACATGAATAAAGAAGTACTACAAACACAAGGATGGAGTGAGGGGGTAGAGGGGTTGAGTAAGAAATTCACTTTTGAATCGAGCGCACAAGTGTGCGATTTCGTCACTCGAGTGAGTCGGCTTGCCCAAGAGCAAAAACATGACCCGGTACTGACACTCGAGGCTACTGTCGTGACTGTGCGAACAATCACTCATGACAAGGGAGCGATTACTGAGAAAGACTATACTCTCGCTCAAGCAATCGAAACAGCTAGCCTTTTGCGCATTGGGTATGATGATTTTGCTAAAGTCCAGATCAAGGTTGGGAAAATCTTGAGCGCCGAGCCGCTCCCAAAATCGGACAAACTCCTCCGACTTTCAGTCGATTTTGGCGAGAAAGCACCACGACAAATCCTCTCGGGAATAGCGAAGCATTTTCCCGATCCTTCTGTGCTTGTGGGCAAACAAACAATGTTTGTCGCCAATCTCGAGCCACGAAAAATGCTCGGTGAAGAAAGTAATGGAATGCTTTTTGCGGTTTCAAATGAAACAACTTTTTCACTATTTGAAGTACCGGCAGGAATTCTTCCTGGAACTCAAGCTCATTAAAAAAGTTATTCTCGTGTGTGGAAAGGATGAGTAAGTGTTTTGCTATACTTTCTCTGTGGCTCAGTCATCGATTTTAAAATACTTTCCAATACCAGACCTTCTTTTGATGCCTTCAATCGGGCTTGATATCTCTGCTCGAGAAGTGCGAGTGGCTCGTTTTACAGGTCCGACAGGGACATTAAAGCCGAAAGTAGTTACTTCATTACCCATCACGACGACTCTGGAGGAAACTCTGGCTCAGGTGCACACCGTTGCTGATACTCGTTTTGTACGAGCTGCTATCCCAGAGGACAAAGCGTACGTGTATATTAAGCACTTGGCAGATATCGACCCCGAAGATACCAACGCTATTCGTAGTGCGATTGAATTTTCCCTTGAAGAAGATGTGCCGCTCTCACCAGCCGAGGTGATTTTTGATGTTGATGTAATTCCACAACTCTCGACCAAGACAAAAGTAGGGGTGAGTGTCTCAGTACTCCCCCTTGAGGTCGTCTATGACTATAGTGAGAAACTTTCACAGGCAGGACTCATACCAATCTCATTTCACCTTGAGGCAAAAAGTGTTGCACGAGCCGTGGTGAAGGATGGTGATGAGAGTACGGTACTTGTAGCGCATATTCAGCAAAACAAAACTTCTGTTTGTATTTCAAGTAATCACGTTATCTTTTTCACTTCAGCGCTACAGATTGGCCACGACACCTTCAAGCTCTTCTCAGAGAAGGGGACGGTAAAGATTTCAACTACTCCGCACGATACGCTCGAGCTCTCGTACGGCGAGCTTTCAAATGAGCTGATCAAGATCATTTCATACTGGCGTGGAGTTACTCAGAAAGATGGACGACTTCCACATATCGACCGCATCATCATTGTCGGGCCTGGGGCTGATGAGGTGGGTCTGGCTGATCATCTCTCGATTGTCTCAGGACTACGAGTCGAAGTGGGCAATGTGTGGACGAATGTCTATTCACTTAATGAGGAGATACCGAGTATGCCGTTTGATAAGTCCCTTTCATATGCGTCGGCCATTGGCCTCGCTTTGCCGCGCATTTAACTTTCATGTTTAAATTTCTTCCAGAAGAATACAAGAAAAAAGTACTCACGGAATATCACCTCCGGCTACTTATGCTCTGGCTCATCTCAGGAGTGGTGATTATTCTTGTCGGAGTCTGTCTCTTGATCCCTACCCATATACATCAACAAGTAATTCTCAATGAATTAAATACTCGAAAAGGGCAGATCATCAGTGAACGTTCACAGAATTTTAGTTCAACGACGATCAGTGATCTTGAGCTGACTGGCGAGCGAATCGCACTCTGGAAGAAATACGAGTCTCCCTCTGTTCTCGGTGAAGTGCTCTCGGTGCTCGCTCGCTACAATCGCGCGGGTGTATCAATTAACTCAATTATCTTCACACCAGGGACTGTTGATGGTGAGAAGCTAGGAGTCCTTGAAGTTACAGGGAAGGCGACTACGCGTGAGATTTTTACCAGGTATCTTCGTGATATGGAGGCTGAGCGTCGTTTTGAGAAGATAAGTTATCCGTCTTCACTTTTTGTTAAGCAAAAAGATATCTCATTTACTCTAGCAATAGATATTGCACCACTACAATGAAACATACACCTACCACAATTTTACTTTCAATACTGAGCGCGGTCTTTGTGGTGGTTGTCGCCTTTGGTGCCTTTGCGTGGTACTACATAAATCAATTTGATGTGAAGGTGCTCGCTGCTCGTGACGCTCTCGCCACGCTTGAGGTGTCGCAGTCACATGACAGTGAGCTTAAAGAACTTGTTACTTCATCTGAAGACTCTCGTCGTCTCCTTGCTCAATCCTTCCTTGATTCGAGTGAAATTGCTGACTATCTGCCTCAGCTTGAGGCGGTCGGTGCGAAAAGTGGGGTAGAAGTACAAATTCAAAATCTTGATAGTCGCGAGCATGAAGAAATGTTTGGAGTTATCACGCTCTCACTTACCGTAACTGGAAAGTTTTCAAATCTGCTTAATTTCATCACGTATCTAGAGAATGAACGCTACGGTACCTCACTCTCACGAATACAATTTACAAAAAAAGGAGATGGTCCCACCGAGACAGGGGAATGGGGCGCTGCACTTGATTTAGTAGTAGCTACACGAAAATGAAACACTCTCTCGATTTTTTCAAACTCATCGGCTCATCACTACGAAATGCGTGGCGAACACTACGTGGTTTTACCAAAGACCCCTATATTGACTGGGTCATCGTGCTCATCGTCTTGGTATCTGGCTTTGCTTTAGTCGTGACGTATGGCTTTTGGAGATTTCAGAAAACACAGAATCTGTTGAGTGCAAATAGCGAAAAAAGTGAGACAGTTGAAAAGCCGTATTTTAAAGTTGAGGAACTTAAAAAAACTATTGAGAGCATTAAAGCTCGGGAGGTGATCCGTCAGCGTATTGAAGCAAACGAGAGTATTCAGAAAATTACGTTCTAAACTTCCTTGCAAGTTCGAGTAAAGCGACATAGTATTTCTTCATCCCCTTGTAGTTCAATGGATAGAACAGCGGACTTCTAAGCCGTTAATGTTGGTTCGATTCCAACCGAGGGGACATGATTTGAGTAGGTGAGCCGAACCTGGCTTTTTGGTGAAATTATGTTACAGTATTCTCTGTTTGCGCGATTAGCTCAGTTGGTAGAGCGCTCGATTTACACTCGAAGGGTCGCAGGTTCAAGTCCTGCATCGCGCACAAAAATACAGAGTATTTTTCAGGACTTGAACGCCGGAGCTATATGTTTCGCTTCGAAACATAGCGAGGCGGTGCCCAACCCGAGTCGAGCGACGGCGAGACGA
>JBIIJY010000007.1:0-30565 GCA_044233485.1 Minisyncoccia bacterium
GTATTTTTTTCATTGTAGTCCTTTACAGTTCGTCGCTGGTTCATATCCAGCTTTCCGAGCCTCTTGTTCGGAGATAAACCAGATTTTATTTGACTCTTTAATACTACGCGCTCCCGCACACCAAGGGAAGTGGTATTTCTTACCCGTTCGCGAGGCGACCACTCCGTTATACAGTGGAGTTGTTGTTGGCCCGGGACTTTTACTTGCCAAACTCATGCCAACTGAGGCGCTTACTGCATTTTTTACTTCCACCTCCCTGGCCCGCTCATGTTTGACGACCACGACCGGCTTTTCCTCTGCCTCACGACTGATCTGCCCCAGAATATACCCAATACCAACAAGGACAATAGCGACTAAAGTGGTAAGTACTCGACTTTTAGTACCACCCGGCGGGACTAAGTCCATCCCCTGCTCAATCTTGATATCTTGATTGTTTTGGGTTATACTCATATCACTATTAGATTAGTGTAGCATTTAAAAGCAATGGCAACAGTTAAATCCGCAGGTACAACAAAAAACGGCCGAGATTCAAACCCACGGTATTTGGGTGTGAAGCTCTATTCTGGTGAGACAGCACAAGCTGGATCAATTATCATCCGACAGAAATCTACCAAATTCACAGCTGGTGAAGGTACTGACATGGGAAAAGACTACACTATCTTTGCTCTCAAAGAAGGTAAAGTAAGTTTCAAGGATAAGCGAGCGATCAAGTTCAACGGAGAAAAGACAACTCGAAAGGTTGTAGAAGTCCGATAACAACGAAAACAAAAAAACCGCCGAGGCGGTTTTTTTGTTTTGAGAGTGATTATTTAATGGTCACTTTGAAAGTCGCTCCTTCTCCCAAGATACTCACATCAACATCAGTAGTCCCTCGCTCCTTAAGTGCAAGCTTTGAATCAACGAGGTGAGCAGGCTGAAGTGCGATCCCGTGCTGCTTGAAAAGCGCGTCGAGAATTGCTTCTCGGTGAATCGCCGCAAACAAATGACCTTTTTCATTTGCCTCTGCCGAAATTACCACTTCCGCACCGTGAAGTTTCTTGAGGTTTGCTACGAGAGCTGACTCAGCTTTCTTTGCTTTAAGCTCGAGATCTCGTTTGAGTGTCTCTACTCGCTTGAGCGCCGCACCTGTTGCCACTTCCACAAGTCCTTGCGGGATTAGTACGTTCTGTGCGTGACCATCGGCCACGTCTTTAATATCCAATTTCTTTCCCAAGCCACGAACATCTTTCAAAAGTATTACTTTCATAGTGTCACTATACTACCGTTTTATCCGCCAATAATCAATTAACTATTTTGTTTGCGTCAGCAATTCAAGCGCTTTGTCGAGCTGCGGATCGGTCTTTACCGATGAAGTAGCGTTTTCAGCTATCTTTACAATGTAGTCAGGAGTAAGACCACCATTTGAGATTGATCGCCCTTTCGGAGTCAACCAACGAGCCACAGTAACCTTCAATGAAGTCTCGGGAGTAATGTCGACAAGCTCCTGAACGAGTCCTTTACCAAATGAGTTCTCACCCACAATGACTGCTTTTCCATAGTCCTGGAGCGCCCCGGCAAGGATCTCTGAGGCGGAAGCTGAGCCTTTGTTGATCAAAACAACAATTTTTACATCATCAGAGAGAAGTTTGTCCTTATGATTAATCGCGCGATGAACTTTATCATTAGCTTCACCTTTAAAATCCTCAGTAACGACTACTTGCCCAGGCTCAATGAACCAACTCGCAATATCGACAGCAGAATTAAGATATCCTCCTGGATTATTTCGCAGATCAATCACAAGCTGCTTTGAGCCGGTCTGCTTAAATTCGGCGAGCGCCTGAGTGAATTTCTCAATAGCAATCTCGTTGAATGAATAGAACTTAATTAGGAAGACTTTTTTACCATTATGCTCTTTTATCTCAGTGTCGACGGTTGGTTCTTGAATGACATCACGAATCATTTTGAAAGTCAGTGGCTTCTTCTCACCTTCACGGGCGACTTGAAGCGACACTTCAGTGCCACGTGGTCCGCGAATATACGAAATCGCTTCCTCCTGACTCATTCCCGCAGTAGACGTCGCGCCAATAGCGATAATTTTATCACCCGCTTTCACGCCAGCCCGAAAGGCAGGAGTGTCTTTAATCGGAGAAATGACCGTCACAATACCACTCTCCATTCCAACAAACATACCTACACCGTCGAAGTTTCCTGAGAGACTCTCTTTGAACTGCTCATTCTCACGTGGTGGGAAAAATACTGTGTACGGATCTCCGAGCGATCCAGCTAATCCTTCAGTTGCCCCCCAGACTCGAGCCTGCTCACTTTTAACATCGACAGTAGAGGTGGCGTAGAGATATTTTTCATTGAGCGTATTCCACACTCTCCAAAATGGTCGAAAATCTGCTTTCGAACCATCTGAAGCGAAATTTTTTGCTGAGGATGGCATGAGAGTGAGCGCTTTATCGATTCCTCGACGCTCGCCAGCAATAAAGGCAACTGTTACCAGGACCAAAACAAGAAATACCTGAACCCAAACCGACTGTGTGGCGGCGAGAGATTTCTTTTGTTCAGGTACAGGAAAAACTGGTGTTTGATTCATACTCTAAAGTATCCTCGAGCTTAAGCGATCGGTCAAACAGGAATACGGGATAACGACTGCACTGCTCGCTTGAGAAATGCTCACCTTCATGGTATATTGAGTTCGTTCTTTATTAGCGGTGCGAATTGTAGCCTTCAGGCCATCCTGTCACGAAAGCCAGCCTGAAAACATCAGTACCAAGAACTCAAATGGTTAAAACCACACAAGAAAAAGAGCTTCCACTCTCAAAAATGGGAAAATTACTCGAAGAAGGTACTGCCGTACCCGTTATCGGCGACACGGTTGAAGGTCCAGTGATTTCTATCACTCGACACGCAGTACATATCGATCTCTTTCCATACGGAACAGGTATCATCTACGGAAAGGAGTACATCAATGCTCGAGATGTTATCAAGAAAGTAAACGTTGGTGACAAAATCTCAGCTAAAGTTGTTGACCTTAACAACCCAGATGGCTATATCGAGCTCTCTCTCAAGGAAGCACGTCAGGCAATTATCTGGACTGAAGCTGAAAGTGCTATCTCAGAAAAGAAAGTATTCGAACTCCCTGTAAAAGAAGCCAACAAAGGTGGTTTGATCATCGAATGGCAAGGTATTTCAGGCTTCCTCCCTGCTTCACAGCTTAAGGCGGATCACTATCCACGAGTACAAGACGGTGACAAGGATCGAATCCTTGAAGAGCTTCGAAAACTTGTTGGTGAGAAGCTTACGGTCACTATCATCGGTGCTGTTCCAAAGGAAGGAAAGCTTATCTTCTCTGAGAAAGTAAATCAGGAAGTAGACAAGAAGGCAGTTGTCGGTAAGTTCTCTACTGGCGATGAAGTCGCAGGTGTAGTAACTGGCATTGTTGATTTCGGTGTCTTCGTAAAAATCGAAGATGAACTTGAAGGACTTGTTCACATCTCTGAAATTGACTGGGGACTCGTCGAGGATCCAAAACTTTTCGTTAAAGTTGGTGACAAGGTAAAGGTAAAGGTCATCGATGTAAAGGAAGGTAAGGTTTCTCTCTCAATGAAGGCTCTCAAGGCTAATCCTTGGGCAGAAGCTGGCAAGAAGTACAAGAAGGATATGAACGTGAAAGGTGTTGTTATCAAGTATAACAAGCACGGCGCTCTTGCTTCTATTGAAGAAGGAATTGCTGGACTCGTTCATGTAAGTGAATTCGGTACTGAAGCAACTCTCAAGAGTAAACTAGAACTCGGAAAGGTATACGATTTCAAAATCACTCTCTTCGATGCTGGTAGTCAGAAAATGACTCTCTCATTCGTTGATCCTTCAAAGACAGCTAAGAAATAAAAAAACTACTCTGTAATCAAAATAAAACCCCGATATCGGGGTTTTATTTTGTATTACTTAAGAACTTTCGAATTAATAATATTGAGCGCATGCTCGTATCCGAGAGTGGAGATGAGACGAATCGACTCACTGATCGCCTTGCGGGCTTTGACGATCTGAGCGAGTTCATCAGCTTTGAACGGATGAACGATGAAACCGTCGATCAGTTTATCGTGATCTGGTTTTTTCAACTTGCCTTTAGCATCTGTAGGAGTGATTCCGATGCGAATCCGAATAAATTCTTGCGTCTTTACGGCTTTGATGACTGACTCTACTCCCTTATGACCCCCTGCGCTTTTATTGGCACAGACTTTTACCATTCCAAGCGGTAAATCAAGATCATCGTGAACAAGAATGAGCGACTTTTGTGCCGCAGCTTTTGAAGTTACAAACTCTGCCACCGCTTTACCCGATACGTTCATAAACGTCTCAGGCAAAATCGCCTGCACACTCCCTTTCTTACCCTTTTCACTCTTAAGGGGCGCGGTTGCTACTTTTGCCACAAGCGAAGTCTTCTTCGGACTCGACTTAAACTCTCCTTCATGTGCACTCACGAAGTATTCCACTGACTCGCGACCGACATTGTGTCGTGTCGACTTGTACTCTTCACCAGTATTCCCGAGTCCTACTACAAAATATGTCATCCCTCTAGTGTATCAAACGAACTTCATTTGAAAAAAATCAGTTTGTGTTATCAAACTATGTAAATGAGTACTCTGCGATGCACTCGGGGATTGTGTCAAAATATTTTTTCGTACTACAATAGACACATGCACGACGATGCGCACCAAACAAAAACTCTCCGCTCTCAAATTATAGAAAATGTTCGCTTCGTCATATTCGTCGCTCTCGCCGTTATCATCATCAGAGGATTCCTCATTGCTCCTTTCAAAGTTTTTGGTGAATCAATGGACAATACATTTCAAAGCGGACAGTATCTCTTTGTTGAAAAGCTTTCTACTCGCTTCTCCACCGTAGAGCGAGGCGACGTCGTTGTCTTTGTAACCCCAGAAGAATCATCAAAGCCATTTCTCGTTCGTAAGCATCTCATCAAACGCATCATTGGACTCCCTGGAGAGACGGTCAGCATTGAGGACAATGTCGTCTCGATCACAAACGAAGCTACCACCACAGTCCTGCGCGAACCATACACTCGTGGCCTGACTCTGTCGCCCGCTGGCACAGATCAATACTCACGAACTCTCGGTGTTAATGAATATTTCGTCATGGGCGATAACCGAGAAAACAGTCGAGACTCTCGATATTTCGGCCCGATCACTCGAGAAGAGATTTCAGGTTCACCACTGATCCGCCTTTTCCCAATCGCTAGTTTCGGAGTTTATCCAGGAACCTATCACACCTATGAAAAATAATAAGACCGCTCGTGAATTACCTTTTGATGCTCGACTCGTCGACGATATAGTCGAGAGTGCACTTTTCTACGGATTCAAACCAATCCCTGAGCCAGACACCAAGACCATTGCCCCAGGATACAGGAAGGTTGCCTCTGAACCACTATTCCTCGACAGCGAACATGAGGACTTTGAACCACTCGGCACAAGTTATAAAGTATCTATTCTGCGCAAATTCCTCGAAGACGAGAGTAAACCTTTGGGCGTGCCTGAGCTCTGGGTTCATAAAACTGTCGCCAAGAAGTACACCTATTACACCCTCGATATTATTGGTGTGCAGAAAGCCATCGCCGAAGCTCTCCTTCTTGAAGTAGCAGTGCATATTTTACGCGCGTCTGGTATCAGTACCCCACTTATCGATATTAATAGCGTCGGTGATAAAGAATCACACTCGCGTTTTCAAAAAGAACTTGTTGCCTACTACAAAAAACATCTCCAGGAGCTCTCACCAGAAGGAAGACAGCAGTTCAAGAAAGACCCCTTCTCAGTCCTCACTATTCGTGACCCGAAGACTCTCAAAATCACTGACTCGGCTCCCAAGGCAATTAACTTTTTATCTGAAGCAAGTTCGCTGCACCTTAAAGAAGTTTTGGAGTTCATCGAGGCACTCGAACTTCCGTTCCGTATCAACAACACCTTGATTGCGAATCGAAATTTTTGCCAAGATAGTATTTTCGAAATTCGTGATTTGGAGGAAAAAGTGCCTGGCATCCTCGCCCTAGGCGCCCGCTACAGTCTTCTCACTCGCAAGGTCGGCTCAAAACGTGATATCCCAGCAGTCACCGTCTCTATTCGTGTCCCGAGTCGAAAAACTAAAGAACCGAGTAAAAAACGTGTTGCTGAGCTCGCCTTCCCTGAGATCGCTCTCGTCCAGTTTGGTGTTGAGGCAAAGAAGCAAGCTCTTAAACTCATGCGCGTCCTTCATGATGAACGAATCCCGGTTGAACACAACCTCACCAAGGACAAGCTCGCCAACCAAATGAGTGCCGTCGAACGCAGCGGTCTGCGCTATATCCTCCTCATTGGTCAGAAAGAAGCGATGGAGCGCTCAGTTGTCATTCGAGAGTCGGACTCCCGCTCACAAGACAGTGTCCTTATCGAGAAAGCCGTACCCTTCATTAAAAAGAAGATTCAGGGTAAATAGTTATTTGTAGAAATACACGCTCTGTGCTATAATATTCCCCATGTCAACCAACGTAGAAGTATCAAAAGCAGGCCAGGAAAACAGTGCCGGAATCATCCGACGATTCACCAAGCGCGTACAAGGTGCGGGAATTCTTACTCGAGTACGAAGTAAGCGTTATCACACTCGAAAGCTTTCTTCATACAAAGTGAAGAAAAGTACCCTTGTTCGTCTCGGACGACAGGTGCAGGCACAAGCATTGATCAAGCTCGGCAAGCCGCTCGATCTCATGAAGAAATAGTTTCTCTATGAGCACTGTCTCATTTACGAATCTATACGGAAAAGGCAATCCCATCAAAAAAGGATTGCCTTTTTCTGATATTAAAGACGCGATTCTCGGTAGTGAGTACTCGCTCTCCTTTGTCGTGGCCGATGAAGTGACCATGCGAACACTCAATCGCGAACGTCGAGACAAAGACTATGCGACAGATATACTGAGTTTCTCTCTGGACGAAACCTCCGGTGAAATTTTTATCTATCCAGACACCGCCGCTTCCAAGGCTGTCGAATTCGGCCGAGAGTTTGAAAATTATATTATCTTTTTATTTATCCACGGATGCTTCCATTTGAAAGGATTCGACCATGGTAGTACAATGGAGAACAACGAGGCTCGTATACGTGCACAATTTGGTGTGTAGCGAGTAGCGTCACTCAATGAGAAACACACTGGTCGCAAGTGTCGACATCGGCTCTTCTTTTGTAAAAGTAGTTGTTGCAGAAAAGAGCGCCGATGAAGACCTTCCAAAAGTTATTGGTACAGGTCAAAGTGACTCTAAAGGTATCCGCCAAGGATACGTCTTCAATGTCGATGAAGCATCAGACGCGGTACGGAAAGCTCTTGTTCAAGCAGAAGCACAGAGTAATCGTCGAGTAAAAAAAGTATACATCTCAGTCAGCGGAATCGGTGTTTCTTCTATCCAGTCAGTCGGCTCAAGCCTTGTCAGTCGAGGAGATTTAGTCGTTGGTGAAGTCGATATTAAAACTGCACTTGAGAACGCAGAAAAAAATATTCCGAATCAGTATATTCAGAATCGAAAAGTTCTTCATGTCGTACCACTGACCTACAAGATCGACGGAGTCTCGGTGCTTGGAAAGCCATTTGGCATGAAGGGTAATCGCCTCGAAGTAAAAGCTCTCTTTATCGCGGCTCTTGACCATCACATCTCTGAACTTCTCTCAGTTTTCGAAAAGCTCGACATCGAAGTGCTCGATGTTGCCGCTGCACCGATTGCCGCAAGTCACGTCTCACTCACTCGGGCTCAAAAGATGGCCGGTTGCGTCTTGGCAAATATCGGCGCAGAAACTGTATCGGTTGTTGTTTTTGAAAACAATCTCCCACTGTCACTCGAGATTTTCCCTATCGGTTCTACCAATATCACCAACGATATTGCCCTCGGCCTGCGCATCCCCCTTGAAGAAGCCGAAGTGATTAAGCGCAATCAAAATGTTACTGAACGCACCTCAAAGCGAAAACTCGATGATATCATCTCGTCTCGCCTCACTGACATTTTCGAGCTGATTGAAGCTCACCTCAAGCGAATCGGTCGAAGTGGCTTGCTTCCTGCGGGTATCGTAGTCACTGGTGGAGGATCACGAATTTCTCATATCGAGGATATTGCTCGAGCGACACTCCGTCTTCCTTCACGTATGGCTCACATTCATCACATTGTTCCAGTCGGAAAAGACCTCATCGACCCAGCTTGGTCAGTGGGTTATGGTCTCTGTGTTCTTGGTTTCTCTACCGACGACTCAAATCCCAATAGCATCACTACCACTCGTAGCCTGATCTCTAAGACCGTTGAGTGGTTCAAACAATTCCTTCCGTAATTTTTTAGTCCTTAAAAAGGAGGCTTGTCAGCGAGAAGACGATTCCCACGATTAGGGCGTTAATAAAACCTCCTGAAGAAAAACCGGTGAGGAATCCGTCGGCGATCAGTACTAGGAAGGCATCGATGATAAACGAAAATAGCCCGAGCGTAATGATACTAATCGGAAACGAAATGAATTTAAGTATTGGTCGGATAAACGTATTTAAGAGGCCAAGAATACAAGCAAATAAAATTGCCGTGACAAACGTCCCTACCTGAAGTCGCGGGAGCACCTCTCCAAGCACGATGATCGCGATACTGTTTACGAGTAAGTGAACAAATAATTTCATTTGGGTATGGTTATTTGGTAATAAGAGCCAGAACACTCTGGGTAACTTCATCGAGTGTTTTTCCACTCACGGTCGCTCCAGCTGCCAGCACATGTCCTCCACCGCCCAGCGTAGTAGCGATCGCTGAGACATTTGCATATTGAGCATCTTTTGAACGCAAACTAATTTTAATCGTCCCAGGAGCTACTTCGATAAGTCCCACTGCAACTGTCCACTGCTTGCAACCACGTAAGACATCCGTGACGGCATGCGTGCTCAGTTTTTCAGGGCTAATGCCCGCTTGTGTATAGGCGAGGTGGGATACTCTCCCTACTGCCACCCGACCATCTTTTGACTCAACGAGATCTCCGAGAGCGAGTCCTTTGAGGATCACCCATTCTCGCGGCACTGAGCCGAGTATTGAGAGCACATCACTCTTTGCTTCAGGCGCTATTGCAAGAAGTGCTCCTGCAACTTCCAGCGTACGCGCAGACACGAGATTGTAGAGGAACCCTCCCGTATCAAAGTGCATTCCAACAAATAAGAGCCGTGCCATTGGTACGGTAATTGTAATTTTCAATTCTACGAAAAATTCATACAGGAGCTCCGCACAGGATGACTTTTTCGAGTCGACAATATTCACCGCTCCATAGCCTAGATTGGAAGCGTGATGATCAATAACAAGTGTTGGTATTGGTAGCGGAAACTGCGGAATTGGTGCTTTCGAAATCATCTCTGGTGACCCTGAGTCGAGGACGACGAACAGATCAAAGTCTGTGAGGTTCACTTCATCAAGTCTTTTCTCAATCAGAAACTCATGACCCGGGAGAGCCATCAACTCTTCTGAAGGCGTCGAATCCCCACGCAAGACGGTGACCTGTTTGCCAAGTGATGCAAAAGCATAGGCACAGGAAAAAGCCGAACCGACTGAGTCAGGATCAGGATTCGGGTGTAGATGAAGGAGGATTTTCGAGGCTTGGTCAATGAGTGCCTTGCCTTCTGTAAACGTATTCATATAGCCTTAAGTATAGCATTTTACACCTCACATTGACTCATGTTACTCGTGCTGGGGAGGAGACTCGAATCTTACAGATTCTGTACAGGTCTCGTATCGTACTCGCAAGCTCCGTGCGATACACTCGACCTCTTCGAGTCTCTGCTTTGTGCTAACGCACAAAAGCACTCGTGTTACTCGTGCTGGGGAGGAGACTCGAATCTTACAGATTCTGTACAGGTCTCGTATCGTACTCGCAAGCTCCGTGCGATACACTCGACCTCTTCGAGTCTCTGCTTTGTGCTAACGCACAAAAGCACTCGTGTTACTCGTGCTGGGGAGGAGACTCGAACTCCTAATCCCGAAGGAACTAGTTCCTAAGACTAGCGCGTATACCAATTCCGCCACCCCAGCAATACCATCTAGACTACCCGTTTTCCTACTTTTAATCAAATTCATATTCACTATCACCCAAGACCTCTGTACAGGAGGTTTATCGGTACGCTATAGTAAATTCATGAACAAAAAAATCGTCATTGGAGTTATGATCTGCATAATTCTCTTTATTGGCGCACTCGCCATGAGCGCACTCAATCCTTCAGACTACGCAGAACAGACACCACAAGCCGCTACAACAACCTCAAGCCAGACTTCTGGTACAGCAACATCAACTCAGGTCGCACAGTACACCCTTGCTGACGTGGCGCTACATGCGAGTCCAAGTGACTGCTGGTCCGTGATTGACTCATCGGTATACAACTTCACCGACTATATCGGCAAGCATCCCGGTGGTGCCCGAGCAGTGACGAAACTCTGCGGCAAGGATGGGTCTCGTGAGTATAATTCAGAGCACGGAGGACAAAAACGACCAACGGAAACCCTCCTCCGATATAAAATCGGTACACTAAAGTAATTTACTGTCGATTCGCTTCAAGAGGCACTTCACCAAGAGGTGCTTTTTCTGATGTAGCAAAATATACCACACCAGCCACGACAATGATTGCAAAAAACATAAGGACCTTTTTCAAAAACGGATATGAAAGTACTTGATTCATATCACTATTCTAGCACAGCTATTTCTCGAGTTGCAGCCGAACAAGTCGTAAAGTCAGGTATGTGTATTTACCTTTGAGCGCATCGAATACTGGTTTAAGCTTATCACCACCCTCCTTCTTGAAGGCTTTCTGTATTTCTGCGCAAATTTTCTTACTCGGCAAGACGTGTGTATAGGGCACAAAACCACCAGCCTCGACAAGTTTTTCTATATGGTCAACAATCGTGTCTTCGGACAATTTACGCTCTCGAGCTATTTCTTTTAGTTTCTTTTTCTCTTTGAGCAGTCGCAAGGTCTCAGTTAGAGTATCAATTTTAACCACCTTCTGCTGCTCCGCTTTAGTAAGTTTCTCGACACTACCCCCAGACCTGAGAATGAAGTCCTCATGAAGTTTAGTAAGTTCACTTTGAGAATACTTAAGTAGCGCATCGCAGGCATAATCGGATGAGAGTTGAAAACGACTATCTTGCTCTCGTACCTGCTCATCCACGGCGAGAGCTTGTGGATTCATCCCGACAAGGTAGAGTCCCTCTATGGAACGTAGACGTGAGAGGGCTACGTAGCCCATACCGTACGTGAATGCCTTTGAAAGGTCGATCTCGGCCGAATCAAGTGTCATCCCTTGTGATTTATGCACTGTGATTGCCCAAGCGAGTTTCAGGGGAAATTGAAATATTTCCGCCTTCACTTTCCCGTCCTCTTCTACCCGCCACGAATCAAGCTCAATACGCACCTGTCCACCAGCATCGAGGTCAATGATGGGCTCTTCACCAGAAAACCCAGCTACGCGTCCAAGCGAGCCGTTCATAAAACGTCTCATCGGATCATTTTTAATACACATTACTTTTGCGCCAACTTTCAGGCGAAGTTCTTCTTCAGCCAGACAATTTCGTTTGAGCGTTTCGATAAGAGCCTCTTTACCTTTACTCTCCATATAGTACACCCGCTCTTCCCCACTAATCTCATCAAATGCTTTATTGTTGATGGTCTGCACATCAACATTGTGAGTATAGAGTTTTGTATACTCGCCCTCGAGCCGTTTTTCATTGGCTCGTGCCAGATCCTCCCACACCCCCTCATCAATATCTCCCGTGCGGATCCGCTTCAAGACACTGGTCAGAGTATCGTCTTCCTGACGGTGCTGCTCAGTGAGGTAACAGACAACCGGCTTGGATTCTCGCCATGAGCGCGCCGAATAGGCAAAGACATTGGCAGTGAGGGCAGTTTTGACAATTGGAGGCAGCTGAAAAAAATCACCACAGAACACTACCTGCATGCCACCAAAAGGAGCGTCGATTTCTCGGAAGGCACGGGCGAGTCGGTCGAGCATATCCAGAAAATCGGCATGGAGCATTGAGATCTCATCGATGATGAGTACCCGTGTCTCGCGATAGCGAGTACGGAGCACTTTCTTTTCTTGCAGGAGTTCGATATCCCAGTCCGACAACTTCTCCTTCACTCCCAGCCCACTCCATGAGTGAATCGTCATTCCTTGTATATGTGTTGCCGCAATACCCGTCGAAGCTGTCGCGGCGAATATGATCCCATGAGCACTCAGGTACTCGATATGCTGCCGGAGCACAAAACTTTTTCCTGAACCAGGAGCACCCGTGAGAAATGTTGTGTGGCCGAGTTTTAAAATGGAGAGCGCTTCGGCTTGTGTCATGTGCAGAGTATAGCAAAATCGCTCCTGCTTCAGGTAAAAATGAGTTATCCACTTTACTTGCTTTTAGAGCAAGTCTGAGGTATAATGTAAATAGAGTCAAGGTAGATCATCTACCACGACTAGCAGAGGAACGACAACCTCTACAAGACAAGGAGAGTCAATGGATCCTATTACTACTGTTCTCGATGTTCGGGGTAAAACCTCGGCAGAAATCGTGGAGGCGCTTAAAGGAGCACCTCCGGAAGACGTGATCAAGCTCGGTGAACACACCATCCGTGCTGAAGTCTCACCACTTCCAGACATGGCACGTTATGTCACAGTCTGGGACGAAACGGTCACTAAGGTCATTGTGACAGCGAGTAGCTTTCTGGGTTTCTTCACCTACAGGGCACAGGCAGGAAGGCCGGCCGCATAAGAAGGACATTGTTCAATTTCACGGCCCCGCACATCGAGTGCGGGGCCGATTTTTTTATATCTAAATTACAAAAGCCCCCCCTGCCACAATCGGCGGCAGGGGGGGGTGCTTCAGTTCAAGAACCTTCTTCGAAGCTCGAGAGCAAAGGCGTAGATTGAATCATCGCCCTCAAAGTCAAAGCGGATTCTACGAACATCAAGATCGTCAGGTATCGTTGCCAACCCAAGCGCCAGAGAGAGTCGGGTATTTTGATATTCCCGAAGGGTATACTTCTCCTGAAGGCGACTTGCAAAGTCGGCTGTCAATCCTGCAATCTCAAAGAACTTCTTGTCATCCTTAGTGTCGTAACATCGAATCATGATGTCACGGACTTCAGAATCACGACTATCCTGCGTATCGGTATTCATATTCCGTTATCAATTATATCACGCCCGAAGGTATTTGACAATACCTCTTCTACCTGTCCCCATACAGCGACTCAACTCTTGCATTTGCACAAAGAAAGAATAGGATTGCAATGAACATTCCCACAGAACATTGCAGGAGTCACATGAACACCACAATCCCCGTCCACTTTGACCACTATGTCACTTGTGAGCTTGACCCGAACCAATCTATTCACGTAGGTCCAGCTACGGTCACCTGGCAGGTCTCGACTCAGATCACCTTTACACACTCACGAGTCTACATCGTGGTCATTGTTCAGGATGAGAGCCAAGACGGCTCTGACAATGGCGGTGACCGTTACTTCGCCCGCGCCTCTGATGGCGGGCTACGGATTCATTTTAAGAAGCCGGGCATACACCGAGTGATCGTAATCGCTCTCGAAGACGAGACGTTTCGTCACGACCTTATTGCCTTCGACCAGGCAACTGCTCACTATCGGTTTCACATTGAGCTTGTCGAGGCATTTGAAGAGGTAGGTGTCCACGAAGCTGGCCCATACTTGCGGCGGCTCGTTCCAAATGCCTGTGCGGTCGCCACTCGGACGATCAACGTCCTTGACTGAACTTTCTAAAGGAGGTTAGAGGTGATCTTCGTTGGGGGTTTCATGACTGTGTATCACCTCGCCTAGCCCGCCAGTCGCAGACTGTCGAGGGCGGCGCCGGATTGTACTTCTCCACGAGGTACGCCGGCGCTTTTTTGCTTGACGAGACAATAGAATATATACATTGACATATATCTATTTAGATGTTATAGTCAACACTGAAGCAGTACACAGTCATCATGAACCGTAAACAGCAAATAGAAGCAAAACGCAGAGAACTTCAAACTCTGCTCACCAAATGGGCTACACAGGAAGGTATCCTGCGGCCAGGTCAGCAACTGATCTTCAAGCTGGAGATCGTCGGCACTCCTCTCGTCGTCGACAACTCACCAGAGTTTGAAGAAGTGTCGCCTCGAAAACCGAAAGCGGTAAAGATCCGGGGAATGCACATCACTCGCCGGAGTGCGGTGAAGTGCCCTGCGGAGCTTACTAATCCCGATTTTTTGAAGCTCATTGACCTCTTTGAGGATGAGCCAGCAATCATCGGGTGGCTAGTCCGACTGATTGAAGATAACAAAAATTTGCCGGTGAAGAAACACCGACGGATACCTTATATAAACAAAGTTCTTCGAAGTAACATGATTGGTAGCAAAAAACTCACCATCGTTACAAAAAAGGGTAAAGCACAAATGTGGGTCTTGAAAGACTGATTACTGACCCACCATCGAGCGCGCACGGCAGGACCATGCGCGCTCTTTTTCATACAAAAAACACCATGACGGTGTTTTTTCAAATATACGCCCCGATGCAGTGTACTAGTTTGAAGTCTGAAATGATGATGGCCAGGTGACACTAACATTTCCTTGTTCATCAGTTGTATATATCAAGTAGTAATACGTAGTACCTGACTGTAGTCCCTGAATAGAGACATTCTGCGAGGTTCGATAGTTCATATCTGACTGAGCAGTATTACCACTCACATCAACAGAATTTTCTCGTTCATACGTGATAAGTGGATTAGCACTATAATAGACCATTCCTTTTGCATACTCATTTGTTATCCAGTTAATACTCGCGTCATTTCTACTTGAATTAATCGACACGTTCATAATAGATGGCGCCGCTCCAGTAGAGTTAACATTACTTGACCCGCCCATACCATTTGCCATCTGAAGATTCAGTACCGGGAGCGTAGCTGGCCCTACTCGTCCTGCCGTCGCAATACCATTACGACTTTGAAAATTCGAGACTGCTGCTTGCGTGAGGTACCCATAGTACCCAGTGATCAGACCCTGAGGGTAAATCGTCCGATCTTGTGCAAGAAATGTCTGCAGTGCCGACACATCTGCTCCAGACATTCCAGTACTGAGTTGACGATAGAGTGTATCAGCTCGAGATACCGAAGGCATACAGAGAAATCCAACCACTAATGAAAGCGTTCCACACACCGCCAAAACACGCGCCAACACAGAGACATTTGTAATGTATTTCATATTTATTTATATTAAGAATTAAGGATCCACATCGAGTAAAAATACCCATCCGTTTTGAATGAAGGTACATTACCTAGAGACTTTCCTCTACGTGAGAGTTATAAATACGCAGACGACTGGATCAACGTGACTACTATGTACAAATGTGAGCTATCTTTACTACTCTCTAAGCATATACCTGATATTGACAAATAGATAGCTTAATTGTTTTATGACACAGTTGTTCGATTAAACCTAATCATTTCAAGTATTCGACCCAAGTGTGATTGATAATATCTGAATGCATGATAATGTGTTAAGCGAACGAGCACAAATTTTCTTGGTTGTACGCAGGGAGTGAGTAGAACGTTCGTGGTCCCCCAAAACTACCACTCGATGTTCGGGATACAACCAGGTTTAATAATGGTGTCTGTGGCTGGTTTCCTGCACCTAGACGCAGCCCATTTTACCCCGCTTACGAACCGGCTCGGCCGGATCTCGTGAGCGGGGGTTTTCTTTTGTCGGTATTTTTTATAAGCCCTGGTCAAGTCATATGTTAGAATACAACCCATGAATACCAATTTCTTTTCTACGCTTAAGGATGTTTTTGCTGGTGATATCGATCAAAGTGAAGCAACTTTAAAAAAATATTCGCAAGACGCTAGTCTTTTTGAAATCAAGCCAAAGATGGTAGTTTTTCCAAAAGATAGTCAGGATATACAGGCTCTTGTCCGTTTTGTGCACACTCATCGTGACAGCGATCCTACCCTCTCGCTCACCGCACGCTCTGCCGGGACTGATATGTCGGGCGCGGCGATTGGCGCATCAATCATCGTCGATTTTACGCGCTACATGAACAAAATCCATGAGCTTACACCAGAGTACGCCGTGGTCGAGCCCGGGTGCATGTATCGTGATTTTGACGCTGCAACACAGAAAATCAACCGCTGGATGCCCGCGTACACCGCTTCACGAGAGATCAACGCCGTCGGTGGCATGGTCGGAAACAATAGCGGCGGCGAGAAAGCGATTAAGTATGGAAAGACTGAGCACTACATCCGCTCACTTAAGGTCGTCCTTGATGATGGAAACGAATACATAATCTCCCCACTGACACGCCAGGAACTAGAAGTAAAAATACAGGGTAACGGATATGAAGCAAATCTTTACAAGAAACTCTATTCTCTTATCGAAGAAAATTACGACCTGATTAAATCTGCTAAACCAGCTGTCAGTAAAAACTCTGCTGGCTACTATCTCTGGAATGTATACGACAAATCAACTGGGACTTTTGACCTTTGTCAGCTCATCGTCGGGTCACAGGGGACACTTGGCCTGGTCACTGAAATCACTTTCAAGCTCGTACCAACACAGCCATTCTCAAATATTCTAGTCGTCTTTCTCCCTTCTCTCTCACAGGTAAGTGAGCTCGTAACTGAAATCCTTCCTTTTAAACCAGACAGTCTTGAGACGTACGACGACAAGAGTATGATTCTCGCCGTTCGCTTCTTCTTCGATTTCTTCAAGCAACTTGGTGTCTGGAAAGCTCTTAAGCTTGGCTTTAGCTTCCTACCCGAGACCTGGATGATGCTCATCGGTGGCGTTCCAAAACTGATTCTGATGATTGAGTTTACCGGCGAGACAGAGGCACTCGTCCGAGAACAGCTCGTTGCCGTAGAAAAACACATTGCTCATTTCGGCTACCACACCCATATCGCCCGCTCGAGTGCCGAGGCTGAAAAATATTGGCGTATCCGACACGAAAGTTTCAACCTCCTGCGAAAGCATACGAAAAACAAGCGTACTGCACCATTTATCGACGACGTAATCGTCAAGCCTGAATATCTTCCACTGTTCATGCCGAAGATAAAAGCACTGCTCGATGAATACAAACTCGACTATACCGTGCAGGGACATCTCGGAAACGGAAATTTCCACATTATTCCCCTCATGGATCTTGACTCGCCTTTTTCTGCCGATACTATCCTTGAACTTTCGAAAAAAGTGTATGATCTAGTCCTTGAATACAAGGGCTCAATCACCGCGGAGCATAATGATGGAATTATTCGCACACCATATCTGCGCCAGCAATTCGGACAACCGATAGTTGAACTCTTCGAAAAGACAAAAGATTTATTTGACCCACACACCATCTTCAACCCAGGGAAGAAAGTCCGAGGAACGTTCGATGACATCCGTCAAGCAATCAAAAAGAAGAACTAGTAAATTAAAAAACTCCCGATCGGGAGTTTTTTAATTTATTTTCGCTTAGAAGTTTTCTTTGTTTTCTTAACCGCTTTTCGCTTTGTAGTCTTCTTTACTTTCTTAGCGACTTTTCGTGCTTTTTTTGCTGCCATAGTATGTATCGAAATTAAGTTAGTAAATGTTTCGACTTCTTAAGTGTAGCACTCGCAAAAACTTTTTTTGTTTAAAATAAAAAAACTGTGTATAACTTTTTCTAAAAAATTATTTATCGAGATCAACAACTTGATCAATACGAATTTGTTTTACAAAATCTTCGACGTGTGAGACGAGAATGAGAGCTCCTTCATACTGATCGAGAGCACGTGCAATGATTGGGAGATGTCGAAAGTTAATATGGTTTGTCGGTTCATCCAAAATCAAAAGTCCAGGTTTCTGCAAGACAAGACGGGCAAAAGCAACGAGACCTTTCTGACCTTCAGAGAGCGAACCGATCTTTGTATTCATCATGTCAGCATGAATAAGGAAGCCGGCGGCTGTCGCACGGATATCTGTCTCGACAAGTGTTGCTGAAGCACCGAGAAGCGACTCTCGCACGGTGTCTTCGAAATTTAGTGTAGAAAAATCTTGTCGGTAGTACCCCACACGCACTCCCGGAGCGATACGCGCACCCTCAGAGGTACCAGACGCGAGAGTCTCAAGAAGTGTCGATTTACCTATGCCGTTTGGCCCACGCAGGAGGAGATGCTGTTTTCGTTTAAGAGAGATATTTGCTGCCCGTGTTGTTGCTTTATGCGCACGAATCACCTTGTACGACGTGATCGAAATTATCTCCTGAGTAAATTCAGGTTGAGCTGGAATAGTGAATGGACGGATAGTCTTATCCTCTTTTCGTACTTCGACAATCTCCTCTTCAAGCTCTTCTGCTTTCTCACGCATACGCTTAGCGACGAGACGCATACCACCTCCCTTCATCATGAATTTATTTGCCTGATCCTTTTTCGCCTGTATTTCTTTTGCCTTGAGTGCGTTAGCACGATTTTCTTTTTCGATTCGCGCAGTAATATCCGCCAACACGTCAAAATAGTTTCCAACATACTGCTCGACTTTTCTTGTATGTACATCAAGATACAACACACCGTCGGTAAATGAATTCAAAAAGTGTGAATCATGAGAAATCACGATCACGGTCTTTGTGTATTTTTTTATAAAATTAGTCAAGTGCTCAATCCCCGCCACGTCGAGATTGTTTGTCGGTTCATCCAAAAGAAGAATATCCGGATTCGTGATCAGCGCAGAAGCCAAGAGGAGTCGTGCTTGTTGCCCACCAGAAAATGATCGCACGATTCGGTCATGAGGTACTGCGAGATTGACTACCTCGAGGACAGAGTCGATCCGTGGGTCGATATCGTATATTTTTTCCTTAAAACATTTCAAGAAAAAATCCCTGACGGTAAGGTCGAGGTCACCGCGAGGAATCACTTGTCTTGAAAGAGCGATGGTGAGCCCACGAGTAATATGCACAGAACCATCTGTAGGCTTTTGTGCGCCGGTTATGAGGGAAAAGATAGTTGATTTACCAGCACCGTTCTGACCCATAATCGTAATCTTTGAGCCACGGCGCACAGAAAGATCAACCTCCTCGAGAATCGGGGCGACCGCACTGTATTCAAATGAGACACTATCAAACCTGAGAACTACATCATTTGCCATAGTGCCTTAAAACTAGAGATTACTTACTTCTTTGCAGACTTTGCTTTCGCCGAAGACTTTTTAACTGGCTTAGAAACCACCTCTTCAACTTTTGGAGAAGATACTTCTTCTGCTTGAATAGGTTTAGGAGCTTGAGCTGGTCGCGCCAAAAGATCAATAAGACGATCAAGTTTTGCATTCATTGCCCCCACCTGCACGACAAGATCCTGAACACCTTTTGACTGTGGTGCATGTTCCTGAGTAGTAAAACTAGGTTTTGGAGAAAACTCTCGTCGTGGTGAAAATCGGTCAAAATTACCAGCTGGTCGCTCTGAGCCGCCATCATTTTGTACAAAACAAGCCTTACAGTAAACTGGCTTTTTTCCATTTGGTTTAAATGGTACTTCACAGGTATTTCCACATGAAGCACATGTTGTTTTAAAGAGTTCAGTACCTCGACCTGTAGTATTTCGGTCTCGTCCGAATCCTCCAGCTCCACCAAAGCTTCCACGACTGAAGTTTCGATTACCAAAACCTCCGCCCCGCTTGTCTCCACCAAATCGATTTTTTTTGTATTCGTTCACGTTATAAATAATTATATCACACTTGGAAATAAAAATCAATGTTTTGAGGAGAGTGCAACCCAATCGCTGCGCTACCCACAACTAGTACTTTGCTATTATCTCGTTTTATGGTATTATTGTACACGGACTTCAATCGAAGTATGAACCCCCCAATCAGCAGTCTCTGGGAGCTCCGAACGGAATACCCAGACGCGAAAGTTAGCCACTATCCGCCCAGTGCGGACACACACCCTACCGCAGCGCAGCTGTGGGCAGGACTGGAAGACCTGAAATTCGAAAGTAGCTCAGCAACTCGCGGTGACCAGGCCTTTCTGGTAGCCTTCAAGAGAGGTGCGTTCAGCAGTAGCACAGAAACACCTCTCACCAAGAGTGTGTTTGTAGACAGCGCCGACCCACTCTCGCTCCGCGGAGGCGGACGAGGCGGCGGCGGCCCGGCAGTGCCCGAGACCAGTGCCTCCAGCGCGATCCTCCTTGGGGCAGTCGGAACACTGCTTCTCCTGAAATTCTTCCGTCGCTAGCCCCCCCTAGCAACGAACCCCCAAGCGCGAGCGCTCGGGGGTTGTTTTTAAGCTACCAACACCTGTATCCTCCTGACTAATAGGGACCCAGGAGCTCTGAAGCTTTGTCACAAAGTTCGAAAAGTTTTCTTCTGCACTCTGCTTCTATTTTCAGCGCCTCCTCTCGGCCGGGAACACCTAGTCTCGTCTTCATACTCAGACGAGAGAGCTCATCTTTAAGTTCGATATAGTCGCGGATCATCTGCGCAAAACGGACCTTATCTTCAGTATTACCACTTTTATCAAGTGCTTCAATATACGCATCATTTTTACCACTTGCATTAAGTAGTCCCAGAGCTGCTTCTTTAAACGAAGGATGATTTTCAATCATGCGCATTAACTGGGGGACTTCTACCTGATCACTAGGCATTGTTTCGCTCATATTTTTTTATTATGTAGTTATAGTATAGAACAGTATTAAAAAGTTTAAAAAGAAAAAGCGCGTGTCAGGCGCTCGAATTTTAATGACAGATGTCCGTCTATACCGACAAGATAAACACATTGAGATTCTGACGAAGATACTCTAGAATTTTGGGAGGAATCTGGCAGAATGGCTCGGAATCGAGGTCAACAAGGTTTCTAACTAAAATCCTCGTGACGACGAATCCCATGCTTACAAAATAGTGCTCTTCAAGGCTTTCGGTATGAAATACACCCCTTATGTCTAAGTTCTCCACACCAAATATCGAATGAATGAGCTCTTCAAGTTCTGGTTGAAATGTGACAAGGTGTGCGATCATTCCCCTGCTCACCGTATCAAGAATAAACCAATATCCGCCCCCTGTCTGCCTTAGGTGAGCCAGGATCCGTCGAGCGAGCGCGTCCCGTTCTCGAGGAGCATACAGACACGGTGGTGTGACCTGCATTATACCAGGCACGCGAGCCTGAGGAAATACTAATTCGCTCAAGTTCGTGAATGCACGCAAGGTGAGGTTCACACTTGTAAACCCGCGTGTTTGGAATATCTCATTCTGTCGCGTAACTATCGCTTCCAAATCAAAGCCGACATACGACCTCCCTGGTTCCTGCGACCACAAGTAAGGCCATATCGAGAAATCAACGCCAAAAGCAATTACTTCGGAGATGTTGAGTTGAGTGAGCAAGACCTGAGCGAGTCTATCTCGGAGTTCAATACAATGAGCGAGCCAGGTGAAACGCTCTGGTTCTTTCACCAATGATCGTATTGTGCCTTCTGCACGCAAATGCGTTGCCACTTCCAGCGTATGTGGCCGCCTGGTCAGTGCTCGTAGATATACACCAAAGAGCACCGGTAAGGGAATGGTGGTTCGATTCATGTGTCTGAATGAAAAGGACTAGTTCAGGGAAAAGTATCTCACACCACCTCGAGATTGCGCAGATAGACAAGCTATTTAACGAGCGGTGTATGTAGTGATGAGCCCGGAAATACAAAGTGAAAGAACTTTGTCTTACCATGACCGAAGAAGACAAAAAGTACTGCCGCTGAGTACACTACAAGGTCTTCAACCTCCCACTTCTGATGCTGGACGAGCATCGTGACCACTGATGAAGCAAAGAACGCTGTGATCAAGAGAGTGGTTGTTCGTGTCAGATATCCGCAAATAAAGAGTATGCCGAAAATCATCTCAGCAAAACCAGTACTCAAGACAAAAAGCTCATTGGTAAACCATGGGAGTAAGGGCTGCATGAAGTTCCACTGATGTGTTGCCAAGAAGCTTATAGAAAGCTCCGGGTAGAGTAACTTTTCTGTAAAGGCAAAAGTAATGAGGGTTACCCCGGTCGCTATTCGCACTATCTCGACCGCATGACGATTCCAAGCAAAGACCAGTGAACCAGGTTTACTTGCCACAATAAAGAAGTATGCTGCGAGTGAAAGCAGGATCACGTTCTCCATAAATGTCGCGAACCCGTGCGTGAAGATGAGGGAGATACAGAGAAACGCCAAAGTGACTGAGGCGATCTGGGGTTTGATATTGAAAATATAGGCCGCACCGATTGCAATCTGGACAATCTGTAGAAACTGAGTAAGCGCATCATTGACTGGAAAATCTGGAACAAGAATGATTTGCCAAATAAGGCTAACAGTAATCAAGAAGACGCCCAGGACAATTTGAGCTATACGATTGATCGTGTGTTCGTGAGTATAAGCAAAGGCCAGTATTTTTTTTGGCTCCCCGACGGCTCGGTCAATGAGACTAAAGACAAGTACCGTGATCAGAACTATGAGTCCCCAGATAAGCACCTCAGTACTGCTCCATCCAAAAAATGGTGTCAGTCCGTGTGAGCTATTGATAACTGACTCACTATCGACAAACCATTTTACATGCGCGAGTACGGCAGTCGGTACAAGAGCGATAAGAGCAATGAGTGGATACAGTTTTTTCATACTCACAGTATAGCAGTCACTGTATTACACTTTTGCGCTCTGGGAATTACTTTGTGGGCTCGAGATAGCTTTCAAACCAAATTGCGTGACACGTATATCCTCCCGGATTTTTCTGGAGATAGTCCTGATGATAGTCTTCGGCTGGATAAAATGCCGTGAATGGTTCGAGTGTAGTCACAACTGGCGCTTTCCAACGCTTTGAGTCGTTAACAATTTTAATAAACTCGAGAGCTAGTTTTCTCTCGTCCTCAGTGGTAAAAAATATTGCCGAGCGATACGACGTCCCTCGGTCGTTCCCTTGTTGATTGAGTGTCGTCGGATTATGTATTTGAAAAAAGAAATCCAGAAGCTTCCAATAGCTTGTCTGCTCTGGATCATACATTATTTCTACCGCCTCTGCGTGACCAGGATGATTTTCATACGTGGGATTTGTGTTGGTGCCGCCAGTGTATCCCACTCGCGTCGCAACAACGCCCGGCTGTGACCGTATCAGTTCCTGTAATCCCCAAAAACAACCTCCTGCGAATATAGCTTTTTGTAGCATACAGTATGTATGTTATTTTTTTGAAAAATCTTCAAAGCACACTGAATTAATACAGTACCGCTTTCCAGTCTGAGTCGGACCATCGTCGAAGACGTGTCCGAGATGAGACTTACACTGCGCACACACCGTCTCGACACGTCGCATCCCGTGTGAAGTATCGATGACTTCTTCGACTGCCCCAGGAAGTGCCTGGTCGAAACTCGGCCAACCGGTGCCCGAATCAAATTTCGCTTCAGCGCGAAATAGCGGTGAACCACACCCTGCACAGGTATAGAAACCCTGGGCGTTCGGCTTGATCAGCTTGCCAGAAAACGGTGCCTCGGTGCCTTTCTCTCGCAATACTCGATACTGTTCAGGAGTAAGCTTTTTCTTGAAATTATCTTCTGTCATATCTGTACGCACTATCATACGTGTCATTACTATACCATACGACCTTATCGGACACTGGAGAGTACCTGATGGGCAAGACTATCAATATCGAAAGCTCTCTGCTCGAATAGGCACGCACTCTGCTTAGGTTCGTCATAATTCAAACACTGTGGGAATCGAAATACGAAAACCCCCTCTACCCGATCACTGCGATATATCCACGTCGCGTACGTACTTCCAGCCGCCCCTTCTCGTGAGGTCATGACACAATATGGAGTATCCTGAATTATTCTCTCGCCTTGTTCTGAGGCTCCGACTCGAGTACTCGTCGCCACTGGACAAGTATATTCACCGGCAGTTCGTCGTACATTGGGAGGCCAGCTTGGAGTTGAGACATAGACCCCTCGATATGGTTCAGGGTAGCGAAACGTCAATTCGGTCGTCGTTGTCGCTTTCCATCCTCGATAAAGTGGCGTATCGACAAAGCAGTCTCGATACTGGGTGTCGATAGTACCCTCACGAAGGATTAGTGCACTGTCCCCCTTACTCCAAAACACCAAAGACTCATCAGCAGTAGTATATCGAGCCCCACTAGCAGAGACGGCCTGTGGGAGTGTAGTTGTCGCTTTTCCATCAAATGAAATAGTCACACTATTTTCCTCAGTTACTTCACTTGCATAAAATGAAGCCTGTAACTTTTTGTCATCGGCACACACGTATACTACCGAAGATACGAGCCGGGGTGAGTCGATCGGCGCTCGCCTGAGAGTAAAGACCCACCACACACCTATTGCAGCACATACTAGAATCACGATCATCCTGAGAGAGTAATACTTCATCTGCCAAGTATAGTCCCATACTCCTGGAACCACTAATATAAAAGACTGATGGGTAATACATGAAAAAAGCGCACCTGCAAAAGGCGCGCTTGAGTATGGAGGAGAGTAACTTCACTCCTCAGGAACTTCTCCGTCTTCAGGATCGACCCCGAGCCGTAATCCGTTTTCGTCAAAGACCTCGAAGGGTCCATATTTGATTCGAGCAGGATTGACCGGCTCGAAGTAGTAATAGACCGCGATTCCTGCCATCGGTTGAAAGATGGACAGGTCGTTCACTCGAGGCACGGTGAGTTGCGGATAGTAGATCTTGCCAGTGAAGTTGACTGGGTGACGCCCTTGGCCGATGAAATCACCAAGGAACATACTTGACACAACATTGTAATCTTGCACGCCAAATGTTGTATTGTAGAAGTCTTCAGACCTCCTTGGAATGCTGGTTCCCCACTGGTAACCAGACCAGAATGGGTTAAGGAACTCTGCAAATTCCGACTGCCAGTATTCGGGAATGTCCACGAACTGGCCAACGAAGCTAGCGGTGTTGGTGTAGTTCACCGGCGTATTGCCGTTATTCTTCACATGGAAGCGCATGCCGAAACCAGACCAACTGATGAAGTCCACTTGGGTCAAAGTCCCCCAATTGGTCTTGAAAAGGGGCATACGGAAAGTCCAGGACACCTCGCGCTCGACCTTTCGGCCGATATCGAGCTCGGGACTTTTTTCGGCAGACCACGTGAGGAGTCTTTCACTTGCCTCCGCACAGAGGCACAAGCACGAAAGGATGAGTGTAGTGAGTATTTTCATGGGCATATGAGACGTTGAATTTAAAGAGCAGCTCCACCCACACGGGTAGATGTGCAAACTATACCATAAAATATACTATTTAGATAGTATCTACTCGCTATCTATCGCGACTCGAGTGCTCCCACGGAATCCATCTTCGTTCGGGTGAGTGGACCGAAGTAGCCAATAGCAGGGAAAATACCACTTGCAACTTGATACTCAACAAGAGCAGCTCGAGTAAGTGGACCGAAGTAGCCACTTATTCCATTCGTTCTGAGTGCGAGGGCCGCAGTGCCTTTTGCCTGCCCGATAAGGAATTGCTGGAGTACAGACACATCCGCGCCTCTCATCCCGAATTCAAGGTTTCGAGATATAGACCTGACAACTGTAGTGGTCGCAGTACTGGCAGTTTGCCCACACCTTGCACTGACAATCTCATTAATCTTTTTTTGACTTGACCTGAATACATATCCAGTCCCCCTTGTGAGACCCCATGGCGCGAGAATGTCTTTTGCATATTTTTCTTGCATTCTTATCACCGCTTGAAAATCTGCTGCGGAATACACCCCATCGACAGCAAGATTCGCCGCTTCGTACGTATTTAAGAAGTTTTCGAGTGCAATGACATCATTAGAATTGTTATCCTCTCCTATTCTAATCGGCTTAGTGAAAGTGACCGGATCACAAACACCCCTGACAGGTTCCAGAGATTTTCTGCGCTCTACGGTAGCCTGACTTTGCAATGCTTGTATCTGTCCCAACCTCCGGCGTGAGCCACTGGGCGCTCTACTACCAACTGCACCTACTTCCTGCGCAGTACCCGTACCGCTTCTTACACTCGTCGACAAGAAGAACGGCTCTCTACCATTTGTTCCATTATTTGCCCTAAATATGATTCCCCCATTTATAGAAGTCATATGCCTTGGAGATGATCCACCTGTACCGGGGTCAATATCTCCCACAAGCACCGTACCTGCTTCGGTACCGTCAGACTTCCAGAGCTCAGTACCATGCTCAAGGTCAACTGCTGATAGGTACAGGGTATTACCAATTACAGTGAGGCGATTGGGAGTACCTGACTCACCAACGAAAAAATCTTTAACCATCACTGTCCCGACTTCGGTACCGTCAGACTTCCAGAGTTCAGCACCGTTTATACCGTCATCAGCACTAAAATATAAAGCATTGTTAAAAACAACAAAGTATGAGGGTAAGGAATCTCCAGCCCCATTGATATCCTTCACCATCACTGTCCCTTCTTCGGTACCATCGGTCTTCCAGAGCTCAGATCCATTAACCCCATCATTTGCTCTAAAATAAAGCGCGCCGGCATACACTTCAAAATCACTAGGATAAGAGTCTGCGGCTACATTTATATCTTTAACCATTACCGTGCCTTCCTCGGTACCGTCTGATTTCCAGAGTTCAACACCATTTACTCCATCTGTGGCTCGGAAATATACATTGCCATTGAACACATGCAGTTCAGCTATTACAGACGAATTACCGATACCCTCATAAATATCTTTAACCATTACCGTACCTTCCTCGGTACCGTCTGATTTCCAGAGCTCCTCAGCAAACTCTCCACTAATTGATTTAAAATATATTGTATTACCGATCGAGACAAATTCACCAGAATAGGAGTCGCCCCCAACATTAATATCTTTTACCAACACAGTACCCTCCTCGGTACCATCAGACTTCCAGAGTTCATAACCATTAATACCGTCATCTGCTGAAAAGTATATTGTATTGCCCACGGCAATTATCGGGCCAGGGTTTGAATTTCCAACCTCGGCAATATTTTTAACCATCACTGTCCCCACTTCGGTACCGTCAGACTTCCAGAGCTCAGATCCATTAACCCCATCATTTGCTCGAAAGTATAGAATGTTATTCATTACGACGAATTCACCTGGAGAAGCCCCTCCTCCATTTCCGATGTTTTTAACCATTACTGTACCCTGCGCTGTACCATCCGATACCCACAGTTGATCATAATTAATTCCATCGTTAGCAGAAAAATATGCCTTACCTCCCAATTCTATGAACCCAATAATATCAGCACCCTCATCACCGACTACTGGCTGTAGATTGATTGTACCCTCCTCAGTACCATCAGTTTTCCATAAAGACCCATAGTACCCTTCTCCTGTTTCGTCTGCTCCAAAATACAAACTAGCAACCGTGGGAGTTACCTGATTAATAAAAGAGTCGAAGCCCCCTGATGCTATATCCTTCACCATCACTGTCCCTTCTTCGGTACCGTCAGACTTCCAGAGTTCATCACCCAAGACATCGTTATCGTCAGCCACGAAATATAGTTCATCATTGAATGTATGAAAAGATGAAGGATATGAAGCATCGACTCCACTTGAAATATCTATGACTAGTACGGTACCTTCCTCGGTACCATCTGATTTCCAGAGTTCGTAGCCGGTCAATCCATCATCGGCTGAGAAATATATAGTTCCATCAATGACAGTCATACTTGCAGGATACGAGTCCCCGCCTTCGTTAATATCCTTAACCATTACCGTACCAACTTCGGTACCATCTGATTTCCAGAGTTCGACGCCATTTACCCCATCAGTTGCCTGGAAATACACTGTGTTACCGAAGGCCTGAAGTTCGTTTGGGTTTGAACTATCTATGGTTGCAATATCCTTAACCATTACCGTGCCTAGTGCTGTACCATCCGTTTTCCAAAGTTCGTAGCCGGTCAATCCATCAGTTGCTTCAAAATATAGAAAATCACCAGCAACGGTGAAGCCTCCTGGGTATGAGTCTCCGTCTTCATTTATATTCTTAAGCATTACCGTACCTAGTGCTGTACCATCGGTCTTCCAGAGCTCTCTACCATTTACCCCATCATCAGCTTCAAAGTATATACTACCGTCAAAAAGTATTAGTCCGATAGGGTTCGAACTGCCCTCTTCAGTCTCATTGATATCTTTTATCATTATCGTACCCTCTTCGGTACCGTCAGACTTCCAGAGCTCAGTACCATGTATTCCATCGTTTGCTCTAAAGTACAGGACACCGTTAATATCTCTTAGTCTATTTGGTAAGGAGCCTCCAGTCTCATTTATATCCTTAACCATTACCGTACCTTCTTCTGTACCATCGGTCTTCCAGAGTTCAGTACCATGTACTCCATCATCAGCTGTAAAATAGACCACCCCATTAACGGAAGTAAGGCGTCCAGCACCTGAACCACTACTCCCTTCATAAATATCTTTTACCAAAACCGTTCCACCCACCGTACCATCAGACTTCCACAGCTCCCTACCATAATCCTCGTTCTGATAACTTACGATCACGCCTCCAGGGTACTCGACTATATCGTTAACTTCTGATTCTTGAGTTGGTGAAGCTGGCACCTCGTTTATGTTTTTAATTAATACCGGCGTCTCGGCATAACTACAAGAGACTGGAGTAAAAATGAAAACAAGAAAACATGCGATAGATAGTTTGAAACGGCTAGTTCGGCGTAAAACTATTTTAAAATAATTCATTGCAAAGATGTTCTTATTTTACAACACAAACAGGATTGAGTTACTTGCTGGTTGGGGGCATCGTTGCAGGCTCTCTATCCTCGTACGTAGTGCAATAACCTCTGCTTCCTTTACTGAGGATTACCAACTTCCACCTCCTCCACCACCTCCGCCTCCTCCAGACGAACCGCCACCTCCACTACCACCTCTACCGCCTCTACTTGGGGAAGATCTTAGTGAGGATGTGGCGTGAGAGGTGAAGCCGGACATACTGTGGCCAAGTGCTGCGGCACTGAAGGTGTCGGTAGTCGTACCAGAGTACCAAGAAGGTGGTGTTGTATAGACCCCTTCGAATTCTTTAGCCCAGATATCTGTAACCCCCAGAACCATGGCATATGGCAAAAGTTTTTCGAATACCTCCGGATTCTTTTCAGGTGCGTTGTGAAATTGCAGACGATCTTTTTCAGCAATTTGAAGATACTCTTTTAAACCTAGAAGATATTCCTTAGCAGCCACACCCTCTTCGGTTTTTGCCGGGCTGAAGTTTAATACTATTGCAAATATGACACCCGAGAGAAGTATTCCAAGGATAAAAGGGAGCGGGTTTCCATCGAAGGCAAAGGCACTGAGTATACCAACGAAGAGTGACACCCATACGGACATAAAAATAATCATGACAAGTCCAGCACGGCCGAATTGTATTTTACCCAGATTCTTATAGTATTTTTTACTCAACAGAGCTGCATGTGCAGAAGTGACAACAGTTCCGGCTGTCACGTAGAAAACATTTTTGAGACTTGAAAGCTTAACTGTGTCAGAATTTTTTTTGAATAGGCCGCCAATTAGTTCTCTATCAAATTCATTCGGAAGATCTGAGGGGTCTTTAAGCTTCGTGATCTCGTAGTCTGTTGACTTTATGATACCTAAAAATCGTTCATCGAGTTGGCGAATTTTTAAGTATCCTTTGGTAGCAAGATAGATAATCTCAGCCGAAATCTGTGCCACTTCCACTTTCTCATAAACTATCCCACTCACTTCCATAGGAGTCAGCTCATCAGGCACATCGTACTGAGGGACAATTACCCCTGTCCCTTTCGGATCTCGCCATTTACTCTGCCAGCGCTTCAGACACAAAATAAGGGTTGATATCGGAAGGATTGCAGAGAGGATCCATTTCCAATAGAGAGCAAAGAAGTCGGAAGCCCTATCCGAGGCAGTGTAGGGTGTGACAACCCCTTTTGCAAAACCTACCGCGATAGTAAGACCCTCCTGGGGGTTGAGTGGTGATGGAGTAGAAAAATGATACACCCCACTCTCTTCACTTGTCATTTGACAAGGATTCGTACTTCCTTTCGATCCAAAATAACAAGCGGACTGAGTAGAAGCCGCCCCACTCGGTAGAGCGACATATGCTTGTGCCGAGTATATCGGCATATTCCAGCCATTACCAGTTACATTCCAATAGATCTCATCAAGTTCTTCAAGCTGGGCAACAGCTCGTGTAGCACGATATCCGATCACGTATGTTTTCTGACCAGTGAAAGTCGTGTTTGGATCGCCGATTTTAATCTGAACATTAGTTCCGAGAGTGGAGACCGTGTATTGATACGGCTTACCCACTTCATCAGTTACAAAAATGTCTTCTATCAACATCTTCTTTCCCGTTGAAGAGCGAGGGTAAATATCACGAAATATTCCATGGCGGTTCTGTGGCCCCGTATTGTACGTGATAGTTTCAGTAACATTAATCGAGTTGTCTGTATTTACCAAAACATCAGCTACATAGGAGATAATCGCCTCTTGTGCCAACGATTGCTGATCTTGAACCTGACCGCTCACAACACCAGGGGCTCCGCCCAATGCCAGCAAAGACACAACAAGCAGATAGAAAAGTTTTCTC
>JBIIJY010000002.1:0-125874 GCA_044233485.1 Minisyncoccia bacterium
TGAGGGGAAAAAGAAACGTTAACAAATCGATTATCAACCCCAATCAAGACTCTCTTTGCCTGATTACAGGACACAGTTGGATACTACTCACCTAGATGGGCACGGTCATTCCATGACATGATTCGCCATTTCTTTTTCTCATTAGATTTTAAGCATCATAGGCGAATGATCAGAGACTTCATCTGGCAAAACAACAAACTCCTCTACTTCTATGCCCTTTGAGACAAAAGTATAGTCGGCAAACTTCTCTGGTTTCGTGTAGTACGAAGTTCTGGTAGAAGTTATTCCTGCTTCTCTGATCAGATTCTTCAAGCCGATATCCTCAAGAATCTTAATACTCTGAGTATTAGGGAGAAGGTTGAAGTCTCCACATATCACTACCTCACCCTGTAGCGTTTCAATAAAATCCTTTATCTTGTTTGACTGATTCAGACGATCTTCTGAATCACCCTTACCTTGTCCGTTCCATAAACCATGGAAATTTATAACAGTAAGAGGAGAGCCATTGAATTCTGTCGTAATGAACTGAATATTACGAGCGTGATTTCCAATATCACCCTCGGGCGCATACCCTTTGTACCTGTGCACAAATATCTCTCCTTCGATCATTACTTTGAGATTCTTTTTCACGAGCATCAGAAGACCGTAATTGTCACCGTAGTGCGGTCGAAAATATGGAACAAATTCAGATAATAGTTTAGTAATTTCCTGGTATCCATTGACCATAATCTCAGAATGATCTATTTCTTTACCTCCAGCTTTTTGTCCTTCTAAATTACTATACGGCGCAGACCAAATTTCTTGAAGACAAAACACGTCGACATCATCTTTATGATTTTTGAAAAAGGAGAGGAGTTTGTCCTTTCCTGCACGCCCACCCCATGTGTTTAAACTCATAATTCTCATAATTGGATTATAACATTTCATACTCCAACCAGCGGCACAGATTTCGCATCGTACTCGCTTCGCTCCGTGCGATATACAAACCTTTTCTAAAAAATCGTAGGAACAAGAAGTTTTGAAACCTGCTTTCCTCCGCCGACAATAATTGTCTCTTTTTCCATCAGACGGCTATCAATTAGAATCTTCCAAGTTTCAGGCAGACCGACCGGTGTAATACTCCCATACTCCATACCTGATTCTGCAATCACATCCTCCAAAGGGGCCATCGATACTTTCTTTGCATTGAGTTTTTCACAGACAAGTCCATTTAAGTCTGCACGATATCCCACAGGAACAAGAACAGCCGCGGTGATTCGTACCTCCCCGCGTTTCCCTCTAACGACAATGCAGTTTGCACCATCTTCGAGATTTACATCATAGTGATCTGAAAGTGCAGTACCATTCATATACTGAGGATCTATTCGGCCGACCAGAACTCCGAGGGTATCTGCCGCAGCTTTATATACCGACTCACTTACAAGTTCGGGGTGATCTTTTATTGGCTTGAAATCAAGATGTTCTTTCATATTCATATATTATCAGATTCAGGCATTTAAACATCAATCAGGTTAGCATTAAGGGTAAGCTTGAAAATGAAATTGAGCGATGCGGGGACTTTAGAAGCAAAATATCAGGAGTGCCGAGGATGATCGTGTCAAACAGAACAAGCTAGATATTAGAGGCTATATGAAATACATCCTTGCGAAGGGTGCAATTCATGAGAAACGAGAATTAATGCAATCGTTTACCAGCAGACTAATATTAATTAATAAGAGAGTTGTACTTGAATAGAATTATCTTTACTTTACTTAGATAAAGTGATAAAGTTAGTCATATGTACGAGAATGTTATCGAATTAGTCGGCACAGAAAAAGGGCCCACGAGTATGGTCCTTATTGGCGTTCACGGAAACGAACGTTGTGGCATTGATGCTATTAATGAATTACTTCCTATCCTTAAAATTAAACGAGGGCGAGTTTTAATTGCGTATGGCAACCCAAAAGCTGTCGAACAAAATGTGCGGTATACGGAAGCAAATCTAAATCGCCTGTTCAAATCCGATGAGATGTTGTCTGAAAAAGAAAAAGCTAGCTACGAATATTCTCGCGCACAATTCTTAAAAAGATATCTTGACCAAGCCGATTACTTACTCGATACACATGCTAGTCTGACACCAAACAGTCAGAGATTTGTTATCTGTGAGGAGAACGCTCAAGATATTACAAAACAACTTCCAATTTCTTTAATCGTTTCTGGATTCGATAATGTAGAACCTGGTGGAACCGATTACTACATGAATCAAACAGGAAAAGTTGGAATATGTATTGAATGTGGGTACTTCAACGACCTCTCTTCAAAAGACATTGCAAAAGAAAGCATACTTGCTTTTCTTATGGCTTGCGGAAATATTCTTGGAACTCCCAAAGTAACCCCTCAATCAATCATCAATATAGAAGGTCTGCATCTCACAAAAAGCAATTTTGCCCCTAGTAAGCAATTCAAAGATTTTGAAGAAATAAAAAAGAACCAGGTTGTTGGGACTGATGGAACGGAAGAAGTGAAAATGCCCATTGATGGAATAATTCTTTTTGCACGAAATAGAGAATACTCGAATGAAGAGGCTTTCTTATATGGCCGATATAAAAAATAAGGTCTGGCTGATTTAAGCCAGACCTTAGGTTTTAGAGTATTGAAGACAATCCCTCCAAGCTTCGAGCAAGGATGACTCGACCGTCCCCGTTCGGATATTGAGCGACAGTCTCGTATCCCAGGTTTCGATACCACAAGAAAGTTTCTGACGGCTCAGGATACTGTCTTGTTCGAACGACACCGACCTTAAGATCCTGTTCCAGAAAATCCATGAGTCGATGCTCGACCATCGATTTTGCAATCTTTCGGCCCCGGAATTCAGGAAGAACACCAACCTCATCTTGATAAGCAATCCTTGACTGCCGATCATGCGAGGTGAGCATTGATCCAAGTGTAAGTCCAAGCTTCTTCTCAAGACATTCGAGACTGATCGGATAACCCCAACAAAAACCGATGACACGTGATCCATTGAGAGCCAGCCAACACGAAGCATCCTTAGCGATCTCGTGGAAGAGATCATTTGTGACCTGCTCTGTCAGCCAGAAGTCAACCAAGGGCACGTCGCAGTGATGAAATCCCGACTGCACGAGATATTCCCGATCCTTGATGCCCCAGTATTTCTTGCATACAGGGCACTGCATCCATTCATGCCACGGTCCGTCTGCGAAGACTTGCCGATAGCATTCTACGACTTGTGCGGTGATGCCACTCTCGCTCGTGTGAGGAGAGTAACGGACGAATGATATGCCTTTCATCTTTACTCCTTTTTAAAGAACTGATTTGCCATTTTATTTTAGGTAGGCAAACGAAAACCCCCTCCAATCAAGGAGGGGGTTAGCTTCAGTTATTTCTTAGAAATAGTTCAAGACAACCCTCTCCTTATTTGGATAGAGTTGTGATGATGGATTTTATTGAGAATCTTTTTGTAGCCGCCTTCGCCGCCATTCAACCATTTGGAAACACGAGCAACTGTAGTCGAGCTAAAACCTATCTCCTTTTCGATGACAGAATAAGGCACCTTTTCGATAAGCATTTCTGCCGTTTTCAAACGTTTAGCAAACTCTTCAAGCTCGCCCTCAGTCATAAGGTCACGCAAAAAACGCTTGGCTTCATCGGGTGTTTCCAATGCCAAGATCGCTTGAAGTAATTTCTTATTTTCCTTGCTTTCCCAATTCATATAGCTACTTTATCAAAGTAGAGTGGTTTAGTCAAGTAAAGCGACATATTAAATTGTTTTGAATCGTTCCTGACCCGTCTAGGTCACCAGGTACGATTTTTATGAGTGCTGCGGGACTTGGACCGCTTCGCATCTCTTCCATTACATGGACGGTACAGGTTTCATATCGTACTCGCTTTGCTCCGTGCGATATACTCAACCTTTTCTCATCCAAGTCGCACGCAAAATTGTTTGCGTGCTTCCCGCGGAAAATTCACTTTCTAAATTTTGCTGCGGGACTTGGAATCGAACCAAGATAAACGGCTTCAAAGGCCGCTGTCCTACCGTTAGACGATCCCGCAATGATTGCTTGATTCTAGTATAGTTTTGAGTTTTTTTCTACCTGCGGCACTCTTATAGTATTTCTCACGCCCGCGAGCATCAACTTGGCTCTGACACTCTTCGGTGTAGATGATACGCCACGGACGAAAAGCTTTTGTATACGAGGACTTACCAGCATTGTGTTCTTCAAGACGACGAGTGAGGTCGGCAGAAATTCCGACATACGTTTTATCACCAGATTCATTTACAAGTATATAGAGATACATACTGGTTGATGTCCTACCCCGCCTCGCTTCGACGAGCCTCGCGAGTCGAGGCGGGCGTTAGACGATCCCGCAATGATTGCTTGATTCTAGTATAGTTTTGAGTTTTTTTCTACCTCAGAGCTTTCTTGCAAATAAAAAAGCTCTGCGCAAGCGCAGAGCTGGTTTGCTGGGTGCCCACACGGACGACCATCGCATACACACAGCGTAGACAGACAGCAGTTCGACTCGGATCGTGCGAGCACCCAGCGGCGATTAAGCAACCAAGTTACCAACATGCATACTATAGCAAAACCACTCTGAAAGTAAAGTTATAAAAAAAGCGCCACCTTGCGGTATGCGCTCGATTGGGTTGGGACACCCACCATACTCCCTTGTTACAACCTGACGCCCCCTTCATGACCAACCCAAGGTGCCGCGATGGTGGGTGCCCAACCAAAACCCTTCAACCTCAATCAGTATACAACCAACTAAAAATATTGTAAAGCACCCTTCTCGCCCACCTACCGAAGTGAAGCTTTGATGAACTCCGTAAAGAGCGGGTGTGGAGAAAGTGGCCGGGCTTTAAATTCTGGATGAAACTGTACACCAAGGAAAAATGGATGCACCTTCCTTGGAAGCTCAGCGATTTCAGCGAGAGTTCCATCTGGCGAGAGTCCAGAAAAGACTAGCCCAGCCTCTTCGAGTTTCGGACGGAGGTGGATATTTACCTCATATCGATGTCGATGACGCTCAGTGATGATCTCTTGCTTATAGGCATCACGGGCAATCGTTCCCGCTTTCAAATGACACGCATAGGCACCCAGACGCATTGTCCCACCGAGCTTACCTTTTGCAAGGTTGTCTTTCTGACTATCCATAACATCGACGACTGGATACTGAGTTTTTGGATTTACTTCAGTTGTATGTGCACCTTTCATTTTTGCTACGTGACGAGCGTACTCAATGGTGAGAAGTTGCATTCCATAACACAAACCAAAATACGGAATTTTATTCTCTCGGGCAAATCGAATCGTTGCTATTTTCCCTTCCACACCAGTCTCACCAAACCCTCCGGGAACGAGAATTCCATCAAACTTTTTCAGATCTGCGAGCTTGTATGTCCCAGACTCGATATCCTGAGAACTGATCCAGGTGAGCTCTGGCTTGGCACCGAGACTATACGCTGAATATTTCAGCGCTTCGAGGACAGAGACATATGAATCAGCAAGGACGAAATTCCCCGTAGCAAAATATTTGCCTACTACAGCAATTTTTACTTCTTTCTTTTGGTTTCGAGAAGTCTCCACGAATTTCTCCCATCGAGCGAGTCCTGGTGCATCTGTTTTCGGACGAAGTTTGAGCGCCTTGAGTACGAGCTTGCCAATCTCACCTTTTTCGAAATTCAGTGGCACGTCATAGACACTCTTGATATCTGGCGCCGAGATCACATGATCGGGCTTAATGGCACATGAAAAAGCAATCTTTTCTTTACGCTTATCATCAAGCGGTTCCTTACCACGAGCAATGACGAAATCAGGATGCACTCCATAGCCGTTGAGCTGACGGACAGCGTTCTGCGTCGGCCGAGTCTTCATTTCACCCAGCGTCCCAGGAATCGGCAGATAACTCACCAAGACAAAGAGCACATCGTCTGGATGCTGCACTTTGAGTACACGCGCTGCTTCGATAAAGAGCGTATTTTGATAGTCACCGATCGTACCACCGATCTCGATAATACTAATATCCGACGCATGTGTACGTGAGGCTTCATGAATGCGCCGAGTGATCTCTTCCACAATATGCGGCATCGCTTCTACCGTCTTTCCTCGATAGCCGAGATTTCGCTCCTTATCAATCACATGTTTGTACACCATCCCACTGGTGATGTAGTCGTAGTCAGAGAGATTGAGCTCAAGGAAGCGCTCGTAGTTACCCATATCCTGATCAGTCTCGAGTCCTGAATCCAAGACGAACACTTCTCCATGCTCGGTAGGGTTCATTGTTCCCGCATCGACGTTCAAGTATGGATCAATTTTGATCGGATTCACTTTAAACCCTTTTGACTGCAGAATATGACCGAGAGATGCAGTCGCGATTCCTTTTCCCACTCCCGACATCACACCGCCAACTACGAAAATATATTTGTGGGACTTTGCGCGCGCCATATGCAAAATTAATTGGTATACACTATTGTATGAACAAATCTCCCTACTCGTCTACTTGCCGATACTGAAAAAATACATTAGAAAAGCGGGGCGCCCTTCGGGCGCCCCGCTTTTGACTATCACTACACCTTCAAATATTTTCGAACTGCGAGCCAACTACCTCCAGCTCCAAGTGCTACTGACACAGTGAGGTGAATAGCAAGTACTTGCCATGAATGAATCAAGAAATAGGTAAAGATATTGAACTCGGCAAAGAGGTTTTTCACCACGGGTGCACCGTAGTAAAGCACTGGTACCAAGACCAGCATAGTAGCCATCGTCGCCACCAAGCCACAAATAATACCTGAGACCACAAACGGGCCTTGCACGAAAGCATTGTTGGCACCCACGAGCCGCATCACCGAAATCTCATCTTTAGCAATATAAATCGTCAGACGAATCGTATTAAAGGCGATAATCACGGTCACGATCGCCAAGAGCGCCACGAGAGTAATACCAAACTCACGAATCGTCTTTGTCACCTTGTTGAGAGTCTCGATCGCGCGCTTTAAGTCAAAAAACGTAATCTTGTCGATAATATTCTGCTTGTCACTAGTCAGCACTCCCGTACCAGAGAGGAATGAAGCGATTGATTCGTACTGGCTTGGATCTTTTGCCTGTATCGTGAGTGAAGCTGAGAGAGGGTTGCTACCGAGCTCTGAAAGCGCCTGGAGCAAGAGCTCGTTATTCTCGTGACGTGTCTTAAAGAGCTCAAGTGCTTCTTCTCGTGAGACATACTTAATCGACTTTACTTCTGGAAGCTTTTCAATTTTATCCTTGATGGTGAGTACTTCCCGCTCATCGGCTGAGTTGGCAAAATAAACCGTAATATCCACTCGCTGCTGCACTTCCTTAAGCGACACATCAAGCAGTACCCCACCGAGGAGGACGCCCGAGACCACAAAAAGCGTGATCATCATGATCAAAATAGTCGAGAGAGATACAAACGCATTTCTCCAGAAGTAGACCGCACCTGATTTACAAACTCGTTTTAAGCTTCTAAACATATATGTAATTATAGAACGTATTTCCCATCTTTATCGTCACGGATAATTTTACCCTTCTCCATCGTGATTACTCGATTTTTCACTGAGTCCACGACCCCTTTATTGTGTGTTGTGAGAATAACTGTTGTTCCAAGGTCATTGATCTTTTTGAAAATCTCGACGATTTCGTAGGTATTGATTGGGTCAAGGTTACCCGTCGGCTCATCGGCAATGATCACATCCGGCTGGTTGACGATCGCACGAGCGATAGCAATGCGTTGCTTCTCGCCACCAGACATCTCATGAGGAAAACTGTTGATTTTATCTTCCAAATCCACAAGCTCGAGCACGTGCGGCACGTCTCGCTCAATCTCCTCGTCACTTCTCCCGGCGACTTCCATCGCAAAAGCGATATTTTCAAAAGCAGTCTTGTGCGGAATGAGGCGAAAATCTTGAAAGACCGTACCGACGCGACGGCGATAGTCATTCATCTTTGAGCGCTTGAGCTTGTGAATATCAGTTGATTCAAAGAAAATTTTTCCTGATGACGGTTTATCCTCAGCGAGAATCATCTTGAGGAGTGTAGTCTTACCAGCACCAGAGTGCCCGACAATGGTGATAAACTCCTTTGGGTTAACGGTAAATGAGACCTCATCAAGGGCTTTTGAGTTGTCGTTATAGAGCTTCGTGACTTTATCAAAATAAATCATTCTTTCTATTTTATCCCCCAATGCTCCGGATGTACAGTCATTATGGTTGAGTATTTTTAGGGATTAGCGAAGCAACCCGCTTCTGTCCATGGGGAACCTATCGAGACACTCGATCGCCCACTGGAACCAACACAGAGATAACGTGTCGAGCCCACTCGCGCCGACTCACCAGGCAAATAGACGATGATAGAAAAGAGTGAGTTGTCGGCCACCTGAGTACCACCGACGTACACGCAGTTTGTTGTACAAGCTGTACCAGTATTCGCGTACAGTGAGTCACAGATTCTGACTGCCTCAGAGGCATACGTCCCAGAAAAAGCCTGTGCGGTACAGGTCGTTGATGTGCCAGCCCACCCACGTTTAAGATCGGCAAAACTACCGTCATCAGCAAATTCTTGCATAAAGAGCTTTCTCATCTCGAGTATTGAGGTACGAATCGCCGCATCTCGGGCTCGACCACGAGCAGTATTAAGTGAGGACAAGACTACGCTCGAGAGCATACCGATAATCGAAATGACCACGAGGAGCTCGATGAGTGTGAAGCCGGGGTAATACGGTCGGGCAATTGAGCTAGTGAAAAATGACTTTAGACTCATATGTACCTAAAAAGTATACCCTGACCGACTTTATTACTATCCCCACTCAAAGCTCGAGCTAGAGCCCTTTTTCTGCGTCGATGAACTCCTGTATTTCACCCTCAAGCACCGCATCAGCATTAGAAGTCTCGATATTGGTCCGAACATCTTTAACAAGTTTGTACGGATGGAGAACATAGTTGCGGATCTGATTTCCCCAGTCATTGGAAACGGTTTTTGAGATATAGAGACCTTTTTCTTGAGCTTTTTTCTCTTCCTGACGTAATTTATAGATTTTACCTTTGATGAGTTCTAATCCCTTCTCTTTGTTTTGTGCCATACTCCGCTCACTGGTCACATGGACAGAGAGCTTGGTCGGAAGGTGGACAATGCGCACCGCCGTCTCTCGCTTGTTCACATTCTGGCCACCTGGCCCTCCTGCTTTTGCGGTAGTGATTTCAAACTCAGTCTCAGGAACTTCAATGTCAGTGTGTTTTTCAAGCTTGGGAATCACTTCTACCATAGCAAACGAAGTCTGTCGTAGCCCTTTTGCATTAAAAGGAGACTGTCGCACCAGACGATGGACTCCGGACTCGTTTTTCAAAGTACCATACACTCCTTTTCCTTGGATCTCGAGAGTGATGTTCCGATACCCTTTCTGATCATTTGGACTTTCGTCGAGCACATTGTAGCCCCACCCGCGAGAATCAGCGTATTTAAGATACATTCGCATAAGCATTCCTACAAAGTCCTCAGCATCGTCTCCCCCCGCCCCAGCAAAAATGGTCATGACTGCATCTCCAGAGTCATACGCCCCACCACCAGAGAGTTCAAGCTTAAGTGACTCTATTTCTTTGAGCGTGGCCTGTGCTTTAGCCTTATCAGACCAAAAGTCTGGTTGGTAGAGCAAAGCTTCGAGCTGGGCGAGTTTTTCTTCTTTAGGATTTAGTGACACCTACTCATCTTAATTGCTCACATAGCCGTCTGTCCAGTAACCAAACGCCCAACATGATGTGGCCGGAGTAGCACCATCGAGAGTTGTGGCATTAGTGCCCCCGTCACGCGCCCGATCAATCATTGAAGCAGGTACCCCTTGGCACGCCCCATCCCCTCCTACCGCATGAACAATCAATTTGTAATTCTGATTTGCATCTGACACGTAGATATACTGAGTTGCAGCTCCATTTGTTGATCGTAGTGGATCTCTCGGTAGAGTCGGGTACAGACCACTTGAGACGAGTTCGGGGATCCAGTCAACGTGTGGACCAGCGCCAGTCGCCCCTTGGCAAGTAGGAACTCCTCCGCGTACATACTGACGAGCAGTCAAACTATCATATGAAGTTCCACTAAAATTACTGTAGTGTCCATTCCAACCACACGAACCCGGGTAGAAACCATTTTGAGCATAGTACGACTGGAGTGCCGTATTTATATTCCGAAGATCTTGTAATCGCACTGCTTGCCGAGCTTTTTGCCGACCAGTATTGAGAGACGACAAGACCACACTCGAGAGCATACCGATAATCGAAATGACCACGAGGAGTTCGATGAGCGTGAAGCCAGTTAATCTTTTACAACGCACGAAACTAATTGCAGAGAACATATACACCTAGTATACATGCAGAGCGGAGGGTGCTGTGGACAAGTGAGCCAAAGGCGAGGATCGAACTCGCGACCCCAGCTTTACGAAAGCTGTGCTCTACCAACTGAGCTACTTTGGCTAAAAGTGCCACCGAGAGAGCAGCACAAGGACCGTTTATAGGTACGGCCGACGCAGAGGTAGTATCAACGCTGCAGGACAGCTACACAACCCTGGGTCTGCCACGTGCGCACTGGCAGGAAGTCAGGCGACGTTTGCTCCCTCGATAGCAGACTCATACTATCATTTTCATACTTCTAGGCAATTATGGATTAGCATAACAGCCAGACTCAGACCACATATAAGCATCATTGTTATTTGAGAATCCGCTAGCTTGGGTAAGCCCTGCTCCGTCTACTTCAGAAACTCCTCCGCTACTTCCCACACAAAGAAAACGATTGGCACCGGCTTGTTGCGATCTTCCGGGAAGATAGAATATACTTGAGTATACAGTGTCAGGATTAGAGCCAGCCCAGGCGATACTTGTATTCCCTAACCACGCGCATGTATTACTTGGGCAGGTACCGATAGTAGCAATATATGATTGACAGAGCCTTACCATCTCACTAGCATAATTACCACTAAATCCCCCACTCGAGCACCCGCCACTAGTACCAAACCAGCCAGAGACGTCACCGTTGCCTTTAAGTTGTGTGTAACTTCCAGTATCAGCAAACTGTTGTGCGTAGAGCGTCCGTATCTGTGTTGCGATCTGCCGGACTGCTGCATCACGAGCACGCAGACGTGAAGAGTTGAGTGAAGCAAGAATGACACTCGAGAGCATACCAATGATCGCAATTACGACGAGGAGTTCAATGAGAGTAAATGCTCTGAGAGGCTTCATGTAAAATAAGTATATCTCAGTTTGAATATGTATTTTACGCACGCATGTGAACAAGGCAATGTTCCGGCTTTCAATTCCGGACGTATGCAAAGTCATTTGCATACTTCATGAGCCAATGACCAGAATTGAACTGGTGACCTTTCCCTTCGCTTCTACCTCAACTTCAAAGAAAATTAAACCTACTTATACTTGAGGGCTAGACTGTATCTTATACCGCATCTTAATACGTGGTGTGGTACCCCTTGTCAGTCGTTCGGGCCCGGGTGCAATGCACTTTAGGACCACGGTCTTGTCCGGCAGGCCTGTGTGGTCGTCGGATGTTAACCGTAATTCGGGTTATCCAATCGGATTACTCCGAGAGGAGGCAACAATGAACTGTCACCATGGGAATGCTCTACCAACTGAGCTACATTGGCTTATTAAAACTACAAAGATCTTCTTTCACTCTCAGGAAAGACTAATACTACTGTATTCTCCGCTTTTTTCAATCCACACCCTTACCTCCCCCTCCCCATCACCCCCCTCGTCACCGGGCCAAAGAAGCCAAGAGCGGGAGTAATGTTGTTGGCTTTCTGGTAGCGGATGAGAGCAGCACGGGTAGCAGGGCCAAAGTAGAAGGTTTCGTTGCCAGGAGAGCCAAAGCCTGTCGTAGAGACAGTGAAGCCTTGTGAGTTCAAGAAGCGTTGGAGGAGCTGTACATCAGTACCGTATGAAGAGACGGTGAGACTACGGGTGAAGGTAGTGGGTGTAATGGGTGGTGGGAGGATGTTGGTGGTCGATGAGAGGCGTAGGAGTGTGGTGGTACCTCGGGGGGTGTTGACGACCACAGGAGCAGAGCGGCCGCCACCTCCTCCGCCGGAGCGAGAGATGGTGGTGACTACGGGAGCCGGGACAACAGTGAGAGTGAATTCTTGAGTATGGTAGAAGACTTGAGCCGCTGAGAGTGTATCAGTGATTTTGATACTGAAGGTAGAGGTGGTAGCGGTGGTTGGAGTACCACTGATGATGCCGGTGCTGGTGTTGAGAGAGAGGCCGTCGGGGAGGGTGCCAGAGGTGAGTTCATACGTAACAGTTCCCTGCTCTCCCTTAGGAGTGAGGAGGGTGAAATATGAAGTGCCGACCGTAGCCTGTGAGATGGTCGGTGAAGAGAAGGAGATCAGCTGGAAGAGGAGGAGGCGCCTTGGCGCTTGATCTGCGTAGTAGAGGATTCTATCAGAATTATTAAACTCCATCGAGTAACCGTACTGAATGGCACTTTGCGTGACGGAATTCGTGTCGGTTATTGAAGTAAAATTAGTACTGTTAAGTATCGCCACCGCCCCTTCGTTATTTGCAATATCTGCCGTGTCATAAATTTTGACTCGGGCGACGTTGGACGCTTGTGCGTCCATGACATAGAGAAGTTTATTTTGAGAATCAAATGTAAGCGCATTTGGGCCAGTGAAGCCGGACTGTGTTGTCTCACTTACCTGTGCAGTGAAATTTACTTGCCCGAGTACATACGAAGCATCCATACCGTTCGTAATACCACTGGAGAGATCGAAGACAAGAATGCGGTTGAACTGACCATCAGCTACAAACAAGAGTGAACGACCTTCATCAATAGCAATATCACTAATAAAAGTACTTGATGCCGTTGGTGATGCCGGCTCTGTATCTGTCGTAAAATCCGGCTGCCCGAGCACATACGAAGCATCCATACCGTTGGTGATACCACTGGAGAGATCGAAGACAAGAATGCGGTAATTTGACGGGTCATTTACAAAAAGTCGCTTATGAAGAGAGTCATATTCAATCCCATCGCCGTTGTAACCAGCAAACTGATTTTCAGAAAGACCAGGAGAAAGAGTGGTGAAGTTTGTCGAACCAAGTACGTATGAAGCATTCATATTATCTACAACTCCATTTGAAACATCGAACACCAAGACGCGCCCGAAGTAATCGAGTACGAATAGTCGCTGCTCTTCATCATCATAAGTGATAGATTTTGAACCCAAACCAAATCTATTTGCTGTTGTAGTGGCGTTACATTCACGCTCAATGGAATCACAGCCAATTACCGCCTCTGGAGTGGTATCTACCGGACGACCACTGGCAGTGAGATTATACACTCGGACTTCACCGTTACCTCCCACAAAAAGTCTGTTGCGTGTCTCATCGACAGCAATCGCTATAGGAATAAGTCTATTGAATACCGGCTGATCATACACCTGACTCTTAGAAAAGTTTTGATTTCCCTGCGAGTCCGTCTGGCCGAGTACTCTATATGCACTCATACCGTTTTCGATAGTTCCCGGACTCACATTAAAGACCAAAACTCGAGCGCGATCACTATCTGCCACAAACAGGTCGAGCTCACCGTTACCTCTGACATTAATCTGTAAATCTCCTGCAGAACCTACGTTATTTCCAGAGACAGATGGGTCATAGTCAGACCCTGTATAGTATGCGGAAGTAAAGTTGGGACCACCCAACACATACGTCGCATCCATACCATTGGTAATCCCCCCCGAGAGGTCGAAGATGAGGATGCGACCAAATTCAAAAACATACAGTCTGTTTTGATGAACGGTAATCGAACTAGGCGCATTAACAAAACTAGAGCCGGTCATTCCTGTAACTCCCGACTCGAAATCCGGTTGCCCGAGTACATACGACGGATCCATGCCATTCGTGATTCCACCCGAGAGATCGAAGACAAGGATACGGTAGGAATATGCATCAAGTACAAAAAGTCTCTCGCTCACCTCATCGTAAAAAACATCATTTACATCAATCGTAGAACTCGCCGTCAAACTGTCTCCAAGATTTGTTTCCAAATCTGGCTGCCCGAGTGCATACGAAGCATCCATATTGTCCATAATCCCAGCACTCATATCAAAAATAAGCACTCGATTTAAGGTTTGATCTGTCACAAATAATCGCTCAGTTGTCGTACTGTAGTGAATTTTTCCTACTGCAGCGAAGTTGTTTGCAAGTGGTGATAATGGTGAATCCCCTGTCTCAAAATCTGGCTGCCCGAGCACATACGACGCGTCCATACCATTGGTAATTCCCCCCGAGAGGTCGAAGACGAGAATGCGATTCCAAAGGTAGTCTGCAACATAGAGGAGTTGATTCACCGAGTCAATTTCGATTCCACTTGCTGCGAACTCACGGGCATTTGCGTCAACTGGACTATTGTTAGTCACAAAATCTGGTTGCCCCAGAACATAGTCTGCAACATTATCAATAAGTTCATTATCAGTCGTAAGATTGTAGACCAAGATACGTGTCTCACCATCGAGAACATAGAGCTTGTGATGCACTGGATCCAGAGTAATTGAAAAAGGCCACTGGAAACCGTTGGCGCTCGCATCGATATTCCCGCCGTATGAAGTAGTAAAGCTCGGATTACCACTTACATCAAACGTTCCAAGAACATCGGATGCATTAAAACCCGCTTCGGCCACTTGTGGTGCCCAAACGACGAGTGAGAGTATAGAGAGAAAAACTATTGTACCGAACTTTTGCACAACACAAATTAGTATATCACCACTATCGCACAACCCATTATGCTCAATGTTAAAAACTCGCCCAAAGGCGAGTTTTTAACATTCATTTTAATAAGAGAATTACTTGGTCATCAAATCTTTGTTCTTTTGATACCACTGGAATACATTCACCCCTGCAAGAATTATTACCACAAGGAGAAGCCAGAGCCATGCGGGCACTCGAGAGAGGTCGATCGAGAGTGCAGCCGCGCCGGCAAGATTTCGATTGCCACTTCGAGCAACAGGATTCGTCCCGTCACCGTCGAGCACTGCGAGTGAACAGTTTCGTACAATGGATTGTGTACCTGAAGTAACAGTTACAAACATATCTTTAGTACCACCTTCATTGTATGAGGTCGTGATCTGTGAAGTCGAACCATTGACCCCGTCAGTTCCTGTCCAAGCGTATGAGTACTTGCCTGTTCCACCAGTCGGCTGAACAGTCCAGTTCACTTCCTGACCGATCTCTGCCTGATTTACACCAGGAACACAGACCGCATCAAGCTTTCCTGTTGCAGCGGCTGTAGCGACTGTCCGTGTCACTGTCGGAGCAACATAGGTTGTCACTGGAGCGACATATGTCTGAGCTGGTCGTGAGGCTACTGTCACTGAAGGACAGTTCACACGACTCGTACGATACTGATTTCGAACAGTAAGGACGATATCTTTCGTACCAGCAGAACTGAAACTTGTCGTAAAACGACTTCCTCGACCATTGGTATCTGCCCCTGCCCAATAATATTCAAGGTCACCACCAGCATAGTCTGTGTATGCCGTAAACTCTACCGTCGCACCTGTGAGTACGTATCGTGGAGACACCTCACATCGTGCGGTGCCGAAATTGTATCGGTCTCGAGAGTTGTTGTATGAATAGTCGTAATAATTGTCGTTATAATAATCAGTCTCACGAACAGTTACACTGCCACAGTTAAGATAACTTGAGTAGCCATTAGTATCGTAGAGTGTTACATATGCATATTTCGTACCTGAGAAGTCATAGGTAATATCCATTCGTGATGAATCACCGTACAAACCCTCTGAACCAGACCAGGCATATGAATAAGAACCAGTCCCTCCATTTGGGTACACTCGCCAACGCACTGTCTGACCACGGTCGACAACTGAGCGGTCTGGTGAACAAGTACCATTTACATTTGACCCAGGGAAATTATTCCCACGGTTATTTGAGGCGTTTGTCGGGAGCCCACAACGAAGCTCGAGAATTCCACTATTAAATTGCTTTGCGGGGATTGAAGTCCAGCCACTATTTGTCCAACTAATAATAAAGTTGTCACTTGGAGAATCAAAACTAATAGGAGTATAGCCAAGTGATACTGCCTGAGGATGTGAAGCACGACACACTGCCTGAGCAGTTGCCTCGTTTGCCTGATAGCGAGCAGCGTATGCGTTCAACACTCCTTCACCGTTTGTATTCGTGAAGACACAGTACTGCGTTGATCCGAGGAGACGGATCTCAGCGCCGGTAGGACATCCATACACTCGAGGTGGATTGTAATCTGCCGCTTGAGCACTTGTCGCGCCAAACGTAAGAGCAACTGCGGTGAGTCCGAGTGCATACAAAGCTGTTTTTAGCGTTTTCATAGTGGTAACTTGAATTAAGTTCATAGATAGTAATTATATCGCGTTTTAGACGCGCTGTCAATGGCACCCGAGGGCTTTCCGAGGCCTTATATATCGAGGTTCGCTTTGTGAGCGTTGGACTGAATGAAGGACTTTCGGGCTGGAACATCGGTACCCATGAGCATATCGAATATCTTATCTGCTTCAACGGCATCGTCAATTGACACCTGCTTGAGCACACGACGAGCTGGATCCATGGTAGTCTCCCACAATTCATCAGCATTCATCTCACCGAGACCCTTGTATCGCTGAACATTCACTTTTGCTTTACGTGGCGTTTTACCTTCCACTTCTTCCTCTTCTTGCACTTCGGTGTCAGAACTTTCTACTTCGATTTCAGTCTTTCCGAGAACTTTTGCTTTTTCTTCTTCAGAATAAAAATAGAGAATTTCTTTTCCTCGCTTTACTTTGTAGAGTGGCGGTTGAGCAATGTAGATAAAGCCGCCATCAATGAGTGGTCGGAAATATCGATAGAGCAGAGTGAGGATCAGGGTTCGAATATGTGCACCGTCCACGTCCGCATCGGTAGCAATGATGATTTTGTGATAACGAAGTTTTGAGAGATCAAAGGTGTCTCCAATCGCTGTCCCCATCGCGATGACGAGATTACGGATCTGCTCTGAGCCAAGCATACGATCAAGTCGTGCACGCTCGATGTTCAAGATCTTTCCTCGTAGTGGCAGCACCGCTTGTGTACGTCGATCACGTCCCTGCTTAGCCGTCCCTCCCGCTGAATCTCCCTCCACAATAAACACTTCAGACTCTTCGGCAGAGCGTGACTCACAGTCAGCGAGCTTTCCCGGCAGAGTCATACCTTCAAGCACCCCTTTTCGTAGCACTGAATCCTTAGCTGCTTTTGCTGCTTTTCGCGCCTTCATCGCAAGGACTACTTTTCCGACAATTGCCTTTGCATCATCAGGATTTTCTTCCAAGAAAACATTGAATGCCTCACTGAAGACCGACGCGACTGCGCCTTGCGCTTCCACAGAACCAAGCTTGGCTTTTGTCTGTCCTTCAAATTGAATCTCGCGAAGCTTGACCGAGACTACCGCAGTGAGACCTTCGAGCACATCGTCACCAGTGAAACTATCATCTTCACCTTTTACCAAGTTATTTTTCTTGGCATAGGTGTTGAGCGTTCGAGTCAATGCGGTTTTGAAACCAGTAATATGCGTACCACCCTCAGGGTTATAGATATTGTTAGCAAAAGCAGAGATACGCGATGGAATATCATCGACATACTGAAGGGCGATTTCCACAGACTCCACTCCTTCAACCTGCTTCTCTACATAAAATACATTCTTGTGAACTGGCTTCTGGAGATTATTATTAAAACGGACGAGTGAAGCAAGTCCACCTTCAAAATAAAACGTATATGATGGCGCCTCGAGGCCCGCGTCAGTGAGATAGTATGAATCAACGAGGTCTGGAACTTTTGCAGCGTCTACTGTACGCGCATCAACCACTGTGATCCGCAATCCACGAACGAGATATGCCTGCTGACGAACATGGTTTACGACACGATGAAAATCGAAAACTTGATGACCGAAAATTACTTCATCAGGTTGAAAAGTAACGATTGTACCGTGCGCTTTGGATGCGCCGATTTTTTTTGTCTGAGTTTTAACCTTTCCTTGTGAGTACTCCTGGAAATAGTGCCCGCCGTCTTTATGTACATCGACTCGACAGTACACTGAAAGGGCATTGACCACCGACGCACCCACACCGTGAAGACCACCAGACACTTTATAACCACTTCCCTCACCACCGAATTTTCCTCCGGCATGAAGAACTGTCATGATGGTCTCGAGAGCTGAAACCTTTGTCTGCTTGTGCACATCCACCGGGATACCTCGACCATTATCAACCACACGCACCTTCTCACCAGGTAAAAGCACGATCTCGATACGGTCGGCATGGTTTCCCATCGCTTCATCACGAGAGTTGTCAAAAATTTCCCAAATAAGGTGATGAAAACCGTCTGGCCCAGTCGTACCGATGTACATTCCGGGGCGCTTTCGTACTGGCTCAAGACCCTCAAGAACTTGGATCGAATCCGCACCGTAATTACCTTTTTCTTTCTCTTTTGCCATAGATGTATATACATACTAGTATATCATTTTCTGAAATCTGTCGCATTTGACAGTCTCGGTCCGTATCGTAATATATAGATGAATATGAGCACTCGTGGAATTTATTCCTCGACACGACCTAGCCCCACGCTAGGTCTTTTACTTTACGTAGCTACTCCTCTGCGCTAGTATAGTGAGTATAGAGATTGTCATGGCTACCACCCATGATTTGTATCCACAAAGCCTCGTGCCTAATCTATACTCAAGAGACGCTTGAGCATACTCAAGCTAAAAGCCCGGTGGAACCGCGCCTGAGCGCCCGAGCATGTACACGACATTTGTCGCGTATACGCTTGGGTGCTTTTTATTTATTAATTTACTTCAATGAATCACGAACAATTACCACTTATACGACACTCACTTGCTCACCTTCTCGCCAGTGCTGTACTCGCTCTCTACCCTGAGACAAAAGTAACGATCGGCCCAGCGATCGACAATGGCTTTTATTATGACTTCGATTTTGTCACACCACCAAGCGAAAAAGACTTGGGGAAAATCGAGCAAAAGATGCGAGAGATCGGAAAGAAGTGGGACAGATTCACCGCTCGTGAAGTCAGTGCTGAGGAAGCTCGAGCTCACTTTGCTGGTAACCAGTATAAACTTGAACTTATTGAAGAAATCATCGCCAAAGGTGAAAAAATCACTCTCTACACATCGGGTGATTTTACTGATCTCTGCCGTGGAGGACATGTCGAGTCAATGAAAGCCGTTGATTTTTCTGGCTTTAAACTCTCACGAATCGCTGGTGCGTACTGGCGCGGCGACGAGAAAAACAAAATGCTCACGCGAATTTATGGTCTCGCTTTCTTAAGTAAGGCGGACTTGGAAGCATATGAACTCATGCTCGTAGAAGCAAAGAAACGTGATCATAAAGTATTAGGCCCAGCTCTTGATTTGTTCACTTTCTCAGACCTCGTAGGCACTGGACTCCCTCTTTGGACTCCTCGAGGTACTATCGTGAGAAACCTCCTCGACCAGTACGTATGGTTACTACGGTCACGTTATGACTATGAGCGTGTGGAGATACCCCATATCACCAAAAAAGACCTCTACATGACGAGTGGTCATTGGGATAAATACCAAGACGACCTCTTCAAAATAAAAACTCGTGAGGGACACGAATTCGTCATGAAACCAATGAATTGTCCTCACCACACACAGATCTATGCACGTAAGCAATGGAGTTATAAAGAACTTCCACAACGTTACGCCAATACAACCACTTGTTATCGTGATGAGCAGTCGGGAGAGCTCTCAGGACTCTCGCGAGTTCGAGCATTCGCTCAAGATGACGCTCATGTCTTCTGCCGAATGCAGGACGTTAAAGCCGAGTTTATGAAAGTTTGGGATATTATTCATGAGTTCTATCCGAAATTCGGATTGAATCTACAAGTTCGCTTCTCTCGCCGCGACCCACAGACACCAGAAAAGTATCTTGGTAGTGCCGAGCGGTGGGATATCGCTGAAAATTTCCTAAAAGAAATCTTGAGTGAGAAACAAGCAGTTGCAATTGACGGCCCTGGCGAAGCAGCGTTTTACGGGCCGAAGCTCGACTTCATGGCCAAAGATTCTCTTGGCAGAGAGTGGCAGGTGGCAACCATCCAGCTCGATTTGAACATGCCAGAACGATTTAATCTCGAGTGTGTGAATGAAAAGGGTGAGAAAGAACGTATCGTTATGATACATGCGGCAATTATGGGATCGATTGAGCGCTTCCTTTCAATCATCATTGAACATTTCGGCGGTAACTTCCCTCTCTGGCTCGCTCCGGTACAGGTAAAGATTATTCCTATACGAGAGAATCACGCTGAAGCAGCACGCACAGTAGCTGACGCTCTCGAAAAAGCAGGACTACGTGTAGATCTCGATTGTAGTGATACAGGATTTGGTAAAAAAGTACGGGAAGCAAAAGATATGAAGGTGCCATACACCATCATCATTGGCGACAAAGATATTGAGGCAGGGAAAGTCACTCTTGAGAGTCGTGATGCTGGGCAGATTGGTCAACTCAGCGTAGACGAAGTACTCGAACGAATTACCCAAGAAATACAAAAGCGTTCATAATTGCAAACTATCACAACCTAAAAGAGCATCACCGAGTGATGCTCTTTTTGACGCTCGCTTCTCTATTTCGAATCGAGTTCGCATACCGCCCCCGCCTCATCGAGAATCTGCCCGACTTTGTCGTCTGAATGGCCAAGATTTTTCAGAGCTTCTGTCCGTTCCTTTACATCACGGCACAGTACCATACCCTCTTTCATCAGAAGCTGCTTATCTTGTCTTGAGAGACTTGAAAGAACAGTGATCGGGTGTAGTCGAGACTCTTCAATCATATGCTGAATACTTTCTTTGTGTGGGTAACTCCACCCGACAAGCTTCATCCCCTTACACTCAGCATAGGCGATCGCTTTATCAGTGAACTTTGTATTGGTAACAAGCCACCCATCAGTAAATTCCCGTCGCTTGCCACCGAATTCATACGAATTACCTTTAATATCTTCATACCGCGCCTTTACGTAGAGAGCAGTCTTGAGGTCGGACTTAAGCCAGAACTCATTATGAAATTTCGCTTCGATAAATATGAGCTCGGTATCTGACCAGGCGACCACGTCTATCTCGTGCTCCACACAACTCCCTTTCACGATCTGATTCGTGACCACTTCATACCCAAACGTCTTGAGTATCTCTGCAAAATATTTTTCAAAGGTAAACCCTTCTGGCCCGAGTTCAGAGAGAGCGCGCTTGAGTGAGTACTTCATCGCCGCGTGTCGCTCGAGCGTGTGCAAGAGATGGAATGCTTTATCGTGGATGTCGAAAGTCTTCTCACCTCCCACAAGACCAGCCGCGATTTCCTCGACTACCTTGAGGGCAGTCGCTTCATTGGCTCCGGCCCGTGAGAGTGAACGGAGGAGTTTTGAGGGATTAAAAATTTCTTGCGTGCCGTCAGCTTTGTAAACAATAATGGGTTTCTTTTCTTCCATTGCCACAGTATATCGAGAAGTGGCGCTTTGTAAAAAATTAGGCGATGATCCCGCCACCGACGCACACCTCACCCCGATAGATCACACACGACTGCCCAGCTGTCGCGACCTCACCTTGTTCAAGGAAATGCACCTGACACGAATTGTTACCACTCATTGTGATCCGCGCTGGGACAAGCGCCTGGCGATATCGTGTACGCACTTGATACACTTCGTCTTTTGGCGTGTGGACGTCTCGCCAGACAACATCAGTCAGCGTACACTCTGACTTCATTTGCACCTGAGGTTTATCGTGACTTACGGTGATCGTGTTTGCTTCAATGTTTTTCGCACAGACAAAATACGGCGAATCCTGTGGAGTCTTTGATGTTATCCTAAACCCGTGCCGTTCGCCGAGAGTATAAAATAGTGCACCATCATGAGTACCGATCACCCGATCTTGCACATCAAGTACATTTCCTTTTTGCCGTTCAATATAGTGAAGTAAAAATTCCTTCATATCGATTTTGCCGACGAAACACAGACCTTGACTATCTCGCTTTTCCGCTACAGGAAGCTTGAAAGATCTCGCCAACGAGCGGACTTTTTCTTTCGGAAGGTCGCCTACCGGAAAGACACAAGAAGCGAGCTGTTCTGTCGTGAGCGTCCAGAGGAAGTACGACTGATCTTTATCTTCATCGCCTTTCAAAAGAGCAGTCACACCGTCTTCGACGCGAGTCTGAGCATAGTGGCCTGTGGCGACAAATTCCGCTCCCTGTGCGCGAGCGTATCTGAAAAAGCCACCGAATTTTACGTACTTGTTACACATCACATCAGGATTAGGAGTTCGTCCCGCTTGATACTCGCCAATCATGTAGTCGACAACATGCTTTTTATACTCCTGTTCTAGGTCAAGGGTCACAAACGGGATATCAAGAAGAGCGGCGACTCGCATCGCATCGAGACGATCCTGCTCGGCGGTACATGGGAACCAATCCGGTTGCCACACCTTAATAAAAACCCCTGTGACCTCCGCTCCAGCACGCTTAAGGAGAGCCGCTGACACCGAAGAGTCCACCCCGCCAGACATGCCGAGATAGACTTTTTTCCCTTTCAGATGCGCCAGAGAATTCATAAAATACACAATACTTATTTCTCTAACTCTTGTCAAAATTAACGAAGGTACTTATTTTTGAGCACGACATGTTCCTCGAGTGTTCGAGAAAAATGAGTTGTGCCGTTTTTTTCTGAGAGGTAGAAATAATACGTTGTCTCAATCGGGTTTACTGTCGCCCGAATCGAGCCAAGGCCAGGGTTAGTGATCGGCGCCGGCGGCAGCCCGAGATTGGCATAGGTATTAAAAGGTGATGAACTGTCACGGAGCTCGGCTTTCGTAATCGTTTCAGACAAAGTCTTACCGTTCACTTTTTGAAAGGCAGCATCAACCTGTAGTGGCCACCCTTCACGCAAGCGCTTCCACAAGAGCCCAGCAATCATTTGCCGGTCACGGACAGAACGCCCCTCATCTTCAATGATTGAAGCCATGATTATGACGTCCTTTTGTGACTTCCCAAACTTTTTTATTTCTTCCTGTACGGTAGCAATCCGTCGATCAAAATTTGCTTTCATGAGAGCGATCACGTCTTCAACACTTGCCGTCATAGGGATTCGATACGTGTCAGGAAAGAGGTAGCCTTCGTATTTTTCCGCCTTGATGATGAACTCTTCCTTTTTTATATTTGGCACGGTCGACGAAAGTATCTCTGCTATTTCTCGAACATTTAATCCTTCACGAATCGTGACCCACCGAGTCGGTATCTGTGTATCACCACGAACAAGGCGAAGCGCCATACTAAACGCACCAATTTTCTTCGGGAAATAATATTCACCCGCTTGTATTTTCCCATTACCGAGAAGATACACCCACGCTTTAAATACGTATGGGGACTTGATGTACGACTCTTCCTCCAGACTACGAGCTGTCCAGGCAAGCCCATCACCCCGCGCTATGGTATAGGCACCCTGAACTGGAAAGTCACTGGGGACGAGCAAGAATCCGACTATCTGAACAGATATTCCAGCGATAAGCACAAATGCCGTAATGATAAAGATGCGGGCATGGTTTGGTATCAGTCGGTAATGGTCGAGCATACGGTAAAAGATATTCATGGCGGATAATCGGGATTATATCGGAAGATTTGCTGGAGCGGTAGACTTCTTTGAAGGAATACGCGTGAATGTTGGTGTACGAGCCACAGATCCTGGGAAGTGGTAGATCGTCGCCAATTCTTCGGTGGTTAAGACCATTGTTCCTTCATGTCGTTCTATTTTCTCATACCAAGAACGTAAACGGTAGGCTTCATACATACCGAGCTTATTGCCATTTGACTGTACATTCTTAAAGTCTGGCCAATACCATTTACCAGCACTCACGTCAGTATCCTTGGCAAAGCCGTTCAAGTTTACGGAATTGAACTGTTTCCACATACCTGGGCCGACAAGCCCTTTGTTTTTAAACTTACTTTTTTCAGCAATATACACGACTCGTATCCCTACTTCAAAAGCGAATTTATTAACCGCACGTTCAAGCGCTTCGATCGTCTCTTGTTGAAACTTAGTCGGACTATACCCAAAATCCTTGTCTTCGTCTTTGACTTTTAACTTCAAAATTCCGGCGGTCTTCAAATCTTCGAGAGCTTTCTTGGTCGCATCTTTGAACGGATCTTCTTCCTTCCAGATCATTTTCCAAAAATCACCAGAGAGGATCTGCCCCCAGGTCTTACCTTCTTTTGCTTTCTTTTCCCAGAAAGATGTCCACCCGCCCCAAACTTTTTTCTTACCAAGTGAGCGCACCACCATCTGCACCCAGGCATGTTCGCCACTCTTGAGCGCACCAAGCGACTCGATCAGCACCGTGAGTGGATCGATCTTTTCCTCTTCCTCTGTCCCTGGCTTGTCCATACCGTAGTCTATATAGGTCTTGATCGGCAACGGATCGGCTTTCGAAAGCTTCAGCGTATACCCTTCGAGATCGTGCTCATGTATAGAAAAAGGAACCGAAGCAGTGTAGTCGGGTACCTCATTGATTTCGATGTCCGGAAACTGCGAGTAAATCTGTACCTCAATGTTATTTTTAAGTTTCTTGGGTACATACATGTAAAATTGCACCTCGCCACCATGACTCGCCATCTCGAGCGAGAACGACGGACGGAGGGTTCCTTTGATATTTCGGTCAATCCATGTCCCCTCGCCACCAGCTTGGTGAATCGCGGTCAAGACGATTTCCATAGCTTTCGGGGTTTTGAAGGTCTCTTGCGGAAGGCGTATCTGTATACAGACCCAGTCGATCTCGGTCATCGCTTTGAGGCGTCGCCACTTCACCCAAGATTTCCAAGTCGTCGCAATAACTGTGTAGAGTAGTACATATGGAAAGAGATACATAAAAATATCCGCCACTTGTGGGAACAAGACGCGTAGCTGACTCAACACTCCTTCATCAAAATAGCGCACAACGGTGTCTAACATACTCATAGACTAGTATACACAAGAGTTATATTTGTATATCAACAAAAAAGGCCGCTTGCTCCTTGAGGGAGGCAAGCGGCCGTGAAAAAGATCATTCCGAAACTACTGTGTGAGAAGAGCCCGAGGGTCTACCACACCTTTAAATTTGAGGAACAGGTGATAAGCCTGTGCACGGGGGAATGTGAAACTGAACTTCCCATTGCTGTCTGGCAGGATAGTCTTGTCGATACCAGACAACACATCGCGAACGACGATACTGGAAGGGACCGAGAAATACCGTCCTTCCCGCCCGAATACAGTAACGCGGGGCGAGAACGTTACTTCACCGCCCACTAGAGGCGGTGTGAGCTCAACCACTGGATACACTCCGATCACCGTTCCCGGCACATCGCCAAAAACTGAATGTGACTCCCAGAAAGTAACTTCGGGAAACTTTATTCCTTCTCGGATGATATGAATAAATCCATCCTCAGCCGAGATTTTCCGGAGATGCAGGTCGATTTTCTCGGCCTCCGCGATGACGGTGTGACCATTGAGGTCAATCGCAACTGCGCCAGTGAATCCACGTTGATTGACCGTCAAGACAAGTGTCCCCGAATTGAGCGAACTGACGGGAACTATAGCTCTATTGTCGACGATCGGGATCTCCAAGCTAGGCACTTGCCAATTGCCCGATAACCACCCAGCGGCCGTGATACGAGTGTTTTCGTTTCCACTGATTGCGATCGACTCAGTATTCGATGTGAATATCACAGGCGTCGGTGTTGCCACCAAACGACCATCGACTTCATTGATCTGGACAGCGGAGTATCCGCGGAAGAGAACAATCCCTTCCTTGGAGAAGAGCTCGACTCTGATCTGCACATCATAGTGCCCGTTGACTGGGGCTACCTCAACCCCGCGAATGGGGTCGTTTTGAAAGACCCCTTCAAGAGACTGCGCTGAGCCGGGAATGTATCCCCGACTCATAAGCTCCGCGACACTGAGTCTCCTCGTCCGCTCTTCTTCCCTGCCTACAGCTGACTGGCCGTAGACTAGGAACTCCGCCGTAGCGAAGCTCTTGAAGAGATACGACTCGACACTTGCCCTCCCGCCGACGATCACATCGAAGGGAACAATGGGTGCGCTTTGGACGCTGATCTCGGCCTTCTCCTGCGAGTAGGCCGTGGTGACGAACAAGCTTGCCACAAGGGCAAACAATGCGATGATATGTTTCATTTTTCCTGCTGATGTGTTTTGTGTTTCTGTTGACTGCGACACTTACTTCACCCCCATCACGGGGATCGGGGTGATGTCCACGCGCCGAGGCGCGTTGGAAAGACTCTGGGTTGCGAGGGGTGCGGGCGTTGCCTGCACCCCAGACTGTTCTGAGACCGATCGTTTCGAGGCACTCTGAATCGAATTCAAGAGAAGCAAGATGACGATGGCACAGACGAGTAACGATGCGATTTTGCGCATATTTTAGATGAATTGTTCCTGCAATTGAGAATCAGTCTGACACATTTTCCACACCACACGGTGCAAAAGCTGTAAAAGACCTTCTATTTACTAGTATATCACATATTACTGATATGTCAATAGCTATAGACCTACTCTCCACGATGACATTCACCTGCTCAACCCAACTCACCAGCCACAATAAAAAACCGGCCGAAGCCGGTTTTTTATACTATTTTGCGAGAGCCACTCCTTCAGCTGGATGATATTTACCATCCTTGTCCTTACGGAAGAACTTTGGGTTCTGAAGATTCACGAGAATCGTATTTTCCTTAACATATCGTTCCTTAAGTACTTTTTCGATTACCTCCTGACGTGAGAGTGGACCATTTTTCTCGAGTACTTCTCGAATGACATCCTTGACGACACCTGAGGCATATCCCCACTCCTTAAGAGCGTAGAGTCCACGGCCGACAAGAACGAAACGACTGTCCTTGATGAGCTCGTTATGAGTTGTTGCCACGTGAGCTTTCTTGTTAAAAATCTTTTCAATCTGTCGAGCGACTTCCTTGAAGTGAATCGGTGATCCGTGCTTTCGAATGACGAGGAAGGCGTAGTCTCGCATCCCTTTCGCCTTGATGTTTGGTGAGTGTGCCACTCCCCATTCACCGAGCGGATTTTTGTCCATTCGCTTTGAAATCTTGAGCCATCGCTTGATGATTTCCTCTTGCTTGTACTGCTCTGCCACTTCTTTCAAATGCTCGAGGAAGTTTGTGATCATGTCTGACTCTGCTACGAGATCTTCGTCTGTGAGACTTTCATAGAGCTTGTGAAGGGCGCCGTGAATCTTTTCTGCGTGCGTCTTGTCGATGAACCATCGATGCTGGAAATGATCATCTTCCTTATGTCGTGAGAATCGGTGTCCGGCAACGAGAAGGAAATGAAAATGGTTCTGAGTACTTTTATCTTTTGCAAATTCTTCGAGGAGATCTGACTCGACAACGATACCACCGAGTTCAGTAATCACTTTTTCAAGTTCAGCAAATTCTTTTACTGAGAGTTCGTACTCTTTTGATTTACGAATATTGGTAAGGGCGTAGTTCTCAATCTGTCGAACTCGTTCTCGAGTGATGCCATAGATAGCACCGATCGCTTCGAGTGTCATTCGATCGGTATTTTTGCCAAGTCCATAACGAGCAATCAAGACCTCACGGGCTCGTTCTGGCAGACATTTGAGAAGTTGTTTGGTGAGCTGTTTCGGTTTAAACGAGAACTCACGCGCTTTTTTGGCACCCATTATTGTATAAATTATTTATGCTTGTAAATACGATATTACCATTTACTAGTCAAATAGTCAAATTCAAAGTAAAATACTCAGACCGAGCCAACGACGACCACTTATTCCTTGAGAATCACATTAATAAGCTTGTCCTGTCTGAAGATTATACGCATAACCACCTTTCCTGCAAGCCATTTCGAGAGGCCATTCTCAGTGTGGATAACTTCCATCACCTCCTGCTCACTCATTCCCCGCTTTACTGACACCGTCCCGCGAGTTTTACCCTGCACCTGCACCACAAGCTCTACCGTATCAGTAATAAGCTTCGTTGCGTCCGCTACTGGCCAGGACGCCACGACAACGGACCCTTTGTTGCCAAGAGCGTTCCAGAGCTCTTCAGCCATATGTGGAGCAAATGGAGCTAGAATCTTCACGAGAAGTTCAAAATCCTTCTTAGGAATCTTAACTTCTGCCTCAAGAGCATTAGTGAAGATCATCAATGCGGAAATTGCTGTGTTGAATTTCATCTCAGCGATATCACTCGTCACTTTTACAATAGTCTGATGCAACTTCGTCTCCACTGCAGGAGAAAGTACCACCGACGAATCTTTGTACTCGACTTTCTCAGATAATCCCCATACTCGCTCGAGAAAACGACGAACACCCACCATCCCCGAAGTATTCCAAGCAATGGTTTCGGCAAATGGCCCCATGAACATCTCATACACGCGCATTGTATCCGCTCCGTACGTCTTGACCATTTCATCGGGATTGACCACGTTTCCGAAACGCTTACTCATCTTGCGACCATCCTCACCCATGATGAGACCAACACTTTGAAGCTTCGTGAATGGCTCTCGAGTCGAAACCACGCCGATATCATAGAGAAACTTGTGCCAGAAACGAGCATAGATGAGGTGACGTGTCGCATGCTCTGCCCCACCAACATAGAGATCAACCGCATTCCAATACTGTTCTTTCACTGGATCAACAAGTGCTTTATTATTTTTCGGATCCATATAGCGGAGATAATACCAAGATGACCCTGCCCACTGTGGCATCGTATTGGTTTCACGATACGCTTTGCACTCGCGATTAAGTACTCGATGTATATCTTCGAAGTTCGAAAGGATCTGCGTGTCGGGCAATACTTCATTTAATTTCTGGAAACCATGATATCCCCACGCGCAGCCGACAAGCTTCCTGCGATCGAGGAGATTTTCAAGCTCATACACATCAGCTTTAGTGTCAGTGAAGTAGTAAACGTCCCGTACACCCACCTTCCAATCACGACAGATTTGCTCTATCTTTTCTTCTTTCGAATGATGATCTTCGTACGCAAGAATATGTGTCGGTTTTAAACCAGATTTCTTCATTGCTTCAACCACATAGATACGTGAACCGGAAGATACCACAGCAATTTTTGTATTCTTGAATTTCTTGATCTCCTTAATGAAGTCATGGAAGAGATCGAATTTAGAATTCTTCATTATTTCACCGAACTTTTTCGACCATTGAAGAGCCTCTTCAAGCCGAGTTTGAGTAAGCATCTGATCTCGTGTGTGGAAAGGTTTTTTGTCAAAATACAGCACCATATCACGAGCCGCTTCCTCTTCATTTAAAGAGTCGCCAATCTGAACTTTTGCCTTGAGTGTTGCCATCCAGGTATCGCCAAGTACACCGTCAAAGTCAAAGACAAAGTAGCGAGGCTTATTTTTCTCCGCAACACAGCGCGGACAGGTCGTCTCGACCCACTTGGTAATTGCCGCGAGTGGCGACTCTCCGGTACCAGTCGGTTCATATGACTTCACATTTGGAAGTTCTACCGGTAGATCGGCATCGTCGATCAAAAATGTTCCATGCACCGGGCACGTTGCTACAGGAAAAGGCTCGCCCCAGTATCGCTGACGTGAGAACACCCAATCCTTGAGCCGGTACTTCACTTCCCAGGTACCACCGAGCGCTTGCGTGATTTCTTTTCGACTGGCGAATGCTTCTTTACCACTAAACGCACCCGAGTCGAGTAGATACCCGTCGCCGGTATACACTCCCTGACCACGAGTGACCAGGTTCCAACCATGGAGATAGGCACGAGTATCGCCTGCTTCTTTTCCACTCTCAATGAAAGTGTGTACCGCATCTTTTGCCACCCACTCATATGAGTGCTTCGCCAGCTCTGCAAGCTCTATCGGATCCTGAGCTCCGTCTTTGAGCTCGACCAGCACAGTATGGATCGTGCTCTTTTGATTGTGTTTTTTCCCTGGATGATAAAAATGACTGATGGATGGACTTTGGAACTCGGTGACACGTGCAATATTTCGGTACCCAGTTTCTTCGACGAGTTCTCGAAGTGCGGCATCACTTGGCTTCTCTCCACTTTCAATTCCGCCAGTAATAAATGTTTTCCAACCGACTTTCCAGTTCAAACACAAGTACGAATCATTGTTCCAATGCTTCGCAATCACAAGGACGACATCTCGCGTGACTTCTGGTGCATCTTGCTTTGGCGTACACTGCCCAGTCGTATCGACATAGAGCGGAGCGACTACTGTCTGAATCGGAAGTTTGCATGTTTGGGCAAATTCAAAATCACGCTCATCATGAGCTGGCACCGCCATCACTGCTCCGGTACCATAACTTCCAAGCACATAGTCAGCAACATAGACCGGCACTGGCTTTTTTGTAAATGGATTGATTGCCTGTACACCCTTCAAGACGACGCCGGTTTTTTGCGCCACCTCTGTCCGTGTTCGCTCAGTCTTTTTTAGTGATTCCTGCACATACGCCGATACTGCTTGAGCATCTGCGCCACCACGGGCAGTATATTCTTTGACGAGAGCATGCTCTGGAGCGACCACAACATAGGTAACTCCGGCAATCGTGTCCGGACGAGTAGTGAATACGTGAAGCTCACTATGGGCACTCTCAGCTTCATGAGTAAGCGCAAAGGTGAGACGTGCTCCTTCACTGCGACCGATCCAGTTTCGCTGACTCTCCTTTATTGACTCTGGCCAATCAAGAAGTGGCTTAGGAAACCCTCGAGATGGATCTTTGAGGCGTAGTAGCCATTCAGGAAGTTCTGAATTGACCATGTGCGGTGGAGCGAACTCACTTTCAGAAACCCACAAAATTTCGTTTTGTGCATCTTCACCTGGAGCGAGGGCGACACGAGCATCACTTTGAAGTTCAAAAAGTACCGCGGTCGAGATTGAGATGCGATTTTCGCCTTTATGCTTTGCAAAATAGTGAGCTTCGACCGGCGCGCCGAGTGTACGAACAAATTTCAAATCGGTATACCCTGTCTCTTCACGAACTTCACGCTGTGCGGCTTGCACAGCATTCTCCCCTTCCTCAATTCCACCAATAATAAGCGTATCCCACGCAAACTTCTTATTTCGAATAATCAAATATTTCTTTGACTTTGGGTCAAAAACAATCGCATGAGCCGCCTGGCGAGTGACACTAGGCTTGCCTGATTGAGGTGGATTCACGTGATCTACAACCTTTGGGATCGGTGGCTCGGCAACCGCATCGAGATCAGCCAAAAGTCGATCGGCATAATCCGTGATTTTGAGTACCCACTGACGAAGTGGTTTTTGCTCCACAAGCGAGTCACAACGCTCACAGTGTCCATCGACGACGTCTTCGTTTGCCAAACCGGTCTTACATGAAGGACACCAGTTGATCGGCTCAAATGACTCATACGCAAGCCCCTTCTCGTGCATCTTCGCAAAGACCCACTGAGTCCATTTATAAAATGCTGGGTCAGTCGTATTAACCTCTCGTGACCAGTCATAGTCAAGACCGAGAATCTCGAGCTGTTTTTTATATCGCGCAACATTTTTCTTTACTGAAACCTGCGGATTAGTTTTTGTTTTGATCGCATAGTTTTCTGCCGGAAGGCCGAAAGCGTCGAACCCCATCGGGTGCAACACATTGAAACCCTGCATACGCTTCATACGAGAGATGATATCAGTGGCAATATACCCTTTTGGGTGCCCGACATGGAGCCCCTCACCAGACGGGTATGGGAACATATCGAGAATGTAGTACTTTGGAGCCTGAGTAGCCAGTGCCTCAGCTGTTTTATATACCTTTTTTTGAGCCCACACTTTTTGCCACTTTTTTTCTATCTTGGCTGGGTCGTATTTTTTCATTGTTGTAATACCAAAATATCACAGACTCGTCAAAAAGAAAAAGCCCCCGACCTACGGTCGGGGGCTTCGCGAAAGAATTTTCAGGCTTGTGCCATGACCCCTCTTGGCTCACGCCGATAGGGACGAATATGCGGCGGGCGGGCGGGTCGGGTCTGCGCCCGAGTCCGAGAGTGGCGGTCAATGCGACCAGGGTGCCGTCCGAGGCTTCGGGTATTGTTCCTCGGGGTAAACACTCTGATATAGAACGCCATCATCGAGCCGATGTGGTGTGGCGGAGTTACAAGCGCTCTCAACGGCCCGTGATAGAGCTCGATCGAGACCGGTTCGGGAATCACAAGGATTCCGAGCGTGGAGCATGCGCCAAGGAAGGCAAGCACGGGGCAATGGGAAGCTATTCCTGCATAGTGGGTTCTCATTCAGGAAAAATCGTACTCCTTTTTATGAATTTGGCAACTGCCGTCGGCGTGACTGTTTCCAGGCTTCTATTTTTGCATGATCGCCAGAGAGTAGTACTTCGGGCACCTGATACTTCTTTTTTTTATATGAAAAAACTGCCGGACGTGTATAAACATCAGGACTTGCGGTGCGATCGTCTTCCAGTGAATTAAAATTTCCAAGCACTCCTTCTACTTGCCGAGCAAGAACATCGAGTATGAGCATTGCCGGAACTTCACCACCAGTAAGGACAAAGGGTCCCACTGAGACTTCTTCGACTGGGAATACTTCTTTAACTCGGGCATCGATGCCTTCGTAGCGACCACAGATGATCACCACGTCATCTGTCTGCCCCACCACTTCACGAGCGTACTCGTTGGTAAACTGCTTTCCCTGTGGTGAAAGAAAGATAATCCGTACATTCTTTTTTCGACCAACCGCTTTCGCGATCGCTTTTATGACCGGGAGCGCTTCAAGCACCATCCCTGGACCGCCACCATAGGGCTTGTCGTCAATGCGACGATCATCGTAGGTGGGGTTCTTTTTGGTTTTCGCTGGGCCAAAATCTTTCGGATCGTAGAACGTTACGCGGATTTTCTTGTCTTCGCGGGCACGTTTCAAGATAGACTCAGCGAGATATGAGTCGAAGGCATGCGGAAAAAGTGTAATGATATGAAAATTCATGCGTAGATTACCGAAACGTACTTAGAGATCGAGTCCTTCAAGCGCCTCATCGACGGTCTTGGCTGGACGAGTACTTCCCTCTGGCTCAACAATCTTAAGATTCACTCGAGCACTTGTCTTCATTCCTACTACACGCAAGAGAGTTCGGATCGCCTTGGCAGTATTACCCTGCTTACCGATGATCTTACCCATATCGTCCTGGTGAACATCGAGCGTCAGGAGCACCCCCATCTCATCAACGGTACGCTTTATGGTTACCTTATCGGGATTGTTTACAAGCGCTTTTACTACGTACTCGAGAAATGCTTGATCAGCGTATTCCATATATATATGTTAGAGCAGAATCACCACACTAAACCATCTGCGTATCTGCTTATACTTAATGCTAATAAATATCCACACCCTGTCAAGACACTTTCTACAAAAAAGCCCTCATCTGAGGGCTTTTTTGTATTACGCTGCTGGCGCGACTTCAGGAGTCGGTTCAGCTTTTGGTGCCTCGGCAGCTGGAGCAGCTGCTTCTACTTTCTTTGGAGCAGTCTTTTTTGGAAGAGCATTCACTTTCTTGCCTGGAATTACTTTTGAAGCAACAAGGAAGTTGTGAACGGTGTCAGAAACCTGAGCACCCTTTGAAATCCAGTACTTTACTCGGTCTGCATCGACTTTCTTGTCTTTGTCATTTCGAGGATTGTAGTGACCGACGATTTCAACATCTACTCCACGACGAGCAGCGTTCTTGTGGTCTGTCACCACGATTCGGAAGTCATTTACGTTTTTGCGACCTATGCGCTTGAGACGAATTTTTAACATAGGCACTAGTGTAGCAGTTTTAGCGAATTTGGTCAACCAAATAAGCCTTTGTTTACGACTCTTCTCCTCTGTATATAAAGAGTGCTCGCTTTGCCCAAAAAATAGGTACACTGCTACCTACCCGGCAATCCTTGTCAATTCTCATTTAAATGCAAAGTGCTATACTCGACTGGTAATTTATCAAACGAAACCATGCCTCAAATCATCCCTGAAGTAGAAACATTTGCGCGTATTAAAGTGATCGGCGTTGGCGGATCTGGAAAGAATGCCGTCAATCACATGGTCAACTCAAAGGTCAAAGGAGTTGAATTCGTCGCGATCAATACTGATGCGCAAGATCTCCATCACTCGATGGCCAAGCGAAAGATTCATATTGGAAAAAATCTCACCAAAGGACTCGGTACTGGAATGAATCCAGAATATGGACGACGAGCAGCAGAAGAGACCAAAGAAGAGATTCAGGAAGCGCTCAAGGGTTCTGATATGGTCTTCATTACCGGAGGACTTGGTGGTGGAACTTTTACCGGCTCAAGTCCAGTGATCGCAAAAATCGCAAAAGAGCTCGGTATCCTCACGGTAGCCGTGACGACAAAACCTTTTTCATTTGAAGGTCTTCAGCGAGGCAAGGTGGCCGACCAGGGACTCGCTGCTCTCCGCAGTGAAGTTGATGCGATCATCGTCATCCCAAACGACCGCATTCTCTCAATCGCTTCAAAGGAAACCACTATCAATCAGGCATTCGCGATGTGTAATGATGTCTTGAAGCAAGCAGTCGAAGGTATTTCAGACCTCATCACGAGTCCCGGAACAATCAACACTGACTTTGCCGACATCAAGACCGTTCTTGAATCTGCTGGTTCAGCTATCATGGGTATCGGTCTCGGTTCAGGTGAAAAACGTGCAGAGGAAGCAGCACGAATGGCAATCAACTCTCCTCTTTTGGATATTTCTATTCACGGTGCCAAAGGAGTTCTCTTCTCAATTACTGGTGGTGATGATGTTACCATCTTTGAAGTTCAGGATGCGGCGAAGATTATTACTGAGTCTGTCGATCCAAACGCTAAGATCAAGTACGGTGTCATCCGAGACGAGCGTCTCAAGAAGGGCGAAATCAAACTCACGGTTATCGCTGCTGGTTTTGGCGAGACCTCATCAGCGAGCAAGCGTATGACTTTTACTCAACCAGCTCAATCTCAGAGTCAGCAAAGTTCATATGTGATTCCAGTCTCAAGTCAGGCAGAAGAGACACGACCACAAGGAGCGATCTACAACTCTCTTCCGCAGGTAGAAAAGAAACCAGACACCAAGCCTGTCGAAGAAAAGAAAGAAGTCGATATCGACGCCAACGACGAAGACTGGGGTGCAGTGCCAGCCTTCCTACGAAGATCAAAACTCAAATAAAAAAGCGGCCTCTGGGCCGTTTTTCGTTTTATGACTATTTGACTTACGAAAATAGGGCGGGCACTTTCGTGCCCGCCCCGCGCGCGACTCCATCAGGAGCCGATGGCTGACTCCTTCAGGAGGAAAGAAAAGCTTGTTGAAAGCCTGCCCCCTTCAAGGCAGTTAGCAGCTCTGCTCGCTGTGCAGGCGATTTGATCTCAAACTCCACATCAACCACTCCATTCACCCTTACGGATTTGGCTGTGAATTTCTTCCCACCGAGCTCGATCGTCGCCTGACTTCCCTTGACCCTAAGTGCTTGCGGGAACGGATCCACTTGACCCTGGTAGGTGATAGCGACAATTGTCGTTCGGATCACATTGGTTGGACTTGCCGATGTAACTGCCGCCTTTTTGGGGGCATCAGGTCCTGCTACTTTTGCCATCTTATCGTTGTGTTTGGTGCTTGCTTCAATGTGTGGGAGAAAGCCATCTCTCCTGCGCACATTGATTTCGAAATATACTATACAATATATGTACTATGTGTGCAAGTACTTCCCCTGTGTGCCACTTCTTTTAATTCCTCCATCATCACTTTATACTGATACACATGAACTACGATCTTGCCATTATCGGCGGTGGGCCCGCTGGAGTCTCTGCTGGTGTCTATGCATCCCGCAAGCGTATCAAGACGCTTTTCTTGACCAAAGATTTCGATGGTCAAAGCACAGTCTCTGACAAGATTGAAAACTGGATCGGCACAGTGGCGATTTCCGGACGTGACCTTTCTGCATCACTCGAGGCTCACTTGCGCGCTTATGCAGGCACGGTAGTCGACATTCACACCGGCGAGCTCGCTTCACTGGTGGAGAAAATAGATGGCGGATTCCGCGTGACGACCCTAAAGGGCACCTACACCACTAAAACAGTTCTCATCACTGCTGGCAGTAAACGACGTAAACTCGATGTGCCCGGGGCAAGTGAATTTGAACATAAAGGAATTGTCTACTGTGCGACGTGTGATGGCCCACTCTTTGCCGATCAAGACGTGGCTGTCATCGGTGGTGGAAATGCGGCTTTTGAATCTGCCGCTCAACTTTTGGCATATTGTAAGTCGGTTACACTCATCAATCGTGGAAGTGAGTTTCGAGCAGACCCAGTGACCGTCGAGAAGCTCCTCGCTCAGCCAAAGTTCAAGGCACTCACCAATGCAAAACTCAGTGCAATCTTTGGCACAAAATTTGTCGAAGGCCTCCGCTACACCGATGTATCTGGTACCGAGATCACTCTTCCGGTAACTGGTGTCTTTGCTGAGATCGGTTCAATGCCCAATACCGACATGGTCAAAAATCTCGTCACCCTCGACCAGTATGGACGTATCGAAATCGACCCATGGCGACAGCGTGCAAGTATACCCGGCGTCTGGGCAGCTGGTGACTGTACCAATATCCTCTATCATCAAAACAATATCGCCTCTGGTGATGCAGTAAAAGCTCTTGAAGATATTTACGGATATTTGCACGCGTAGTCAAAAAATGGTATAATTATATTGAATGAGACCACTGCCGTTTTGCAGGAAATGCGCAGAAAGTCCGATCTGGATCAGCGTCTGTCTACCAGTCGGCGCCGCAGCGATGCTCTACTCGAGTATCACTGTCCACAAAACCCAACAAATCCTCGGAGCGTGGATATGTTTGGGGCTCGCGATACTCTGGCTTACACTCTACTGCATTCCGCTACTGGCAGATTGCACTGAGCACATCAGGGAAATTCGAAAATTTCGCAACGGCCGGCGCCATTAACGGCGCCGGTTTTTTTGTTTATAAAATCTGCTAGTATTGCCACATGACAACCCGTATCGACATCCTCCTTACCCTTCGCGGACTGACCGACTCACGTAACCGCGCCCAGGAACTCATACGACAGAAAAAAGTTCGTGTTGGTGGACTTCTCGTCTCGAAAGCAAGTCAGACATTCGAAGATGATGCACATATCACCCTCGATGAGGATTTACTCTACGTGAGTCGAGCTGGATATAAACTCGCCGGAGCGCTCGAGCAATTTTCAATCGACGTCACGGGCATGGTCGCTCTTGATATTGGATCTTCAACCGGTGGCTTTACCGACTGCCTCCTCAAACACGGCGCTCGACATGTCTACGCGGTCGACGTCGGGACAGATCAATTTTCTGCAAAGCTCAAAGGGCTTCCTACTGTTTCTCTTTTTGAACAGACAGACATACGGGATTTCAACCCCCCGCCACTCCCACTCGATATCATCACTATTGATGTCTCATTTATTTCAGTAATCCATCTGATTCCCCGCATAGCTCTTCTCTCACGTCCGGGAACACACATTATCTGTCTCGTGAAGCCGCAATTCGAACTCTCGCGGGAGAAGCTCAACAAAAACGGAATTGTGAAGTCTGAAGCCGATGCGCTCGAGGCATGCGTACGCGTCGAGAATGCATTCGCAGAAACTGGGTTTCGTATCCTTGGTCGCGGAGTCTCTCCTCTTAAAGGTACTGAGGGTAACACTGAGTATCTTCTACATCTCTCTCGAATATAAAAAGGGGGCGCGTCACCTGTCGGTGATGCGCCCTCGCTTCAGATCCGGTAACCTGGCATCTCACAGAAAATTGCCCACTTTTGATACTGATATGCACCAAGAGCCTCTCGACTCGGTAGGGTATACAAGACAATATCGCCAACCTGAACAATGACACCAAACCCGACAATTGATTCGTTTTTTCGAATAATGGCTACTCGATACGTTCCATCGTGGCGACAACGAGCAAATTCATCTAAAATATAATCCCCGTTGGGGAACATCTGGTTTAAATCGGAACACATCTTTTTATATACAGATGCAAACTCTCTCTCATTCATTTGTTCAACCTTTCTGTTTATTGTTATATAACAACTATCTCTATATGTAAATAGTCCGTCATCCCAGCCACGGTCTAGAGAGATTTTGCCTTACTCGACTTTCTGGCATACACTATGTGGGCATTCAGTCGCCTTCAGTAGCGGCGAGCGAACGGTGCCCGGCATTTCCGCCCACGGAACTTTGCCCGATAAGCACCAGGAGGCGATCCTGATTGCAAGCCTGCCGACCCACCCGGGTTAGCAGGCTCTTTTTTTACACAAGCTTACTTCACCTCCTCGAGTAGCCCGGCACCCGAAAGCTTGAATGTTTTCGTCACGCCAATAGATGGCTGTGCCGTCATCGGTTCACCTGTGGCACGAGTGGCGAAATTCACACTTACGATACCGTCCGCGATTCGCGTATTCTGAGGCGCGATACGATCACCGAGAAAGAACGCCTCGAGACTACGATATCCCGCATCTGTCGCTTTCAAGACAACGAGGTAGAAAAACACTCCTGTCCCGCCCGTGCTCTGTGTGATGAGGAGAGCCCGATCCACTCGCCCGTCGCCATCGAGATCACCGGTCGCCTCATTGCCGAAATATTCAGTGATAGTCGACGAGGCACTCTCTGGTGCGGACTCCTCTTCATTCACTCCGTCGACGAGCGTCACGGATTTCCCTTCTATCTGATAGGTAAAGTTTTGTGGATTGAAAGTAGAAAGTGGAGTCTGTGGTTTATCGAGCTTCGAGAACGAAACTCCCCCGCGAAGCACCATCACCACAACACCAATGACGATAAGAACGATGAGTATGACTTTTTTTGACATGGGGTAAGTATAGCAAGAGCTTATTCCACAAATGATGCAATCTTCGGCAAAACGAGCTTGATATAATCCTCTGACTTCATGCCGACAGAATAACTTTTATCACCAGCATTAAAAACAATCTTTTCATTGGCAAGCAGCGAGTCATCAGCGAATACTTCTAGGTTAAATAGATTGCCAAACGGCGGTACACCACCAGGTAATACTCCACCAGTAATCTCACCTACTTCTACTTCACTGGCAAAACGAATATCAGTAAAGTTGAATAACGTAGACACTTTCTGAGAGTTGAATCGCTTGTCGCCCGGGAGAACTATCATGACAAATCGTTTACCTTTCCCCGATTCTTTCACTCGAGCAATGATTGCCTTTGCACCTTGCTGAATTGTATAGCCCACTCGTGTCTTTGCAGCTTCTTCACTTGTACGAACAGGCGGATGCTCAAACGTTTCAAACCAGCATGAGTTTTGAGTAAGGAGAGTTTTTATTTTTTCAACAACTGGATGATATTCCATAGGGTTATGGTACACCGGTTAGGGTCGAGGTTCAATTACAAGTTGAATGAAACCCTCCACCGCAACGTCGCAGAATCTCAGATGAGCCTGCGACGTTTTTTATTTTTCAACTCATTACTTGACTCGGTCGATTGCATATGAGAGATTGAGACCGAAACGTAGAGGGCAATAAAGCACTCTACAGAAAGGAAACTTGGGATTACTAGAAGATGCTCTAAAGCGTGCAATTGCAAGGCGTGGCACCCCCGTTCAAGCGGATAACAATCGTGCAGAAAGGGCGCGAGAAGAGGCTACGTTGCAACAACAGCAACGGATTGATGAATTAATCGGTCAAATCCCCACCCTTCTTGAAGAGGCCATTTACAGTGGCAAACACTTCATTGAGGTGGTCACTATCGACGAGACGAGAGGAGACTACCCACCTGACTGGTGGCTGGACTACTGCCACTTCTTTGAAGCACAGAAATACATTGACGACCACCCGGTGGCGAAAGCGGTGTGTGATTTTATGGAAGAAGCACAGCGGCAGCGTTTCGTCTTCAGCTTGCACTTGAAACCACTCCCAGATGACCCGAACGAAGCCCCAAATCGGAAGGCTATCGTCGTTCACGCCGCCTGGCGATGAACATCGGAGGTGAATATTCGAAACGCCCGGACTCAGAGTAGTCCGGGCGCTTTTTGTTTTGAACATTATCCCGAAATTACTGGCAACTTGCCGACGTATGTTTTGTTGTTGATCAAATCCACGAGGACTTTCGCCACTTTCTTTCTACTGGTCAGTAGTTCGGCTGGGCCACCTTCTGTCAGGCGATATATCTTTGCTTCTGCATTACTTTTGCTGAGCTTGAGCACGCGGACGACTGTGAAGTCTAACCCTGAGTCTTGCAATACTTTTACATGCCCAATTCCGTCATTGACCCGATCTGGATCTACGATCGCGACAAGTACATTAAGCACCTTGTCGACAAGAGACGGAGTATCATTTTCTGCTCTCGCGCCGGTGCCGGTGAGGCTGAGGATTCTAGTAATCCCGCACTCTTTCATGGCGCGGGTAATATTGGTAATTCCCTTGGTCTGCATCAGAGGGTCGGACCCTTTAATATGCCCTAAAACACTGATCACGGCCTCACTACCCTGGAGCGCATCGCGAACACTCTCATAGTCCATCACATTCCCTTTTTTAATAATCACATCGCCTGAGAAATATGTACTCGAAGCATCGCTAAACACAAACGCCACAACTTCAAAGCCCAAGGCTTTGGCATAGTTCACCACCTCTACCCCTGTCCTTCCATCAGCACCGAATATGCAGATTTTCATAGATACAGTATAAAGTCGTAGAACTCTTTGTAAATCTAAGCTGTTACTCGTAGATTTTCGAGGACTGAGACATTTGAGATATCGCGAGAAAAATTATAGTTGACTCTCGATTGTCTTCTTCGACTGCGCATCGATAATTCTAATAATGAAGCTGAATACACTTGTCACCATGTAAGCAATAAAAAGTGTGCAGATATTTGCCAGCAAAAATAGCAACAATATTACTGTGAAAATATACTCTTTGAGTACGAAGGTAAAGATTATCGACGAAGTGACAAAAGTAATACCGTAGAACATGCCAACAATTTTAAAAAGCTTTCTTTTAAACACTTCGTGATTAAAATCGTTTCGAAAGAAAGAGACTGCTTTGATTACAAATTCATATATAAAGGCAAAACCCACAATCATAGAGAGTATAACCCCCTTCATTTCTTCCGCATCAATGACACGACTATACGATCCATTTGAATCGAAAAAATTAAAATGAGAGTTGAAATCTGAGATAAGACTTAGCAGATTATCTATGAGGAGAAGACCTCTGTCGTTAGTTAAAAAGAGTGCACTTATTGATAGTAAGACAAAGAACACATACAGAAATAAAGATATGACGTAGGGAGTATACAGTACGTTTCTGACGATTCTTGTCCCGAATATAAGAACTTGTCTTATGGTTATGGCCAGCATGTTTGTACTGGATTATTTCAGTATTGTACCGTACATATGAGTTTATATAAGCATTGTAGCACTCTCGTGCACTATCATTATCTCGATTCAGCGATGTTATAGGGATTCGGTCACATATACATTTTGTGAACCTGTAGCGCGGCTTTCAGAGCTAACAAGTACTAGGAAATAGCAACCTGTGAACTTAGACTTGAGTAAATTCTTAATGAATGAATTAGAAACCTGAACAAGTTAAGATTAGTACGGAATTTTTTTCATCTCCTTCCATATATCCATTCAACGAACTTTTATTCCAAGGAGTCTCAGAAGGAATAAATGTTTTACCGGCTTTTGTAACCGTATCTTTACACCAATTTTCTCGATTTACAGCGTCGGCCTTACCGAAAGAAATTCCTTTATTCAATTCAAACTTCTTATCAAGTACTGTTCCAGTTTCAATAACCTCTATACAACTTTTCTTATAGTCATTATTATGAGTACCAGCACTCACTCCAGGATTTAGAGAGATATTTTCACAAATTGTTACATCATTATAATAAATAGCAACAGTCTGGATACATGCAGGCGAAAGAAAATCACTAACTTTATTACAAATTTCAACGTAAGACATTGAGGGGCTTACATTTGTAACCTTATTGGTTGATGTTTTTTTAGAAAAATAGAAAAATGCAACAACTAATACTACGACAATAATTGAGAGCATGATTCTTATGAATCCACTTTGATAGTTTCTCATACCAAAATTATACTACACAATGTTCACTTGTGACCCTATCGGGATTCGGTAACTTAATTGTAAAGGCCACAATAATTTGTTCGTCGTCACTCGTAGATTTTCCAGCCCCGGACTCGACTGTTTTTCTTGCTAGAAAAACATGTCTCTGTCTTCACAAAATTTAAAAGACTGGAGCAGTCCAGATTTTTTGGAAACCTGTTTTTGTGACCTAGACGCTTGGATTTCAGAACTTTTTAAACAAAGAAATAGCATAAAGTTATCCATTCAAAATTTATCAAAGTTAGTTTGTAAAAACAGAAAACCCACCGAAGCGGATTTCCGTTGGTGAGTTATTTCTCGAGAATTTTGCAAGTTTTCTCTAACTTAGTGGACGGACCACCATTCTTCTATTTTTCTAAAGCGGCTTTTAAGCGGGCCTGGATAGCGTTTGCATTCCTTAAGAATTTTTGAGCTTGCTTCACAAGGTCTGATGTCTCCTGTAACAAAGATTCCAGATCTCCTGTGACGGCGTCACTCGCAGACTTTTTGTTTTGTGCATCCAAGAAATCAAGTGCCTGCTCAATCTTGATTCTTACATTTCCACCGATTTTTTCCTCCTCAAGACTTTTGGCCCACCTCACTAAAGTAGGGTGAGCCATGTTCTGAAAGGTAGGAGACGGGCGAAGCGCTAGGGCCATTGAGCGAAGGTTTTTGAAACGCTTCCGAGTCCGCAAAAAGCGCTGATGAAGGGTCTGTATTTTCATAATCGAGTCAGTTTCTACCAAGAAAATTATCATTATTTCTTTTAATAAGCAATATTTTTCAGAACTCATTAAAAACGCTGCTGTATATTATCAATTTGCAAAACCGCAAGAAAAGGAGCAGATTGTTCGTGTAATATTTTCAGAACTTTCAGTTTCCCAAAATACGTTGAATTATAAGTGCAAAAAAGAATTTGAGTGTATCGAGAACCGACTAAATACTATTTGTGACCCTATCGGGATTCGGTAACTTAATTGTAAAGGCCACAATAATCTACTCGTCGTCACTCGTAGATTTTCCAGCCCCGGACTCAGCTGTTTTTCTTGCTAGAAAAACATGTCTCCGTCTTCACAAAATTTTAAAAGAGTGAAGCAGTTCACTCTTTTTAGAAACCCGCTCTTGTGGTCACGCATAATTTTTTGCTAAAATTTGCGCGACCCCGCCTCGCGCCGTCGCGCTCCGGCCGTCACAATAGTAAAAAGCCACGTGTAGTGGCTTTTTACTATTGTGACCCTATCGGGATTCGAACCCGAGTTTAAGGCTTGAGAAGCCTCCGTCCTAGACCAGACTAGACGATAGGGCCGTGGGTACGTTATAACACATTTTCTCTTTTATTTCAAAAACTTGATTTCGTTTTGGGGGAGACGTATCATGGTGAGAGCAGGTTCCTCTGCGATGTGTTAACTCGAGCGTGGGCTGTTCATTGGTTTTTCGACCATCGCCACGCTCGGGTTTTCTTTATAATCGACTCCTTTTATTTTAGAAAAGTTGGTATACAGTTAACCTATATGCGAATACTCGCGATTGAAACAAGTTGTGATGATACATCCGTCGCCCTGCTTGAAGCGTCTGGAACGCTTGAGGCACCACACTTTAAAGTACTCTCGCATGTCACACAAAGCCAGATTGAACTTCACCGTCCTTATGGCGGTGTCTATCCAAACCTTGCAAAGCGTGAGCATGCCCGTAATCTAGTACCAGTACTCGAGACCGTCTTGACCGAGAGTTCCTCTATCACCCCGGCGTCAGGTACAGACAAATTTCTCACCACCCTGCGTCTACACTTGAAGCGAATTCCAAAACTCTTGAGTCGAGAACCAGAGCTAGCTCAAGCAATTTCAGATTTTATTCCTCGTATTCAAAAGCCTAAAAGTATCGATACTATCGCCGTCACTGTCGGGCCTGGACTCGAGCCGGCGCTCTGGGTCGGCATCAATTTCGCCCGAACACTTGGAACACTTTGGAATCTACCCGTCATCCCCGTCAATCACATGGAGGGGCATATCGTCTCTACACTACTTGCATCCGAAGGATCTCCAAAGCTCGCTCAAGTCGAGTTCCCCGCCCTCTCACTCCTTGTCTCTGGCGGACACACAGAGCTTGTCCGTATTGGCGGATGGGGTAACTACACCATACTCGGAAAAACAGTCGACGACGCTGTCGGTGAAGCCTTCGACAAAATTGCTCGGATCCTCAAACTCCCCTATCCCGGTGGCCCAGAAATCTCAAAACTGGCACAAGAGTTTCGTGCAAGTGGTCGTGAACAACATGTCACTCTCCCTCGCCCGATGTTGCATTCACCTGATTTGAATTTTTCATTTTCTGGCCTGAAAACTGCGGTGCTTTATTACACCCAAAAGAAAGGTCTAATTGACCATGAACACACAAAAGCAATTTGCGCGGAAGTAGAGGAATCAATCACTGAAGTCCTCGTCTCAAAAACAGAAGCGGCTCTACGTGCCGGCAATGCCCGTACTCTCATCATCGGTGGTGGTGTCAGTGCCAATACCTATCTGCGCGAGAAACTTGTCGCTCTCACTGACGAACTCGACGTACGACTCCTTCTTCCAGAAAAAACTCTTTCAACTGATAATGCGATCATGATCGGGATTGCCGGGTATTTCTCTCTTCTTCAGAATCGCAAAAGTGGCGTCGACCGAGCTCTTGGTAACCTCAGTCTTGAGCACATCAAGACTCTGTAACAAGTACGGCAAGATGATATACTGACCAGTATATGCTTACTCGCCACCGTTTTGGAGACGTAACCTGGATCGACTACACAAGCCCGACAACGGACGAGCTAGCTATCCTCAAAAACGAACTCGGTCTCGACCCACTGGTCGCTGAGCATATCGCTGAACCGAACCTGCGCCAGAAAGTAATTTCATTCGGTAGTGCCACCTTTCTTACACTGTATATACCGACGAAAGTCTCAGGAAAGCTAACCTCAGAATGTGAGGTAGATTTTGTCATCGCTCCGAACCTCCTCATCACTTCACGATTCAATGAAGTAGATTCGATTCTCGAATTCAGTCGAAAAGTGGAGATGCTTGAGACATTACACAAACACTCGCTTCACAATTCTTCACTACGACTTTTTTTCTACCTTCTTGAGCACATATACACGCGTATTCATGAACAGTTTCGCTCGAACGAACATCAGCTCAAGCGCATTGAGGATTCGATTTTCGCTGGGCGTGAGAAAGAAGTCGTGACCGAGCTTTCACGTGTCTCTCGAGAGATTCTTGCATACAAAAAATCACTCTCATTCCACGATGATGTCCTCGAGGCACTGAATGTACCTCTCCAAGCCATTGATGGTGAACATTCAAAAAAGCGAATCGCGAGTGCCATACGAACACACAACAAACTTTTCGATGAAGTACTGGCCGGACATGAGTTACTTGTCGAACTACGTGCCACAAACGACTCCCTCCTTGAGCACAAGCAAAACACGGCCGTACAAATACTCACCTTCGTGACAGTAGTCACCTCACTTGCTTCACTCATTGGTGTTATCTTCACCATGCCATTTGCCCATGTTCCACTCCTTGAACACCCCTATGGCTTTTGGATCGTATTACTCTGTATGTGCGGTCTCGTACTCGTAGCTCTTGAAATTTTTAAACGAAATCGCTGGCTCTAATCACCCTCCTACCATGCTCAAACTTACCAACACACTCACCCGGACTCGAGAAGAGTTTCATCCTCATGACTCGAAACATGTAACCCTCTATCACTGTGGGCCGACTGTCTATGACCGTGTCCATATCGGAAATCTCCGCACGTTCATCACCAATGACATTCTTCGTCGTGCTCTCGAAATTCTCGGATACTCAGTGACCCAAGTCATGAATATCACTGACGTCGATGACAAAACGATTCGTCGCAGTCAAGAACAAGGAATCACACTCTCAGAACTAACAACTCGATATGAAGATATTTTTCTTGATGATCTGCGAAGTGTGAATATTCTCGCCCCACATCACCTTCCTCGAGCGCGGACTTACATTCCACACATGATCTCCTTCATCGAGGACTTACTCACAAAGGGGTTTGCGTACAAAGCTGAGGATGGTGTTTATTTTTCTGTGGCAAAATCGGCCGGCTACGGCGCTCTCGCTCATATACATCTTGACCACGCACAGTCTGCGGGTCGATCACGGATTGATGAGTATGACAAAGACAGTGTCGGTGATTTTGCGCTCTGGAAATTTGTCACTCCTGAGGATGGTGCAAATTTTTGGCCTTCACCGTTTGGTGATGGTCGCCCAGGGTGGCATATTGAATGTTCAGCCATGTCACAAGCCCTCCTTGGTGAGACCATCGATATTCACACCGGTGGTACTGACTTATGCTTCCCACATCACGTGAACGAAATCGCTCAGAGTGAGGCACATACCGGAAAACCATTTGTTCGCTACTGGGTACATGGTGCTTTCTTGAATTTGAAGGACAGTAAAATGTCAAAATCAAAAGGTAATATCCTCACTCTCGGCACTCTGGTAGAGGAAGGATACTCTCCTCTAGATTTTCGCTACCTGACCTTGGGCGCTCACTACACCAGTCTGCTTGACTTTAGTTTCGAATCACTTGCAGCAAGTCGAACCGCTCGACGACGAGTCAAGGACACTATTGTTAAACTTCCGGAAGGTGGCGCGCTCGTATCTGGATACACCGAGCGGTTTGTCGCCGCCCTTGAGGATGACATCAACGCCCCGAAAGTGCTTGCCCTTCTGCATGAACTACTCGCTGATCCAGACGTGATTGATAAAGATAAAAAGACTACAGCACTCTATCTCGATTTCTTCCTCGGACTTGAACTGGGTATACCCGATCAGACAGAGCTTAGTGAAGAAGTACTCAAGCTGGCACATGAGCGCCACGAAGCTCGCACACGCAAAGACTGGAAAACATCTGACGAGCTCCGTGCTAAAATAGAATCATACGGCTACCATGTTCTCGATACACCATCTGGACAACACATCACAGAAGAATAGCCTGGCGCGCTTCTTTATGCTCACCAGTGTCGGGCTTTTCGCCTCGCTGTCATTTGTCTCCCTTGAGCTAGCCGATTCTTCTCTCGAGTCTCAAAAAGCCTCTCTGTTTGAGGCAGCCACGAGCACAGCTACCACGACAGTCAAAACCCTTCCCGCTCGTGCTTCACTGGCATTTGTCGGCGATATTATGCTCGACCGTGGGGTACGACTCAAGATCAACACTGCAGGTGAGGCATATGTGCGTGGTGAATCAGCCAAACTCCTTGAACGCTACGATAGTGTGATTGGTAACCTCGAGGGGCCTATCACAAGCAGCCCTTCAAAAACTCTTTTTGCCGATGGCACGACTGGTAAAGCTCTAACTTTTACCTTCCCGACTTCATCACCAAAATTTCTCCGTTCTCTAGGAATCGACATAGTATCACTGGCCAACAATCACACACAGAACTTTGGCGAAAAAGGACTTCAGGAAACAAAGAAACTTCTTCTACAAGGCTCGACAACCATTCCTTATTTTGGTGACCCTGAAAACCTAACCGAAATCTCTACGACGACCTGCATTAATGCATACTGCTTCGGACTGATTGGTTTTCATCAGTTTAGCGACTTTAGTGAGGAACGCTTCATTAAAGAAATTCAAACCCTTGGCAAAACTACTGACGCTGTATTTGTCCTGCCACACTGGGGTGAAGAGTACAAAAAAAATCCGACTGCCGAGCAACGGCGACTCGCACGGAGCTGGATCGATGCGGGAGCTGACGCAATTATCGGAAGTCATTCACATATCATCGGACAAGTAGAGATCTATAAAGAAAAACCAATTTTCTATTCACTCGGTAATTATCTCTTTGATCAGTATTTTTCATTCGAGACACTTCACGGCCTGATTGTTAGTGCTGATTTCACTCCACGAGAGACCCGATGGCGACTGACACCGGTCTCAAGTAAGCAGGTTCGCATCAGTTCGCCAGGAGTAGCACTCAGTGAAGAAATCCTCGACGATCTCGCGCGCGCTTCTAAAGACACTGTCCCCGCTAAACTCCTGCCAGGACTGGCCGAGGGTGAGCTCATACTTGCTGGCCTTCCTCGTAGTACAACCACACTAAGCCTTGCCACTTCCACACCTCTAAAATAGATCTTTAAGTTTCTGCCACCACCCTTTCTCGGTTGAAACATCTAGCACTTGTTTGTTTTGATCCTCAGGAAAGACGATAAGTACTTCGCCTGGTGCGGCAACATTGAAATTGCGACGATACTCTTCCTCGATTCCTTTTTCTGTCTTGAGGCGATCAACTCGTCGAGTCAATTCTTCTCGACGGGTACGGACAGCCTCGAGCTGGCGCTCCGCACTCTGATATTCTTGCTTTGAGCGAGTATATTTTTGAAACACCTTGTAGACACCCTGACCGACGAGAATCAGTAGTATTAAAAGAACTATCCCAGTAACTGGTGAATAAAAAAACTTCGCTGCTGGCCGTCGACGGAGGCTCTTCATACCTTCCAAGTATACCTCATATCGATAGCCCGCCTGTGTACAGAATTCACAGAAAGCAGCTTTTTTGCTATAGTAATCAACATGATTTTCAATCAAAATAGTCAAAAATTTATTAAATTTGTCTGGATCATTGTTGGCGTGCTCGTCGCAATTGCAATGGTTGTCCTCTACTCTTTCCCGAGTCTCTTTCAATAAGTATGTATCGAGTGCTTGGTAAGACCATCCTTGCCCTCACTGCCATCATCATTGCTTCGGCTATTTTGTGGCGTACCTCGAAAACTCCCTCACTTGAGCGTACCTGGAATACTGATCAGGCGATTCTCCCTACAATTTATGAGTATGAACCTGGTGTATTTCAAATCAATTCAATTCGAAATTTCAGTTACACCAGCACAACGACATATACTCCCGCATACTACAACAAGACTTTTGTACTTAATGACCTGCACCGCGTGTGGTTTGTTGTCGAGCCATTCGCTGCAAGTAAAGACGGAGCAGCACACACCCTTCTCTCTTTTGAGTTTGCTTCGGGAACAAGTAGTAGCGAGTTCCTAGCTATTTCGGTAGAGATCCGTAAAGAAGTCGGCGAAAGCTTTTCAGCACTCAAGGGGTTGTTCAATGAATACGAACTCATGTACGTACTTGCAGACGAACGAGATGTCTTGGGTCTGCGTGCAAACCATCGCCGTGACGACGTCTATCTCTATCCAATACGCACCACTCCCGAACAAGCCCGAGCACTCTTTACCACCATGCTCGCTCGAACAAATTCTCAAACACGGAAACCTGTCTTCTATAATACCTTTACAAAAAATTGCACGACTGAAATCTGGAGTGCAGTAAACTCCATTCGTGATGAGCGGATTCCCTGGACAAAAGCTCTCATCCTTCCCGCCTACTCTGACAAGGTCGCCTATGATCTCGGACTTATTGACACCTCACTCACCTTTGAGGAAGCAAAGAAAGAATTTCTCATCAATGAACGTGCATGGCTGGCTTCAACGAGCCCAGACTTCTCAGCACGTATTCGCTCGAGAGACTAATTATCGAGTCGCATCATTTTTACAAAGACTTCCTGTGGAATTGAGACACTACCGTGTTCCTTCATACGCTTTTTACCTTCTTTCTGCTGCTCACGGAGCTTCATCTTTCGAGTAATATCACCACCATAGAGATGCGCAGTGACGTTTTTCTTCATTCCAGAGAGTGTCTCTGAGGCGATAATACGTCCTAGGGCTTTTGCTTGAATCTTAAAAGTAAACATTTGCCGTGGGAGCACCTGGGCAAGCTTTTCTACACTCGCCTTAGCTTCCTCCTCGACTCGTCGGCGAGAGACGACACGTGTAAATGGCAAAACTGGCTCATCAGCGACGAGTATGTCCATACGTACCACATCTGCGGGCATCAAGTCGCTCACCGTATATGAAAGTGATGCATATCCCGAAGTAACACTTTTGACCTTATCGAAAAAACCACGCATCAGCTCTCGCAGAGGCATCTCTGCTTCTACTGACGTACGAGTCTGACTAAACTGCAATGTCTCACCTTGTAGTGCCTCGTGTTCAAAGAGAAGTGTTGAGAGCTTGCCCACATACTCATGTGGAGTCATGATCTTGAGCTTAATCCACGGCTCATGCACTTCGGCGACATTACCATCATCAGGAAAAAGTGATGGCGAATAGACGATTTCGGTTGTACCGTTTTTGAGTTTTACATGGTAGGTAATACTCGGGGTTGTGACGACCAGCTCAAGATTGAACTCACGGCGCAGACGCTCAGTAATGATCTCGAGGTGAAGCATTCCCAAACAGCCGATACGGTATCCACGACCGAGCGTACCAGAAGATTCCTCTTCGTAGGTAAACGCAGAGTCCGAGAGTGAGAGTCGTGCCAGTGCTTGGCGGAGCTGGTTGAAGTCGTCTTGATTCTCAGGGTAGATCGAAGCCCACACCATCGGCACTGGCTTCATGTATCCAGCTAGTTCCGGGCGGCGTGATGAGTCGTGTGCGACCGTATCACCCACTGAAGCAACACCTGGCTCTTTCACGCCAGTCACAATGTAACCGATCTCGCCTGGGAGCAGTCTGTCCACCTCGACTTCATCAGGAGTAAAGATTCCTGTTTCAAGAGCAATGAATGTCTTGTCGGCAATGGTGAATTTCAATTTCTCTAGACGAGAGACTTCACCAGAAACTACTCGGACGTAGACGATAACACCTTTGTGATTTGAGTATTGAAAATCAAACACCAGGGAACTCAAAGTCTTTTCTTCTGGGTACGGATCTTGAGGTGCTGGAACCTTGCGGATCATTTCATCAAGAAGAGCGAGCACTCCCGCTCCAGTCTTACCCGACACTTCAAGGATCGTGTCCGGAGTCACGCCGAGCACATCACAGATTTCAAGCTTCACTTCATCGACTTTCGCCAACGGTGAATCGATTTTTGACACAACGGGGATGATGGTGAGCCCAGCCTCTTTCGCCATTCCAAGCACCGTAAGCGTTTGCGCCTGCACACCCTGAGTAGCGTCGACGAGCAGAATACACCCCTCGACAGCTCGCATCGCCCGAGATACTTCGTATGAAAAGTCGATATGCCCTGGGGTATCGATAAGGTTTAGAAAGTATGGACGAGCTTTTCCAGATTCGTCAGTGAGCCGTAATGATTCGTCTTGTGGTGTATAGACAATGCGCACTGGTTGCATTTTGATCGTGATTCCACGCTCACGTTCGAGCTCCATCGAATCAAGAACCTGTTCCTGCATTTTACGCTTCTCGATTGTCCCCGTCAGCTCCAACATACGGTCAGCCAGGGTCGACTTTCCGTGATCGATGTGGGCGATGATGCTGAAATTTCTAATGTGAGGTATCGCTTTCATGTATAGGCTCAATCATAGCAAAAAACGGCTTTTTTGCGAGCTTTTAGACGAAATCCACACAGTATGGATGGACTTTTACTTAATTTTGTGCTATTATATAAGTATGAATAGATTCCGCCAGACAACACATATGGTTTCAAAGACATGCGGGGTGATCGTTGCATCCCTCGTCTTTTTTGCAACTCTATTTGTTTCTGGCCGTGATTTTTTGAGAATTTTCCATAAACTCTAAAATCTAACTTTCTTTTTTGAGAAATCCCGGCTGGATGCCGGGATTTTTTCGTTAGAAAAACGGCTCCAGCAAATAACAAACAACTATTCGTATAACACGTTATGGATACACAAAACACACCTCCCTACTTCATGAAGGGGCCTCGGGTCGGCCTTGCTCCGACGAGCATGGACAATCTACATCTCTACATGAAGTGGGCAAATGATCCTGAAGTGCGAGAGTTTCTTGCTCATTCAACCCCGTTATCGGAAAAGAAGGAACGGGAATGGGTCGAATCCTGCAACTCTAAGGACACTCAGATCTCTCTGACGATCTATGTGCTCGATACGCATACCCCGATCGGTAATATCACACTGGGTTACAACCCAGTGACTAAAGTGGGTAACACTGGCGCGATGATCGGCGAGAAGGATTATTGGAACAAGGGCTACGGCACGGAGGCGAAAATGCTTCTACTTAAGTATGGTTTTGATCATCTTGGCTTGCGCAAGGTTAACAGCGCTGTCTGGTCGAGCAACCCGCGTAGCCTCGCCTATCAGAAAAAACATGGAGCACAGGTGATCGGTGTTCGTAAGAAGCAATCACTTCGTGGCGGTGTATATGTGGATGAGATTCTTCTTGATACCTGGGCGAAGGACTTTAAACGAGTCTGGAAAACCTGGTCTCGGGGTAAGTCTATTACCATGTAATACGAAAACTCACATCACGAGTCCGTGGTGTGAGTTTTTATTACTTTTTTATTGTATACCCCCACCCTTGCAATAGCAGACGGGTCTGGAGCTCGAGAAATTCAAGCAGTGCGCGCTCAGTATTTATTCCAAACGTATTTGTTTCTTTACCTGGGGCACCGACTCCTGAGGGAGCCACTCTGAAACCGGTAGAATTTAAGAAAACTTGTAACTCTCTTACACTTGTACTCCTTTGAATAGGTGTCTGAACTGGAGGTAGCGATGTTGTCTGTCTCTGATTTGAAGGAGGATTTACCTGAGGGATGGTGTTTACCTGAGGCACGACAGGAGTCACTGCCGTCGGCCGAAACAAGGTACTGATTGTACTGATAAATCTTCGTGTACGACTTGATCCACCAGAAGCACTCGAGGAAGTTCCAGGCGTAGAAGAGACAGTACTTACCGTACTCACCGTAACCACCGAAGAGAGCGCTGAGTAGTTCCCCGCACCATCATAGCTTCGAACGGAATAGAGGTATGAAGCTCCACTTGAGAGACCTGTATCTGTGAAAGTAATAGCTGTTGTCGTAGCAATCGGTGCTCCACCTCGATAGACGACATACCCGACAACACCAGACGCAGTTCCACCGCTAGTACCACTGTCGGTAGAGCTTGCCCACGTAAGTGTAATTTGAGTTGTAGTAACTTCACTTGAAATGAGGCCAGTAGGGACACTTGGCGCTGTAGTATCAGGAACATCTGCGACTGTATAAATAAATGACTGACTTGTTTGGTTTACCCCATCACTCGCGGTCACTCTGATCGATGTTGTACCGACTTGCCCGTTGAGCGGACGAACCACCATCGACCATGTCCCTGTGGCAAAGTTGAAGCTAACATTCTGATTCGGAACTAGTGAAGTATTTGACGAAATGACAGAGAGAGTCAAATCTCCAACAAGCGTCTGGTCATCGGTCACTGAAATAGCTATTGGACTCGAGCTCGCACTGATAACCCCTTGTGCAGGTGGAAGCGCGTGCAGTACAGGAGCTGCATATACCGTGAGGCTTTGGTGAGCACCCTGACTATTGTTGTAGTAGCTACCACTAGGTGTAGTCTCAAGCAGCACTGCTCGTACCTGATACTGGGCATTGTAAGCATCAAATGTTGTTGTCGCTGAAGTACCTGTAACGAGTTGAGTAGAGACTCGCGTGTACGGGCCTGAGGTAGTATGAGCGCGGTAAATATGATACCCGAGAACAGTATCCGCTGATGCTGTCCATGCGAGCGAGACAGTCGTCGAGGATGTAGTTGCTACCACAAGACTTGTGGCTGGTTTCACCACGTCTGTGCGGAGGGTAGGGTCGCCGAGGAAAGCCATGTATGATGCACCACTTCCGCGATTACCAGAGTAGAGAATATTGTTCCCTACCTGATTGTTCTGTGACGCTAAAATACTTGCGCTCATCGGTTCTCCGATACCTGCTGGGTGGAAGTACCAGTGTGGTCTACCTGACCAAACTGACGTCAGTGCCCCACCAGCACTTGCAAGAGGGGCTCGGAGGAAGTTGTCACTATTGTTCCAATCTCCGAAGTAGCTACCGAAGAGCATATTGAATACTCCGTATGTCGGAGCTGCCGCATAGTCACTTGAGTTCGCCACGCCACTTGCCCCTGTATATCCTGCCCCTCCAGCTCCATATACCCACTTGTAGTTAATTGTCCGTATATTGTTTAGAAAATCAGCAGATGATGTTGATACGACAATATTATCACCACCAATGAGTGGTGAAAAACTTCTCCACCCACTAGCTGCAAATGCCTCACCACCAAAGACTCCAAAGTTATCAGACAGGAATGCTCTGTCGACTGTCGTGTAGTTACCGATACGGTAATTATGGTTTCTGTTTAGATATTGTTCATGTAGAGCATTTGCAGTACCGAATGATCCCATACTTCGTAGATCGAGTCTTCCGACTGCAATTTCAATATTGCTATTAGCCGTGACTGCGCTAAGGCTCTGGTCAAACTTTCCATCACCTGGTACGTTGTCATTTATCGTACCGGTAGAGGATGTGTTGTTTACGGTTGAGTCAGTCCATACCGCATTCATCTCTCCATAATATGCATCTGCTGGCCACGCTCCTCTATGATCAGAGTGTCCATCTGGATTAATGTTTCCAGAATATGGCACCGGTATTGCACCCACAAGGAACACTGCTTTGACGTTAGTTGGATCTGCATCATAGTGCCCTTCTATCAGTGTCTTTACAGATGATACGGTCGCCGTACTATCGTCTACTTCCTCATATATCACCGTCCATCCGTCTCCTGAGAGGTCTAGTACCAGCTGATTCACTTCGTCAGTCATGGCCGCTACCGTTGCATCATCTACGACGAGTATCACTTTTCCTCTGTCGTCTACGAGGGGTACTTCGATACCAGAATACAGATATCCATATGCGAACGTTCCTCCTGTTATATTCTTTACTACCTTGTATTCATATTTGGTACCCAGAGATATATTCGTATCAACGAATCTTCTAGATCCATACAATACTGAAGCAATTGAACTTCCCCAGTTGATATCTGTAGTAGCCTTTCTGTATATTGTGTAGCTTGTAACTCCCGACTCTAGTGGCCATTCAATTGTAATCGATGGGTCACCTGAATTTACAGTTACGTTTAGTTGTAATGTGTAGTTCTGCATTCCACCACTAGGAAGATCGAAAGATATACTTGCTCCATTGTTATCAACCGTAACAAAAGATTTAATTGCACCATAACTTGTACCGATCGCATTAGTTACATATGCTCTGTAGTAGTATTTTGTATTTGCTGTAAGACCCGTTAACCCACCACTGAATGATCCAGTACCAGAATATGTTCCGAGTGATGAAGTAGCAATTACACTTGAGAGCGTCGGTGATGTGCCATATGCAAACCCATGTGTTATCGTATCACTACCTCCGGTCGAGATGATGTCTCCATGTAGGGTAACTGTTGTTGTACCTAGTAACGTAAGTCCATTGGTTTCAACAACCGATGTAGCTGTTGATGCTAGGGTTGTAAATGTCTTTACATCTGTACTGTATGATGTACCGCTTCCGTTTGTTGCATATGATTTGTAGTAGTATGTGGTGTTAGCAGAGAGTCCTGTTACTGAAGCAGAGTACGCTCCAGTTTCAAATATTCCTGCTTCTGTAGTCGTAGCCCCAAATGACAGTGTGGTTCCATATACGAAACCACGGGAGGTAGCACTACTTCCATTTGTATCTTGAATACTTCCGTTTAGTGTCGCTGTTGTTATCGCAATCAGGGACGCATCTGATGGAATTGTTGTAGGGGGTGAGTACGATCTAGTTGTAAATGACTCTATAGCACTAAAGCTTGTACCTCCAGAGTTTGTTGCATATGAGCGGAAGTAGTAGGTAGTACCTGGAGAAAGACCTGATACTGCCTGTTCTAGAAATCCGGTACCTGAATATGATCCGAGTGTTGATGTTGCAATTACTGTAGAGAGATTTGCTGATGTACCGTATGCAAATCCATATTGAGTTGCATCACTACCTCCTGTTGCTGTTATCTGACTGTTTAGTGTTGCTGAAGTGTATGATACGGCTGAAGCGAACAACTGAGATACAGTTGGCGGATCAACATCTGAAGTCGTTGTAAATGAGAGTTCTGAACCATAGTTTGTTGATGTGGCGTTTAGTGCAAACGCTTTGAAGTAGTATGTTGTGTTTTGAGTTAGTCCTGTTAGGTTCTTTGAGAACGCCCCTACTCCGTATGTTCCAGTATCGCTGGTTGTTGATGTGTATATACCAGAAGTTGTTCCATATACGAAACCGCGGGAGGTGGAGGAGGCAATACCTGACTGGGAAGTAATTGATCCATTTAGGGTTGCAGTACTTGTAGAGACCAATGAGGCAACAGATGTTGTGACTGAGGCACTATAGCCTAGTTTGTAAATTTCTAGAGCATCGTTTGTAGAGAGAGCTCGGTTGTAGATGCGGAGGTCGTCGATATATCCAGAGAGAGGAAAAGTGAACCCGTTAAGATCACCTCCTATCTGAAGTGGCCAAGCTGATCTCATTAATGCGCCAGGATCAACACCACCACTCATGGGAGTATCGAGTAGAACACCGTTACGATACATCTTGAAATGACTTTGAGGACCTGGTGAATAAGCAAGAGACATATTCATACCACTGAAAGTGATGACATAGTTAACCCAATTTGTTCTATAGTTTGTACCAGTTGTAGGACAGTAGCTAGGTAGATTTACACCAGAGCCAGTGTCTGCAGCGATCACAAAAGAAGAGGAATCTCCAGATGGATACGAGCTACAGGTATCAAGAAAGCCGGCTTCAACCATAAAGTACCCAATGCTCCCGGTAGGATCATTATAGAAAAGTGCACTTGGGTCGGAGGCCATTACTGATTTTGTAGACTTATACCAAAGCGATATTGTAAATGTTTCGTCTCGCTCGAAATCAAAGGCTGCCACACTATTTGTCATTTCAACATACCCTGTTCCATTGAATACCAACGCCTGTCCAACTGGCCCAGCAATAGTCGAAGTAGCCATTCCGTTTTTTATAAACGCATGGTTACCTTGACCAGAACTATCGGCAACGTTTGATGTTAGACTGGCAGTATCAAATGTATAGTGTCCTATCAAACCAGTGGTGATGTCTGCGCGCACTGTGGCAGGAAAAAAGCACACGCAAAGGAAGAACAAACTACATAGTACTGAAAAAATCCTCGAGGTGTGAGAACGGAAAGTATTCATGAATTACAATCTAATTTTAGCACAGGATACTTTTATTTCTCTCTATTTGTGAACAACCTAGTCTATTTCTGGATCAAAAAACACTCCCGTTAAGGAGTGTTTTTTGATCATCTTTCAGATTATTTCTTATCTCCGTCTGCCTCTGCGGCACCTTCTTCACCTTCTTTAGCCTCTTTACCTTTCTTTGCCACTTCAATCGTTGAAAGATCGATTGGAGCTGACTCTTCTTCCTTCTCTTCTCGAGGACGAGCGATAGCCGCCACCACTTCATCATCTTTTGTGACGAGAGTAACTCCGGCTGGAAGAGTGATATTCTTTGCGTGAATTGTACTTTCGAAGTCAACAAGTGTACTGATATCAACGACAATAGAGTGTGGAATCTTTGTTGGATCAGACTCAATTTCAAGCTCATAGAGCACCTTGACGAGAGTACCGCCAAGATCCTTAACCGCCCCTGAAACTCCAGTGAATTCAACTGGGACAGCGAGCTTAATCTTCTTGTCTTTGTCGAAGGCGTAGAAGTCGATATGTCGAACTCGGCCAGTCACTGGATGAATATCCATATCATGGACAAGAGTCATGACTTCGAGACCATCACCAGAGAGGGTGATTGGAGTTGTTTCTCCGGCTTTTCGCCACACTTTTGCGAAGTCGGAATATGCGATCGTAATAGGAGTCGATGGCTGCTTCTTACCGTAGAATACGGCTGGGATCTTACCCTCGCTTCGAAGCGCCTCTAGATCTCCCTTAGGATCGCGCTTAGTAATTGTTAGCGTGATCATATGGTTTTATATTTATTGAATAACAATACAACTATAACACAGACAGAAGTAAAGTCAAAACCGAGATTAGCCTACGTTTTGAGCGACGTTATAGATAGGAATAAGCACTGAAGCGAGGAGTACACCCACGCCCAAACCAAGCATCACAATCATGAGCGGTTCAATGAGATCCACAAGCGTATCGACGGCATTGACCACCTCTCGCCGGTAGAAGTTTGCCAGTGTTGCGAGGATTTTACCAAGCTGTCCCGTCTCTTCCCCCACTTTAATCATGGCAATCATAATACCTGGAATCTCCTTGTGCTCACCAAGACCTTCGGAGAGTGCTTTACCACCTTTAATCGCATCCGTCGCTCGGGTCAAAATTTCTTCGAAAATTTTGTTATCTACCACGCCAGAAGTGAGTTCAAGGGCTCGCACCATCGGAATTCCAGAGATAAGCATTGTGTTCATGTTGTCGGCAATACGCGACAAGTATAATTTTCGAAATAGACCTTTTACAGCTGGAATCGTGATCTTGAGCTTATCAAGTACGATGCGGCCAGTTTTTGTTCTGAAGTAATAGACAATTGCCCCAATACCGACAATGAGCAGTGCAATGAACAAGAAAATATACTGAGTCATGAACTTACTCAAAGCCAAAACGACCTGTGTGTAGATAGGAACCGCCTGTCCAGAGTCTGTGATAATGGTACTGATTTTCGGAATCACCACCGTCAACATGAGCGCCATCACCGCAAAGAAGGTGAAGACAACGAAAGCAGGATAGATGAGAGCGTTTCGGGCTTTTGAAGCCACTTCATACGTACGGTCTAGATAGTCAGCTAGGAAATTAAAAATCTCATCGAGCTTACCAGACTCCTCACCAGACTTCACCATGTTTACGTAAAAGTCCGAAAATACATCTTTGTGTTTTGAGAGTGCTTTTGAGATAGAAAGACCACCCTGAATATCATCCGCGACTTCAGAGAGTTTTATTTGAAGTGCCTTATTCTCGACTTCACCAGAGAGCAGTCTAAAGATACGCAAAGCCGACACTTGAGCCTCGAAGAGGGTCGCCATCTGTCGGGACAAGATGACCACGTCTTTGTTCGATATTCGATTGAAAATCGCTATATCACCACCGAGGATTCCACCTGTTTTCTGTGGCGTGATGCTTGCGATCACCAAACCTTGACGCTGAATACTAGCAATAGCGTTCTCTATGGAGACGGCCGTGATTGTCCCCTCTCGCTTCTGCCCTGTCTGATCAAGTGCACTATAGTTATAAATCATAATTGTAATTACATTAGTCGTTCAAGCACTTTTGGATTTGGTGAATGCATGTAGGCACTCTCAATTGATATTTCACCTCGACGAACAAGGTCAACCAAGCAACGGTTCATATCAATCATCCCCTGTTCAAAACCAGTCTCAATCACTGTCTGTATTTCGTGAATTCTATTTTCGCGTATCAAGTTTTGCACAGCAGTGTTTGATATCAAAAGTTCATATGCCGGCACAAGGCCACCGGAAATTCGTGGAATGAGTCGCTGAGAGAAAATGCCCGTCAGTGAGCCAGCAAGCTGAATACGAATCTGATCCTGTTGCTCAGCGGGGAACGAGTCAATAATACGACTGATCGTCTGCCCGGCATTATTGGTGTGCAGCGTTGAGAGCACGAAGTGCCCAGTCTCAGCCGCTGTCACTGCTGACGACATTGTCTCGGTGTCGCGCATCTCTCCGATCAGTATTACATTCACATCTTGTCGCAGGGCAGAGACAAGAGCCGTGTGGAAATCTTTGGTATCAATACGCACCTCACGCTGATCAATGATTGATTTTTTCTGCTTATACACGTATTCAATTGGATCCTCGATGGTGATAATATGCTCCGCTCGGCGCTCATTAATGAGGTCGATGATCGACGCCAGCGTAGTCGACTTACCATGCCCTACCGGCCCGACCACGAGAAAGAATCCTTGCTTCCGATCAACAAACTGCTCGAGCGACTGAGGAAGGTTGAGTTCAGAAAAGGTTCTAATCTTTTCCGTAATGAGACGCAAGACGATTGAAACCGCACCTTGCTGGAAAAATGCATTTCCTCGAAATCGCCCCTTGCTCTGCACTGCGTACGAAAAGTCTATTTCTTTATTCTTAAGAAACACCTCTTTATCCTCAGGTCGGATAATCTGATTCAAGTAGGCATCTACATCTTCTTTCTTGAGAACAGGCTTTCGAACAAGCGGAATAAGATTGCCTCCAACTCGAATCATTGGATGACGCCCTTCTGACAAGTGCATGTCTGATGCCCCTTCGTCGAAGACGATATTAAAAAGATCACTCAGTTCTGTTGAGATATGCATACGATTAAGTATATAGGAAAAACAGCAAAACTCTTCATACCTGTGAAGAGTCTCTACTGAGCAAAGAGAGCGTCTACCTTTTCCAAAAGCGCTGAGGGGATGGTTTCTGACTTTACAATATAAATACTCACACCAATCTTTGAAGCCCGAGTAATATCTGATTCTTGGTTTTGATTGGAAAGTACCCCGAGTTTTGCCTGAGGCACTAAACCCTCTTTCTTAATAGTCGAAAAAAATTCAATCCCATCCATCACCGGCAACACCACATCAGAGAGGATAATGTCTGGCACGACGCCGTCACGGAGTTTCTTAAGTGCATCAAGCGGAGCTGGCGACTTGATCACTTCATAACGGCCACTATTACTAAACTTCACCTCCCACATCTGTAAAAGCATCGGGTCATCATCCACAAATAGTATTTTTCGCTTTGGAGTTTCCATGGCTAGAGTCTGAGCACTTCTTCAAAAGGAATTTCTTTCTTGAAGGCTTTAATATAGGCATCTTCCTTGAGGGTCAACATACCCTTCTTTCGAGCAATCTTCCAAATATCTTCTTCGGTCGGACTGTGCAGGATGGCTCGCTGTACATCTCGATCGACATCGAGAACTTCAATCACTGCTGCACGACCTTTCGTTCCGGTAGGATAATCAGCGGTTGGTTCTGCACGGAGAATTGCATTAGTAAACGGAACATCTTTTTTAAATTCTTCAGGCAAGTCAGAAAACTGCTTCTGCATTTGACCACTATATACCTCATCAAGCACCTCCTCCTTACCAGCGCCAGGAGCAATACGCGCAACGAGACGTTGGGCAATAGCACAGATAAGTGTCGGTGCGATCAGGTACGGATCAACTCCCATATCCACCAATCGAGGAATCACACCAATCGCACTGTTGGTGTGGATAGTTGAAAGCACCAAGTGACCAGTGAGAGCTGCCTGAATGGCAAGCTGCGCGGTCTCCTTGTCACGAATCTCTCCCACCATGATTATATCCGGGTCTTGTCGGAGAGCGGTTCGCAGACCGTTAGCAAAGGTATAGCCGATCTCTGAGTGCATCTGTGACTGATTCACCCCTTGCATTCGATATTCCACTGGATCCTCAAGCGACATGATGTTTTTCGCATCATCGTTGATCTCCCCCATCATCGCGTAGAGCGTAGTTGATTTACCGGAACCTGTCGGACCAGAAATCAAGATCAAGCCATACGGACGGGTAATTGCGGCGCGAATTGCTTTCAAATTTCGCTCGGTCATCCCAATAGACTCGAGTGATTTCACTCCTCGGCTTGGGTCGAGAATACGCATCACCACTTTTTCTCCATCAACCGAAGGCAGTGTCGATACACGGAAGTCGACACGATCTTTGCCAAACATTGCGTAAAAACTCGCATCTTGCGGACGTCGCTTTTCATCGAGCTTCATCGTCTGCGTCATAATCTTGATTCGGGCCACGAGTGGATCAAGAAGTTTCTTTGGCAAGATAAGTGATGTCTTGAGGTCACCGTCAAGTCGAAAACGGACTCGGATACGGTCCTGCATCGGCTCGATATGCACATCAGACGCTTTACCTTCTACTGCATAACGTAGAATCGTATTAACGATTTTTGCCACCGGCGCATCTTCGATAATCTGAGTCTTGTTGAGGTTTGCGCTTTCAGCAGAGTCACTCGTATCGACATGAATAGCCGCCGTGGTCTCAAGCTCACTCACCGCCTTCGTCACTTCTCCTGAGAGGTTTTTATAAAGCTCGAGGATATGCGCGTGATCCTCTTCTGTAATCAAATACAGGACATAGGGCATGCCTGTCTTTACCGAGATAAACCCGAGAGCATCTCGCGCCTCGAGATTATCTGGATCAACAACTCCGACTTCGAGGGCGCCATCCTTGATGCCAATCGGTGCAATTTTATAATGTATTGCTGACTCTTCAGGGATTGTTGAGAGCACTTCAAAAGCGACCTGCGCGTCTCCGACATGTCTTGTCTCGATTCCAGCGAGAATTGCCTTTGCATCAAAAATATCGGTCGAGGTAATACCGTACTTCACCAACACCTCCTCTACTCCTCCTTTACTTTTTTTTGCATCAGCCAAAATAGCTGGCACATCGCCTTCCGTGATAACCCCCTTTTGAATAAAGTAATCGGTAAGTCTCATGCGTTAAAAGTTTGGCGTGAACGGATTTGCACTTCCACCAGCTGGTCTTGTCGTTGGCGCTGGAGTAGGTGCAGGGGTCGGAGCGACAACAGGAGCCTGACTGCGATTGAGTAGGTTTGGGTTTCTATTTATGACCGCTTCGTCAACAGGGGCAAAAGGATTTGGTCGGCCCACGGTTTCCTCAAAGATAGCCTTACTCTTATCTTTGAGACGAAGGTAGAGCGGTGAAGCAAAGAGTTCAACATCAAGACTACGTATCTCACGCATCTGGAGCACTGCCTTGATCACTTGTTCGTCCACAACACCCTCCTGCACAGAAGGAGTAGTGGCCATAGCGGAAGTATCGGTCGATGCACCCATGTTCATCGTTGGCCCCATTGCCACCTGTTGTGCACTACCTGTCGAACGTTTCTGTGTCGCGAAATAGGTGACCGTACCGATAAGGCAGACCACGAAGGCAATGAGGAGTATTTTTTGTCGTTTTTCTTCAGTCATATTATTTTAACCAGTAGGTATTAGCTGAAAGGGCAAACGTATAGATTGCCGGACCAGAAGCAGACTTCTGAGCCGAGCCATCTTCAGTAACTGGACTGATCTTAATATCAGTCACATCAAAGATACGCAAACTCTCTTCCATTCCTTGCAAGAGACTTTTAAACGTTGCGAGATCGGTTTTGACATTGAAGCTAAACTTTACGACACCGACACCACCATTAGACTGAATTCCTTGGGCTTGCGTGCGGAGCGGGGCTTGTGATTCACTTGTCTTTGAACTATCACCACCCTCTCCTGAGATATTGACGGTATCGAGCGGAAGGCCGTAGTCTGCGGCGATTTTCTGCAAATCAACAAACAGTCGAATATTGTCGATTGAGCTTGGGAGCAATTTATCGAGCTTATCAATCTCCCCTTTACCAATTTTCTGGTCTCGCTCTTCACGAAGCTTAGCCGAAAGTGCGCGATACTCATCAGTGATTTTGAGTGCCTCCGCGAGTCGCTCTTTCTCCTGAGTGATCTCAACATTACGAGCCACGAGAGTACGTGTTTGGAAGAAGTAGACACCTACCGAAGCAAGTATAAGTATGACGAGGACGATATTTTTCATTAGTTTTGCGTTTTCTTAAGTGAATTTTCAAGTCTGTTTTTTGCATTCACCACATTTTTATTCACGCTCATTTTTATTGTGAAAGAATATTTTGTCCGACCAGCGGGCGCAGATGACTGCCCTGAACTTGATGATGACTGTGGCTGTACCGCCACGAGGTCGCCGACCACAAGATCAGATATCTCTCCTTGTTTTACTCGTTCAGACAATACTTGTGACTGATATGCGATGGTACCTGGAGTTGGAGCGATACCTTTCAGTGAGAGACTTGTAGTGTCTTTTGAACCGACTGAATATGAAAAATCGGTGAACTGAACACTCTCGAGCGTCAGGTCGGCAATATAGTTGAAAATAGCTGACGACTCGAGATGCGCTTCGAGCACTTTTCGTGACTCTTTGATCTTTTTATCCAAAGAAACGAATGAATTGAGCTCGGCGATTGAGAAATCGCTTTGCTGACTTTTAATGGTCGCTTTGGTCACCTCTACCTCTTGCACGAGCTTTTTGTGCTGCAAATATACATAGCCGTAGTAGCCCAGGGAACCAAGACATATAAGGATGGCAACAATCGAAAAAATATCAACGGCACGGGCACGTGACTTAGTATTCTCAACAAGTGGTTTCTTCGGTATGAAAGATGTCTGAAATTGCTGAGGATTCATTACTTACCCAGTATACTCTGAGAGTAAGACCCTTCTTTTCTGAATGTGGATTAGTTTTGACTGATTTTTCTTAGTGCAATACCAACAGCAATTGCAAAGGAAGGGCCAATAGTCGCCACCACTGGTTCCAGGAATTTTGGTACCTGCACGTGCGAAAACGGGTTGGCATAGACGACCTCAGTGTTTGGAAAACGCTCTCGGGCAAGCTCATAGAGCCCTTTTAGGAGTGATCCTCCTCCAGTCAGTGACACTCGCTTGATGTTTTTGCCATACTTTTGACCAAAATTTGAAACTGAACGTTCTGCTTCGAAAAAGAGATGGTCGAGGGTGATATGAATAATATCGTTTACCGGCTTGTACTGAGGATCATTTGAAATACCGATCGCCGTCTTGAGACGCTCTGCCTCGTCGAAAGTAATCCCCATAGACTGTGAGAGAGCGAGCGATATCTCTTGTGCTCCACGGTTGACGATATACGTCGATCGGAGTACTCCTTGCTCAAGAATATAGTATTTGGTTGAGTTGGCCCCAAAATCAATGACGAGTTGAGCAGCTTGGGCTTCGTCTGCCACTGAGCGAAGTGCACTAAATATCTCTATTTCAAAAAATGAAGAATTAATCTTTGCGAGATTAGTAATAGTCTTGTAGCTCTGCAAAGCTTCATTATGTATGACCACCATCAAGATATTCGTCATCTTCATTCCCGTGCTTTCTTTTCTAATCTCATATTCAGAATACGGATCATCGAGCTCTGGTACTTCAAGCCAGTCGAGCGTGACTTCCGAAAGCGGAACTGGGACGTACTTGCGTGCCTCCATCGGGACAATCTGTGCAAGCTGCTTTGAATCAACTTTCGGGATTTTTATAAACGTTACAAAACTCGAAGACGTCGGTATAGCCACCCCAGCATCACGAGAAGTAATCTTTGCCTCACGGAGGAGATCCGTAATTGCCTCTACGACTTTTTCCTGAGTAGTTCGAACTACTCGCCCTGGTGACTCGCCAGCATAGGGACCTAGGGCTATTTCTCCGTATGTTTCAAGGAGTACCGAGCCACCTTTTTTGCGTAACTGGACAATCTTGACTGAAGAAGAACCGATATCAATACCAATGACACTTTTTCCACTTGAGGAAAAAAGTTCTTTGAGTTGTGAGACAATCGTATCGAGGGGGCCTGCCATATATTTGTAGTATATCAGATGAAAAACTTTTGTTATCAAGTAGTGAATATGCTCAAAATACTCGCTCTACGAATTTTTTTTGATCATGAGGCGCGAGAACTTACGTTACATAGTGAAACTGGCTGGACACCGATCAGCCGGACGATTCAGGTCTGGGTGTATGGAGCATATCGTGACGAGCGAAATCTTGATCTGCTTCAGAGACTCAAGTACACGCACGACGTAGCCGCACAGGAGTTTTGCGCCAACCTGATAGCTAATTTCGTCAAGACGCAGTATCAAGTACCACCTTTGTGCATCGGAGTCCCTCAGAGTACACACCGAAAACTCTGGCGAGGATATGATCATATTGGTGAACTTGTCGCACTGCTTGCGACTCAAGGGAGAGTAATATCCTTATCGAAATCTCATCCATTTATACATAATTCATCCGCACCAACACAGTCTTCCCTACAGAGAAAAGAGCGCTTCGCAAACGCTCAAAGCGCTTTCTCATTGTCTCCAGACTTTGACCCAAACGATATTACAGGAAGAGAAGTACTCCTTATTGACGATATCGTAACCACTGGCGCCACCCTCGCCTATCTTCAAGAGCTCTTGTACTCATGTGGTGCAAAGCGTGTCGTCGCCTTGGCAATTTTGGGATAGAAACACTTGTCTCATCTATACATCCATGAAAGCTCCGCCTTTCAAATCCAGGCAAAAGCAAAGCAGTTTGCTTTTGCTTCTTTTACTTGAGGTTATTTCGTGTTGCGGGGGCTGGATTTGGTCACAAGTTTTCTCGACTCGTCAGTCTCGAAACTCGCGACCCCGGCTCGCTCATTCGCGCAACGCTCATGAAAGCTCCGCCTTTCAAATCCACATAGAAGCAAAGAAGTTTGCTTCTATTTATCGACAATCATACGTGTTGCGGGGGCTGGATTTGAACCAGCGACCTTCAGGTTATGAGCCTGACGAGCTACCGCTGCTCTACCCCGCGATATGTTTTTATATTACAACAGACTTATCTAATACGCAAATCGACGTATTATCCAGGACGTTATATTTTCGGCAGAAAATTAAACTCATCGAACACTCGACGGTATCGAGCGATCACTTCTCGTGCTTCGTATTCAGAAATCACAAACTCTGCACCATCGTGGGCAATACGGTTTCGCACCTTGTGCGCTTCCCACGCATCATCAAGAGTGCGCATGTCCCCCGGATTGACTTTCTTGAGCTTGTCACCGATTGAGATTCCCTGATACCCGAGATAATCAAGTAAATCCTCAAGAAGAATATCCGCTTCAAGAATAGCAAGACGCCAATCCGAAGCATTAAGCGAGTGAATATGCTCCTCAACACGGAGCCATCGCTTTGTCTTGGCATCAGCTTTGTCGAGAATTGTCGCAGCGCGTACCTGTGTCGCTAGACGAAGGGCAATTTTGTCTGCACTTCGTGCGGTCTGCATGCGCACGTACACAAGCACTCCAAGGAGTACCAGAGCTGCGACGTACAGGCCTGGTCGTATAGTACCTATAAATGAGAGGACGGCATTGATAAGAGCAATCCAATCGATCGCACCTAAAATGCGACCAATGTTGGTGATGATGTACTCGATATTGAGTGAAGGAGCATTGACCAAATCCATACTCCCTATTGTACCCTGTTACGCAAGAGCTTCAAGGTCGGTACCGAGGGTAAAGAGGATATCTTCTCGAGCGAAGTCAGACATGCACTGAATACCGAGTGGGAGTTTTACCCCATCAACCTCGAGTACTCCAGAGGGAACAGAGAGTGCTGGAATCCCCACGATGTTTGCCGTCACGGTAAAAATGTCTGCGAGATACATCGAGAGTGGGTCATGTGATTTTTCTCCGATCTTGAAAGCAGGGACTGGTGAGGTCGGTGTCAGGATGCAATCCACCTGGCGAAAAGCGTTCGTAAATTCTTCTCGAATCTTTTCTCGAGCCTGCAGCGCTTTGCCGTAGTAGGCATCGTAGTAACCACTCGAGAGTACATATGTCCCTAGAAGAATTCGTCGACGCACCTCAGCACCGAACCCCTGACCTCGTGAGTTCAAATACTCATCGAGCAAGTTTACACCTGGCACATGAAGTCCGTAGCGCACACCATCGAAACGAGCGAGGTTAGAAGAAACTTCAGCCGGCATCACAATATAGTACACAGCGAGTGCGTACTGCACCGAAGCGAGGGAGATCGGTTGTACCTGGTACCCTTTTTCTTCGAGTCGAGATATTGTCTCTTCGAAATTTTTAAGCACCCCAGCATCGACTCCCTTGGTGCGGACGAAGTCCCACGGCACCCCGATTACTGGCTTCCCCTTTTGAGCTTTACGAGAATATTGCGTTGAATCAACCGAAGTGCTATCAAGTGGATCTTTAGCAGCGATAGCTTCATAGACAATCTGGGCGTCTCGAGTCGTCTTGGTGATTGGACCGATAACATCAAGTGAACTTGCCATTGCCATGAGGCCATGTCGCGAGACACTACCGTAGGTCGGCTTGAGTCCCACCACTCCACAGAAGCTGGCTGGCTGGCGTACTGAACCACCCGTATCAGAACCAAGGGCAATCAAAGCGCCATTCATAGCGACCACCGCTGCCGAACCACCAGAAGAACCACCCGCGACTCGAGATGTGTCGTGCGGATTTTTCGTCACTCCGAACGCCGAGTTCTCAGTCGATCCACCCATCGCAAACTCATCCATATTTGTTCGACCAATGAAGACAACTCCCTGTTCCTTGAGTTTAGCAATCGCCGTCGCGTCGTAGGGAGCGACGTAGTTTTCAAGCATTTTCGATGAAGCACTTGAGATCTTTCCAGTGATCAGAATATTATCTTTAACTGCACAGGGAATACCAGTGAGTAGCGTAGCGGTCTTTGTATCAAAACGCTCCTGTGCTATGCGTGCTTGTTCCTCGATATCAGAAAATAATTCGAGATAGCCGTTTATTTCTTTATTCTTCTTGAGACCCACCTCAAGATATGCCTGGGCAAGTTCGAGTACAGAATATTCGCGCGAGGCAAGGCTTGCATGTGCTTTTTCTATCGTCAGTGAGGCGAGGTCAATATGTTTCATATTATAAAATCTTCTTTACCACTACATAGCCATCCTCACTTTCAGGAGCGAGCGAAAGAAGCTTTTCAGTGTAGACACCCGTCTGTGTTGTTGGCTCGTCCTGCCGGAGAGTGTTCACATTTACTCCAGTAAGCTGCTTCACCTCACCAGTAGCAATTTTAGTCACTTCTCCCACATACGCGAGAATGGCATCCATCTCTTTGGTAAAGCGCTCCACCTCTTCAGGAGAAAGCTTGAGTCGAGCCAGTTTTGCAAGTTTTTCGGTGTCTGTATGAGTAATAGACATATAGAAGTAAGTATACTGAAAAACCGCTTTGAATCTAGCCTATGAAGCCTTACCGAGTAATGCGAGAAATTCTGACTCACTGAGGATTGCAATGTTGAGCTTCTCTGCTTCTCTTAGTTTTGAACCCGTCTCACTCCCCGCGACCACATAATCTGTCGCTTGCGAGACACTGCTCGCCACCTTGCCTCCAGCTTGCTTGATCGCCTGCTTCGCCTCGTCACGAGAAAGACTCTCGAGTGTACCCGTAAGTACAAACACCTTACCTGAAAATAGACCCTGCTTTGATGCGGCTATTTCTTGAATCACCTGAATATGTGAGAGGAGGGCGTCCAATAGGTGCCTGTTCTTTGAGCTCGCGAACCAAGTCACAAGAGACTCTGCGACAACTGGCCCGATGCCATCAATCGCAGACAATTCTTCTGCAGAAGCCTCCTGGAGTCGAGCAATCGTTTTAAAATTTTCTGCCAGGAGCGTAGCCGTCTCCTCTCCTACATGATCAATCGAGAGCGCCACAATGAGGCGATCAAGTGTGACTTTCCGACGAGCGTCGATACTCTCGATCACATTGCGCGCAGATTTTTCTCCAAAACGAGGTAGTGTTTCGAGGTCGCCTTGGGTCAGGGTAAATAAATCAGCCGGCGTACTGATCCGACCATGAGCAACGAGGGCGTCGATAATTTTTGGTCCACACCCTTCGATATTAAAAGCGTGCTTCGAGACAAAATGATACAGCCGACGCTTGTTGAGCTCAAACGAGTCTCGAACGACACAACGATACGCCGCCTGACCAGGCACACGCTCGATCCGCCCATCCCCACCACACCCGTCGACCGTTTCTGGAAAGACAAACGGTTGCGCGCCGTGTGGTCGTAATTCTTGCACCACCTCAACAATATCTGGAATCACGTCTCCAGCCTTTTGTAAAATCACTGTATCACCCACCCTCACGTCGAGCCGGGCAATCTCGTCCTCATTATGAAGCGTAGCGCGCGACACTTTCGAGCCAGCTACCGTGACTGGACGGAGCTCAGCTACCGGAGTGATCACTCCCGTCCGACCGACTTGGAGGATGATGTCCGTCACTACGGTTGTCACTTTTTCGGCTGGCCATTTGAATGCAATACCAAATCGCGGTGCTTTACCGGTATATCCAAGTACTTCTTGAAGCTCTCGCTCATCGACTTTTACTACCACCCCATCCGCTTGATAGTTGGCTTGAGAAATTTTGTTTTGCCATTTTTTCCAATACGCGATCACCTCGGCAATATCAGCCTTGTGTTCATAGTGAGGGTTTACTTTGAATCCGAGTTGCTTGAGTAGGGCAAGCTCTTCGTGCTGTGTCTTTGGTAACTCTCCTTCGAAGGCTGCTAAGTCATACATAAAGGTATCAAGCCCTCGGAGCGCTACTACTTTCGGATCAAGCTGACGGATGGAGCCCGCCGCCACGTTTCGAGGATTTGCATACAGCGCCTCACCATTTTTCTTCTGCAAGGCATTGAGCTCTTCGAATTGTTTTTTTCCAATGTATACCTCGCCTTCTACAATACAGTTCACTGGCAGGGTGAGAAGAAGTGGTACCGACTCGATTCGTTTGACGTTTTGAGTCACATCTTCCCCCACTTCACCATTACCTCGAGTTCCCGCAGAAAAAAGTACGCCATTGCGATATTCAAGGACGATTTTTAATCCATCTATTTTATGCTCACAGGTATAGGTCGGCGCGCGCTCAATTCCCGCTTTAGTTAGGAAGTTACGCACTCGAGTATCAAAGTCACGAATATCATCTTCGGTGAAGGCATCGTTGAATGACCACTGCCGTACCGTGTGGGTGATTTTTTTAAACTCTTCCAGCGGCTCACCGCCCACCCGCTGACTTGGTGAATCTGGTGTGACGAGGTCTGGATAAGCCACTTCGATATCAACAAGCTCTTTTTTGAGACTATCAAGAGCCTCTGGAGCAATTGTCTCGAGGTCGAGCACGTGATAGTCGTAACGATATTTTTCAATCGCTTTCTTGAGTGCTTCAAGTCGTTTCGTCGCCTCACGTTTCGAATCCATAGACCTCATACTAACAAACCTCGGCTGTTTACTCTAGCGCTAATATGCGAGGGCGCTGTAGCCAGCGGTGGTGCAGACAGAAGAATTCTGAAGCCCTGAGACAATTGTAATCTGCCCAGACTGACTGACTTGGAGCACACGCACCTTGGTAAGATCATCTTGATTAGCGAGACAGATACGCGCAGTAGCATACGATGTATTATTGTAACGTGAACTTAAAGTGAAGCTCGGACTTGACCCTCCGAGGCTGGCAACGTATATATTTGCCTTTGTAGAGGGACGTAAGTATGAAACATAGAGACCACTAGTACCAAAAGACGTATCGCAGGTGGTCACGTTTGTTGTACTGACCACACACCAGTTATTCACTACGATTCCCGGAGGGAGGTTTGTGACCTTGTCGAGAATGAGTTCGTAGTTTGCACCATTATTTACTGGAGTGTTTATGTTATGGAAACAGTCATTACAAACACCATCGGTAGCATACACATCTAAAGTATTTATATCTCCTAGAGCAGGAGATATCGAGAGTCGGAAATCGTAGAAAGGTAGTGTTTTTGACTGCTTAAATCCAGTAAAATTTATAAAAGCTAGTCCTCTCCCGGCTGTGTTTGCAGTTATCTGAAAAGCTGAACCTCCAGTTACTACATACTTTTCAGTAGTTACATTTACTGCCTCAAACTGCGACTGCCGAAACTGTAGTGCTAGGTCGTAGACCGCATTAGACAGTTGTACTGAGGCATTAAAAGAAGCGTGGCGGAAAACGACCACAGTGGTGATGAGCACGAAAATTGCAATCGAGACAAGCATTTCAACCAAGGTAAATCCTTTTATTTCGGAAACAGTAAATCTCATACATTGAAGTATATCGCATTTACTGAACAACAATTATGTTTCTGGTAACAAAAAAGCCGGCCTTCGTGAGAAGACCGGCCTGAATTTCGAACACTTCACTTGAAGTAATAACCGGATCCCCAGAAGGGAGTAACCGGATCATTCCAGTGGAGCGTTGAGAGCATGAGGAAACTGTTACTATCGGTGCCATACCCTGGAGGGTAGATGACTCGGCCGACTGGAACAGTTCCATCAGCTGAATCAGTGCGACCACTACCTGGAGGCTCAGAGAGTGATTCCCCAGCCCAGTAGAGGTAGTGTGCGAACTGGCTTTTCGCCACAAGGACGAGGCCAGCACCCGAGCGGTGAATCTCATCAACCGGAGTCAGGACGAGACGCTTCAAGAGCACCCCATCTTCGTCTGGGTTGCCCCAGAAGACTTCGACGGTGTGAGTCACGGCTTCATGAGCCGCATAGCGCAAGGGGAAATTATTCGCCCCTGTGTCATACGGGTTCATAAAGTAGGCCTCGGTAGCAATACCGGGACCGATCCAGTGCAGTGCCTTGAAGGCACCCACGACATCACCCTCTTCGAGAGCGTTGGTCGACCCGGAGCGAAAGCCCCGAAGACCTGGCGAGAGGACGGCTGTTGAGCCGTCCCAATACTCAGTGAACCGATAGGTAGCGCTGAAGCGCTCCCGACCGAAACGGTTTACCGATACATGACGGATCCAGACCTGAGCCGGATCACCTTCAGCGTTCCCCCAATCAAGGGAGATGTGCGGGTGAAGGACAGTTCCTTTCTCGTCGCGCCTAGGATTCGTTGGAATATAGCGAGAGGAAATCGTTCCTCCCCAACCCCAAAGTCCTTCGCCGGTCGTGATACCAAGCATTTGGTCATACTTGACCAGCTGCTCAGTGCCCGTGGACGAATTCGTCAGCACCCGAAGGGCTTTCGGATCCGTCCAGCTCCAGGAAGGAGCGAGTTCACCGGCAAGCAGACGACCAACGTTGCGGACATTTTCAGCCCGATTGGGTGAATTTTCCGCCACGAGAGCGGAGACGGTCATCGACACTTGTGGTGCCGAGCCGGTGACTACCGACCGCGTGACCAGACGCCGAGGCGACTGTGCAAGAGGAGGCCGAGTAGCGTTGGCCACACGGACCTTGAGGACTGGCACGATGTTCGTGCTAGGGCTCTGGCTAAAGAGGGTGAAGGAAAGCGCAAGCGCGATCCACACCCGAATGATGTTTTTCACTGCGTTCCTTTCAATTAACGTTCTTTAGGTATTTGGTATGCTCTACACTCGTAGAGACACCGTGTACCTATCTACCATACAGTATACCACTTTTTCATTTGTCAATCAAGAGCTGGGGATAATCGCCAATCAGGGCTTCAAATAAGGCTAGTTTGTGTAGGTGAACTCAAGGGTACGTTCTACCTGAAATGAGTCGCTGGAATTGCAGATATTCAACCCCTTTGAAACGATAGTAGTGATCGGGTTTAAAGACACATCGTAATCTTTAATAATCGTCACTTCAGCACACGGCAAAGTACTATACGAAGCAATCATTTGATTAGCGGATGTGAGTACTGTAAACCTCTCGACATTGGGCTCTCGCGGATTAAATTCACCAATAAAGTTACCTTCACGAAGATTCGGAGGGTCGCTATTGAGTGTCGAATTTAAGATGTAGCAGTTTTGTGAGAGTGCAGTACTAAAGTCTCCAATCACCCAGTTTTCAAATGGTTTCGGAATATAGGTATCGGCTGCGAGCGCACAGTCGAGTCCCATATTGGCCGCAAGGAGTGCCTGTGTCGATGACTCAGCATTTCCAGAAATGCGCGACTCACGCATGGTCAATGTATACACAGAAATCGCAATCGAAAGAAGTACTGCACTGGTGAGCACCGCAAAAAGCACCGTGAAGCCCGGCGTTGATGTGCTTGATACTGTGTCTTGTAAGCGATTCATCATTTGAGTTGGAAAATAAAATCACGTGAGACAAGCGTACGTGTGACTCCGAACGCTTTCGGCACCCAAGCGACATTGACTGTGATATTTAAAATGTTTGAGGCTGGGCCAGTGAGTGCAACTGAAACATATCGGCTGTAGGGTGAAGCACTGAAGCCCACTCCGGCACTCTGCTGATACACTCCAGTAGTCGGATTGTAGTAAAGCGGTGTGCAAGCAGCAACTGAACCACAGTTCACGTAGGCATCTTGCCCATCACCAGCGCTGGCGGTGAGACTATTGATAGTACATGGATTGCCCGAGAGACAGGTTCCCGAACTTTTAGCAGTAAAAAGTGCCCAGGTAGAAGTCCGGTCACGATCGTAGCGCATGAACTCGACCGCTTCTTGAGCTAAAAGTGATGCGGTGAGAGTCTCTCGGGAAAACGCACTCGAGGAGAGGCTGGCCGTCACCACCGAGATCGGTCCAGTAATTGCCAAAGTTAAAATCGCCACCGCAACTAGAGTTTCGATAATGGTAAAACCACGCGAATCGACTCTCGAGAGTTTATGTTTGTTATGACTAAAGGGTCTCCACATATCTCTTAGTATACCTTAGAGCGCGACGCTCGTCGGCGTGGGCGTGGGCACATCTACATACCCAAAACGATCATCACTAGCGCAGGAACATCAAACACGACTTTACCCAAGACTAGCACAAGAAAAGCACCGAGAATCATGAATGGTGCAAACGGAACTTCGCTTTTCATTCCCACACGAAGCTTTTTCTCTCGACTGGCATAGCCACCTAGCAAGAGCAATATCGCATACCCTGCTCCGATCCAGAACGCATAAATAATACTATTGATTCCAAATGATATACCGAGCATGTTCCCGATACCAAAGGCCAGGATCCCATCACCAAGCCCCATCCACTTTCCTCGCGAGACACCCCAGAGGAGCAAAAATGGTACTGCACAGATGACTCCAGAAAAGACATCTAGGTAGGAGAGTATCGTGGCGACTGGCGAGACTAGTCCTGCCGATTCACCGGCAAGAAGTGGAATCAGGGTATGTATTGGGACAATGAGTGAGAGAGCGTTGAAAATCCACAATGGAATTCCAGGAAGCATTTTATGAGCCACATCATAGAGCCCGATGATGATGAGGAGTGAGAAAAGTACCCAGAAATAAATAAGCCAGATCGGGCCGCTTGTGACATGTGCAAGTACAGTAAACACAACCGCGGTGAGCATCTCTACCGCAAAATATCGCCACGAGATTTTTGAACTACAACTACCGCACTTTCCGCCGAGCAGAAGGAAACTCGCCAGTGGTACAAGCTCAAACCATGAGAGTTTTTTTCCGCATGAAAAACAAATTGACCGACCAGAGAGTGATGAGCGACCAGTACCATATCGAAGGGCGACAACATTAATGAAACTTCCGACAAGTGCTCCGAGGACGAAATAAAAGAGGTACTCAGTAACAAAATTGGTTGCGTATATTGGATACATGATAATTAGTATATATTAATTCGTAACGTCGTAGAGATTACTTGTCGGACAAAGGGCGGTATTGTTCCAGAGCACTGTGGGAAAACTACAGTTTGAAGCAGAATCACGCAGGCTCGGATTACAAGTCAAAAAGCTATAATTGCCAGTATTGGCAACATCGGCATCACTACGCAAGCTTCCTTCAGCAAGCGTGGTAGATTCTGTTGTCACCTCAAGACATGCTCCGAGTACATAGTAACGACCCACGGGTGCGGTGCCATTTCGGCTATAGAAATATCTACCCGAGTTTCTTCCTGGGTCCAGTGGAATAGTCCGGCCTGGGAGAAACGTTCGCATATCTTGCCGCTTCCCTGTGTCATCTGAAGGATATGCGGTCGTCGGATAGAGTGTGGTTGGATAATATCCATTGAATTCACGGAAGCGAGCAAGGCCCTGGCGTATCAGCGCGATATCAGCTACACGACGGTCATCACGACCACCCGCTCGAGCTATGTCGATACGGGAAATAATGATCACTGAGAGGATGCCCATAATTGCAATCACGACTACCAATTCTACTAGTGTAAACCCACGGGAAGTGGAATCTGCCTGCGCACTCAAACGAGAGTCTCGAAATATCATGATACCAGTATACCCTCCTCGCGAGAGAGCCCGGACCGGGATGTGAGTATCAGACCACTAGTTGCCCACTCGTCGAGTCGTAATACTTGTCTGAAGGGAGAAGTTTGTTCGAATAGCGTTTGTCCCCACCCCGAGACTGGCACTACCGATCAGGTTCAGACGCACGAAACGCCCATCCGGTGAGATAGTAAATGAAAAAGTGTCCAGACTCACATCTTTGCCAGTCACCCGAGTCGAGTTATTTGAAATATTACAGCCCGTGAGAGTAAATGACGTTGCACTTTCACAACGCACAAGGTACTTATCGGTAGTATTAGTAATCTGATAGTACGCCACATAAGCCGCGGCACCAGAGGTATTGGCTTGAAAAGCGATACCGCCTGGCGAAATCGCACCACCAGGGAGATTCGTCGCCGCGACGGCCGTCGCATAGTTATAACCCTGTCGAAGCTCTCGGGCAACTGTCTCGAGAGCAAATGAGAAGTTTGAAAAAACAACTTTGTCGGCTTGGTTCTTACGGTTGGCGCTGAGTACGCTCAAAATTGCCCCAGAAGAAATAAACATAATGATCGTAAAGACAAAAATCGAGACGAGCATTTCGACAAGCGTAAACCCCTGTAGAGACCGGTACTTAGATGTGTTATTTTTTGTTACCTCTGGCAAAGACATTGTGTCAGTATACCTTAAAACTTACCTCCCTCTCCCCATCACCCCCCTCGTAATCGGGCCAAAGAAGCCAAGAGCGGGAGTAATGTTGTTGGCTTTCTGGTAGCGGATGAGAGCAGCACGAGTAGCAGGGCCGAAGTAGAAGGTTTCGTTGCCGGGAGAGCCGAAGCCTGTCGTAGAGACAGTGAAGCCTTGTGAGTTCAAGAAGCGTTGGAGGAGTTGGACGTCTGTACCATATGAAGAGACGGTGAGACTACGGGTAAAGGTAGTAGGTGTAATGGGTGGTGGGAGGATGTTGGTGGTCGATGAGAGACGTAGGAGTGTAGTGGTGCCTCGGGGTGTATTGACGACGACAGGAGCAGAGCGGCCGCCTCCTCCTCCGCCGGAGCGAGAGATGGTGGTGACTACGGGAGCCGGGACAACAGTCAGAGTGAATTCTTGAGTATGGTAGAAGACTTGAGCCGCTGAGAGTGTATCAGTGATCTTGATACTGAAGGTAGAGGTAGTAGCGGTGGTTGGAGTACCACTGATGACGCCGGTACTGGTGTTGAGAGAGAGGCCTTCGGGGAGGGTGCCGGAGGTGAGGGTGTAGGTGACGGTGCCTTGATTTGCGGAAGGGGTCAGTGTCGCACTATAACCAGTACCAGCAGTAGCAGACGCTAGCGTATCAGAAGCAAAGTCAATGAGATCAAAAAAGACAAGGCGCGTGTCGGCGTCCACCACTGACAATGTACGGGTCGTTGTAGAAAACTTTACATCTTCATTTCTTGAAAAAGCTTCTCGAGAGGCGGCAGGAGAGGTCGCATCGGTGAAACTCTCCTTCCCTATCAATGCGACCGCAGGCTCACCGTTTGTAATTGTCTCGACGTCAAAGACGCTCACTCGGAGATTCCCCGTTTCAGAAACATAGAGCAATTTGTTGTGTGAATCGTAGGCTAGACCTTCAAGATTATTTATTTGTGAATCTGATGTACCAGAAGAATTCGTTGTAAAATTTGGCGCACCGAGAACATAACTTGCGCTCATCCCGTTGGCAATTCCTGAAGTCAGGTCGAAAATAAGAACTCGCTCATCTTCACCCACAAAGAGTAAGTCTCGTTCTGGGTCAGAAGCAAGAGCTTGTACATTACCAGTCGATGAAGCACTCGGAAAACCGAGACCAGACCAGTCTGTAAAGTTCAACTCACCGAGAATATAACTAGCCGGCATATCGTCTGTAACTCCTCCCGAAACATCGAAGACCAGCACCCCTCGGAGATTATTTCGATCAATCACATAGAGACGATCACGAACATCATCAAGGTATAAGCCGTAGGTATAAAAACGAGTTTGAGAAACGCCGCCGCCTGATGTTGTGAAATCAGGTGCTCCGATAACATTAGCTGCACTCATCCCATTGGTGATCCCGACAGACAAGTCAAACACCAGTACCCGATACAAATTATCGGCAACATAGAGCTTCTCTGTTTTTTGACTATATGCAATTCCTACAATCCCTTCAAGATTCGCTCCACTAGCCCCACCGATTGAATTCGCGTGGATTGACGTAGCCCCCAAAATATAATCGACTTGTTTATCAACAAGCTGGTTGTTTGAATTGAGATTAAAGACTTTTACATAACTCTGATCAGCAACAAAAAGTCGATGATTCACTTCGTCGAGTGCATGATATTTGAGCTCGATGAATCCTTTGGACCGATCAGCGCTCCGCTGCGTATGCCAGGTGAACTCATTGGTACCACTCGAATTTGCTTGACCGAGCAAGTCAATTGCGGCTTCACCATTAGTAACTGTCTCGATGTCGAAAACAAGGACACGGGCAATGTCACTAACGTACAGACGATGATTCGTGCTATCTACAAATATTGATGGCGTACCGTAACCTACAACACTGAATGTCGAGGCCGAGACTAGTCCGTTCGTGTCAAAATATAAGTCATTTGAAGTAAACGTACTCTGGCCAAGCACATACTGAGCCGCCTCACCATTTGTAATAGTCGTCACATCGAAAACAAGTATCCGAGCTCCCTCATTGACATAGAGCTGCCTTGTCGGACCTGACTTGTACAGACCAACCGCCGTGAAGCTGTTGACTATATTACTCGCATTTACTGTCGCATTACTACCACTCGTGAAGTTTGGTTTACCAAGTACATATGACGCATTCATCCCATCGACGATTCCCGAGGAAAGATCAAAGACCATCACTCTAAATCCGTCACCGACATAGAGAATATTCTCATCAAAAAAGAGTCCGTATGCATCCACCAATGAATTTCTCGCCGGCCAGGCAGAGTCAAAAGTATATGAGTCTGGTTGCCCAAGTACATTTACATTTGCCATTCCATCAACGATTCCTGTAGAAAGATCAAAGACCATCACCCGTGCAACGTCAGCTACAAAAAGATAGTCATTAACTGAATCATATGTCAGATTCGATGGCCCCATGAATTCCGAGTCAGAGCCGGCCCCTGAACCAGGGGTTACAAAATCAGTGGTTCCAAGCACATTCACTGCGGATTCTCCATTGGTAATACTTGTAACATCGAAAACTAGTACTCGAAAGTTATCAGCATCAGTAACGAAAAGTTTTGACCCATCGCCATTGAGAGCAAGTCCGGCAGGTGTATTAAACGATGACGCATTAACTTCCCCTTCCTCTCTAAAAGAAGAGAAATCATCTGCGCCTATGACGTAATCCGCAGTTTTATCGATTAGCTGATTATCTGATGAGAGGTTATAGACGAGAATACGAGTGTAGTCAGCAATATAAAGACGGTGATTGACTGTATCCATCACCATTCTGGACGGACTACTGAAATTCCTCGCCGAGAGCGCACTTCCGTACGCAAACCCATTGGTAAAGTTCGCACTTCCGTCAGCATTGAACTGCCCGAGCACATCGCTAGCCTGGAACGCGGCAAAGGACGATTGAGGAATAACAACAAAAACCGCTAGCAGAATAAAAAACAGCCTTGTAGACAGATGAAATCTCACACACTTTATCGTATCACGATATTATTGTGTTTTTGAACTATCCACAGTATTGAGACAAAATGCTGAACGAACTCGACTTAGCGCACCTCAAAGCCATTTTCCGTGAGGGCGGTATATACCTTGGTCAGTGGGCTTTGTATTTCTTCTTCAGCAAGCGTATGATCGCTCGCCTGAAATACCAGCCGGAATCCGTAGGAATACTTCACCTTGCCATCGTCACCAGCTTTTTCAAAACTATCAAACAATCGCACGCGAACACAATGCTCCCCTGCCACGTTCATAAGCATCGATGCAAGTTCTGAAGTGTCTTGTCGCTCCCGAGCAAAAAAGGCTACGTCACGAACAGCAAATGGATAGTGTGAGTACGGTGCGTACGCCCCCTGTGGTAATACGCCAAACTCAAGTGCGTCGATAGAGGTCGCAGAATCAAGAAATGTACACTCAACTTCAAGTACCCCACCATAGACTTCTGGGACTGGCGTAAAAGCTAGCGTAGTACATGAGAGTTTCTGCTCGCGAGCACACTCCTCAAGTGCTGCTTCAAGCGCTTTTTGTACATCAAATCCTTTTCGCTTTTTGGGCATACCGTAGGCGATAGCCACGTGTGTCTTTTCACCTGATTGAGGAAAGACAGTTCCAACTTCAAAAAGTTTTATCTCATCGAGCCCAAGCAAGTCGGCATTACGAGTATTCTTTACAAGCGCACTCGCGAGCCCTGAGCTTAACTCTTCACGAAGACAACTTTTGTCTGTCGCGATAGGATACGCTGTCTCAAAATACCCGCGATTGACGAGTGAATAGAGCATCACCTCAGTAAAGCCTTGTCGGAGGAAACTTGTCTTCACTGACTCCATGAGCAGAAACTCATTACTGTAGACTGGCGCACTCGCGATGGTCGGCACACTGACCCCGACTCGCTCGTAGCCGAGCAAACGCCCGACTTCTTCGACGACATCTTCTCTCCGGACGAGATCCAGTCGCCACACCGGAGCGGTGACTAAGTATTCTCTAGCACCGAGAACCTCGACTTGCACCCCTAGACGATTCATTTGAGTAGTAAATTCCTGTTCAGTGACCTCGAAACCAAGGCGTGATGAAATATACGAAAGCGAGACCTGGAATGTCGGTCGCTTAGGTGGCGTAAATACTGCCACTTGAGTATCTTGAATGGTTCCAAACTGTGGCGAAGTAAGACATTTTGTGAGGCAATTAGAGAGTTCATGCATTGCCTCGAGAGTGAGCTCATCACGGACAATATTTTCATATCGCTTTGATGCATCGGTGCGTATTCCGTGACGCACACCAGCACGTCGGACAAGTACTCCATTGAAGCACGCCGCCATGCAGAAAATCCGCTTCGTCTGAGTGTCCACTTCAGCTCGAGCTCCACCCTTAATACCAGCTAGATCCAACGGCCCCTGCTCGTCAGCGACAACATGATCATCGGCAGTAAGAGTGATTTCTTTTCCACCAAGCAATACTAGTTTTTCACCAGCGCGAGCTTTACGAATCGTTATGTTGCCGACTATTTTGTCTGCATCAAATGCATGTAGTGGTTGCCCGAGCTCCAGCATAACACGGTTGGTCGCGTCGACAACCGGTGAAATCACTCGAACACCGACAAGTCTCAAGAGGCGCTCTGTCTCGGGAGCACTTACTACTGTGTCAGCGCCCGTCACCACCCGAGAGACAAAGCGGCTACAGAAATCAGCGGCTTCGATTGTCACTTTCGGAGTAGCTATTCCAGACTCACCCAGAATCGGTGCTGAGGCCTCATGCTGAAATGGTAGGCCAGTAAAGGCATGAACTTCTCGTGCGATACCAAGAAGCGAAAGAGCATAATGATTTCGATCGGCCAGTGTTTTAACATCAAAAACTGAATCACCTTCGACAGTTTCGATCCCTTCTACCTCAAACACTCGAAAGGTAAAGAGTGTTTCGAGTGTCTGCACATCCGGCAAAGCTTGATTAAATTTTGACTGCAACCAGGAGTATGGGATTTTCATTTTGTTTCTCCATTAAACTGGCGAATGAAGCGCAGATCACCCTGATACAGTTCTCGAATATCAGTAATACCGTATTTGAGCATGAGCAGTCGATCGAGCCCACCGCCAAAGGCAAACCCTTGCCATTTTGTACTATCAAGCCCCGCAGCAGTGAAGACATTTGGGTGAACAAGCCCTGCTCCGCAGATCTCGAGCCAGCGATCCCCCCACTTCATGTCCACCTCAAAGGCTGGCTCAACGAACGGAAAGTAGCTCGGTCGAAAACGAATCTCCACGTCATCTCCAAAAAGCTTCTTATACAGGTGAGTGAGTGTCCCTTTAAGATCTGCCAGTGACACTTTCTCGGCCACATAGAGCCCTTCAAGTTGAAAGAATTGTGCTTCATGCGTTGCATCAGTCGCCTCGTTTCGATACACCTTGCCTGGGACAATTACCGCAAACGGTGGTGTGTGTGTCTGCATAAAGCGAACTTGCACCGCTGAGGTTTGTGTTCGCAAGACTCGTCGCTCCCCATCACTAAACTTATTTTTTATCCAAAACGTATCCTGCATATCTCGAGATGGATGATCCTTGGCAACATTGAGCGCGTCGAAATTATAAAACTCAGTTTCAAGTTCTGGGCCAGAGGCGATCGTGTATCCGAGCGGCTTAAAGATTGTAGTAATCTCACGAATGAGACTACTCATCGGGTGAAGTACCCCTGTCTTTGATGGGAGAGATTCTGCCATAGACTTGTATTATAACTCAAAGCTGAAAAGCTTGTCACCGTCTTTAAGGAAGAGTCGCCCTTCATCATCGAGTCGCACATGCGATCCTGGGACTTCATAAAGTGGCACGAGAACGTGCACCGGATTCGTACGAACATCTTGTATGTAAACACCTGAAGGGAGCGTGATCAGCACCACATCGAGTCGTTTTGGTAAGAAAGTTACTTCTCGAGCAGATGCAAAGACGCGCCCAAGCACGATCTCACGCGCCGGTACACCCGACTCATCGAAAAACTGCTCCGGCGCACTCTCGAGTGATTCTTCGAAGCGAGCAATGAGAGTATCTCCTCGTTCAAATATCACTACACCGTCTTTTCGAGCAAGTATGGTCGGCAATGTTGTGGTAGAACTTGTCGCACCCACCCCTTTGAGAGCTACAGTAGTTGTCGCAGTGGTCGTTGCGAAGAGGTTTTTAATGGTGAGATATTCCTCACGCACGAGCGGTGAACTCGTCGCAACTCGCTTCTGAACTTTTGGAGTCGTCGTTCCCTGACCGACACTCTGGGTCGTCGTCGATACGGTAACAAGTTCAAATTGCGGAATCTCTACCAGTTCTAGATTTTCTGGAATAAGAAAGACTGGCTCGAGACTTACTTTCTGTTCTTTTACCTTCACTGTTTTATTCCAAGTGAGCGACCCTTCTTTAACCACTTTTACTTCATAGGTCTTGGGAGTCAGCCCAGACACAAACACTTGCGACTTAAAGAATGAAGCTGAGTCAATCAGTACGGAGTCGAGATACACATCGGCTCGAACAGGTACTTGCGCGACCATAAGACCACCTGTCTTTACTGGACGGAAACCCTGCCCAACTCGGTATCCGAGCGAATACAAAACAACAAGTGGCACTGAGATTGCAAAGATCAGCGCGAAGCAGATGAAATAGAGTTGTCGAAAACGTCTAGTTTGTTTTTTCATTGATAGTTCTATGTTTAGGGGTAACCCAGAATCCCATATACTTTCCGAGCATCAAACGAGTCTGTGCATCGAGACCTGGAAGTGCACTGAAAATGGTCATGGTGATCGGAACGAGAACCCACTGAAGCACCATAGCCAGTCTAGCAAATTTTCCGACTTGGATTTCTGGTTTTGGGAGTAGTGACCATGAGATCACTGCCGAGACAATCAATCCAAACATCGCCGCATTCATGAGAAAGGCAGTGATCTGCGGGAGATTATAGGCGATCAGAGTTGTATTAAACGCCTGCCCTCCAAGCAAAAGCGGGAGCCAGCCGAGCAAGAGAATAATGAGCGGATGTGTTGCAAGAGACCAAAAGCCCTCTATTTGCACGAGCGCCACATAGAGACGCTTCGAGAGTGGTATCGATTTATGCTTTACAAGCATCATCAAAATATACGGAACGTTTTCTGAACCCCAGCCCCACCGTCGTTGCTGTTTATAAATATTTACGAGAGTCTGCCAGAAAGTTTCTGTGCAGTTGGCGTCCATCGATACTGGATATGAGAGCGGCACGACACTGTAGTCGCCGTTATAGGTAGCAAAAGCATTCCAAAAGATTCGTGAGTCCTCTGATACCATGTTGGTCTGCCAAAACCCTACTTCTTCAAGCACACTGAGCGCTACTGCATGCGATGAGAACGTCGCGAGTCGCTCTGGCCGTTCCTGTTGAATCATTTGCCAAAAAGTACCCGACACTGCTACGACACGCGAGAGTGCTGGTGACTGCCAAAGATTATTATGGTAAAAAGGCACCGGCTGAAATGAACTACGTAATGGCTTATCAGCAGTAATGAAGTGCCATGTGAGACACGAAAAATACTCAGGATACACTACAGTATCCACATCAAAAGCTGAGACAAGGACTTGAGAACTCACAATCCCTTTTGACTTCATCAACTCAGAGAGTTTCTTCCCCGCAAAAGCGATGTTTGAACCCTTACCCGCAATCTCACCAATTGTTCCACTTGGGTGAACAAAGGTATTGAAACTTGCAAAGGTGTTACTATACTTTTCTTCTACCTGATTGGCAGTGAGAGCGGCTTCATTACCTGCCCGTGCTTCACGAGCCAAGACGATGTGAATTTTTTTCAGATCATAGCGTGACTGAGCGATCGCTTGGAGTGTCTTATCAACAACCTCGAATGACTCTTTGTAGAAAGGAAGAATGATCGCGTGTTCAACATGATCATACTTCAAGACCTGTAGTCGCTCTGTCCAGTCCATCTTCATATGTGTCCGCAGGCGGAGCCAGTTGTGACGCAGGTAGAGCGAGAGATAGAACGTCTTCAAAAGCCAGTAAATATCGAACACGATGACGAGTATCGCTGCCAGAATTGGGGTAAATTTTGAAAAGACCACGATGAGAATAAGTGTAGTCCAGGCACAGATTCCAGGAACCATCTCGAAAAAACGATACAAGACTCGGTCTTTGCCGGTCAAATCGAGGGCCCGCCCCACATGAAAGTACGGAGTATTTCTATAATCCACAATAGGACTACATTACCAAAAAAACGATAAAATGAAAGGTTTTTGTTTATTTTATCCTCAGAGTGATTTTATAGAGAACGTACGAAGGTACATTCTTGAAGTATGGAACAAAGTGAGCCACTTCCCAGGATCTTTCCCGCGACTCAAAACTCGCCGTCGCTCGTTTTGGTCTGGGCACCGCCTCGCTATTTTTCGAAGCGAAAAATATAGCTCCGGCGTTCAAGCCTGGACAGAATGTACGAAGGTACATTCTTGAAGCATGGAACAAAGTGAGCCACTTCCCAGGCTTGAACTGGGGACCTACTGTTTACAAAACAGTTGCTCTACCAACTGAGCTAAAGTGGCAGTATTTATTTGTGTTTTTCCACCCAAGATTCTATCACATCATCGCCGGTGATGCGAGTGCTAGCTTCTTGTTCCACAATAACCTGTGAATTTGCGGTAGTACGCATCTTCGGGGCCGCATCAGAGTCCACCACTGACTGCTCAGTGTTTTTCTTTGGCTTCCGTGTTCGCTTTACTGGCTCCTTAACTATATTCTCGGTAAGGATAACTTTTTCCACGGGTGTCGCAGTAGCTTGTACCGGTGTCATTTCGACAAAAGTAGTTTTCCGTTGACTCTTCTCTTGCTTGAGGGCTTCTATGTACCCCGAAGCCACCGCATGCCGCTTGATCTCAGTATGCTTCTTACGAAGATCAAACAATGTGTGATTGATTTTTCGTTTTGAGTATTCGAAAAAGGCAATCCCTTTTCCATAGATGACAAGCAGGAGTGCGTAGAAAGATTTTTGCGCTTTGAGAAAGAATTCAGGGGCAAATTTACTCTCGATAGAATGATAAAGGTCACGTAGTGGCACATCGAGAACTAGCTGCAATCGTTTAAAGACAAGACGTCTCCCTCCACGGACAAATGCCTCGTGCTCAATGAAGACACCCACAATCACAAGACCTGATAGGCAAAAGAGTATGAATGGAAACAACATTATTTATCGAGCGTTGCGAAACGAGTGTATCGCTGTAGCTCAACTTTCTCTCCAAATTTCTGAGTCGCCTGTTCAATGAGATTCTTGATCGTAAGATCCGGATTCTTGATAAACGCCTGCTCGAGAAGAACTTGCTCTTTGAAATATGCATCGAGCTTACCCTGAAGGATCTTCTCTTTCATCGCTTCTGGTTTACCTTCTACTTCTTTCGCAAACACATCAATCGCTGTCTTTTTATCTTCCTCCTTCACCTCATCTGATTTTAAGTATCGAGGATTTGTGGCCGCGATATGCATAGCAATGTCGTACGCAAGTGCTTTGAAATCAGGATTCTTTCCGACGAAATCTGTCTCACAGGCAAGTTCGACAAGAGTACCAACTGTTCCTGTTGAGTGTACGTATGCAGCGATTGCACCAGCTCCGAGAGTTCGGTCACTTTTCTTTGCGACTGACTCAGCTCCTTTTTTTCGGAGAATCACCCGTGCTTTTTCGATATCGCCTTCTGCCTCAATGAGGGCTTTCTGACACTGCATCACTGAAACACCTGTCTCATCACGAAGCTGTTTTACGAGTTCTGTCTTGATATTCATAGAAAATAAATTAATACCGACAACTACTTTAGGATACGCCAGAGTGGCGTGGGACGCAAGAAGGCTTATGCCTGTGGAGCTTCTTTCTTCTCTACTGGAGTAGAAGAATACGCTGTAGCGAGACGCTTCAAGAAAAGGTTGATACTTGTTCGTGAAGAATCGTTACCAAGTACTGGGTACTCGATATCTGAAACATCACAGTCAGTGTTTGCGATTGCAATCACAGGGATATGAGCCTTTCGAGCTTCAAGTACCGCTGCAATTTCCTTTTTCGGATCAACAACAATCATTGCCTTTGGAAGCTTTTTCATTGAAACAATACCACCGAAGAGTGATTCGAGGTGGAGAATCTCTTTGTCGATCTGCATTCGTTCCCATTTAGTATATTTTGCAAGCTCACCCTTCGCTCGCTCTGTCTGAAGACGTTCCATCTTCTCGACTCGCTTCTTGATTTCTGTAAAGTTTGTGATCACACCACCGATCCATCGTCCAGCAACGAATGGCTGATTGATAGAACTTGCAACATTTCGAATCACTTCAAGTGCTTCTTTCTTTGAACCAATAATGAGGTTCTGTTCACCTGTCGCAGCAATACTTGAGACAAACTTCTCTGCATTGAGGAGCAATTCTCGAGTCTTTTCAAGATCAAAAATCTCAAGATTGTTCTTTACACCAAAGACATAATTCTTTGTACTTGGGTGGCGTCGTGATTTTGAGAGTCCAAAATGTGCTCCCGACTTAAAAAGCTGGTCGGTGAGCATTTCGAGACTTTTATCGTTTTTTACGGTTGTTTCTGACATGGTCGAAATACTCTAACAGAAAATCATACTAATTTCAACTCTCATCAGCATCTGAGGCCTCAAAGCTACCCGTGGCCGCTCGTTCGTTAATAAAATCAATCATTTTACCGATTTCTCCCTCCATGATTCGCTCGATACCGTGCCATGACTCTTTTACTCGATGATCAGTGATGCGATCTTGTGGAAAGTTGTAGGTGCGGATCTTTTCTGAGCGATCTCCTGTACCAATCTGAGCTTTTTTGTCTCCGGCAAATTTCTTCGCTTCTTCCTCCTCTTTCATCTGCTGTAGTTTAACGCCAAGGAGCGCCATCGCGAGATCTCGGTTCTTGTGCTGACTTCGCTCAGAGGTACACTTCACCACAATACCAGAAGGTTTGTGTGTGAGACGGACAGCAGTCTCGACTTTATTCACGTTCTGGCCACCTTTTCCACCAGAACGAGTAAACTCAATGAGCACATCCGCTGGATTGATTTCAAAATTGAGCTTTTTACGAATCGGCATGATCGACACGGCCACCGTTGACGTATGGATACGCCCCATCTTCTCAGTCGCCGGAACACGCTGCACACGATGCACACCAGTCTCATACCGGAGCTCCTTATACACACCGAGACCATGAATCTCGAATGAAGCTTCCTTATAACCACCCAAATCATTCTCAGACTCATCAAGCACTTTCCATGTCCACCCTTTAGATTCAACATAGGCACGGTACATTCCAGCGAGTTGATAGGCAAAAAGCGCCGCTTCATCCCCACCCGCTCCCGCTCGTATTTCCATGACCACTTCATTTGGAAATTCCTCTTCTTGTTTTTCCGCGTCGAGGATTTTTTGTACTTCTTCTTCAATACTCTGCTTCTGGAGACGCACCGAAACGAGATCCTCCTCAGCGAGCTCTTTCATACTCGGGTCGGCTGCCAATGCCAAAAGCTCTTGTTCCTTGGCGACAAGGTCGTCATGCATTGATCCGAAGTGAGCAGTTTTGTGATTTTTCTTTATCTCGTTCCAGTCCATAGTAGTGATTGTAGCAAACAAAAAAGCGCCTCACGAATGTGGCGCTTTTTTGGGAGTGTGTTATTTCTTTGTCGCTTTAGTAGCACCAGCTCGTCGTGCCTTAAACTTCTCGACTCGTCCTGCCGTGTCGATTAGACTTTCGTTTCCTGTATAGAATGGGTGTGACGCACTCGTAATTTCGAGTCGGAACAATGGGTACTCTTTACCATCAGTCCACTTGTCAGTTTCAGTAGTCTTAATTGTCGAACCAATCAAAAAGCGAGCGCCGTTTGAGTTATCATGAAAGATTACCTTTCGGTGATCTGCTGGATGTATGTCTTTCTTCATGGGAATACCATAACACGAGGGAACGATAAAAACAAGATGCTATTTAATGATATCGATCTGCTTCTGATACTGATCAGCGTACTCCATTACATCGTTACCATAGAAGGCAAACTGGGGTTTTGAGGCATTAGCCCAGCCAGCAAGATATCGTAGTGCCGCGAGTCGCTCAGCCGAGCGGGTACCGGCAGCAGCGCCGTTTTCTTTTGAAAGGAGCGCCATGGCCATAATTGCATCAGCCGGATCCCACGGATCTGAAGGACTGTCTTTTCCAAGGAGATTTCGCACCTTGTCTTTCTCAGCCGAGTACCGCCATGTCTCGGGCGTCGAACTGATCTTTTCATACCCACCAAAGAGTACCCAGGTGATTGGAATAAATTGCGCAGGACCCATCGCCCCTCCCCAGCCATACCAGGGCTTCTTTGAAACTGGCGTCTTATCCGGATCACGGCCAAGAGCACTCGTAATGGCAATGAATTCTGCGTGGTCTCGTGGCGGCATATCTACCTTCCAATTCCCCGTCCCGACATTTTGCCCGAGATTACTTTCCACTCGGAGGATGCCAAGCAAGAAGGCTGGTCGCACGCCAGTCTGTCGTGATGCCTGGAGCGCTAGTTCATAGGCTCGCTCAAATGAGATCGCCCCACTGTCACGGAGCTTAAAGAGCTCTGCTCGGATCTGTGCAGCTGACCTGGTCTTCTCCGCGAGGATTTTCTGATATACCGCCTCACGCCCTTTGGTTTCTTTTAGAAGAGCATCTTTTTCTTTTTGGGCAGCAACCGACTTCTGACGTTCAAGTTCTTGAACCTTACGCAGGCCAATCTGCTCCTCCTGCTTTTCCTCGAGGCTCTTTTTTGCCTCTTCCGTATCTTTTCGAGTCACTTTTATTTTTTCTCCTGACTCAGCCAGAGCTTTATGCAGACTCACAAAATCCCCTGCATCTTCATACGCCTTAGAGAATTTCTTTCCGGAGAGGATAATCTCAGGGAGCGTAAGCCCGTCGAGTTCATGCATGCGTCGCACTGTCTCCGAAAAAGACGCTTGCTCCCGAATCAGTTTTGCATCAAGACCTTTGATGTCATCTTCTTTATCATCGATATCCGCTGCCAGTTTGCGAATCGCCAAATCACGTGCCTGTATTGAAAGTTTTGCTCTGTTTATCTGTGCCGTGAGGATACTCACATCTCGCTCGAGCGACACACGCTTTCCCTGCTCAGTGGCCACCACCTGCTCTTGCTTTTTGATTTCTGCTTCGAGACTTTCGAGTTGTCGCTGAAGTTCCTGACGACGTTCAGCGGTAAGCGCCTGCGCATGCACCTGATGAGGTGTAGAGAAGAAGAGACTCGTAACAACAAAAATAGGTATGAGGAAAAACTTCACCGCTTCAGTATATCAGAAAGTTATGAGTTAGTTACAGAGGGAGTTTGTGATTGCATTGGCTGGAGTATTGGTAGTCACAGACGCTCGCCCTGCTGAATCGACACAAAACGCCTGAGCAGTGTTTGTCTGAAGCTGTACTGCCACTGCGTAGTTTGTACCATCTGAGCTGCAGGCACTGTTGGCTGCACCTCCGGCATCATCATAGGCACTCTGGATGACATTAAAAGCATTTTGATCACCAAAAATACTTGTTCCGGCAGTAAATGTTGCAGGACAAGCTGCCTCAGCGCGAGTACCATAACTCCCATTGTTATCGAGATGATAGACACCAGCTTGAGCACGGAGATTGACGAGACCCTGACGAATAGCAGCGTCTCGCCCTCGTGCTCGAGCAGTGTTGAGTGATGATAAGACAACCCCAGAGAGCATACCAATGATCGCGATCACCACGAGAAGTTCAATAAGCGTAAAACCTTTATGTTGAATCATGCAATAATTGTATCGTGAAAAAAGACATTATGAGCTCTGAATGTGGAAAACAAAAAAACCCACCTAAGTGGGTTTTTTGAGCAATGCTAAGAATTTTATTCAACACAAGCACCCGAAGAGTTGACCTCAGCAGTGACTCCAGCCTGGTCATTCGTTGCAATTGTTACCTGTCTCGACTTACCAGTACTGTCTATACACCAACCCGTCAGAGGATTCTCTCTTAACTGAACAACAACAGCGTATGCAGTCTGGTTCGCTGTTGAAGAACAAGCTGTAAAACCACCCTGAGTATCTGCTGCCGCGATCGCTGCCTGAACTTGTGTTTGTGCAAAAATTGTGTCAGCTGTTGTAGGACAAGTAGCTGGAGCAACAGCCGCTGAAGCACAAGATCCGGCACCATCTCCGTAACAACCTTGAGTATCGAATGTCAATTCTGCCTGAGCTCTAATTCCAGACAGGTTCGCTTTAATGTTAGTATCAGCCCCCTTACTTCGTGCTGTGTTCAATGAAGCAAGAACCACAGACGAAAGAATACCGATAATCGCAATCACCACGAGAAGTTCAATAAGCGTAAAACCTTTTAATAATTTCATATAAGTAATCTAATTTCTAAATCCAATTAAACGTTTAATTTTAAGAAAGTTACCTTTCATACCATTGTCCATGGACATGACAACGATACATACAAGTATAGCGACTATCAGCTGGTCAAAATCGAGTATGTGGATACTAGACCTTCTCGAACCTTGTCTTCTCTATGCCTTGATAGATGACCTTTTCAAACCACTGATCAAGAGGCCGAGTGAAAAAATTGGCGTCGGCATTCTCGTAGAGTGGCTTATAGACAACCATCCAGATGTCGTCATTTGAATGAATCGCGAGACCGACCACCTTGTAGAGGTCACCTTTATAGTGGCGGTACCGCTCTCCTGCGACAGGAACTCTCGGAGGTAACAGTGGGATTATCCCTTTGGTCATTTTTGCGCGCCCGACCGGACTTGCCCGCGACTCAAAACTCGCCGTCGCTCGTTTTGGTCTGTACCACAGGAGTACTTCTAGTTTGATAAATCAAACTATGTCGAGCACCGCCTCGCTATGTTTCGGAGCGAAACATATAGCTCCGGCGTTCAAGTCCGAAAAACACTTCGTATTTTTGCGCGCCCGACCGGACTTGAACCGGCGACCTCTCCCGTGACAGGGGAGCGCTCTAACCAAAACTGAGCTACGGGCGCAATAAAATACATGTTATCAGACTCTGTGGATTTTTCAAACTAAACCTTCTGTATACTAGACATCATGACAAATATACGTACACCCTTTGCCTGGATGCTCGCCATTACTACTGTTGGCTGGATCGTACTTGCCGGACTCACCTTCGTCAGTGTTCGAAATGCCGCTCGTAACGAGGCAGCGCTGCATGAACCTGTGAACATGGCACCTGCCAAGCTCACTTTCCGACGTGAGGTATTTGCTGATGAAAAGCTGATTCAGCAAAACGAAACTCTTCCAGAGAAAGGAGTAAAGATGGCTTTCATTGCAGACCAAAGCCTCAACAAGGATGCTCGTGAAGTGCTCCGCCTCATTGATAAAGAAAATGCGGAGGCTCTCACCATCTCAGGTGACTTTGACTATGCCAATAACCCAGTCGCTTGGGTGACACAGATCAACTCAATTCTCGGCGAGGACTTCCCTCTCTTTGGTTCAATCGGAAATCATGATCTTGAACAGATTTGGGAATATCAGAGTATCCTCGCAACACGAGCAAAGACTGTCGGAGCGGCATGTACAGGAAACATTGGTGTAAAGTCACACTGTCTATTCAAGGGTGTTCAGATTGTATCGACAGCACCAGGCCTTGTACCAGACACCAACTACCCTGAATATATCAAGAACACTCTTCAGGCTTCAAATGCGCGGGCAAAGGTTTGTTCATTCCACTCAAATGCCGACGCTTTCCAGGCTGGCGGTCATGACTCAGACTATATTGGCACAGATATCTACGATGCCTGTCGTGAAGGAGGTGCTTGGAGTATCAGTGGCCACTCACACAACTACCTTCGAACAAAATCGATCTCTAACTTTGCACAAAAGACAGTGGCTCCTACCGACAAGAAAGTTCTCGAAGTTGGAAATGGCAAAGGCTTCCATGTGACAAACGGACTCGGTGGACGAGAGCGCTATGCAGTGACAAAGTACGCATCAACCTCCCCTTACATCGCAACAACTTTCGGTGATGCCCCTGGCGCCCTCTTCTGCACATTCAAGACAACTGGCACTACCTGTGCGTTCAAGAATATCAAGGGTGAAGTGAAGGATACATTCACCGTCGCGTATACGAACTAGGTTCTAGTGTGATAACGTAGCGCCGACACCCATTCTCGAAACTTGTACGGCAAATACGTGTGATACAGGGTCTTACAGAAGGACAGCACTCCACTCCATCGAGGGCGGAGTGTTTTGCTATAGACCTGACTCCAATACAGAGCATACTCGTTTCTAAATGGGTGTCGGGCAGCGTACTGCCACGGCTTTAAATAGGTATTGAAATGCACTATATGCGGATTAGAAAGTTCCTCATCTTCCAAATACCACTTACCCGCTCGCTGATAATCTGGAGTCATGGCATTGTATCGACGAGGGAGCTCCTGCCAGGTATGTTTGAAAAAGATATTCAAAACATCTTGATCATGAAAACGGAGAGTATGGTGAGCTGGCACCGAGATAATTTCCTCAGTAATCTGATCGAGGTTAAAAACGCACACACCGGAATTTAGATACCTTGTAACCCCCTCCCCAAGATACGAAAAATCACGGACTCCCTTGTCAGTCACTGCATAGAGGGGGGCGACTCGAGAAGAATTCAGGAGCGAGCGAAGTTCTCTGCGCACCAATACATCACCGTCGAGATACAGCACCTGCTTCGCTTTGCCTTTAAAGATCTTTGGTATAGCCAGACGCGCATAGGCGACCCGACTGATATGCCCACTCACTGGATATGAATTGAAATCTGGCAAATAACCATCCAGCGCGCAAATGTCGACCCCCCACTTGTCGCATGTATTGATAAAATTGTCGACCTTTTCCGCTGATACAGCATCAAACATAACAACAATCCCTGACCCAAAATCAAGACCAGAATTTTTGACGAGTGAATAGAGTGCTACTAATGTATACGGAATGTATTTCTCATCCGTCGCAAAACAAATATAATATGGTAATACACTCAGTGAAGCGAGACTACGACGCATACTGACACAGTATCACGCTATGCGACACCGACACAAGAATACAAGTACTTCCCTAGACATCTCCTCAGTTGCGGTCGACATTGTCGTCCCGGTGTATAACGGTGAACGTTTTATCATCGAAGCACTCGAATCGGTGCGGAATCAAACTCATCAGAATTTTTTCTGCTATATCGTTGACGACGGCTCGACCGACTCGACTAGCGCTCTACTCAAGGAATACCTCTCACTCCACAATGACGGGAGATTTATTGCGCTCTATCAAAAAAATAGCGGTCAGGCACGGGCACGAAATGTCGGAATGAAATCCGGAAAATCTGATTATATTTTCTTTCTTGATGCCGATGATACGTATGGCCAGAACCACCTTGAAGCAAGTATTACGCTCTTAGGTAGAGAGAAAGGGCTCGGTGGCACCTATACTCGTTTTTTACTTCATCCCGACTCTGTCGATAATCGAAAGAGTCCGCACCAGAATAATTACTATTACAACAAGATCACTACGCCACCCGAGTCAATTAGCACAGCTACAGATATACTCAAGTATCATCCGTTTATCACGAGTCCAACCGTTCTTTCAATCAGACGAAGTGTCTTAGAAAAAATTGGTTACTTCGATGAGAATCTACGCGGTCCAGAGGATACCGATTTTCTTATGCGCATTTGCACAAAGTACACACTCGGATTTGTACCTGGGGGTTTGGTCTACATTCGGATACATGCCCAGAGCTTCACACTTCGGCGAGGAATTTTTAAAAATTATCTAGCACTCGCAGAGAAACACCGCGTCCTACTGTCGAGTAGTCCTTCCCATGCACGGTTAATTGGAAATTTTATTGCATCGACATTAGTCGAATCACCTAAGATCACTCTAACAAATTATCAAGAGTACCGAAGAGTTTCTCCGCAGCAGGTACACGCCATACTTTTCCCTGGCTTCTGTAGCCTTGAGTTTTATATGATTCGCGCTTTTATAAAAAACAAAGTCAGTCCAAATCTTAATGTACGGTATTGCATCATCTTTTTAAAGAACCACCTCCCTCCTTTTCTCTACGTATCTTTGCGTTCCGTATGGCGAAAGTGTCGGTCGAAGTCTTCCACGTAGTATAGTCAAGCCGATCAAGCTGACGTGCGAGTACTTGTTGTTTTTCAGATGACATATGAGCGTGTTCATAAATAAGAGCTCTTGGGAGATTCTTTTGTTTTAAGGCGGTTAAAACGATTTCATAATCAACCCCTTCACAATCGATTGCTAATAGATCTACTCTCGGGAAGTTATTGGTTTTAACTATAGTATCGAGTGTATGCACGGGTACGGTGATTGGGATGATCTGCTCACGGAGCCCAGAGACGTACTGCTCATGAGAGAGAATCGTCTCTTTGTTGAAAGAAGCGAGCTCTGCGCACCAAGGCGGAATCCCACTACCAGGCCGGACTACATAGAGCTCACGAGTGCAATCTTGATTACCAAGAGCAACTGGTAGGCACGTCACCCCTACTATACCTTCATAGTTTCCGACGAGCTGTGCGAAATTTTTCGGCTCTGGCTCGAGACAGAGAAGTTTGAAATTCGCACCAGAAAGTAACGGTCTGACAAAATCATTTGAGACTCCATCAAAAGCTCCGGCCTGAACAACATGTAGCTTCGAACCTTGTGTGACCTCAAAGAGTTTTGTCTTAAATTCTTCATACTGACAGTATTCATGATATGTAAGCTTCTGCAGACTAATCACCCGGGCGCCCAGCGTGCCGAAAATTTCTGTGGCATGCGAGGTGACGATGACCGTCAGGTTTCGGTCTTTAGATCGTAGTGCATCAATACACTTCTTCTGGAACTCGTAATCGCCGACGGCAAACACTTCATCAAGAATCAAAATATCTGCCGGAATATGCATAACTAGTGAAAAACTTAGTCGAGCAATCATTCCCGACGAATAGTATTTCGTCGGTAATTCTATCCACTCACCTAATCCAGAGAAATCGACAATCGACTGAAGTCGAGACTTGATTTCAGCGTGTGAAAGCCCATATAAACTCCCAATTATATAGATGTTATCAAGACCCGAAAGATCTCTGTGCAGACCAGCATCAAGCTCAAGAAGCGCTACCACTCGACCACCAACACGGATCGTACCTTGTGAAGGCGGAATGATTCCTGAAATCATTTTCAGTAGCGTAGATTTTCCAGAGCCATTTACTCCATGAAAGCCGATAATTTCTCCTTTTCGGATATTGCACGAGAGTGACGCTAGCCCCATCGTAGGCTCCTTTGACATAAAGCCATGCGAACCTGGAGTGTATGGGTGAAATACCTTAGTCACATTTTCTAGTTGGATACTATACATATCTAGATTTTTTCAGGAATTAAACCTTCGTATTTATAAAAGATAAATACTCCGACAAGTGCACTCAGGGCCGCCACCGCAAAACAAGCAATTGTCAGCGCGAGTGAGTATTCATCTCGAATTATCCCTATCGCGCTAGTCACTGGATTGAATGCCAGGAGTACTTTTGCCCACAATGGGAATGAGGTGATGGTAAAAGCAATTGGCGCCGAGACAAACATAACTTGTGTAATAAACGGAATTACATTTCCAATATCTTTTTTTTCAACATTAATGCGCGCCATAAGTAGCGAAAAGCCAGTGATGAAAAAATATACACCGACGGCCGTAAGCACATAAGGGAAAAGTGGCACCTCTCCCTGAACTCCCGCAAGCCAGCCAGCGACATAGACCACGAGCACAACAGCGAGAAAATCAATCATGCGCAGCACACTGTGGGCAATCGGGATAAATATTTTCGGAAAAGCGATCTTCTTAATAATTGAGACATCGTAGTGTAGAGACTCGCTCACGTCGGAGAGGATTGACTGCGCAAGAAACCAAATCAAATATAGACAGAGGATTTGAAAAAAACTTTGCCCGCCCACTCCTATGAAGACAGACACACCTTGCGCGAGTGCTGCATATATGAGTGCCGGGAACAACGGACGGACGATAGCCCAAAGGACTCCAAAATAGCTCTGCTTGAGCCGGAGACGAAAAAGTCTCCAGATAAAAAAGAGCAACATCTCCCGATGTTTAATTAGTTTGATCAAGTAACTTTTGAATGTTTCCGGTTTATTTGAGTATGTTATTTCAGCCTCCATCACGCTATAGTATACCCATGGCAGTTGCCCGCAAACAATCTATCGACGTCTATATCATTGTGTCCAAACTAGTGCCAGAGACAGCCCGAAATATAACCACCCTCCTCTCAATCCCTGAAATCACCAGTATTTCTTTACTCTGGAACGGAGTAACGAGGCTTAAAACTCTACCTTTCGTTCATGAGCGAACGCATCATACCGACTCAAGTAAACGACTCCCTGTGGCACAGGCACGCAATACTCTGCTTAAAACATTCCCACCTCAGAGTGATCTTATCTTTTGGATGGATGAAGATGCATACGTAGAGACGTGTAATTTGGAGGAGCTCTTTGAGTTTTTACAAACTCACCAAAAGGCTGGAGTCATTGGCCCACGACTCATCTACCCTGACGGCACACCTCAAGAATCAGCCAGACTCTTCCAGACACCCTGGATACTTGCCTTGCGACTGGTCTCACGAATCATCAACTACCAATTCACACGAGTACAAAAATCACTCTTCCCTATTCCAGACACAACTCAAGCATATCCGGTCGACTGGCTCCTCGGTGCGAGCCACCTCTACACTCGCGACTTGTTTGAAACTATTGGCACCTACGACGAGTTCTATACCCGTACCTATGATGATGTTGAATTTTCACAGCGAGCCTTCAAGGCAGGCTATGTAAACTACTACGTACCATTTGCCCTAGTGGTTCACACATACTCGAAATCAAGCCAACGACTCTGGTCGAGAGAATTCTTTCGTCACCTGAAAGACGCTTGCTATTTTTTCATCTCCCGCGCGCGCATCGCACTGAGTTCACCTTCAAGTCGACGAAGTTCAAGAACCTGAACTCGGTAGAATTCTTTTTTCGGATCACCCCACCAGTCATTTTGGAATACTTCATCAGGGAAGTAGACAATTCCTTCTCGAATCACCTTAAGTGCCTCATCATAGTTTCCGGTCAGAATTAATTTTCGTACCAAGGAGAGACGGAAGTCGAGCCCGAGCACCGGAGTGTATCGGACCGACTGACGCAAGTGAGCGAGCGAAAGCTCATCACGACCACTCACGTCAGCATACCGAGAGAGGAGTTCAAACCCAGATGAATACTGTGGTCGTAGACTCGAGACAAGTATCATCAAGGCATTGCCCCCTTCTTGATACACCTGAGGATCCTCAAGCCCCCGAAGGCCGATATTCATCAACGCTTCGGTATTTAACGGAAAAAGTCGTCGGGCAGTTTGTGAAAAAGAATAAGCAATCTCTGGCGTACGAGCAGTCTTTGCCGCCTCTGAATAGACAAAAGACTGCATGAGAAGAAATCCGATACACAGGAGTGCGAAGTAGACAGTGAGCAGCACTCGAGAGCTGACTACACTACACTCCGCTTTTGTATCCCGAGCGAGCATCTCTTGAAGAAGTACCAAGAAGACAATACTCGAGAGTGGAAACATTCCATGTACATCGATTGCGAAATGTAGTACGAAGGCACACACCAGCACAAAGAGAATAGTCTCGGATTGCTCGAGTGAGCGTCGACTTCGATACAGACTCACCACATAGAATCCAAATAGTCCGAGCGTGAGGATCAAAAAGAGCAGCCCGCCAAGCACCCCAAGTTCTGCAAAATACCGAAGGTAGAGATTATGTGGATCATTGGTACTGTACACCACACTATCTCGATACTGCCGCTCTGCATCCCAATACGCTCCCGCACCGACTCCGAAAAGAGGATGTGCTTCAACTACACGTAAAGCCACTCTCATGTACTCTAGTCGTGAGGTTAAGGCATTCATTTCGACTGTCTCACCTGGATATAATTCCGCTCGAGTAGAACTCGCTCCTGTTCCCCCGGGAGTATAGACTCGCGCCATATAGACACCATAGGCTGCAATAAATGCACAAAGTAAAAAGAGAGCGCCCCTTCCCATCCGCTTCCATTCGACTCGAATCGACTTTTTCTGCCACCAAGCAATAAACCCTGCGCCAGCTAGAGCGGCGAAGAGTGCGAGTAGTGCCCCGCGTGAGAGGGTCAGGAGTAGACCGACAACATGCAAAAAGAGTGTAGAGAGGTAGAGCCACTTCGACCACCCTCGCCAGGTTCTCTGTCCCAATAAAATCAGACCGATCGCGAGTCCGACTACAAGTATCATCGCGTATGCGTTGTGCTGAAAGAGCACCCCTTCGAAACGTAATCGTGCTGGATCACTCACCAAAAAATAGAGCACATATCCGGCAATGAGCGCGACGGTAGAAGCAAAGTAGCCACTGCACAACAACTTCATACCACCCCCTTCCACAGAACGTCGATAACTTGTGGCGATGACCAGAATCCCAAGAGTCACTACCGTCCACACAGTGGTGATCACTGTCGCCTCTGTATGTATTGAATACAGCAGGCTCACGGCTGAAAGTATTACAATACCTGCCCAGAACTTTGACACTATCCCGACTTGTAGCGACACACCTCGTCGGACCAGAATCCACAGGAGGACAAAGACATGAGCCGGAACAATGAAGAGTGCCATCGTGAGGCGCCCTCCAGCGGTAAAGAGCAATGAGAGCCAGAGTGTGGTAAGAAGAATCTCGAAGACGTTTTTCCGGAAAAGTTCAATCATACTACTAGTATGCACCACGTCCGAGAATAACGAGCGGTATCGTGTACATAATAATCTTCAAATCAGTCCATACTGAGCGGGTCAAAATATAATACAGATCAAGTTCTATATGCTCTTGCAGGGGCACATCTTTACGACCAGAAACCTGCCAGAGTCCCGTCAGCCCAGGCTTCACTGAAAGCCGTAGTCGCTCCCACGCGACATAGTCATGAGTCAATTCAACAAGCTCTGGTCGAGGGCCAATGATCGACATATCTCCTTTGAAAATGTTCCACATCTGTGGAAGCTCATCGAGCGAAAACCGGCGGAGCACTTTCCCAAGCACTGTCACTCGTTTTGAAACTTCTCCTTCGGTATAAACCTCACTCATTGAGCGAATCTTCCAAATCTTAAAGCGTTTGCCGAGATACCCTACTCGTTCCTGTGTAAAAAAGACCGCTGTTGCTGGTGCGATGGACTCGTACAGACGAATACAGGCAATGAATGGACTCAGTACTGTAAGCGCACCGGCAGAGGCAGCGCAGTCCACTACCCGTCTCAGCACACGCTCAAAACGAGTTGTCTGTAACATCTTTGCTCGACACAAAATCGACTGGAAAAGCACCTCAGAGCGTTCACCAGTAAACATATACGGATCAACATACACATCACATCCCGTCTGTAGAAGTCGGCCGAGTAATGGCAAAAGCGTCTTGTTACCACGTAGTGCAATTGTGAGACCCGGTCGCACATCTTTTTCATTACCAAACGCCACAAGATCAAGTCCGAACGCTCGATACAGTGGTGACCGAGACGGAAATGAGCCGGCAATATAGACACGATCAAAAATCTCTCCCTGACTTGCCTTGCGCATTTGAATACGCTTGAAAACGAGACGAGCGACTGATCCACCAAGCCAGAGTAAGCAGAGCGCACCGACAAGTAGCAAGCGAGAACTTTCCGTTCTAAAGAGCATGAGCCAAACCGACACCACCACTCCAGTCAAAGCGACGGTATGGGTAAATACTTTCCACTCGTCGAGCAGTCGCTCATACGTATATCCAGCATAGAGTCCTGTGGCCCGAGCAATGCCGAGATACACTCCAAATACCAGAGCCACAAAAATAATGTGAAATGCGATCTGCGGAAGTGACCCGAGTAATAAATCCCGTACGACGATGAGTAGACAGAGCGAAATGGTGTAGAGAGCCCCATCGACAACATACTTACGGTGCAGTAGCCAGGTAAACATATACCGCTACTCTACTACACTCTAGAAACGGCATGTATAGAATATTTTTTCAAAAAATGGTAAAGTTTTGTCTGTGCAAGAGAGGCGCCTGATTTCTTTTGTACTCTGGAGAGCCTCATATACAGGGAGACGTGGCTGAGCTGGCCGAAAGCGCCTCATTGCTAACGAGGTATCCCGCCTTAAAACGGGATCGGGGGTTCGAATCCCCCCGTCTCCGCAGGAGAAAATGTAACAGCGTTACATTTTAGAGAAAGCTCTAGGAGAGCTTTCGTGGGGGATTCGAAAACCTTTTGCGTATAATTTGCAATTTCCTGAGGTAAATTATCCAAAAGGTGTACTGATCCTGTAAGGATCGAATCCCCAGGCACCTTTCTTCCCTATCAAAATACATTGGAGGCGTGGATGAGTGGTTTAAATCAACGGTTTACTAAACCGTCGTTCCTTTACCGGAACCGTGAGTTCGAATCTCACCGCCTCCGCATAATAATGAGCTTGCGAATATATTTTGCGTGAGGTGAGAAAGTGCTGGGAGCACTTTCGTGTGAGATTCGAAAGACGGAATAAAAATTTTGAGCTCAAAATTTTATGAGTCGGGGTCGCGAGCTCCGAGTTGCAACGAGGAGACTTGTGACCGAATCTCCTACCGCCTCCGCACTTGATACTTTTTATCGGATGACCCTGAGGCCTCGATAAAGAGATATCGTCAAAACCCCGCAAAGGATCATCCTCGGCGGGGTTTTGCTTTACATGTGGTTCAAAAGACTTTTCTCTTTAATTTCTTTTATACCCTTTGGTAACAGATGGTAAAAACCGTCTTTAAGAGCGATCAGTTTTTTGGAGACCATGGAAGAGACAGTCTTACTAAATCGAGTCTTGTTGTCATCCTTTGTTTTGGAGAAAAGAAAGTCGAAGTCACGCTTTTCAGCTGATGAAAGCACCAGTATCTCTTGTCTCACGGTGAGGTCATCTCTTGCGATGAATTCCTCACCTTCAATATCAAAGATAACTGGATAGTTAGGGATAGCAATCCTGTCTATTATCTTTTGAGCCTCATCCATTGTGTAATTGCCGTAGACACGGATGAACTCGGCGAATATCCAATTTGCGCAAGAGAGAACAAAACTTGCATCAATTTTATTTGCATTGAAGTTGCCGAGATGCGCGACGTCACGATTGTTTCTGAAATCAAGGAGTAGTTTTGTTAGTGATGTTACTTTCTGACGGATGTGCTCGTCGATATTGGCATCGTTTGTGACTTTATTGATAATCGTCGTTTTATCTGCCGCTTTGATGTCTTCACCGAAGGGTGTAATTGGCGTGCTCAGTAAATGTTGAAAGATACGTAGTACAGCTTCTGCAAATCTGCCACCATTCAATTGAGCCGGTCCACAATCATTCAATTGGAACCGACGCTTTATCTCGGTGTATTCCTCAAGAAGCTTATCCTCAAGGTTATCAGGAATGGTCGTAAGAATTCTTGTCATGTTTTTTAAAGATGTCCTTCCAATGCTTGCCTAGGATATAAGATGCCCGAGTCTCTTTGGATGAATCAACCCAGCCATTTTCCTTCGCACGAGTTGAAAAGGTAGAAGCATAAGGAACACCAATCATCCCAGAGCAGCTTTTCCAAACAGATTTAATTCGTAGGAGGTCTACCGGCACATCTTCTTTTCCTTTAGCCAGATACGCTGATATAAGGGTGAAGAATTCTTGCCCATTAAATCCAGACGAGTATTTTTTGATAAACGCTCTTTCGTTGAGAGAAAAATCTAAACCTGATGCACCAGCAGTGACTGTCGAGGCAACGACACTTTTGGCGAATACAGCCTTCTCAAGTTTCTCCAATCTTTCTTTGATTTCAGTAATTTCTTTTTCCATAGTATTTATTTTCTCTTAGAATAGACCCATTTCTTAGGAGTTCCATCACGTTCCAATATTTGTTTCGGTGGCTTTACTAGATTCAAGAGATTCATCGATACAGATGTGTTCTTGAAAGATGTTTGACCTCGCTTTTTTAATTTATCCATAATCTGAGGCATACCCTTAGGCTCATCAAAGAAACCCTCTCCCACAAGTTCCTGAATAGCCCCAATACAGTTGGTTGCCTTTTTTGTACTACTCTTAGTAACATACTTTTGAATCGGAGCTGTCCCAGCGGGAGCTCCCTCAAGTTCATTCAGCAATGCTCTTATTTGAGCGACAATTTCATTAGTCGTTTTTTTCATGGTTGTTGAGAATATTCTTAGTCTTGATTTTCGAGACTTGATAGCTGGTAATGTAGTAACCTGTGTCATCAGAAGTCACCAGGCTACCTCCCTTGGTTTCTTTTAGAAGCTTAAGTGTCGGGAGTACGCTTCCTTTTGATATACCGGTTTCTTCAATAATATCTTTCGGCTTAACTCGATCCGTTTCGATTTCACCTAAAAGAAACAGAGCTTTTTTCCCCAAGAGGAAAAGGACGATTCTATTCTTGAGTGATTGCTTTAGAGTGGAATCAAGAAAGATTATGTTCTTACTCGTCTTGTTAATTTTAATAAATGGAGACAGGAGATCAAAAAGCTCGGTGGCGTTTATATCATTGTCGTCCGTAAACAGTTGCTTCAAAACTTCGTGTTTATCAGTCATGTGTATATGGGTTAATTAATAATTTCAATCGCTCGCTACAGCGGGAGGTTGATTTGAAAAGATTATAGCATAGGTCAAAGATTATTTGCAAGTACTTGAAGTAAATACTATTTTTATAATGGTGATATTTGCTCGAATTTATAGGGTTTTGGTGTCATATTGAGCATTGCTGTTCCTTTACTAAACATAATCATTTTTATATCTATCCTATTATGTCCTTTAAAATAAGGAGATTATCAATATAATAAAGATTGTAAAACTGTCTATTTATAAAGAAACATATATTGATTATCAATATCTTTAATCAAAATAGCCATAATACCTATGTTTATAAGGGCTTTTAGAGGGTATCTAAATTTTCTTATAATCAATAGTGTTCTTTCATATCTGAAACCTACTTATTTAAAGTACTAAAAAACACCCTATTTTGGCTATAAAATGATCCCAAACATGTAAAAAGCTCTGTTTCTAAGATTATATCACTCTTGTTTCTATCGTTACTACCTTTGCAGTCACCTTTATCTTCGATTTGAAGCACCCCATTAGCTCACGTTTCTCCTCGTTTGAACCGTCCATGAGGATGTACTTGGCGTAAGTCTTCAGGTCGATTTCCTTATGTGTTCCTCCTGACTTGCTCATGCCAAGCACTCCTCGGTTGAATTTGTTGTATCGCTTAAGCTCTTCGTTGAACTTGATCTGTATGCCAGTCTGGTAATAAAACAACATCTTTTGCATAAACAGTAATTAATCCAATTTGGTTTATACCAAAGTGGATTAATCCCCATCGAGTAAAACCAATCCCTCCGGTATCTTTTGTGTACCAAGACAAACTTGTTTCTTTGTTAGCTAAAATGGAATTAACTACTTCAGGTTTGAACCACAAGTATTTTCCACTATCAATCAGGTTTTTAGCTTTTTCTTTGCTCCCAGCGGCATCAACAATGTACGAATACTCTTCGTGCGCTTCATCATTTAAAATAATAGAACTCTTTAGTGCAGGAAAAACAAAATCATTTTTCCACACTTCTCCTTCAATCCTGTAAAGTTTTTTTCCTTTAAAACCTCGAATCCAATTTTTACTTTCAACATTTGTTTCGTTAGTTGAAAATGGATACTCTGGGACATCCTCATTAAAGTCAATATTTGTTCTACCTACATGAAATATAGCCATTTTCTCACCAAATCTATGACTACTGCCCTCATGTATTGGCCACATCCTACCACTCCACTTTATTCCATCTTTATTATCAATAATCTTTTCTAATTCCCAGTCAACTTTTATTTCGTTCTCCAAGACTTCAGTCCTAGACTTGTAGGAAGAAATAAATAAAATTCTATCTCTCACACATAGATAGTCTTTTAAGTAGTTCAATCTAATTAAAATCTCATCAACGCATCCATTCTGATTTTTATGTAACTTTATTACTTCCTCATGTCCTCTATTGTATGCAAACCAATTATCGTTCTCTTGAACCAATTCAAGCGTTGAAAGTAAGTCTGGGCTAATATACCAATTGTTACAATACTCACCGCCAATTTCATGGGCAATTATTAAATTTTCACCCTCTATTCCATCACATTCAAAATAATGTGCTGGTTTATACTCATCCTCGTAAGGATTTCCTTTATGTCCTCTGATCAATCCGACATCTATCCACTCTAATTTTTTTGCTTTTTCAGCATCCTCCTTTTTAATCAAAATGCTTGTGGAACCAAAATATTCTTCTTTAAAGCCTAAACAGCCATATTCACCTTCGCTTATGTATTTTCTTGAAGATCTCAAGGGTACCCAGACTTGCTTATCCGCTTTTTGATCAATGTAGTCTTTCAGTTCAAACCACTCTTTTTGCATAGTAATTAGGTTGTTATCCTCGTACATATCTCCAACAAGAATCCATTTATGTCGCGGAGGTAGCCGACGGTTTGACCCCAAGGCTTTTGAGTTGGCTCTTTTACTATTTCCGCTCCCGCTTCGACCGCTTGTTTCCATGCACTTTCAATATCATCTGCCACAAAGGTAATTTCAAAAGGTGAAGGTAATTCTTGTGAGTATCGCCTTTCAATAGCGATGCCGTTGTATTCAGCAACACTGTATGAGGCAAAGGCAAGAGTGGTACCACCGGTTTCAAGCTCGCCGTAGTCTTTTTCTGGAGTGATGAATTTTTGTGCAATGCCAAAAGCCTTCACATAAAACGCGAGTGTCGCTTCGACATTTTCTACATATAAAATTGTGTATCCGTATTTGATCATATATTTACACCGTAAAATTAAAATGATTCACCGACACCTCTTCACCTCCAAGTGCGCGATAAAATGCGACCGCACCACCATCCTCAGATTCGGCTTCTACAAAAATTGTTTCTATGCCTCTCTTTTTAGCTTCTAGCTTGAGGTGTTCTATGAGAGCTTTGCCGAGTCCTTGCTTTTGGTATTCTGGGTGGACGGCTATGTCATAGATAAAAAATTCTTTCGTGCCATGAATGGGCATCATCTCCATAGCAACAAGCCCGCCAACGATTTTGGTATCTATAAATGCGCCGAGTATAAGAGTCTTGTCATCTTCTAACATCTTCGATAGATATTCATCCGTGACGCTGTACTCTTGCTCAAAGGTGAGAGCAAAGACTGATACAAGTGCCTTTACATCACTGAGACTATGTATTTTTTGTATATCTGCTCGCTCTTTCATAATTACTTCAAAAGTTGATCTACGCTCACTCCAAGCACTTTGGCGACCTTTTCTATTGTGCTAAGTGTAAGATTTTGTTTGCCGTTCTCAACATTACTGATATACGCTCGATCTAACCCTAACTCTCGGCAAATGTCGCCTTGCGACATACCTTTCTCAGTGCGTATCTTTTTCATGTTCTCGCCAAATTTTTGTGCTGTTGATTTTGCCATAGATTTATCGCTGTGCATGTTTAAGAATCCATCTCGTATGGTCGTTCTTTGACTTTGACCAGCGAGTGATGATTTTCTCGGCCTCCTTAGGGTTTACCTTGATCCAGTCACGCAAGTGATTTGCGACTGATCTTTTAACAAACTTTATCTCATCTTCTTTAAGAAGCTCAAGAATTTCAAATACTGGCCTCGGGTTACTGATCCATACGTCGAGTTTTTGCGCCCATGGGAGCTTTGGGCGGAGTCCCTCTGATGCAAGCCGGCGGAGGTGAAAGTTTTTACTCGTTGCCCATTTGGCACACACAGCGATTATCTTTTCAGGATATTTACGAGCGAAAGGACGAATAGCGTATTCACCGGTGTTTCTCTTAGTAATTTCTTCGATTGCTTTTATCGATAATGCAAAATGTTCTAGCCCATACCTCTCGACAAATTTTCCTACGGGCATAAGCCAATAAAAATTAGTAAACATCCCGGTTTCTTCTAGGTTCTCTGGGCCGAGTATTTGTAAAAGAATCTCTAACGCTTCGGGATATTTTTCTGGTAAATACTTGTGTAGCGCATCAGCTACTATTTCCACTCTCTGTGTATACACCTTCCCCACTACTTCTTTTTTCACACTTACACAAAAATCTTTTTTTGGAAAACTTTTATATACAGGGACGATCTTATCTGAAAGCAGAATCGCCAAATCTTCACCGAATGCTTCTGTGATCGAAATCTTGCCAGTTGTAGGGTTTACGAAATTATTTTTTGAGGTGGATTTTGCCATAACGCAGGTGAACTCATCGTTACTTGAGAACCTTACTTATTATCCACTGGAAAAGCCAAAGAGGGTGTGTTTTCCGCATCAAGATGAGTAATTTTGCAGTGGTATCTACTTTATACCTTAGTCTCGTACTATTGTCATTTACTGCTTCATATATCACTTCTGCTACAACCATTGGATCCTTGCCACCATTCCCTCTAGCTATCATGTTTTCAATATATGGGTGCCAGTAGCTATCGTACACCGTTACTGTACTACTCTCAGCACGCACAAGTGAAGTCGAAAAGAAGTTGGTACGTATCGTACCCGGCTCGATGACCTTGACCTGAATATTAAAATTCTTGAGTTCATAATATAGATCTTCAGAAAGACCTTCTATTGCGTGTTTACTCGCCGCATAAATACTCATAAATGGAAGAGTGATCCTCCCGAGCATTGAAGCAATATTTATAATTTTCCCTCCTTTATTTTCTCGGAAGTGAGGCAGTGCAATACGAATAGTATTTATGGTTCCAAGCACATTTGCATCAAACTGCGCACGCACCTGATCTTCGGTCGAATTTTCTAGCGGACCGAGAAGACCGTAACCGGCGTTGTTTACTATCGCATCTATTTTCCCAAACTTTTTAATTCCAGCATTGAAGGCTGTAGAAATACTTTCCGAGTTTGTCACATCTACTTCTGCAAGGAGTAATGAGTCTGAGGTCTTGAACTCTGTTTCTTTTTCAGTATTCTTCATCGTCGCAACAACATTCCACTTATTTTTTAGGAAGTATTTTACCGTTGCTCTACCAATACCAGAAGAAGTTCCTGTTACAAATACTGTTCTCTTTTCCATGTATCTATTATAAACCAATTATCGTCTCGCTCTAATCTTCCCGATAGAGAATACAAACAAGATCAAACACACGATAACCGTCGCGATTATACTCGGATACTGCCCATCGAAACCACTAGGTGATACGTGTTTGAAAAGTATCCATGAATAAGCCCAGATGAGCACCGTGCCGTAGGCAATATTGCTGTCTTTGCGCATCCGTAATATGCCGATCAATGCTCCCACGAGCAAGATAATACTCGTCCAGATAAAGTCAGCTATACCAAAACCGTTCCAGCCGATACCAACAAGAAACACTGTGATATTTGCGATCGATGCGACCGTAATCCAACCAAAGTAAATACTAAAAGGAGCCCAGACCAACAGTTTAGTAAGCGACGTAAACTGCTCAGCACGAAGAATGTCGGCAATCTTTATCAGGAGAGTGAGCAGTGTCGCCATGATGAGCACTGAAAGACCAATATAGTCATAGTGCCAAGCAAATATCCATGAGATATTTGCAAGCGAAGTGGCGATAAACAGCGGATTGATTTTCTGGAGGAGGTGTTCCGTCTTTTGATCCTTCTTCACGAATTGGTAGAGCACATACCCACCAAGCAAAAGATAGATCAGACCCCAAATAGAAAAGGCTGGGCCGGCCGGAGCGAAAAGATTGGGATAGGCGCTTGATATATCACCCGTAGAGCGATTATTAATCGGCAAACCATTTGCCAAAAAATTTACTGCTACCATGGCGACATAGGTAATCGCGGTTACTATTTTTGTATAAATATTTTTCATAAATTTATTTCAAGGGTTGATCCACTTTCATTCGAAGGGCTTTGGCGACTTTTTTCGAGACCGAGTCTACTAACACATCAACTCCAAAGAGAAAACTTTTTTGTAATCGAGTTTACTTCAGTAGCGGGTCCATAGAAGAGGGCGCCAAGGTATTCAAAGTCTTTCTCTTCCTTCAGAGAAATATGCGTAGAAAGCTCATCATCATGTGAAGTATCGAGCATCTCTCTTGGAAAATCCACATACAGCACATTCTTCTGAGTGCGTACCGCCTCCAGTGCCTTTCGCATTTCTACCGGGTTCCCTTTTTTAATTATAAAGCCGTACCGAGCGATACCGCGATGATCGACACCTGAAGCATCTTTCAAGACTTCGCGCCCCATCAATTCAGCATCTTTATTTGCTCCGAGAGCGACAGCGAGATGCCCGACCACATTCATTGCTTTGCCACGTCTCTAGACCATCACTCACCACGCAAACTATTTTCCGATTTTTATACTCGTAAGTCATGTATCATGATTATATCAGTAGAACTGTATCTTAATAGTATTTCAGGTTAAAATTACAAGTATGAGTCTACTAATCGCCGCACGAAGATTCGCCCGGGAAGCACATCAACACATCATAACTCAGACAACCTCGGGTGATACACGGCCTCAATTCGAACACCTTCAGGAAGTGGCCGACCTGGTGTGGGCTTCAGGTGGAACTGAACTCGAAATTATTGGGGCCTGGCTCCATGATTGCGTCGAAGACACTCAAGTCACATTCACTCAAATAGAAAGCATATTCGGAATAGATGTCAGAGAAATTGTCATGGGTCTTACAGATAAAGACGAATTAAACGGTCTCAGTAACGCAGAGAGAAAGCCACTGCAAGCAGAGCGAGTCAAAAACGAGAGTTCGAGTATAAGGAGAATCAAGCTTGCCGACCAGATTTCAAATATTCGTTTTGTAACAACTGACCCGAAACCTAGCTGGACTTTTGAGAGCAATCGAGATTACGTGATCGGGGCAAAGTTAATTGCAAACCAGTGTAGGGGAATCAGTACGGTTCTCGATGAACTCTTTGATAGTGAGTACACTAAAGCTACTGTGTTCTTCAAAATTTAACCCCTTCCTGCATACGACTTCGAGCACGGAGGTGCTAAAATTATACCTATGTTAAACGTATCTTCGATATTAATCAGTGTCTCGGACTTGAACAAAGCCCGGCCTTTTTATGAAACTGTCTTTGGTATGAAATTTGATGAATTTCGCCCACCTTTTGCCTCAGCTACATTAGGTAGTATTGAGTTCAATATCGAAGAAAATGCCACATATCGTTCTCCTGACTGGCCAAAGCTCTATATTGGGGTCGGAAACAGGTATCATTCCAAACCGATGACCTTGATTCATTCGTCAAACAAGCAGTACTTTCTGGTGTAGAAATTATTAAAGAAGTGGAGACGAAACCTTGGAGATGGAAAGAGGTAATTATTGTCGATCCTGATGGTAATGAGTCTATTGTCGAGCAAGAGGAATAGCGACTCACATACATGATTTACCTTAAATTCAAAGAAGTATCAGGAAGATTACCGACCTCAGAATACGAACTTATTAATGATAATGTAATCGTTGGAATGATTCAGATTCGTCACAAACCTTCTCACGGAGTAGGCATTCCAGAAAGCATGGCAAGCAATATTTATTACGAAATTCTCCCTGAATACCGGTCGAAAGGTTATGGAAAACAAGTACTAGCTCTCGGTCTTGCGGAAGCTAAGAAAATTGGCCTAGAAGAAATTTCTATCACTTGCTTGGAGGACAACATCGGTTCAAAGAAAATTATTGAGGCCAACGGCGGTATTTTTGTTGAAGATACTATGATTCCTAATGAAGGCAAGAAAATGCTCAAATACCGAATTTTGCTTAGTTGACCCGCAGACTTCACTTCAACTCTAAAACAATACTAAAAGATCCTTGGGATACCTCGCCGCTTCAGCAATTTAACCTACAATGACCTCATAGTTTTGCACGCCCGTTTGGTAGGCTTTTCAATTTACCAAGTACCCTCCCCTGCGAGCTTGGGTTATACTATTTTTCATGAATGACATCATTTCATTTTTCGAACAGTACAAAACCGTCTCAATCATCCTTCATGTTCTCTCCGTCGTACTCGGCATGGGAGCCGCACTTGTCTCGGACATTCTCTTTTCAAGTTATATCGTCGATAAGAAAATCAACCCTACCGAAAACAGAACCCTCAGCCTTCTTTCTCGAGTTATCTGGATCAGTCTCAGTCTCATTGTCCTCACTGGCATTGCCATCTTTTTCTCAAACCCAGACAAATACCTTCATTCGGCAAAGTTCATTACCAAGATGAGTATTGTCGGTGTCCTCATTATTAACGGAATCCTCTTCATGAAAGTCACTCATCAGGGCCTGAAGAAATTGAACTTTACAGATACCAATATTAACCACAAACTTGTCCGTGTCCGCAAATTATCTTTTGCCTTCGGTGCCGTATCTATGACTTCATGGCTTTCAGCTTTCGTCCTCGGCTCGCTCTCAGTCGTTCCTTTGAGCCTTCCGGTACTTCTCGGAGCGTACGTCGCCGTACTTATCGTCGCGATTGGAGCAAGCCAAATCCTCGAATACTCACTCACCCATAGCGGAAAGTAGTCATCGGAGGCTCCTTGGAGTACAATCTCGGGACAGGTATGAATAGGAAGCATAGCAAGCCATCTAAAGCACGTATACAGAAATTTCAAGAGACAGTATTGGATTTTTATCGTGCGCACGGCCGTGTACTACCCTGGCGAGAGACGCAGGATCCGTATCAGATTTGGATCTCTGAAGTCATGCTCCAGCAGACCCAAGTCTCACGTGTGATAACAAAATACACAGAGTTTCTTCGTGATTTCCCGACAGTAGAAAAATTGGCAAAAGCGGAACTCGCGGAGGTGCTTTTGCACTGGAAAGGGCTCGGCTACAACTCTCGAGCGAAGAACCTTTGGAAGACCGCGCGACTGATCGTAGATACATACCGAGGAATATTCCCCCGCGACCCAGACACACTAGACTCGCTTCCCGGCATCGGGCCATACACTGCTCGAGCGATAGCGACATTCTCTTTCAATACACGACATGTCTTTATTGAGACAAATATTCGAGCAGTGTATCTCCATGAGTTTTTTAATGGAGTGGGAAAAATTACCGACGCTGATTTACTTCCCCTCATTGAGGCCACCCTTCCTCAAAAAAACTATCGGGAGTGGTACAGTGCGCTGATGGACTACGGCAGTGAGTTAAAGCGGCTCTTCCCCAACCCATCTCGTCAAAGTGCCCACCACACTCGCCAGACACCCTTCAAGGGCTCACGACGAGAACTTCGCGCGGCGATTCTTTTTCATCTTCTCTCACATCCAAACGACAAATCAGTAGCACTACAGAAAGCACTCGCGAAAAAACTTCCACATCGAAAGTTACTCGCCGAAGAACTAGATGCTATATATCAAGAATTACTATCTGAGGGGCTGCTCGGTAGGACTATCGAATCGTAACATCATCGATCGGCGCAATCTTTCGCTTGAAGAGCTTGAGTCGAAGTGAGGCAATCGCTTCACGAATCTCTTGATTGCCAAGCACCACAAGCACACCGACCCAGACACCAAAACCAATCCCGCCAGCAAACAAGAACTGCTTAGCGATTCCTACGCCAGTATTTTGGTCAAACCATGAGGCTGAGACCTGAAGTCCACCGTAGATAAAATAGCCAGCCAGAAACGATGCAAGAAACGACTGCAGAACCGTCGTACGCAGATACACTTCTCGGATTGGCAAAAGTGCGACCATTTTGCGGTAGAGGAGAAGCGCAATGACACTGGTACCGAGACTATACCCGAGCACCGCGATAATCACCTCTTTACCTGGGATAGCACTGATACGCAGTGCACGGAAAAGCCATTCGAAAGCCTCTGGTGAGCTGGCATAGAATTTGTACAAAAAATACGATCCAAAAGTCATAGTCACAAAACCAACCAGGTTGACCATGAACGGCACGAGAGTCTTCCCGGTAGCATACATCGCCCTCACCAGAACGACGACAAAACTTTGAGCGATCGCTGAAATACTAAAGAGGGCAAAACAAGCGGCGGTGAGGCGAGTATCCGTCCAATCGAATGACGCTGAACTTCCAAACGCCAATCGCACCATATGGGCGCGCAAGACGACGAATGAGAAGATGATCGGCATTGACCAAAAGATAATGTGCTTCAGGACACCAAAAAGACTCTGCTCGAACTCACGATATTTTTCTTGTTGCCAAAACTCAGAGAGCAGAGGAAAGGCAGCAAGCGAGTAGCTGATTCCGATAAGCGACAATGGAATCGACTGTAGGTTAAAGGCGAAGTTAAACACAGACACGGCACCATCTCCTGCACGAGAAGCTAGGGCATTCAAATATAAAAGCGCTAGTGAGCTAGCAGCCAGTGCAAGAGTTCGAGGTACAGATACTTTAAATACTGCCCCCACTTCCCCTACAAAATCTTTAGGGTTCTCGAAAGCGTAGAGTCGAGGAAAGAGTCCCGCTTTAATGACGTACGGTACATGTACAGCCATGTGCAGGAGTGCTCCGAGCACCACCCCACACGCTAAACCGACCACTCCCCAGAGTGGATAAAAGAAGAGTACGCCAGCAATAATCCCCGCATTGTAAAATACTGGCGAGAGTGCGTAGAGGAAAAAACGCTTATGTGCCTGTGTGATGCCAGCCAAGAAGTTGGACACACCGAGCAGGATCGGTGAAAGAAGTAGAACACGGGTCAACAAGAGAAGTTCACCTCCCCGTGAGAGCCAGAGTGCAGGGAAAAGCTTTGGCAAGAGATATGGAGCCAGAAAGAAGGCTCCGAGCGTCATGGCGAGCACAAGAAGTATATAGACAGAAAAAATCTTCGAGAGAAACTCTCGTTCAGATTTTTTGTCACGTGAGACGAGGTACGGAACAAGCACCGAAATGGAGACGAGTGAGGCGATGGTCACATAGAGAAAATCAGGAATCTTGAACGCGGCATAGTATGTATCAAGCGTTGCTCCGGCACCAAACGTACCAGCAAAAATCCGGTCACGTAACAGCCCAAGCACTTGAGAGACAAGCGAAAAAATTGCAAGCAAATACGCAGCTTCATGCAAGCCGCGTATCTCCTTATGAAAAACTTTGAAAAATTTTTCTACCATTCAGTCTTATCTCTTAGGGGGAGTCTTTACCGTACTTGCCGGAATTTTTTTCTGATTCTCATCCTCACGGATTTCTTTTGCTTTCTTTGTCGCTTCACTCGTACTTACTGCGGCTTCTCCACTGAAGATGTTTCCACCTTTCTCTAGAGTGCTGACCACTGTCTTCAAGTTCTCGTTTGCCGGATTCGCCTCGAGAAGAAGCTTCGCGATACGTAGACCTTCCGCTCGATTACCGTTGCGGACTTCAGAGAGCATCAGCATGAGCGCTGCATCTTGATAACCTGGTGTGTACTGAAGAGCTAGAACAAAACTCTTTACCGCTAAATCGTAATTCTTTGCTTCATAGTGTAAGAGTCCAATATTGTGAGCAATGATCGAAAGTGACTCTCGGCGAAGTGGTGTTGAACTTCCGAAATTGGTGTAGTAGTAATCACCGTACTGAGAGAGGAACTGAATCGCTCCATCGACCTGCTTTCGCTCGACCAAGTACTGCGCATAGAAAAATGCAGCATTGAGATAGTCTTGTTTTCGCTGAAGGGCTTCAGCTACAAAACGATCAGTTGAAGTTGCATCACCGACCGCACGAGCAAGCTGCGCTTGATAGAGCGGAATATCTGGATTAAGTGGATTATAGGTACGTGCAGTCGCATAGGCTGACTGAGCATTCTGATACCCTTGTGCATCGCCGAGGACCAGGCGTGCTTCGTATACACGAGCTTGGGCAACGTAGTTTTGATAATTCTGTGAATCCTTTGCGAGTGCCTTCTGCGATTCACTCAAGGCCATGTCGACGAGCTCTTTGACGCGAATCGTTCGCTCCTTCTCATCAGTTGTCGTGCTTTGGACGAGGACATTTGCCTGAGCAAGGGCAAGATCTGCTCGGAGTACGTGATACAGATCGGAATTGTTGAGGGCAAGGGCACGGAGCAAGTTTGCATCAGCAGCTTCGGCATCTTGATTCTGGGTGAATGCTGTCTGAGCTCTAACTACGAAGAAGAATGCAGCTGTATTTTTGACCACACCAGCCACGAGCACAATAAGTGCAAGCGTCGGAACTGCGAGGCCAGCAAAGACAAGTATTCCACGACTTCCTTCTGTGATTGTAATATCACGATACCCGCTTCCTCGAGCCTTGAAATACAAAGTCAGCTTATATGCTTCAGCAATAAACAGAACCAAGAGTAGTGCTGGATTCGGGATCAAGAGAATAAACGCCGCCCATACATAGATACTGACGTATGAAGCCAAGAGGAAGCTCGTCTTTGATTCAGAGTCGACTAGACGATACCCTTTGAATGCCAGCCAAAGGGTTGAAAGTATAAGAACAATGAGAAGGAACACTCCCACTAGCCCACTAGTGATCAGGAGGGTTGGAAGAAGTCCGGGACCATAACTCAAATCGACATTTTTAAAATCAACATTTCCGAAACTCTCATAGTTGATCGAAACGGGCTTAAACTTTGACCACTCATAGGTGAATGTCTGAAGACCTGTACCGAAAAGCCAATTTCCTTTGAGTGACTCTTTGGCGATGTTGAGAGTTGTCGCCATTGAAGGACTGAAGGTGTTTTCAATCGGTGCGATACTAGTCTTTCTATAGATATAGTCGCGTGGCAGATTCCCGAAAAAGAGCGTTGCTAGTGAGAATACTGTAATTGCAGTCAATACAATAATCTGTGCCTTCTTAAATACCGCCACCAGAGATGCTGTTTTTTTCTTTTCATCAAGAACTCGTCTTGTGAGAAGGACGACAAAAAAGAGAGAGATAAATATCCATTCAAGGATACCTGAGAGATTGCCGCCCAAGTAAAAGAGTGTGCCCGCGAACAATACCGCAGTAACCATAACAACTCGACGGAGATTCCTACTGAGTGTGGCGTCGGTAAGTGTAAACAAGAGAATAAACAGGATGACCGCATTGAGAGAAATGAAATCACCGAGTGTGCCAAACAAGTTTGCAGAGACTCCACTGAAGAAGCCAAATGAAAGGATCTCTGCTAGCCCGAATAGCCGAGCAACAAACCAGACCAGTCCTAGAGTTCCACCGATTATAAAACCACGAGTCCACGAATTGATCCGTGTTGCATCATCTCGAAGGAGAATGAGTGCGTAGTAGAACAAGTACATCGGAAATACGATACTGACGAGCGTCCCCACTTCGAAAGCTCGTCCGAAAAGCGACATGCTTACATTTTCAGAGAAAAAGGCCGAGAGAGCGAGCCCGACCCCAGCAATCACGATTGTCCAGTACTCGTAGGTACTACCAATGAGATATGTTCGCTCTTTCCAGGCAACATAAACATACACGAGTGCAGTCACGAGAGCGATAAGTCCGAGGATGATTGTCTTATGTGAAGCGAGCGGAATGGCGGTTATCGGGAAAAAGAGTATCGGCAGAAGGAAAAAAACCGCTGTATATAGCTTACTCACCAGTGGAAACAATCGTGCTCGAGGATTCATACTAATAATGCTTATTTTATAATGTAATAACGAAACTAGTATATCAGAAATTTGTTTTTACATGTTCACAGAATCAGCCTTTTCTGCACAAAAAACTCCGCCCTACACAGACAGACTTTTACGTTCTGTACATGTAGGGCGGAGTTTTTCTTGAGCACATCTATAAGCCGAATTCTGTACCATCATATCTTCATATGCTGGCAGTAAGCATTTATCTGGGATGACCATTACTGGTCACCTCGAGCGGTTCTCTCGTACGTATTGCTACGCTTGAGCACGACCTTGCATGGGAGTAAGGATTTAGCCGTTGCACCTTGTAGTTTCCCACAAGCTCACCCTGACGGGTGTCCTGCCCTTTCGAGCACAGACGTCTCTGTTCGCACCTCGCACATTACTGTGGATGGGTATTACCCACTACCGCACTCTTCCTTACGGAAGCCAAGTTCGGACTTTCCTCTCCAGAGAGTTTCCCCTCCAAAGCGCTTACTCAATGTGCTAATATATATTATACCACAAAAAATCAAAAAGTGCACGGGGTGCACTTTTTGATTTTAAATTCGCTAGTTTATTTTCCTGAAGAAGTCGGTACTGGCTCTACTTCACACACACCACCCGCACACGCTAATTCTCGCCTTGCATCAGTTACATCCGTCTTTTCGTAAGCAAGGATTCGTGAGAAGTCGATATGTTTTACTTTCTCGACAAGTTCATTGTATCGAGCTTCGTTGATCGCCTCGTACGGCGCGAGCTGATACACATGATTGTCTCGTGGCAGGAATGAAAGTCCACCAACAATTTCCCAATTTTTATATACCCAGTTAGCAACAGAAATCCATTCATCATCACCGACTGAAACCGTCACTGAAGGATTGTGCTCAGTGAAATTTGTCTTAACCATTTTCCAATACTCAAGCTGTTCGATCGCAGTCTGATCATCTTTGAAGATCGAACCATGTGGTGCTCGAACCGGGAACTCGAGTACATAGGTATTTGCAGTTTCTAGTGACTGTCCTACCTCTGGAGAATATGGTACACCCTGGTCTTTAAGCATTTTGAAGAGTGAGTCCGTCGCTGAAATACGGATTCGACGAATATAGAATGGAGAGTGACGTGGATGCATGCCTGAAGATGAGTCAACCATCTGTGAAAGTGTTCCTGATGGCTTCACACACGTAATGGCTGTTGATTCATTGATTCCAAACTTCTTTGCATAGAGCTTATTGACACGAATCGCTTCGGCCTTAAGTTTCTGCAGAACTGCTGGTTTGCGCACTTCAGGACTATCCCATTGACCAGTGATCGACACACCGAGGAGTCGCTCCGCCTCACAGTTTTCTTTCCATTGTGGAGAGAGGTATCCGAAATTTGTCAGAGATGACTGGAAGGTTCCCAGAATCGCGGCAAGTCGAATCTTTCGAGAAAGTGATGCTTCGGTATCGTCTGCCCGAGCGACTACTTCTGACAAGTTACAGAACTGCTTTGATTTGAGAATAATCTCCGCACACGGATTCGTACCGATCTGACCGATAATGTGCTCACCAGTATGATCAAAGAAACCTTTGATTGATTTCAAGTACTTGATACGACGTTCTGGGAGAGATTTTGCTAGAGAGCCTCGATTGAAAATTCCACGCTCACCTGAGCGACTTTCTATAAGTGACATCCATTCTTTCAAGAATTCCTCATTTGATGGTTTACGTACATACACCGCTGAGTTATTCGCGAGAGCTCGATGTGGGTGTGTCATGTAGAACGCCCCCTGCTTTGCTCGCTGTACTTCAGTGTCATTAAGATCAGAAAGAGAAATCATTGCACTTCGACGTACCCCACCTGAAACCACACATTCACCGATCATACAAATGATATCGTGAAGATCGATATTTCGAAGACGCATTCCCTGTCGGGTAAGCATGACCTCACGAGTGAAGGAAAGGAGACGCATGAGAGGTGCAGGACCAGAACTCTTGCCACCCATAGTCATCAGTCGAGCGCCGGCTGGACGAAGCTGTGAGAAATCAAACTCAACATCTTTTCCTGAAGCCCAAATATTCGTGCCGTGAACAAGCGCGTTAGCCCACCCTTCCTTTGTGTCTGGCACGACAAACGTAGGCATTTTTTCACCTGTCTGATATTGAATCTGTGGGAATCGCTGAACGTTTTGACTCTCAACAGAATACCCTGCTCCAGTTCCGCACATCGAGATGTACATAATTTCGGCCAAATCCTGGAATGATTCTGGAGCAATGAATGAGCAGTTATACGCGCACACATTTGTCTTTCGAGCAGCATTACCAGCAAACTGCAGGAGACGCATTGAAGGCATTGCTTCCTGCTTCAAAATTCCCTCTCGAACCTCTTTGTATTCTTTGTCGGTAAGTTTTGAGCCAAGATTCTCTTTCATGAAAGCCATGTAACGGTCGACAGTCTCCACCCATGTCTCACGACGACCTTCAGCCTCAATCCATCGAGAGTAACTTCGATAGTACACGAGCTCACCGAGCGCATTACGGAAATATGACTTACTCTCCTTAGCTAGATTCTCTACATGCTCAGGGATTTTGACAAGCGCCTCAGCAGAGCGCTTAGCAGCACGCTCCTGGCGATACAAAATGTATGACTTAGCAGTATTTACATAGTCAGAGAGCATGAGCTGCTGCTCGACGATGTCCTGCATACCTTCCACAGTCGGGAGGAAATTTTTAAACTTACGCGCTACACGCACAAGCTCTCCATAGACTTTCTGTGCGACGATTTCTGCTTCAGCTGGTGTACCTTCGCCAGTCTGGAGCATCGCTCGAGTGATTGCGGTTACGATTTTTGAAAGGTCAAAAGGTACAAGTCGTCCGTCTCGCTTCTGAACAGTAGCGATCAAAAATTTCTTTGAAGTTGCCGCTTCAGTCACTGACTCATTCTCAGGAGCTACAGACTTCGTCGTACTTGTTTTTGCTTTGATTTGTTTAGCCATAAAAACTACCTATAAATTATCTGCTACTAAATTATATTCCGTCTCATATTTTTGAGGGCAAAAAAACTGCTCACGATTCATTTGAAACAGTTTTGTTTTTCAAACGACTCGGAAGCAGTCTTGTGCGCCACACACATGAGGCGGATATTCATTGTAGATAACTTTCGACTCTTGGGTACACTCATCGGTGGATAACTCACACTCTCTGAAACTAGTTTTGACAAGATGCAACCTTTTCTGTTTTGCACGCTAGAACTGAAATCGGTCTGTCACCTCTATGCCAAGCTGTTCTGTGGTGCCCGCAGGTAGTTCTATGACATACTTCGCCCGAACTCCTTGACCGTAGACACGCGGATATGTCTCTGGAGCAACATCTTTTTCAATAAGCACAACACGCTTCTCTTGGTCGAGCCAGATAATATCGAGAGCAAAATTCATATCTTTCATCCAGATCCCTTGAGAGTCAACTTCATCAAACACAAACAGCATTCCCTGTGCTGGAGCCAGCGACTGACGATCACTTAGGCCATGAACTCTCTGGGCAAATGTTTCTGCTACTTCTAGTTTCAATACATGATCTTTCACTCGAGCCTCGATGAAGGCTGTCTCGCTTGTCTCTTGTACACGATCGACGATCGGACCAGTTGTATTTGCCGTCGGATCACCGATGAAGATAAAACCGATGAGCAGCGAGAAAAATGATACTGCCCCGAGCCAGAATAGGCGTCGTGCTCGTGGGCCAGAGACTACGAATGGCGTTCCTTCTTTTTCTGGAGTAGCTCCACGCTCATGGTGATACACCTGACTATTATGTGGATGATTTTTAATTTCTGGAATCACCCCTCCAGTATACTCTATTTTAGTGAATAGACAGGGTGCAGGGGCTCACCTCCTTCGAGGACCGCAATGATATTTGAGGCTGATTTAACTGCCATATCGATACGGGATTCATGGGTCGCAGAAGCGATATGCGGAGTCAAAATTACATTTGAGAGTTTGGTGAGTCCTCTAGCAAGCTCAGGTTCTCGCTCAAAGACGTCGAGTCCGGCACCGGCGAGCATACCCGCCTTGAGCGCTTCTACAAGGGCAACTTCGTCGACTACTGGACCGCGCGCAGTGTTGATCAGTAGTGCATTTTTCTTGAAGAGTGAGAGTGAATCACTGTTTATTAAGTGAGTGGTCTCTGGAGTCAGTGGCACATGAAGTGAGACGACATCAGCCACTTCAATCACCTTTTGAGGAGTTTCTTTGAAGACTGCACCAGACTCTTGTTCAAGAGTTTCGTTACGACGTATATCGTAATAGACAACGTTCATCCCGAAACCTTTTGCACCGCGACGAGCGACCTCAGCGCCAATCTTGCCCGTGCCGATGATTCCGAGTGTCTTGCCAGTGAGACTTTGCCCCCAGAAAATCATCGGATCCCAGCCGGAATATTTACCACGTTTTACAAATGAATCACCTTCCACAATTCGACAACTGAGCGCCAAGATAAGTGCCCAGGCATGCTCTGCTACCCGCTCCGCCCCACCGCCAGGAGTATTTGTCAGATACACCCCTCTTTTTCGAGCAGCTTCAATATCAAAATTATTAAACCCGATAGCATAGTTTGCAAAAATCTTCACAGTCGGAGCAGCCTCAAACACTTCGGCGTCGATTGTATCGGTTAGCAAACTCAAAATTCCATCATAGTTACCCTTACGCAACTTTTTTATCAACTCCTTTTTAGTCAAAGGTCGTGAAGCGCTACTTACCTCGACCTCATAACCTTTTTGCCGAAGGAGAGTCAGCCCTTCTTCAGGAATTGTCCGTGTCACAAAAACTTTTTTCATAGCCAGTAGTATACCGCGCTCGACTTTTTAATTCATCCGAACTGAGCTAATAATCGAAAGCTGGGTGGCGGCATCGACTGAATTTCTCATAATCACGTTTGTCCGACGACCATCAGCAAAAAAGATGTCGTAAATCGTGATTTGCGCTTCCACTGACCGTATCGCATTGAACCCATCTCCACGAAGGATGGAAAGTGCACCCGTGTATTCCTGACCAACCTTAAGCACCAGTGCCGTCGCGCGAGCCTCGGCCTCAGCGAGAGTCTCTGCGCGTTTGAGCATATCCGGAGTTGTCTCAAGTAAATACGAAATAAGGGCAAAGTCTTGATTTGATTCTTTTTTGAGTTTCAACTGTAGCTTTGCACTCACCTCTGGCCCAAACGCTCGCTGTACCTGCTCGAGCTGACTTTCATTTGCAAACTCTCTCACCAGTACCCGTTCACCATTACTGTAAATTGCGACTGCCTCTTCTACAGGAGCATTCGGATTGACCTCGTAACGCGGTACACCCCAGGGAGTAGCGAAGGTTGTCTGATAAATCTGACTACGTACCCCAAGTGAAGACCCACTCGCACGAGGGATTTGCTCATATGCTGGCACGCTCTGAAGTCGTGAGCGTTCAAGTGGCGAGAGTGCTTCCATCTGCACCTCAAACTGCGCAATGAGATTGTTAATTTCTTTTTGCTCCGCCGTACCAGAAAAAGTCGACTGGTTTCGAGCCTTTGACACACCAAAATACACCGCAGCCGCTATACCCGCCGAGACAATACAAACAATGAAAAAATAAATATAGAGCTTTTTAAGCATTGAGCTTGTTAAAGACACGTAGCTTTTCCTCCACTACTGCCTGCATTGCATTTCGTGCTGGCGCGAGGAATTTATACGGTGCCACTTCGTCGGGAGAACCCTCAAGTGTTGCCTTGAGACCGTCTCGATACGCCACACGAAGCTCAGTATTCACATGAATAATCGCCACGCCCGCGTCGATTGCTCTTATGAAATCTTCGTTTGAGTTTCCTGAGCCACCATGGAGTACCAGCGGGACTTTAGTCGCTTCTGATACCTGCTTGATTCGCTCGATATTGAGTGCAGGATCTTTTCCACCTTTGAGCATTCCGTGAATATTCCCCACCGCTGGTGCAAGCATATCTGCTCCAGTTTCTTGAATAAAACGCAGGGCATCGTCTGGCTTGGTAAGACAGGCTTCATCGAGATGTACGTTCTCAGGAATAGCATCGAGTACTTTTGAAGACTTACCAATGAAACCAAGCTCCGCCTCAAGAAGCATCCCTGGGCGACGCTTGCGCATGTAACTGACTGCCTCTTGAGCAATCTTCACATTTTCCTCAAATGAAAGTTCGGTACCATCAAAAATAACTGAGTCGTATCCAGCATCCACCACTTCACAGACTCGCTTGAGCGAATAGGTATGATCAGCGTTGAGAAAGATTGGAAAATTCCATGTCTCGCGAGCGTGCTTGACGACAAGAGCAATTTCTTCAACTCCGATAAAATCTCGCTCACCTTCAGAGACACCGATAATTACCGGAACATTGAGCTTTCGCGCTGCCCCCGCGACCGCCCAAAACCCTTCCATATTTGAAATATTAAAATGTCCTATCGCTACGCGTCGCGCCAGTGCATCAGTAATGTATTCTCGGTATGTTTTCATGTATCTAGTATACCCAATAGCCACCGGTATACCACACACGAAAGAGACGAGCTTACTTTTTTCCTCTATACTGTGAGTATGTTTTTTCAAAAACCAATCGATTTCCTGGCTGTCGGAGATGTTGTCACTGATGCTTTTATACGACTCAAGGAAGCACATGTTCATTGTCGAGTCGATAGCACTGAATGTGAGATCAGCATGAAATTTGGTGACAAGATACCATTCGAATCGGCAACAGAGGTTCGAGGTGTGGGTAACAGCGCCAACGCTAGTGTCGCGGCTGCTCGACTTGGTCTACGTTCTGCGTTGATTGCAAATGTTGGCGAAGACACTCACGGTGAGGGTTGTATTGAAGAACTTGAAACTCAAGGTGTCGATACGGCGTATATCAAAGAACATGCCGGCATCCCAACCAACTATCATTATGTACTCTGGTACGGTGATGAACGAACCATCCTCGTGAAGCACCAAGAATTCCCGTACTCTCTCCCACGGATTTCAAAAGATCCGCGCTGGATCTACCTCTCATCTCTCGGGTCAAACTCACTTGAATTCCACGACACTCTGGCAAATTATCTTGAGGCGCATCCGAACATACAACTCGCCTTTCAACCAGGAACTTTTCAGATGAAAGCCGGACATGAACGACTCAGTCGCATCTACAAGCGTTCACAGGTATTTGTCTGTAATGTTGAAGAAGCTCAGCGAATTCTCGGCTCAAACGAGACCGATAAAAAAGCACTTTTGCGTGGACTTTTCGGACTAGGACCGCGAATTGTTCTCATGTCTGACGGGCCACACGGCGCCTATGCATTTGATGGTGAAAAAACCTATTTCATGCCCATCTACCCAGACATTGCTCCACCAGTCGAGCGCACTGGCGCTGGTGATGCCTTTGCGTCGACATTTGTCTCTGCACTTATCCTCGGACTTTCACTTAAAGATGCGCTTCGCTATGCACCAATCAATTCTATGAATGTTGTACAACATATTGGCGCACAGAAAGGCCTACTGACACGCACTGAACTTGAGGCATACCTTGCCAAAGCTCCTGAATTTTACCACCCCCAAGAGATCTAGAATCTACAAAATATACAGATCCTGATTGTATTGCCCGACACCTACATACTCAGCCTCACCAGCCAGAATCGCCTCAAACGGTTTACAGGCAAAACACCCCTTCGCCCCACGTGGGCAGGTAAACACTTTCGTATCTCTGGCTTTTTTCACCTCACGCGCCACAGCAAGTACTTGTTCTCGAGCATTAGCGAGTTCAGGAAGGGGCTTCTCGACTGGAGCGTCGTCTTTATCTACATACCAATAACTCGCGCCAGTTACGGCTCGTTTTTGCAAAGCATTGAGAAGGAGTACGTAAATAGGTAATTGCAATGAATCTTCTTTTTCTTCGTTCTTCCCCGTTTTAAAATCCAAGATGTGAATACTGTCATTTTCAGGAACATACTGCATCCAATCGATCTTGCCGCAAAGGATAATATTGTTCGCTTCATCGAGGTAAAAATTCGGGAGTTCCTGCTTCATTCGCAGTGCTTTCTCCTTGAGCGGTTCAGGATGAGCCTCGACGCGAGCAAGCATCGCTTCCCCTCGCTTCTTTACTTCCATTTCCTCATCTGCTGACTTAAATCCACCCCATTTTCCACTCACCTTTTTCCACGCAATCTGAAATTGATCAATGAGGCTTTTTTCGAAACGCTTTTCTGCGGGCAGTAGAGCCAGACCTTCAAGCACTTCATGCACCGACTGGCCGAGAGCCAGCGCGGGATTGGTGATATTTATTTTGTGACCAGTCTCAGGGTCTTTGTATACATTATGAAGAAAATAAGCGCGCGGGCACTTCAAAAAATCACCCATGGAAGAGTGTGATACCCAGGTAGCGCCGTATTTATTTGAATATCCGCTTGAAGCCATTGTGTACTGGTATAGTATCATATTTGCTATACTACAGATGAAAGGCACACCACGTATGACGGATATGACGGACGAATTCTTTACAAGACTCGTCGGTCAACCATACCGACGACACGACCCACATCTGCAGATTACAGAGCGTGGGACTATCGAAAACCTCAAAGTCAGAGCTGACACTACCGATGACTCAGTAGATGTAACAATCGAGCTTAAACGAAGGCAGATTGCCGGACGAGTCTGGCAACGGCTCGTTGGTTGGATACGCACACGAAACACTCCCCGGAGAGTTCAGATCACCGTAGATCTGGGGACTTGCAGTATGATTGTCGGGAAGCGACGGATACGATTCCAAGCTCCTGATGGCCAAGTGGTCTTTATCAGACTACCCCACACAGGTTGAGTGCCTTTTCCGAGGCGCTCTTCTTTTTTATTTACTGACAACGAAAATTCTCACTATATATTGCAAAACCAACCTGACTCTGTGAGGGCACGTTAGCCACCGTACACCACCCTGTCGTACAGCCAGCCGGACAGCGAGCCATCGGTTCACCGAAGGTATAGGCTCGAGACCCAATTCCATTTGCGAGCAGCTTATACCCATCTCGATTGGTATTTGTTAAATACATATACTGATTACAACCTGATTGCTGCGGGTCGGTGGGTAAACTACTGATATACCCCCCTGAGACAAGTCCTGGAATCCAATCAGCACTCGCGGTAAACCAAGCAGCAACGCAAGCTGAAGACCCACCATTCCAATCTGCTGGATCAACAGCCGGAGGATACGCACCATTGTCGATGAAATATGTCTCAATCGCAGTTTTGAGCTGCTGTAGTGTCTGAATCCGCACTGAATCCCTCGCCTTCCCCCGCGCGGTATTGAGTGAACTCAAGACAACACTTGAAAGCATCCCGATGATCGAGATGACGACGAGGAGTTCAATGAGAGTAAAGCCTTTGTGTTGTGTAATCATCTTCGTGGTCCTAAGATACAGTAATCATATGTTGCCCAACGATTTGTCGACGTGACGTCATTGGTATTTGCTGGCGGAAAAGTTGGTTGTCCGCCAGTACCACTACCACTGTAACCAGGGCCAAGAGAGAAGCCAAATACTGGCAAATTGAAGCGCGCAGTCTCTACAGAAAAGGCAATTACATATTCATAATTCGCTATAGGTTGACCACCGCAAGACGCGGTATGCCAGCCATTTACCGAATCATACCTAGTGTATTTATAACACAGTGAATCTACCTCGCCGTATCCCACACTCCCTCTAGGATCTTCAGGGATTCGAGCAAGAAAATTGTTCGTTATAAGCGGCGTGAGCGACTCGTCCCAATCCCCCATCATGTCAGAACAAGAACCCTG
>JBIIJY010000011.1:0-3598 GCA_044233485.1 Minisyncoccia bacterium
TGTTCAGTTGTAGAGGCAATTAGTCCAGTTTTCGTCCGTGTGATGAAGAGAGATTTAATACGTGAGAGTACTACCTCTTTACCCTTGGTGTCATAGAAATTGAGCAATAAGGGCTCAAAGTCTTTTGATTGGTCTGGAAGTACCGGTATCAGTGCGATACGTGCATTTCCACGATACAAAACTTCACTGGCGATTGCGTATCGTCCATGCGCTGTATCCTGATACAGTGAAAAACTGCGGATTATTTCAAACTGTGTCTTTCTACGCTTGAAGGAAAGTATTTTTTTCATGAGCGTGAATAACGATCCTTAAGACGCACAATATCCTCTTCATCGAAATGCCCCACTGCTACTTCCAAAAGCAACACGTCACCCTCTGGCGCGCCAATACTGTGTGTCATGCCTTGAGGAATGAAAAATTCGTCCCCGGCCCGAGCTCGCACCCACTCATGATGCAAGAGAATGACTGGTGAGCCACTGAGTATTTTCCAAAGTTCAGCTCGATGATTGTGATACTGCCACGAGAGCTCTTCCCCTTTCTTTACATGAATCAGCTTCACTGTTGAGGGCTTATTGTGAACGATTTGCTTGAAGCTTCCCCATGGACGTTTTTCATCGTACGGCACTGGATACTCGTGAAGGCACTCAAGGATATGAAATGTGTCGAGAGGACTTGAGACAGCTACTGTGTCGATTCCGTGCTCTGGCACAGATGAATCATTACCACCAGAAAAGACCGCATCACCAAAGAAAAGAATATCGTCCTTCTTGAACGGAAAATCTTGGACGAGTTTGCTGAGTGCAAAGAACTTTGAAATTCCCTTCCGGGTAATATCTAGTGAAGTGAGGCCGCCGATAGAAATCTCAAAATCAGGAAGGAGTTTTCGCAATTCTCTCTGGTACCTGCCACGTCGGGTTCGATCGGGATCATACTTTTTCTTTTCATCAAAAAGGGCATCTTGTCCGCATCCTGAGTATGTCACTGAGGATCCTCGCATATCGACGCAAGCTAGAAAATCCTCTTCAGTTTTGTGCTCACTCTGTAGGACTTGTTTAAGCGCCTGCACAATACGCTCATTTTCTTGAGCAGTAAGGGTGTATGAGTAGCGTTGCGTCGACCTGCCGGCGTGGTCGAGAGTAAAACAGGCTGCGCCACTTGAAGGGAAAATAATTATTTTTTCTTTTGCACAAAAACCAGAGAGCGCAGAGAGCACCTGTTCTTGCACATGCTCATACGAGCCACCAGTCAAAATTACGACGAAACGTGTCTCGAGCACCGACTCGAGTATCCTGGCATGTTCTTCTGTGAGTTGACCACGACTTTCGGTGAGAGTGTTATCTATATCAAAAGCAAAAACTTTCTTGCGAGAAAAGTTTTTCGGCTTCGCAAGGAGGTGCGTGTATGGCGCTTGATAAATCACCCTACTATTCTACCGCAGAATATTTAGAAAGGACTGCGCGCGTATGGGGAAAACAAAAAAACTCCCTCGAAAGGGAGTTTTTTTGTTAGTCCCAACTAGGGACATCTTTCAACCAACACGGAGCTGAAGCGTACCAAGGACCAACACCTTCTGTCTCATAGAGATATTCAGCGTAGGTAAGGTTATCTTCGAGCTTGTAGATATCAAGTCCCATCTCTACAGATTTCTTTAAGTGATACGACTTGTTGATCTGCATCACTCCAATATCTTGAGGAGTCATCCAACCTTTGAGAACTTCACCGTTCTTATCGAAGTGTTTAAGGCCTGATTCACAGATTGCAATCTTAACAAGTGCTGGCTTGTCAGCAAAACGATTTCGTACGATAGATTCAAAGGTCAGAGGCGCCTTTACTGCTTCCGAAGAAACCGCTTTAGGTGTTGCCTGTGCGATCTCTTGGGTGGTATCGAATGTATTTGCACCAAACACCGAACTGAAGAGACTAATACTGGCAATAAGTTCAATCATAGTAATTTGTTATCTCTTCTCGCCTACACACATGCAACAGTAAAGGAAAATAGGTGTATAAGTATCGAAGAAACAAAAAATCAGAGAATCAAACTCTGATGTATATATTATAGCATTTCTAATTTTAAAAGTCAAGCGCCGCCACAGGAAAAACTACCCGTCAATGCCCAATTTAAGCCTTATTTAAGGCCGTTTTTAGCCTAGACAAGCCAACCCATTGCTCGTCTGGTTTTTCGCTCGAGTTTTCCAAAGGAGGCTTAAATTTGCACCGGAACCAGTATGACGCCCACCGTAAGTATACAAATGAGTAAAATCAAGAAGGTGAGGATCTTTGCCATCGCCACACTGTAGGAAAAACCAGCGAAACGACGCCCTTCAAGGGCAAGAATATTGAAAAAAGCAATTAACACAGTCACCACCGATACACTAAAGAAGTAGAGCTGTTCGAACTGCGGATTTTGAACACTCCACAAGAGATAGAGGCCGAAAAGGGCTGTCCCAGAGAGGAGTATGTTCAGGCCGACAAATCCGTATCGAACAAAACGTTGCATATAGTTCTTTTACCGTGTTTCTATACTTTTAGCAAGACCGTACCGTGCCTTCAAGTCCATAATTCGCGCGTATGACTCTCGAATGCGCTCCGCTGGGAGTTGACCCGTAGAGACCGCATCGCTTAGTGCAGTGAGCACTTTCACTTGATTGTCAGGGTTCTGAGTCACGATCAAGAGATCAGCGCCGGCCTGAATCGACTCAACCGCACTTCTACCGATATCCACTTCCCCCACTGAGGCCATCTCGAGATCATCTGAGACGATCACACCCGTAAAGCCCATTGATTCTCGAAGGATAGTTGTGAGCATGTAGCTAGAACGAGTTGCCGGCTTCGTGTCATGGGACGCTACCGTAATATGCGCTGTCATAAGTGCCTCGAAAGGTGTCTGGCGATACGCAAGGATGAATGGCTGCAAATTCTTCTCAAGTGAGTACTCCCGCGGGGCGGTTGCAGAGCTTGTATGAGGGTCGAGCTTGATGTTTCCATACCCAGGAAAATGCTTCGGTACAGCAATAATACCAGCCTGACTAAAGCCAGAGACCATGGCGCTCCCTCGCAGAGCAGTATTTTCAGCGTTTGCCTTAAACGTCCGCTCATACAAATACGATTTTGGGTCGGTTACAAGGTCGAGTACTGGGGCAAAGACCATGGTCACGCCAATTTCCTTGAGTTCCTTTCCTCGCGAAAAGGCTACCTTGTAAGCACTCGTTGTTGAGATGAGCGCCGACTGTGGATCATGCGTCCCGAGAAACTTGAAACGTTCAATCGTCCCACCCTCCTGATCAACGCCTATAAAGAGTCCTGGCAATCCAGCAGTCCGCGCCTCCTCTTGGAGCGACTGTATCAGAGCTGTTACCTGTGAACGGGATTTGGAGTTCTTTCCGATAAGATTAAAACCACTCACTCCATATTCTCTGATGAGTCTTGAATCCGCTTCACTCATCACTTCACCGGTAGCGCCGACAACAACGAGCTGACCAATCATCTGTTTGAGCGACACATCGTCACTTCGAGCGAGACTCTGAGTTGTCGTCGCAACACCACCTGATGACAAGGCACTAAACTGATACTTGAAAAGATCCCCAAGAGTATTTTCTTG
>JBIIJY010000006.1:0-40309 GCA_044233485.1 Minisyncoccia bacterium
TGTGCTCTATGAGTTTAACTCAGGTTACTTCAGCGAGATTAGTCGCCTCGAGGCTTGGTGAGAGCGATTCAAGGCACTTCCTAAACAGTCTGGAGTGTATTGTGGTGTCTCGGATGGTAGTGCGTTCTTTCGAACAAGTACAATTACCGCCACACAAGCACAGTACGATGACTTTCTCTTGTGTACGTCGCGACCAGGATACTGGGATCGCGGCCTCCTGAAGCTCATTGATTGCCTAGCAACGAGTGAAGGGTACTTACTCATCTACGATGCAAGTTCACAGACAGTAAATGGGACAATTGTGCGTGCTGGTGCTATTTGCTTTGATTTGAACTGGAATGAAAAGTGGCGACTCGAGCACCCGGTCGTCGAGGAACTTATTCTTGCCGATGGCACACTCCGCCCACTTGGCGCCTCGCTCTTTGAGGATGAGCTTCATATACTCTGGGCCGATGCGGTAGGTGAGGTGTTCTCATATGCAGTTCCTTGGACACATTTGCATGAGGCTCGGTTTCCCCGTATTAGTCTTTTGAGTAAAATTCCAGCGAACCCGATCATGTCTCCTCGTCATGGGAAAGACTGGGAAGTACAAGGAGTATTTAACCCCGCTGTGCTTGAACTTGATGGAGTCGTGCACATGCTCTATCGCGCTGTTGATAGTAAGCATATCTCAACTCTCGGGTATGCTCGCTCACCTGACGGAGTGACTGTCGAGTATCGTTCTGAGACTCCGGCGTATGTACCACGCGCATCTTTCGAAGGTGCGGGAGTAGCGCCTGCCAAAGGCCCAAAAGGACCAGGATTGTATTCTTCTGGTGGGGGATGGGGTGGATGTGAAGATCCTAAACTTACCCTGATCGATGGGCGAGTATATTTGACGTATGTTGCCTATAATGGAATCCATGAGCCACGAGTAGCGCTCTCTTCAATCTCTTTATCTGACTTTAAAAAGCAACGGTGGAGTAAGTGGACATTTCCTAAGCTCATCTCTCGTCCTGGTGAGGTGAATAAAAGTGGCTGTATTCTCCCCGAGAAAATTAAAGGTAACTACTACGTATTTCATCGAGTATTTCCAAACATCCTCATCGACGTTGTGCCGGATCTTGATTTCCATGGCGATACCTGGCTTCGAACGAAGCATTCCATAAAAATTCGCTCATTTGGCTGGGATAGTCGTAAGCTCTCGGTCGGTGCAACGCCACTCAAAACTGATGAAGGATGGCTCGTGATTTACCACGCTGTCGATGATCGCGACCCAGGTAAATACAAAATTGGGGCAATGCTTTTGGATTTGCAGGATCCGCATATTGTGCGGTATCGATCACATCATCCGATCCTTCTTCCCGATGAATGGTATGAGAATGATTGGAAACCAGGAATTGCGTATCCGTGTGGTGCGGCAATTATCAAGAATACACTCTTTGTGTATTACGGTGGGGGAGACAAGCACGTGTGTGTTGCAACCGCACCACTTGATCGATTTATTGATGAACTGAAAACTCATCATGAAGTTCAGTTTGAGACACGTTCATTTACCTTATCACAATGATTTCAGTCACACGAAAACAAAATAATCCAATTCTCCGACCAGGGTCAATTAGTGCCGATACTCGAGCCGCCTTTCACCTTTCAAGCATTACGGTCGGGAAGGAAAAAGCTTTTATTTATCGAGGTGAGGGACGCCCACTACGAATCGCGGGTCGTGAGTTTATTGAGTCACGTGTCTGTGTGGCGCTCACACATAAAGGAAAGACAAGCCATCGAGTGCTCGTGAGTCCAAGTGAAGAGTGGGATCGGTTTGGCTGTGAGGATCCACGTGTGGTTAAGGTGACTGGTGGGCGATACGCCATTTTCTATACCGCGCTCTCAACTTTTCCTTTCACCGCCGAGGGGATCAAGGTTGGAGTTGCGTTTACTCGTGATTTTAAAACTATCGACTCAAAGCACTTGGTTACCCCGTTCAATGCGAAAGCAATGACTCTTTTTCCTGAGAAAGTGAAAGGGAAGATCGCTGGCTTTGTGACGGTGAATCCAGATAAACCACCGGCGCGGATTATGTATTTTGAAGCGGATACTGTCGAGGAACTTCTTACTCCAGGCTTTTGGAATACACGATACGATCAACTCTCGAGTCAGCCGACTCTTTCACTCCTGCGAAGAGATTCTGATCATATAGAAATCGGTGCTCGACCCCTTAAGACCACTAAAGGGTGGCTACTCATCTACTCCCATATTCAGAACTACTTTGATGAGCATAATCGAATCTTTGGTATCGAGGCGGTGCTCCTCTCGCTTACGAACCCGCAGGAGGTGATTGGCCGAACCGCGTATCCACTCCTTGTCCCTGAGGCGCATTATGAGAAAGAGGGAAATGTGAAAGGAATTGTATTCCCTTCAGGGGTCTCTCTTTTCGAGGACACGCTGACTATCTACTACAGTGGCGCCGATACTGTCGGATGTGCCGCGACGTGTAGTCTCAGTCGTCTTCTAGCCCTCATCACTGGAGCTTCAAAAAAAGATATCGTACGCACTCCGCATAATCCGATTCTACAGCCAAATAAAAAGTATGATTTCGAGTCTCAGGCAGTGTTTAACCCAGCAAGTATTCAGACTATCGGCAGACTGCATCTCTTGTATCGAGCGATGTCGCTCGACAACACTTCGTATATCGGGCACGCAGTGTCTCGTGATGGAATCCGCTTTGTTAAAGATGAGTTTCCGGTATATACACCACAGGAGCCTTCAGAAGAGAAACGCATTCCTCATGGAAATTCTGGCGCTGAGGACCCACGAGTAACTGCACTTAATGGTCGTTGGTATGTCTGCTATACAGCTTATAACGGCACCGAAGCTCCTCGGGTGGCTCTCATTTCAGTAAAAGAGTCCGATGCACTCAAAGGTATGTGGCGATGGTCGAAGTCATTCTGTATCACACCCGCTGGCGTTGATGATAAGGATGCGTGTATATTCCCAGAAAAGGTGGCTGGTGCCTATTATCTGATTCATCGAGTCAACCATAAGATTTGTTTTGATGCGATCCCTTCAGCAAACCTCGACTCACCTTTCATTGTCGAAACCGCTACGCCGATCATCTCTCCACGAAAGGGGATGTGGGACAGTGAGAAAGTCGGTCTGGCTGGTCGTCCTCTTAAGACCAAATATGGCTGGCTCCTCTTTTATCATGGGATCGGTATGGACAAAGGGTATCGACTTGGCTGCGCTCTCCTCGATCTCAAAAATCCGACACGGATCATTGCGCGCACAGACGCACCGCTCCTCGAGCCGGAGCTTTCATTTGAGAAACAGGGGCAGGTAGGGAACGTGGTCTTTCCAACTGGGTTCGAACTTTTGAATCATACGACTCTCTATATCTACTACGGTGCCGCTGACTCAGTAACTTGTCTTGCCACAATGAAGCTGGCGAAACTATTCGAGATTCTCGGTGTAGAGAAATAGATTGAAAAAGTTACTCGATATTTTCTCTTCTTAGAAATAAAAGTGCTGGTGCAGAGTAATAGAGTAGTACTCTAGATGTTGATACATGCTGTGCAGGGTATGGCATGTTTGAAATTGATACAGTGTCGCACAATATATCTTTTGCGACATACATATTCAAAAAAAGCCTTATCATTACTCAAACATGCGGTCTCTGCTATGCGTCTCTTCCTAATGCCCTCTACAATTGTCTATAAAACTTTTGAGTAAATTTTGCTCTGGGCTTACAAGACTTTCTCTAATGTCTCTATCCATACTGGATCCTCGATTTTTGTAAATCTTTGCATACGTGCCGAACCTGTATCTACGTGTCCGAGGAACATTTCAATTGGTCGTGAGTAAAAGTCATTGCCCTTACTGTAGTCACTTGTATATAGTGGTCGATAGATAACTGTCACTGCCCCGGTCTCTGTGTGAAGTGCAGTTCCGAGTACCTCGTATACGTAGTTGAAATGATCGAGAGCTTGGTTACGCTTATAGTGATAGTAGAAACCTTTCTCGAGAGTATTTGAATTTTGCATGTAATTGTAGTTATATCGAGTATAGCAAAACCAGAGCTTTCGCTCTGGTTTCGTGAAGTTAGATATTCGGCATCGGGACATCCGGTGCATACCGTTCGAGTTGTGTTGGCTGGCCGTTTTTAATGTCTTGCATAGCCTGCCAAAATGGTTTCCAAACAATCTCAACAAAGAATTCTTGCCAGATGAATTCCGCCGGTCGACGAAGTACACGGTTATAAAAATTCTCGAGAACGACTTTGACGTACGTGAAGTTATTTTGAACTGGTTTTGACTCTACAGACTTTTTCAAATCAAAGCCTAGTAGTGAGAAGATGAACAAAGCGACAATAAAAATGACGATCCATCGCACGAAACCCGGTTGATTGCTCTGCGCAGATATTTTCATAGATGAATTTTAGTATAACACCAAATTAATACTAGAGTGGACTCAGGAACTCCATTGGGTCAAGGTAGGCATTAAGTGGTGCCAATGGTATCGGCATTTTGCCACAAGTTCGAGAGGCGGTGTTTGGCGCGACGATACTTCCTTCGGTCGCAATTACAGATAGGTGAAGGTGTGGGCCAGTTGAGTACCCAGTATTTCCAGAATATGCCACCACTTGTCCAGTGGTAACTTGATCACCCTTTTTGACGATTACGGATGACAAATGGCCGTAAATCGATGAGATTCCGTTTGGATGTCGAATCAACACCCAGTTACCATATGACCTGCAGCCTTTCTGGAGCCCAGTATTCCCTGTTCCGGCTACTGTTCCAGTCAATACTGACTTGACTGGAGTGCCGACGGGAGTGCCCATATCGATACCGTTATGCGTTCCTGAAACATAGAGTCGCCCTGAGGCTGAGGTCTTTCCGAATCGTTGCGTTATACGGACAGAATCAAGTGGCCAAGAGAGTATGCCACTGCGAGCTGAAGGGACGAGTGTGAGGTCGATTTTTTGCTTGAGATTTGCCTCAAAATCGAAAATCTCTTTCTCATATTGGGCTCGCTCTTCTTGCTTCTGTGCGAGGAGTGAGCGGAAATTCGCCTCCTTATTTTTTGTATCAGATAAAAGTTCATTCTTTTCTTCCTTGGTCTGCTCAGCTGAAGTCTTTTGACCAACAAGCTTCTTCTGGAGTTGTGTGAGGTTGTTCTTATTTGCAATAAGTTCGTTTTGCCGAGCCTCAAGTCTACCTTTTTCGATTCGTACATTTTGTACGGTTTTCGTTATTGAATCGTAAACTTCTTGGAGTTGATAGGTGTCGTGCAAGGCAGAACCGAGCGATCCACCGAGAAGTATGGCCAAAACTGGTGAAGTAGCATCTTGTTTTGCGTAGGTCTGTAAAAAAAGCGAGAGATTTTCTTTCTCTGTATGAAGTTTCTGCTCAGACTTCTGAATCTCCTTGGTCGTCATCTCGAGAGTCAGTGTAGTGCGGTCTATAGTCTTAGAGGTTACATCAAGTTCTTTTGAGAGCTTTGTAGCAGTCAGGTCGAGGGATCGAATTGTCGATTGAAGGGTTTGCGCCTCGCGACTGGTAATGTTTACCTGTGTTTGAACCTGCATGATCTCCTCATTGAGCTTTTCGATAGCGCTCGTTTTCTCTTGAATCTTCTGTCGCAGAAGTGCATCCGAAGCAGACTGCGCCCCTGCAGTTTGAGCAGGTAGAAATAGCATGAATAGACAGAAATGAGCAATAAAGAGTACTTGCCAAGACGTATGCATATACCTATCTAGTATACCATTTCCAGGGCAGCTTTGATTCGCTTGAGTGTTTCTGTTTTTCCGAGGATACAGGCCACTGTGAATGGATCAGGTGATTGTTTTTTTCCGGTGAGGCAGGCACGTAGCGGGTAGAGTACTGGACCATTTCCCTTTTCTTTCAAAAGTTCCGCCAGTGATTCTTTAAGTTGTGCACTATTAGAAAAATCTTGATGCTCCCACAGGGCGAGAACTGCTGCCAGATTGGCATTAGTTTGCTCTTTGGTATTGTCTTTCCAGAGTAAGAATGAAGGTTCGTAGGTTATCGGAAATTGGATGTAGGTAAATTCACCCGCTGCATAGAGATCATCAATCTCCCCGTAACAGAAAATTCGTTCTGATAACGTTGCAAGTAGCGGAGGGTTTATTTTTTCTTCAGGAAATCCTGCTGACTTAAGTCGAGTGCTGATTTCAGTGTGAACACGTTCGACCGGTTCTCGCTTCAGGTATTCTTTGTTGAACCAGTTAAGTTTCTCAACATTGAAAACAGCTCCAGCTTTCTGAACTTTTTTGATATCGAACTGAGTGATAATTTCTTCAAGACTGAGAATCTCTTGATTGGTACCTGGATTCCAGCCAAGCATCGCAAGGAAATTGACGAGGGCTTCTGGAAGGTAACCACGCTTGCGATAGTATTCCACCGATACAAGTTCCCCGTGCTTACGTTTAGAGAGTTTCTCTCGCTCAGTGGAAAGTATGAGCGGCATGTGCCCATACAGTGGTCGAGTAAAGCCAAGCGCTTCAAGAATGAGTATTTGCCGTGGCGTGTTCGAAATATGATCCTCACCACGAATCACATGCGTTACCTGTGAGAGTGCATCGTCGATGACTACTGCCAGGTGATAGAGAGGTTCGGTGACACTGCGGGCAATAATAAAGTCGCCAAGTTCTGTTGTGTCAAAAGATACTTCACCTCGAATCAAATCAGTGAAAGTAATTCGAACATTCGGGTTTTTGAATCGAATAACTTCAGCTCGCTGTCCTTCTTCAGTCACCTCTTCTTTCGAGTAATAGGCCTTCCCTGTCTCGATGAGTTTTTGCAAATACTCACTGTACACTTCCCCGCGCTCCGACTGTCTGAGCACTACTTCATTGTCCCAGTGTATACCGAGCCAGTGTGTGTTTTCTATGAGGCCACGCTCATGCTCGAGTGTGCTTCGTTTACGGTCTGTATCCTCGATACGCAAGAGCATAGAACCATTGTTTTTCTTCGCAAAGATGTAGTTAAAGAGAGCTGTTCGAGCTGTCCCGATATGCATAAAACCTGTCGGAGACGGAGGAAATCGAGTGATAATTTGAGCGTTCGACATATGTATTCACACTACCACCAAACAGACAATCAGTAAAACACTACTTTGTTTCGTGCGTGATCCCAACCTCTATCACCGCTCGAGCGATTTTGTGTGCAGCATCAGGTCTAGAGAATGCTCGTGCCGCCTCAGAAAGCGAGGTGTGAAGTGCGGTATCGTTGAGTATTCGTGAGATTTCTGCCTTAAATACGCTTTGTGACAAATTCTTCTCTTCTATCACTTCGCAGGCGCCCGCTGCTTTGTAGGCAAAAGCGTTTGAAGTCTGATCATGGCTGATCTCAACGGGAATTGGAATAATGATACTTGGTTTCCCCCAGAGGGCAATCTCAAAAATAGTTGAACCAGCACGAGAAATAATAAGGTCAGCTATGCCCGCAGCATATGACAAGGCGCGGTCGTTGAGAAATTCTACTACACGGTAACGGTCTTTATGAGGATTCTTTTCAAGAACAATTTGCGCAGTCAGCTGAACTTCTTTAAAAGTCTTTTTACCCGTCTGATGAATGATTTGATATTCTGAAACAAGGTCTCCGAGTGCGTCGATGAGTAGTTCGTTAATTCGAGCAGCACCTTGTGAACCTCCAAGAATGAGTAAAGTCGGAATTCCTTGTGTGAGTTTAAAAAATTCATACCCACCCTCTTTTTCCGGCACCGAGATCTCTCTTCGGACTGGATTCCCGGTTACTGCCACACGATCACGTGGGAAATAGGTTGCCGCACTTGGATATGAAAGAGCGATTCGTGTAGCAAATTTCCCCGCCCAGGCACTGACACGTCCTGGTTTTGAATCTGACTCATGAATAACTACCGGAATTCCGAGAACACGTGCTGCAAAGAGGGCTGGAAAGCTTGCGTAGCCACCTTTGGCGAATACTACGTCCGGAAAGATTTGATACACATCGAGTAATCCTTTTAGACCGCCGACAACTGTCTTTGGTATGTCAAAAAGATTACGAAGCGAGAAATAACGTCGAAGCTTACCGGAAGTACAAGGCATGTATATGACCTTGTTCTCGAAAAGTGCTTTGGGTACGTACTGCTCAGGAGCCATAAAGTAGATCGTCGGCTCGACGAGCTTATCTTCACGAACAACCTCACGTATACGCTCGATTACGGCAATTACCGGAAAAACATGTCCGCCAGTGCCTCCGCCTGTAGTTAGAATTTTCATGTGCGTGTTTGATAACGGGATATGTTCAAGAGTATACCAACAGTCGCCAGTGCCGTCGAAAGTGCCGTTCCGCCATGACTCATGAAGACGAGTGTAATTCCCGAGAGCGGAACCATACCAATCATCGAACCGATATTGATAAGTGATTGTACTAAAAACATTACAATGACGCCGACAATGAGTGTTTTACCAAACATGTCTTTGACCCGCGAAGCTACACGTAGTCCTTGAGCACCAAAAAAGAGAAAGAGGAGAAGGATAATTGTAGTACCTAAAAAACCGAACTCCTCTGCTGCAACTGCAAAAATCGAATCACCGATTGGTTCAGGGAGATAGCTGAATTTCTGCACACTTTGCCCGAAACCTCGCCCGAGGAGTCCACCGGAACCGACGGCGATGAGTGCTTGCTGCGCTTGGTATGACGTTGTCTTCGCGTTTGAACCCGGAGCCAAGAAGGTCTTAACTCGCTGTTGTAGATATGGACGTGTCGCAATGAGTCCGGCAAGGGTAATACACCCGATGAGCCCGAGGAGAAGTAAATGTCTTATCTTGCCACCACTGGCAAAAAACATAGCGGTAAGCCCGGCCGAAAGCACGACAAATGTGTCCGTGTCTGGCTGAGCAAGAAGTAGTCCGCCACTGATTCCGAGCAGGACAACGAGCGGCATGAGCCCGTACTTCACCGTATGAATCTCATCCTTGAGTCCAGAGATCCAAGTTGCAAAATAAATGACAAATGCAATTTTCAGGAATTCTGAAGGTTGAAAAGAAATAAAGCCGAAATCAAGCCACCGCGTTGCTCCACCATGAGTGACACCGACCCCAGGCACAAAAAGTAACAGGTTGAGACCAATGGCAACAAGCACGATATAGAACGCCCACTTTCTCCAGATGGTGTAGTGTATTCGTGACGTGACCGCAAGTCCTACGAATCCTAATACAAGCCCGAAGCTTATTTGACTCACGAGCTTTGGCATGAATAAGTCGGTGTCACGCAAAAGAAGCCCCATGAGCGCTGAGCTGTAGATGACAATTCCCACCCCAGTTAAGAGGAGTATTGAAAGTAATAGTGGAAAATCAATACGCTCGAGATGTCTCATGAGGTATGTTGTGGTGAGTCTGTAGCAGACTCAATTGCTGTTATCGCCGTGTGGAGCCGCTCATACTCAGCAACCACCTCTCGCGATGCCGCCCCAAGATGCGAAAGTGTTTCGAGAGTGACTCGATACGTCGGTGAGCGGTCTGAACTTTCCTTATCTCGCTCGATGAGTTTTCGAATCAATAAAGTGCGGACAATCGATTGCGAATTAACCCCTCTGATATAGTCAATCTCTGCGCGTTTACTTGGCCCTCGATAAATCAGAATTGAAAGTACTTCAAGACCCGCTTTTCCAATATCTTGAATTTTTTCTGACTTAGCAACATCAGTAAAAAAATCGGTGAGCGCTGGCGCAGTCGTGAATCGAGCTCCGGCATCAGAGACCTGGAGGCACACACCAGAGTCCTTGTAACGCTCCGAAAGTGCGACAAGAGCCTCACGAACATGCTCTACGGTTTCTCCTGTAAGTTCGGCAAGCTTTTCAAACGCAACCTCGGTTCCGAAGTAGAAAAGCAGCGCTTCGATTTTTGAATGCAATTGTGTCATGTGTTAGTAGTGTGGCACCCCAGGACGTTTTGTCTCTATCATAATATCATGATTAGCTGTGTCCTGATGCGCATCTAGCTCCCCTGCCTTTACAAGTTCAAGGAGCGCGAGAAAACTCACGATAATATTTACCTTTGTCTTCTTATCACCAGCGAATTGTGAGAATGGTAACTGTAATGCGTGTTCGACGCGCTTTTTCAGGTCACTGATAACCTCTTCGATTTTCAATGTCGTTGCCACCTGCACTTCCTGTAGACGCTCTACCTGCGGAATAAGTGAGAGGAGTTGTTCAAAAGTCATTGCAAGTGCTTCGACTGTGATACGAGGGTCGGGTGCAAAGACGATTGGTTGTGGTCGATCAAGGTGTTCGAAGCAGTACGCACTACCCCAGAGTGAATTCAGTGTGACGACACCCTCTTTGACGGCCGAGAGGATTTTGAGTCGTTTTTCAAGGTCGCTGACGGTAGTGACCTCTTCATCAGTCAGCTCGAGTGTTGGCAAGAGTGCCTTTGACTTAATCAAAAGCAGGGTTGAGGCGACGAGGATAAACGAAGTAATGTCAGCGAATGGATACTCTTTGATAGTTTGAATATACGCGACAAAATCGTCTGTTACTTGAGCGAGAGCTACATCAGAAATGTGGAGCTTTCTTTTTTCGACAAGCTCAAGAAGGACTTCAAGTGGTCCTTTAAACTCTTGCACCTGCACATGAAACTGACCAAGCGTACCATCCATATCCATCAAGTATAGCGTACTTACGGAGTGAGTCGTCCAACATCTCTTGGAAGATAGGTGGCTTCACGGACGTTTGGTAGATCAAGTAGCTTCATAATAATTCGTGATGGCCCGAGCCCAGCACCACCGTGGGCTGGAGCACCGTATCTGAAGAAATTCAAATAATCTTTAAGGAGTTCAAGATTCATCCCTTTCTCAAGAGCTTGCTTTTCGAGGATCTCGATTCGATGCTCTCGCTGTGCGAGTGTCGTGATCTCGATTCCACGATACAAAAGGTCAGCTCGCTTACTACGCTCAGGGTCGTTCTCATGCCGCATGTGATAGAACGCACTCTTCGATTTGTGATAGTCCATCACAAAGACGAAATCGTGCTTAAACTCACGTTTTACATATGCAGAGATACCTCGCTCCTCTTCTGGTGAAAGGTCGTGCGGTTCATCTGAAGCAATACCTTCCTGTGCAAGAATTTCTTTTACTTTAACCATAGGGATTCGAGGAAACGGCGCAACTGGAACTTCTACGCCGAGTTCCGGGAATTTGCGAGCAACTTCTTTGAAAGCACTGATGAGCATTTGCTCTTCGGTGTCCATCAGATCATGATGGCTTTCAATGTTCGCAATCTCAAAGTCATATCCAGGGAATTCAGTGAGATGGCGAGTGGTGAATGAGGCTTCAGCACGAAATACTGGACCAGCAATGAATACTTTCTCGAAACCTGAAGTCATGGCCATTTGCTTGTAAAACTGTGGTGACTGGGCAAGGTAGGCCTTTTTGTCGAAATACTGAACCTCGAAAACCTCTGCACCAGTCTCACTTGGAGTGCTCATAAATGACGGAGAGTAGACCTGGATAAAGTTGTGCTCGTACACGTAGTCACGCAAACCTTTTTCAAAAGCTGTCCACACTTTAAATATGAGCGCCTTGTCTGGTTTACGTAGATCGAGCCAGCGATAGTCAAAACGTGTCGGTGCCTCAGTGTCTTCACCACCTTTGAGCTGAACTGGAATGGGGAGTTCAGCCAGACCCTGGTTCAAGATCGTACAACTTTCTACTTGTATTTCGATTCCCCCACTTGCCTGTGGCGCACTGACGACAGTTCCTTTTACTTCAAGGTATGTCTCAAGTGTGACCTTCTTGAGTACGTCGAGTTTATCTGCACCAAAAAACACACACTGAACAATGCCAGAGATATCTCGCAAATTGACGAATCCTACCTTACTTTGTAATCGCACTGCATGTGCGAAGCCGATGCAGGTCACCTGTGTACCTACAAGCGTACCCAGAGTAGCTATTGATGTTTTTTGTTTCATAATAAAATCGCCGTTAACCATTAAAGGGTAAGGGCGATTTTATTCGCGGTGCCACCTTACTTGAGTCTCATCAAGAAATATCTTGATTCAAGCGTCACGTGCTTTTACGGAGAGTTCTACTAGAGCGGACTCGTTCTTCTCTCAGGCTCAGCTGTGTTTGCAGCGTCACTGCCCTACCTCTCTATAGTAACGCACACCGGCTTTTATGCAAGCTTATTCCTGAATACTGAACGAAGCTTCAATTCGGACCCCATCATTAACTCCTTTGTATGAGATGTTGAATTCTTTAAGGGAGAGAATGAAGTCGGTACTGTACTTATTGGTAGAAGTTGCGTAGGTGACTGGGAATGTAATACTTTTCTTTACACCATGGAAGTCGAGCTGTCCGGTAGCGGTGAATGTAGAGAGATTCTCAGAAGTTGGTTTAAGTTCTGTTAGAACGAATTCAATCTTTGGATAGAGAGCCGTGTCGAAAAAGTCTGCACTCTTCAAATGAGTGTTGAGAGAAGCATTCTTGGTGTCGACAGAGGTAGCGTCGATGATTAGCGTACCGCCAATAATTAGACCGTTTTGAATATTGATACTCGCTCGCTCAATCTTCGTAAAGGTACCAAGGTGAGATTTACCTGGACCATATCCAGTAAATGAGAATGTAACATTTTTAGCATTTACACTAGCAAGCGTTGGTCGCATTCCCAGTTCAGCGGTAACATCTGGAGTCTTTACTGTGGTCGTTGCGGTGTCTGTAGTTGCTCGTGGAACTTCTGCTGGTGGCTTAGTCGGCCAGAGGAACCAAACTGCGGCCAAAACAACGACAACTGCAACAATACCGATAATTTTTGAATATGATTTTTGTGGTGTTTGTGTTTCCATAGGTTACTTAGTATACGGTGGGACATTTATTATGACAAACCGATCTGCAAGTCATGTAATCTCTTATATTCACCAGCTTCTCTCGCAAGTAGCTCCGCGTGAGTACCCTGCTCAACAATAGTGCCATTTTTGAAGACGAGAATCGAATCAGCTCTGCGCACCGTAGAGAGTCGGTGAGCAATAATAATAGTTGTTCGACCTTCCATGAGCTTTTCAAGCGACTCGGTGATAATCTTTTCCGTACCCGCATCGAGCGCCGAGGTCGGCTCATCCAGGATAAGTATCTTTGGCTTTCGAAGCATTGCTCGTGCTATAGCGATCCGCTGTCGCTGCCCTCCTGAAAGTCGAATACCTCTATCGCCCACGAGCTGGTCAAAGCCCTGGGGGAACTTCTCGATAAACTCGAGGCAGTGCGCGTCCCGAGCAATTTGCATCAATTCTTCTTCCGATACAGCATCCTCGCTCCCGAATAGAATGTTATTTTTAATCGTGTCATTGAAAAGCACGATATCTTGAGGGACGACTGCAATTTGCTTGCGTAGTGCGTGCAAATCATGAGTTTGAATATCTTGCCCGTCTATGGAAATAACCCCCTTCTCGAGATTGTAATAACCGAAGAGCAGATCAACAAAAGTACTCTTCCCCACACCGGACTCACCGACAATAGCCACTTTCTGCCCTGAAGCTATTGAGATAGTAACTCCTGCGAGAGTAGGCGCCGTGTTTCCGCTATGGATAAATGTTACATCGTCGAAATTAATCTGACCGTCTTCAAATACAAAGCCTTCTTTTGTTTTGTATTTTTCTTCCGGGATCGCAAGTAATTCCTGTGATTCATTAATGTGAATAATGTTTGTCTGGATCTCACGCCAATTATTGAGTAGTCGAATGAACGGATTAATGCAGTCGCGCACAAACCCCCACATCAACACGAGGACGCCGACAGTAAAGTCTCCAGAGAGGATTAGCTTGACCGAGAGCACGAGCACAATCGCTCGAGTAGCTAAGGTGATAATGAACACTCGAAATGAACTCCATCGTCGCAGTCGGTTGAGCTCCATGCGAATCGGGAAAGCTTTCTTCACCCAGTACACGAGAAGCGAGTCATGCATCTTTTTCTCAGTGGCAAAGTCTTTTATCGCTTTGATATTGGTGATAGCGTCGTCGTAGAGACCGCCAGCTATTTTATAGTTTGCTGTCGAAGATTTTTCTAGTTTAAGAATATCGTCGGTGTCGCGAGATGAGAAGAGAAGTGCGAGTAAAATTCCTGAAACGGTTATCAGGCCAATGACCCAGTCGTGATAGAAAATGACTCCGAGTAAGAACAGGACGGATAGAACGTCTGTCCCAGTCACAATAATGTAATCGATCACCAGTGCTGAAAGTGAAGCGGCGGCGCGACGACTCGTATCAGTAAACTCTCCTTGTTTGATTGTTTTTATTACGGACAGAGGGAGTCTAAAGATGTGATAGGCAAGATCAGCAAGGTATGTCACTCGCAGTATTTCGCGTAACTCAGACATTGCAAGCCCCATCACTCTCTCAGCAAAATCAAGGATCACATGTGTCATCAAGTAGAGGGCAATGATGAGCACAACTGTCATAATTTCAAACTCCCAGATTCGAGTGACATCAGAAAGTCGATACGTGAGTGTATCGAGTATTTTTGACCAGAGTATTAAAGTGAGCGGCGAAAGGAGTGCTGTAAAAAAGCTCAGGAAGATGATCTTGAAGAAAATTTTCTTATGTTTTTTAGCTCTACCAAGTGAATACGTCACACCACGCCAGACCTCATGAAGCGACCCACCCTTTTTTGGTTTAATTTGCATCAAATGATTGTATTCTGGAAATAGTTACTATGTCAACTATTTGTAATTACGTCAAATATATTGAGAAATGTAAGCTTGTGCGACTCCACGAGTCTGTGATATCGTTCCGTATAGTAATCCACTAGTCCTGCATATACCCTTTCTTTTGCAGATTGAAGAGCTCTGCGTATCGCCCATCCGCAGCAATCAGTTCAGCGTGAGTGCCTTTTTCTCGAATTGATCCATTTTCAATTACGTAAATACAGTCGGCCTTTCTGACCGTAGAGAATCTGTGAGAAATGAGAACAGCTGAAACAGACTTCGGTAAAGTCTCGATTCGCTCGAATATTTTAGCTTCACTCTCGGCATCAACCGCAGAGGTTGGTTCATCGAGGATCATTAGTCGAGGTTCGCGATACCACAGACGTGCAACAGCGAGTTTTTGTTTCTGACCCTTGGAAGGTTCTACCCCATCGAAGTCACGGCCGATTGTTTGCGCATATTTTGCCGACCACTCTTCAATGAAAGAGTGCGCCTCGCTCGCCCGAGCAGAATCTTCGACTTTGGCAATATTGAGTGGACTTTCTATATTACCGAGGGCAATACCTTCACCAACCGGAATATTAAATATCGTATAATCCTGAAGAAGCACCCCAAGTTGTTTATGCCACGATACAGGACTTATCTCAGAAAGCGGAATTCCGTTTACAAGGATTACTCCACCAGTCGGATCATATACGCGCAAAAGTAGTTTTACGATCGTGGTCTTTCCAGCACCATTATTGCCGACAAAGGCAATCTTCTGACCAGGTTCTATTGTGAAAGAAACATCTCTGAGCGTAGGTTCAGTTTTCCCCGGGTATACATAGGAGACGTTTTTAAACTCGACCCGCGGAGGCTCTACCTCTTGCTGAAGTTCTTTGCCAGTACTCTGAATTTGTGATTTTGTCTCGAGGAAAGCAAAAATGTCTTTAGCGAAGAGCACATCCTGATACTGCTTAGCAAACTGACCAAGTAGACCAGACACAGCATTCTCGAAAATACGGATACTACCGAAGGCAAAGATGATACTTCCCACAAGGAGTGTCCCTGAGCGCACTTCACCTACTAGTTCAAAAATAATCCAAGCGTACGCCACGATTGATGGTACATGTGAGAGAAGCCGCAAAAACATAGCTCGTCGCTCACCGGTCAATTGCTTAACACTAAATTCAGTATGAATTTTCTTGAGCCAATTATAAAAAAACGAGCTAAGTCCGTATAACTTAATATCAACAATTGAAGGTCGGTTTAGCTCATCGTGAATATCCCAGAATCTTTTTCGTACGTCAGCCTCGGCATCCCAAATACCCCACACACTTTTACCATACACAGTTTCAACTATGAATTTCGGCAGCGCACCACACAATATTGCCACTAAGTACATCCAGTTAAAACTAGTTGTCACGAGGGCTGCAATCACGATTTCAATCACATTTTGAAAAATGAATTGAGTTCTGTCAGTAATATTGAGTACAGGATACACACCACGGTCGCGCACCTTCACTTCCAGAGTCTTGAAGTCAGAGTTTTCGAATGTCGCCAAGTCGATCTCAGTTCTTTTTTTTACGAGTCGTAACACCCAGTACTCATGTAATTTTATAAACACCTGTTTATCAAAGTAGCCCTTTATTGCATAGATAATCGAAGGAAAGGTGTAAGCGATCACTATCAAAACCACCACGATAACCAACTCCTCACTCGACTGCCGTGTGGCGATATTGTTTACAAGTAACTCAAGTGTCTTCGAGTCGAAGAAAGGGAGGATCGCAAGAATTGCTACAAGTGCAAGACTTATGAGTGACAAAAACTTGAACTCTTTGAAGAAGTAGCCGTACACACGAGCTGTTATCTGTAGCGTATCAAAAATCTTACTCGTCAGAGTAGTGAGTTTATTCATTACACAAGTCTAGCAAATAGATTATCGTAAACCAACCGCTTTTCGTACCTCCTCCATTTTTTCTTGTGCTACCTTACGAGCCCGTAGCGCACCTTCAGTTAGTATAGAATCAACCCCTTCTTTATCCTTTTCGTACTCGTCTCGGCGTGCTTTCATTGGCTTGAAATATGCCAAAATATCGGCAAGGAGGGCTTCTTTCAAATCTTTGTACTTTCCTTTACTCTCCCGATAGAGCACTTCGAGTTCTTGTTTAGTTCTAAATAGCCTGTGTATTTGATACACGTTCTGCGGTACCTCACCAGTTGAATCTGTCACAATACTCATAACCGCTTTCCGCACTTCTTCTTCGGTACCGAAAAGTGGAATAACATTCTTGTAACTCTTACTCATCTTTTGCCCATCAGTTCCAGGAACAACTGAGACAGAAGGTACGATAAGTTCTTGTGGTTCTTTTAGCGACTGTCCGTAGATCCGATTAAAAGTCCGAGCAGTATCTCGAGCCATTTCGAGATGCTGTTTCTGATCCTGCCCGACGGGTACCACGTCTGGTGAGTAGAGCAAAATATCTGCGGCCATCAGTATTGGATAATCAAAGACACCCACGTTGATATCTTTATTTTTCGCCTCAGCGTCTTTAAAGGCGTGGGCACGCATGAGCTCTGGCATGGTCGTAATGCAGTTGAAAATCCAAGCGAGCTCTGTATGTTCTGGAACATCTGATTGCCTGAAGAGAGTAACTTTTTCTGGGTCGAGTCCAATACCGAGATAATCAAGGATGAGATTGTCTACATGTTTACGCAAAGTCTGACCATCAGTGACACTTGTCAGCGCATGGAGATCGGCGATCATTACAAATACTTCATACCCCTTGTCCTGGAGCGCCACAAACTGTTTCAGTGCGCCGAAATAGTTCCCAATATGAGGGGTACCGGTCGGCTTCACACCACTGAGCATTCGTTGTGTTTTCGTCGGCGACATAGAATTTATACTCGAGATTTCTCTTTGCCGATCTGGAAGAGTCGGTCTCGACTTTGTGAAAGTAGTTTTTTATGAAATGAAATTCCCTGCTTTGCCACTCGTTTTACTTCAGGAATCTTTACTCCTTTATACGTTCCGAGTACCAAGTCGAAGTGAACAATACCCGCGCCGTGGAAAAATCCACCCCATTCACAGAGCTCGGTAAAATTGTCCCACTGGTCTTTTACATACATATCACGCATCTCGACGAGTTTTGCGGTCGTTGAGTCAGACTTTGCCATGATTCGAGTCAATCCATCATGTACCTTCCCAATCTGCTCAATCTTCTCGGTCAAAGCAGAATTTTCCGCATGAAGGGCGAAATAGACCTTGTCTCCAAGGTTTTTTGTATATGACTCCTTTCCTTTTTCGAGTGTATCTTTAAATGCTCGAGTAAATGCATGCACCTCGCCAAGTTTTTTTGCAACAAAATCGTTCATAGTATGTCCAGTATATATCAAAGTATGGAAGTATAAAAGAAAAAGCCGGCGCTCCCGAAAGAGACACCGGCCGACTGTTTTAAAACTTTATTACCTGAGACAAACAGTTACAAATAAAAGGCACCCAGGAGGACTCATGTCCACCTGGGTGCAAAGCACGTGTGAGGCTAGGCTGGTCGTGCAACCGGAAAGCCGAAGCAGATCGCCCGAAACATTCGGGCCAGACGAGTCTGCCTGACCCACAAGCCGCCAATTTGGAACATGACGACTTCCATGTAGCCATTGTCATTGTCGCCGCAGTAGGCGATATCATAGGCTCCTTCTTTTTTGACGAGCCGACGGCCGATAGCAGTATTCTTGTAGAACGGCAACATGACTCTGCGGATGATTTCGGTCACTCCGCCGGAAACGATGCCAGTCGCAAGTGCGACCGTCCACAGAATACGAGGATCAGTGAAACTCTGGTGATAGATGAGCCACGAAATTCCTGTGACAGCCATCGTAACACCAAGGCAGAGTAGATGTCCTGCTCGACTCGCTATGTCGTAGAATCCACGCGCGAAAGCAATCACGGCAACTAGCGGATAGACTCCGATGAAGCCAACCATTGCCATGCCCAGGAACCATGGACCAGCGATCGTGACGAACAGTGCAGTGCCGATCGAGTATCGGATCTGCTGACCAATCGTATAGAGCAGGTAGACGAACCAGCCGTGATGACTGATGACTTCCCATTCTCGGTAGAACTGGCAGAGCTCACTTAGCTCGGTGTTTGCAGCAGCTTCGTGTTGCATGCGGTAGATCACCGATCCACCCAGTGTTGCAACAGCAGTCGCCATTGTTAGAAGCCCCCTGTTACCGCCGGTAATTCCGAAGTAAGGTTCGATGAGGAACGCAATCGCCGGAAGAACAAGAATAAACGATAGGTAAATGATCGTGTTGATCACACACACCTGATTCGTCTGATGACCGACTGTCCACTTCGTGAAGCGGACCAGTGCTTTCCAGAGTTTTGCAGGCAACGAAACGATTGCCATGAAGCTGCCGACGATCGCTTTTGCGATGATCCACCGGAACACTCCGGCTGCTTTTGTTGACATTCCACACAAGCGAGTGAGAGATGCGATAGCTTCATCGACGAGGCCGACTAAGCCGCTTGCACCCTTCTTTGCTTGCCGGTGAGCTTCGCGGACTAGGTGAACGATGTCTTCGTTCCACCAACCGAGAAACACACCGATGGAGACGCCGAGAAGCAGAATTGCCGGAGCAACATACCAGGACGAAAGAATCCCGATGACTCCACCAAGGAAGCCACCTATGAGATTCCGTGAGGTAACTTTTTTCATGTGATATTCTTCTTTTTGAGTTGGGAATGTGCCACCTTGAGCCACAGTAGCTTTAGGTTACTTCCACTCTTAGTATATCATATAAATAGTATTGCGTCAAATACTATATCAAGGATTTTTGAACCGTATTTTTAACAAAAAATGTGGGCGGTAGAGGATTCGAACCTCTGACCCCGAGAACGTCAATCCCGTGCTCTACCAACTGAGCTAACCGCCCTTACAAACACACTATAGCAAACCTCCGGTTACTTTTCTACTCGCCCATTACTCACCCTCACCCCCTCAGAGCTCAAGAGAGCAATCTTTTGCTTTCTCCCGAAAGCATACTCGCCGACACGCATATCACTACAAATAACACGATGACAGGGTACGTCTGGAGCGTACGGGTTTGCCCCAAGTGCAGTTCCGACGGCACGGAAGGCTTTAGGCAAACCGACCTTCTTTGCCAGTTCTGCATATGTCCAGACCGTTCCTTTGGGGATAGCGAGTAGTCCGAGCCATACTCGTTTTTGAAATGGCGTACCAACACCAGATTGAATTTGTTTTCTTAGTTTTTCGTTCATCTGTTGAAACATACTATAGCGCAATACGGTATACTACGCATATGGACACGTATGATGTCGTCATTATCGGCGGTGGTGCTGCAGGTCTTTTTGCCGCGGCCGTAGCGGGCAAACAAGGAAAGAAAGTCCTCATCCTCGAAAAAAATGAGACTGTCGGAAAAAAACTACGCATCACTGGTGGCGGACGTTGTAATATCTGTAATGCTCAATTCGATCGACGAAAACTTGCCGCCGAGTATGGTGCACAATCATCTTTTCTACATACTCCATTCTCTATTTTCGACGCACAATCAACTTTTGACTATTTCCAGTCTCGCGGACTCGAACTTAAAGTCGAGGACTACAACCGCGCCTTTCCAGTGACAGACTCAGCTGAATCCGTCTGTGAAGTACTTCTCGCCGAATGTAAAAAGTACAATGTAAAAATACGAACTCACGCTACAGTGGTCGGGCTTAAAACTGCCGGCAATACCATTGAGCAGGTTGTACTTGCCAACGGAATAGTTCATGGAAAGAAGATCATACTTTCAACTGGTGGTATGTCTCATCCTGAAACCGGCTCAACTGGAGATGGATTTACTTGGCTTGCGAGTCTCAAACACACCATGACGACATCTATACCCACTCTCGTGCCGATACGTATCCGCGAGCAATGGGTCAAAGATGCCCAGGGTATCACCCTCCCGCACGTGCGCATCACCGTACGTCAAAACGAGAAGAGTGTTGCCTCGAAAATCGGCAAACTACTCTTTACTCATTTTGGAGTCTCAGGACCTTCAGTCATAAATCTCTCGCCAGCCGTTGCTGACGCTCTGCAAAGTGGGCCCGTAACTCTCGAGCTGGATCTCTACCCTTCGCTGACACGTGAAGCACTTGATCTGAAGTTACAAGAACTCTTTAAGCTCCACATGAACAAGCGGATCAAGAATGGTTTAGCCGACCTGATTCCGACACAGTTAACAGAAGCGATCATTTCTCTTGCCTGTATCGACCCGCTCAAAGAAATACATCAAGTATCACGAGAGGAGCGCTTAAAACTCGTGGCGATCCTCAAAGGAGCTCGTATGACTGTTGATAAACTTCTCGGGACGGATAAAGCGATCATCACCAGCGGTGGTGTGGACTTGCGAGAAGTCGACATGAAGACGATGCGTTCAAAACTCTATTCAAACCTCTTCCTCATCGGTGACATTCTCGACATCGAGCGTCCATCTGGCGGTTTCAGTCTTCAGCTCTGCTGGACAACGGGATATATTGCTGGAATGAATGTATAATAAATACACTATGATCAAAGAAATTGCCTTCGTCTGTTATCCTGTCGTCGATATGGCTCGTGCTCGAAAGTTTTATGAATCAGTTCTCGGCCTCACCCCTTCTGAAGAGTTTTCAAGTGGTGAATGGGTAGAATATTCTGTAGGCTCTGGAACACTATCACTAGGAAAGATGGAGGGTTGGAATCCAGTAACCGACGGTGCCAATCTTGCATTTGAAGTGTCTTCACTCTCGGATCTTACAACCAAGCTTAAAGCCGAAGGAATTACCTTCAAGATGGAACCTCAGGATTTCCCAAACTGTAAAATGGCCCTTGTTGTAGATACAGAAGGAAATCTTCTCACTCTTCACCAAAAGAAATAGTACACCTAGCGACGCGAAGTCTTCTTCGCTGTCTTTGTGCGAGATTTTTGTTTGAGTAATCTTGGATACACCTGAGTTAACAAATGCATATCTTTGTCTGAACTGACAAGAAGATCTACGTTCATGTCCCGGAGTGCCGCCAAAACAGTATTGCCGGTCTTTTTGTTCACGGCTTTTTCATAGAAACGCCGAAAGGCTTCAAAATCTTTAATGAAGCAATTCCCTCCTGCCCCTCTCCCGGTATGATGAATCGGATCATTGTGACTTTTCCCTACTCGCGGATCCTGGATAAAGGCCTCTCGAACATCATTCCAGCTCGTCCCCTGCGACTGCACCATGTCGTAGAGAATATTCATGAACATCACTTTTGTGAATAAGAAACAATTACTCGCGTATTTTACAAACTCCGCATCTCGCGCGGTCATAACTTTCTGAAATGGCGCTTCTGGGAGTACCGCCAGTATCTCTTTTGCAATTAACTCGTACTTTTTATTGCGGACAGGGATTCCGACGATATTTCGATCTGGATGGCCAGCATCATAGGCAGCAGTCACCTCGCGCAGAAATTCGGGACTATGTGTTACATAGATTTGTGGATATTGCTTCTGAATAGACTCGGTCGTTCCAGGGAGAATTGTCGACTTGATGACAGCGATTTTTCCTTTGCCGACAAGAGACACCGCACTGCGTAGTATTGAATCATCAAAACCGTCTTTAGTAGTCGGAGTCGGCACGGCGATGAACACAATGTCACACTCTGCAATAGCGTCTTTATTCATCGCGTATTCTTTCTCAAGAGCGTATCGCACGACATCAAACCCTCGCGCTTCAAAATCATTGGCGTAGTTTTTGCCGATCCAGCCTTGCCCGATAAAGCCGATTTGTTTTTCGTTTCGTGACATATTCATAGTATTGAACCAAATAGCCCGACGACGGTCAAAGGACATCATCTAAAATCTCTGTTTTAACACTCATTTACTCGACTTACAAAAAACCGCCCAAAGGCGATTTTATTCTGTGCGCAGGGAGGGATTTGAACCCCCGTAGCCCAGTGGGCGACAGATTTACAGTCTGTTGCAATTGACCGCTCTGCCACCTGCGCAAAACTGACCAGTGCCGGCACGATACAGCCGAGCGCATGCCATTATGACATACCGGCACTGGGGAGCATTCACTCGAACACTCCTACTCAAATTATCACAAAATCACTCCAAACTCAAACTACAGTGCGTGAGTGAGTGTCGGCTTGAGTGAGACTACTCGCTTCCCTTTCTTTTGTGCAAACTGAAACTCTTCTCCTTTGCGTGTTACGAGTATTTCACTTCCTTCTCCAACATTGTTTGAGATGATGAAGTTTGCTATCGGTGTGAGTATCTTGTTCTGAATGAGTCGCTTAAGCGGGCGTGCTCCGTATTCTGGATTGTACCCCTCCTTCGCAAGATATTCATACACATCCGGTGAGACCTCGAGGACAATACCTTTTTCTGCGAGTCGCTTTGCCACCACTCCGACTTGAATCTGAACAATATTTGCGATCGCTTCGACCGAGAGAATATCAAACATAACAATCTCATCGAGGCGGTTGAGAAACTCTGGTCGGAAATAATCCTTGAGTGAATCCATAACCTTTGCTTTTACATGACCATACTCACTTGAAGTTGCCACATCAGTCGCGAAACCAAGCTTTTGCATACGCTCGATGTACTGAGCACCGATATTTGAAGTCAGGATAATCACCGTATTCTTGAAGTTCACTACTCGCCCCTTTGAGTCAGTAAGGCGACCATTATCAAGAACCTGCAAGAGAAGGTTAAAGACTTCGGGGTGTGCTTTCTCAATCTCATCAAAGAGAATAACCGAGTATGGGCGATGGCGTACCTGCTCAGTGAGATTTCCACCTTCTTCGTATCCCACGTAGCCAGGAGGAGCACCGATGAGTTTGGCGGTAGAGTGCTTCTCCATAAATTCACTCATATCTACTCGGATAAGTGCTTTCTCGTCGTCGAAGAGAAATTCCGCAAGGGCTTTTGTGAGCTCTGTCTTGCCGACACCTGTCGGTCCGAGGAACAAGAATGAGCCGATTGGACGATTTGGGTCAGCGATACCTGCTCGAGCTCGTTTGATTGTATCAGCGACTTTCTGTACCGCTTCTTTCTGGCCAATAATACGCTTCGTCAGTTCAAGTTCCATTCGCTCGACTTTCTTGGCTTCTTCTTCAAGCATTCGTGTTACCGGAATACCCGTCCATTTTGAAACAATAGTCGCAATGTCTTCTTCAGTAATCTCTTCTTTGAGAATTCGTCGCGAGGTCTGTAGTTTTTTGAGGCGAGCTATTTTCTTCTCGACATCCTTCTCAAGACTTGGGATTTTTCCATATCGAATTTCAGCTGCTTTTGAAAGGTCAGCTCGTATTTCGGCTTGTTCAGCATCTCGTCGCAAAATTTCCAAGTCTTTTTTTGCTTGTTTTATACCGACGATCAACTCTTTCTCATTTTTCCATTTGAGTTCGAGCTCTTCGGTCTTCTCTTTGAGATTGGCTATCTCCTCATCGATGCGAGCAATCCGCTCACGCGGTACTTTTTTCTCTTCACCAGTACTTGCCTCTACTTCTTTCTTGAGGGCCTCTTTTTCTATTTCCAGTCGCATGACTTTTCGATCTGTCTCTTCTAGCAGTGGCGGTTTATTCTCAAGAGAGATCTTCAGTGCTGAAGCGGCCTCGTCAATGAGATCGACTGCCTTGTCTGGCAAGAAACGATCAGAGATATACCGACTCGAGAGATCGACGGTGGCGACGATGGCGTCGTCGGTGATTCGTACACCGTGGAATGTCTCATACTTCTCTTTGAGGCCACGCAAAATCGCGACAGCATCTTCTTCTGATGGCTCATTTACATGCACCGGCTGGAATCGTCGTGTCAGAGCCGGGTCTTTCTCAATATATTTTTGATATTCCTTGAGAGTCGTTGCGCCGATTGCTCGGAGTTCGCCACGAGCGAGAGCTGGTTTAAGCATGTTTGAAGCATCCATCGAACCTTCAGCCGCTCCTGCACCCACGATGGTATGAATTTCGTCGATAAAGAGAATAATCTTGCCTTCTGAACGCTCAATCTCCTTCATGATTGCCTTGAGACGCTCTTCAAATTCACCTCGATACTTTGTACCGGCGACCAAAAGTCCCAAATCAAGTGAGACGAGCTCTTTTCCTTTGAGTGATTCCGGAACGTCATTATTCGCGATACGCTGAGCAAGTCCTTCGACGATTGCAGTCTTACCGACTCCAGCTTCACCGATGAGTATCGGATTATTCTTTGTTCGTCGTGAGAGTATCTGAATGACACGTGAGATTTCGGCATCCCGACCAATGACCGGATCGAGCTTATGCTCCTGCGCCATCGCCGTGAGATTGCGGGTAAACTTCGGCAGTGCCTTAAATTTCTTTGCCGTCTGACCGCCCTGCTCATCTTTGTTTGCACGTATCTCTTCAAGTATTTTTAGAACATCCTCGCGAAGGATTTTAAACTTTGAGATTGTCTCGACTGCTGGTCCCTGAGTCTGAAACAGTGCCAAAAAGATATGCTCAGTCGAGATGAATTGATCTTTGAGTGCTGAGGCAACTTTTCCTGACTGCTCGAGTACTTGAACAAAGTCTGGAGTAAGAAAGAGATTAAACGACTGCGATACGGTCTGACCAGTACTAGAACCTTCGATTTGCTCTGCGAGATTGTCAGTCAAAAGCATCGTGTCGGTGTTCAGACGGTCTAGAATAGAGACGACAATACTCTCTTCTTGAAGAAGGAGGGCGAGAAAAAGGTGTATTGAATTGACGTGATTTTGACCACGCTCAATAGCGAGTTCATGGGCTCGCTTGATTACTTCTTTTGCTTTAGTCGTAAAATGTGTAAGTGGTGGCATATGTCTCGTACCTGCAGTTTACCATTGACAAAACCTCAGTCAAGTTTTACTTTTCGAGCAATACTTTTATGTAACTTGATGGGATATAGTGGCCGTTATCAGGAGATTTGATACCCATGAGATCACCATCGAGTGTGGTAATGAACTGGAGAGACTGTGTTGTATTATCAAGGTCAGTAAATATTTTTTGAATCTTGAGTGGTGCTTCCGAGTTTCCAGAAAGTTCGTAGCGCGAGATGATACCGAGCGATACCGCACCAGTACGTTCAGGATTAACACCGATAATTCTCTGCCCCTGCTTCAACTGCTCTGAGTTGGCAAGCTTTATGTAAGAAAGTTTCTGGAGAGCGCTTTGCGGTAGGTCGATCTTGAAGAGATTACCTCGTAGTTCTTGGTCATAGCGCTTGAGAATAAGTGGAAGGAGTCGACCGTCAGCCAGCTCCACTTTATAGCTATACGCATCGCCGAGCTTGTCAGCAAAGAGAATCACCATGCCATTTTCTGAAAGGACAATACCGTTACCGGTGAGAGTTGCTCGTGAACTTCCTTCAGGGTACACAAGGATTCGAGCAGACGCACGACGACTCTTCTCGATTGAGTTGGCGATCGCATCTTCTTCTTTAACAATCACTTGTTCACGGATTGTCTGCGGAGGAACTACTCGTTCAATAGTTCGCTCGACAACTTGATTCACCGCTCGAGTCACTGGCTGAGCAGATTGCTGATCCATGAGCGAGACAACGACAATACCAGTCGCGAGTGACGTGACGAAAGAGACAAGGAGCATCACCAGGATAAGTTGCTGTTTTGAAAGAGATTCAACACTGATACTCATAGTAGTAATAGTATCAAAGATTACCCGACGACAATACCACGACTGGTGATAAACTCTTTAAGCAGTCGAACAAGTGTATTGATGTGTCGCTTCGAAGTGTCTTCTGAAAATGAAATACGTAGCGTACTTCCCGCTCGGTTAGTGTCTTTAGTTATCGCATAGACGACATGCGAGACGCGCTTGGCATGAGCGCATGCACTTTTGGTTGAAAGCGCTACCCCACGGGCATCAAGCCACAAAACGAGATACTCCGTATCCACTCCAGGAAGAGAAATATTGAGGATATGTGGAGAAGCTGTCTCACTGTCACCATTGACGACAACGTCAAGGATAGTCTTTTTGATCTCATCCTCACAATATTTTTTAATTGACGCTACTTTTGCATATCGCTTCTCTCGTCGACTCACTGCTCGCTCGAGAGCAAGGGCGAGTGCCTGTGCGTGAGCGACAGACTCCGTTCCTGAAAACAGTCCATACTCCTGACCACCACCTTCATGGTGAGCCTCGCACTTCACACCACGACGGATATAGAGTGCCGCTGAGCCAGCTAGTCCGTATATCTTGTGAGCATCGATCACTACTAGATCAGCACAGAGATCATCCTGGGTGACAGCTACAAATCCTGGAGCCTGACTCGAATCAACCAGCAGATAGGGATACTGTCGTAATTCTTCATTGGCAGATTTTAGTTTGCGTATCTCTTTACCTATCTTTGCCACCGGCTCTATTGCTCCGGTCTCGTTGTTCACCTGCATGCAAATCACCAAGAGTGTCTGCTCAGTGACAGCATCCATAACTTTCGACACCAAGACTCGCCCGTCATGCTCAGGATCTATACATGTGAGAGTTATTTTTCCTTTCGCCTCAAGTTTTTTAAGAGTTTCCAAGACTGCACTATGCTCGATCGAAGTCGAAACAATGTGCGGAGCTGTACCATGCTCCTGGGTATAGCTTGCAACACATCCGTGAATTAGCGCTGAGAGAGCGTAGGTGGCACTTTGTGTGAAGCGTACTTCATCTACATGTGCATGGAGCGCTCGCGCGACGCGTGTACGCGCATCCTCGAGGATCTTTTTTACGGCCACGCCTTCTGCGTGTATTGAGCTTGGATTACCAACAATCCGTGCAGTTTTGGTAAATACCGACAAGACGCGCCGGTCGACAGGCGTATTCGTCGCATAATCTAGATAGATTCGTGAAGCCACTCTCGTATACTACGGTAAAATCGTTTTTTTTCAACACAGACGGTTGATAGTTATACTTTTTCGTGGTATTCTTTTACCTGTGAATTCCTACCTTTCGCTCAGTAGTATTGTGCTTGGTGCCTGCGTGATCGGCTTATCTTTTTGGGTAACCAAACTGCATAGTCGAATAAAGGCACTCACCCGAGGTAAAGATGCACGATCACTTGAGTCAGAGATCAAAGAAATGCTCACAGTCTATGGGAATGCACTTGGTCATCTTGAAGGACAAGAGGCACGAATCGCCTCGCTTGAGTCACGGATCAAAAACTGCGCTTCACAGATTACTTGCAAGCGATTTGATGCCTTTGAAAGCGAAGGGGCTGGAGGAAAACAGAGTTTTTGCATAAAAGTACTATCTGATGCCGGCGACGGTGTCATTGTCACCTCACTTGCATCTCGTAACGGTACATCAATCTACGCAAAGAAGATAGAAAATTTTAAATCAGAGACCGCACTCTTGAGTGAAGAGTCCGAACTTATCAGCGTCGATACTAAGTAATAGCCATGTCAAAACCAACACCACAGAAAAAAAATGTCACTGCCCGCCCACCCGTCATCTCCGTCATGGGACATATTGACCATGGCAAGTCGACACTTCTCGACTACATTCGAAAAACAAATATCGTCGACAAAGAAGCCGGTGGTATTACTCAACACATTTCTGCGTATGAGTTCGAACACACTGACAAAACTGGTCGTACTTCAAAGATCACATTCCTCGATACCCCAGGCCATGAAGCCTTTACCAAAATGCGTGTACGCGGTGCAAATATCGCCGACATAGCTGTACTTGTCGTCTCAGCCGAAGATGGAGTAAAGCCTCAGACACTTGATGCCTACTCATGCATTAAAGATGCTGATATTCCTTTTGTGGTAGCGATCAACAAGATCGATAAGCCAAACGCAGATATCGAACGTACAAAGCAAAGCCTCGCAGAACACGAAATCTATCTTGAGGGATACGGCGGTACTACTGCCTGGGTGCCAATTTCAGCCAAGGAAGGGACTGGGGTAAATGACCTTCTCGATACACTACTTCTCATGGCTGACCTCGAAGGTTTTATTGCCAATCCAGACGTTGAGGCACAAGGCACAATCCTCGAGTCTAAACTCGATAAGAAGAAAGGTATTTCAGCTACACTGATCATCAAAAACGGTACCCTTAAACAAGGAATGTACGTCGTTGCTGGTTCAGCTTTTGCACCAGTGCGTATTTTTGAAGATTTCAAAGGAACTCCAATCAAAGAGGCTCGCTTTTCGAGTCCGGTCCGAATCATCGGCTGGAATGACTTCCCTACTACTGGTACCGGCTTTTCTGCAGTTGCCTCGAAGAAAGAAGCCGAGGAGATTGCTGAGCAGGCACGCACAGCCAGTCTCTCACGAACAAAGAACATCACTACTACTGAAGATGCACCAGTGCAGGATGTACACCTTACCCTGCCAGTGATCATTAAAGCTGATGTAGCTGGTACGCTCGAGGCTGTTGAATACGAACTCTCAAAGATCAAGGATGAGCGCGTCACAATCCGTATAATTTCAAAATCAGTCGGCGATATTCGAGAATCAGATATCAAGTCCGCTATCGGAATGGAGAATACACTTGTCTTGGGATTTAGTGTAAAGCTCGACGCCACCGCAAAGACCCTCAGTGAGCAGCAAGGAGTGACCGTTGTTACATTTGATATCATTTACAAGCTATCAGAATGGCTCATTGAGCACGTTCAGAAATTACGACCACGAAAAATGGTTCAGGAAGTTCGAGGTAAAGTTAAGATTATTAAGATCTTCTCAACTAATAAAGATAAGCAGCTTGTCGGCGGTAAGGTCTACGATGGTACCGTAAAGCTCGGAGACACCCTCGTAATCAAGCGTCGTGACAATCAGATCGGCGAAGGTAAGATCAAGGAACTCCAAGTTGTGAAAGAGAAAGTTAAAGAAGTAGAGTCTGGTAAAGACTGCGGTATGCAGGTCGAGACAAAAATAGAAATCGTGGCCGGTGACGTGCTCGAGTGTCTCGAAATGGTAGAACGATAATCAAATGGAAAAAGCAAACCCCTTCAAAAATGATCGACTCATTTCCCTCTTGCAAGAATCCGCAGGAGACTTTTTGGCGCGCAACTCAAATGGCACCTCACTCATCACGGTAACTCGAGTTGAACTCGGTTTTAAAGCAAAAAGTGCCAAGATACTCATTTCTGTCCTTCCTGAAAGCCAGGAAAAAGCCGCTCTTGATTTTGCCTCACGAAATATTGATGAACTCAAGAAAGTTATTTGGGAGAAAGCCCGAATCGGAAGACTTCCATTTCTTCAGTTTGCCCTCGATACCGGCGAGAAAAATAGACAGAAGGTTGATACGCTTATTTAGTTTTACGAAAGGGCTTTTTTAGATTAGTATTGATGGGTCGGTAGGCAGGTTTCGGCGTAGTGGCGAAGTTGGTCAACGCGGCAGTCTGCAAAACTGCTATGCACCGGTTCGATCCCGGTCTACGCCTCACGCTTTGCCCGGGTGGCGAAATTGGTAGACGCAAGAGACTTAAAATCTCTCGCCTAAACAGCATGCGGGTTCGATTCCCGCCCCGGGCACTTGTATAATGTCTTTTGTATTTCAAGACCATGGAATTAGACGGTCCCATACTAGATAAAGTAAGAATTTCTTTTCCAAGTGAAACAGATTTTTCTCAGTATCCGTTCTCTTTAGAGATTGTTAAGAACCTCAACGAAATACTCTTCCCGACTCAAGTTACTTTTTTCGTCGGAGAAAATGGAACAGGCAAATCAACTATCCTTGAAGCAATCGCTACGAAAGCAGGATTTGGTAGAGAAGGAGGAAGTAAAAACATCGATTTTGAGACAGCTAGCAGTCATCTCTACTCCGGGATAAAAAAACTTTCGTCATACATGACCCTCTCATGGAGAAAGAAAGTAAGAGATGGTTACTTTTTTCGAGCAGAAAGTTTTTTTAATCTTGCCAATGAGATTGACCGCATCGCTCGAGAGGACACACTGCATGGCCCGGAGCCAACATACCGGTCATACGGTGGTAAATCTCTTCATGAGCGGTCACACGGTGAAAGTTTCCTATCATTTTTCAAGAACAGACTTGGTGGCGGAGGTATTTACATCTTCGATGAACCGGAAGCCTCACTCTCTCCGCAACGCCAACTATCTTTGTTGTACATTATGAAAGAGCTCTGCAAAAACCCAGAGACTCAATTTATAATTGCCACTCATTCACCTATTATTCTCGCCTTCCCAAACTCGACAATTTATTCTTGTGATGGGAGCTCTCTCAAACATATCGACTACCAGAATACCAGTCACTATGAGATAACTAAAAACTTTTTAGAGAATCCAGAGAAATACTTTAACCACCTGTTTAATGACTAGATCTATGTTGTACAAGCAGTCCAGACACGTAGGTAAACACGAGGTTGTTTTGTGCGCCCAGTAGGGATCGAACCTACGACCTTATCCTTAAGAGGGATCTGCTCTACCAGCTGAGCTATGGGCGCAACGTTTCAGAACAGGTAAAATATACCAGAAAACAACCGTAATCTCAAGTCAAAGTTACTTAGTAAGTTCCTTTGGCGCACGATCCAAAACAAGCTCTACCACCCGCTCATCTGCACCGCGTAGTAGCGTGAGGCGTACCGTCTGCCCTGGATTCTTCGCTCGGATGATAGACCCAAAACTCCTCTCTCCAGTGAGCTTCGTACCATCGATATGAGTAATGACATCGCCCTCACGTATTCCAGCTTTTTCAGCGGGAGAACCAGCGACCACCCCACTTTCAGCCCCTGAGGTACCTTTAGTGATATAAATACCGAAGTCACTTTCTAGTCCATATCGTACTTTGACCTCACTATCGATTTGCACATAGCGTATACCCACAAACGGTCGGATAATTTCGCCCGTGAGGAGTACCGAATCGACAATTTGACGAACCGCATTAGAAGGCAAGGCAAAGCCAATATTCTCTGAACCCTTGGCCACGGCCACATTCACACCGATCACCTCACCTCGAGTATTCAAAAGCGGGCCACCTGAATTGCCAGGATTAATAGCCGCATCAGTCTGAATGACTTCATCGAGTTGCTCTGAGTTTCCTGACGAGTCGCCAGCGACGAGTGAGCGTGAGAGTCCAGATACCACACCCACTGAAACAGAATTTCTAAATTCATTGAGTGCATTACCGATAGCAATTACCGTCTGTCCTCTGACAAGCTTACTCGAGTCACCAAACGTTACGTAGGGCATATCCGTGACATTTTCGATTTTCAAGAGAGCGATATCGACGAACATATCCTCCGCTACCACTTTCGCTTCATACTTTTTGCCGGTACTTGTATAGACTTCAAAAAGTGCCTTTGTATCCGAGACTACATGCCTATTGGTCACAACAAGTCCCGTAGAAGTCACGATAAAGCCACTACCACCACCGATCTCCTTGAGCACCTCACCTTTTGAACGCTCCTTCGGCACCCGGAGAATAACACGAGAACCGTTGTCGAGAGTATCACTGAAATTTTCATAATATCGCTCGACGACTGGAACTTTCTTTTTGACGACAATTGAGACCACAGCCGGATCTGCTTGAGTGACAACATTGATCACCCGATATTCTGATTCGGTGAGCCCTGACTCACCAATCCCCCGACTCTGAAGCGAGCTAAACTCACTGCGCACTAAGTCTTTAAACAAAGTCACAACACTGCCTCGCTTATAGGCGAGCGTGGCAAAGACGAGCAAGGCGCAGACAAGAATACTCGCAAGCGAAATGACCACGCTCACAAAAATAGTCTTCTGATAACGCGAAAGGTGTACCTTCATATGGTACACCTAGTATATACTCGCGCGTTGTTTCGTAATCCCCAACCTAGAGCCCACCTCGAACTGTACTCTGTACGAAAGCGATGAGTCCCCACGCTGACACCATGATCACAAGACCGATCGTGCCATAGAGGATATGCCTTGCCCCTTGCGCTCGTTTTTCTGGATCATCACCACGAATCAAATACATTAATACTCCGTAGAAAAAGTAGAGTATCGCAAGTATAAAGAGAACAGCGAGAAACGGGTTAACAAGATTAGTGAATAGTCTCTGAACAATTTCCATTTAAGTGACTATGGAGTGATGTTTGGAATCAAGTTCTGAGTTGTTGGAGCTGCCCCGGCACCAATACCTGTCGATGTTCGGAGGAACTGTACGAGACCCCAGACTGAGACGATAATAAACAAACCAAGAATACCCCAGCCAATCTGCGCTTTCGCCTTTCCTTTTTCTTCCTCACCGCCAGCGATAGTAAACTGAATAATTGTCCAAATAAAGTAAATGACCGCTACGGCAATCAAGAAAGGTACAGCGATTCTTACCAAGTAGAGAGCAGAATTAATACAGACAGCCACACTGTTACAACCCTGCCAAGATGTCTGCGCAAAGGCAAAACTTGGAAGTATTGATGCGAGAAGACTGGCAGATGATACGAATATTTTTTTCATGTTAATTTAAAGATTACCTCTTAAGTATAGTCAAGGTTTGGTTATTTTTTACGCCTCTGTGTATAAGTTGCTATCGTAGCCCGCCTTGAATGTTAAGCCCCCAGTCACTTTGAATCTGGATCTGAGGCGGACGCAAAGTTCCATTTCGATTTGCAGAGAATCCAAGTGAGTTTGAGACGAACGCAACAAGCCCCCACACACTCACCATTACAAAGAGACCGACAATTCCCCAAGCGACACGTTTGCCCGCTTCTGTACGAGCATCTGGACCGTCCGCTCGTATCAGACCAAACGCTGACCAGAGTACAAAGATCACACCGAGAGCGAGGAGAAATGGTACTGCGAAGTTTGCCAGAGCCACGAATTTACAAAGCACACTATTGAGATCTGTAATCTGCCCACTCAGACTACATGCACCTATCGCCCCATGAGCGAAGGTGGGTGCAACAAGCAGAGCGAAAGCGACAAGTGATGCGTATACGTTTTTCATATTTTTATTGTAACACTGACTGTATCGTTCTAAAGATAAGTCGGAGGATAATATCGAGACCTAGTATGATCGCTGTTCCGATGAGTACATTGGTTAGTTGTTTACCAGCTTCTCCCACTTTATCGGAATTACCTTGCGCAGTGACAAACTTGAACCCAGTCAGAATAATGAAGAAAGCGCAGATGAAATAGGCCACATAGATAAAGAGCTGGAAGATGGTCTGAATGAGCGCTTGAATAGAGGTAATCCTAGTAGGGTTTTCAAGCATACAGAAGCCGTCTCGAGCATTCGTCACACACGGAGCACTTCCTGCAGGTGTTGATCTCGGAGAGGCAGGATTTGCCGAAGACATTTCTACGTAATTTGTAGGAGCACTCTGTCCGGGAGTATTTGCTGAAGACCTCTCGACATAGTTTGTAGGGGTGGTTTGCCCTGTCGGAACAGTATAGAGTGGTGTTTGTGCAAAAAGCTGTGGAACAAACACAAGCGAAAGAAGCAGTAATCCAGCGAATATATTTTTTTTCATTGTCGTTTTAATAATATGTATCCCGGCGTCCCTTGAGCATTTGGGGACAGTACAAACTGCAGTACTGAATAGACGATAATCCATGAGAAGAGTATGAGTGCGAGCCCGGCCGCGATCGCGAAGATGCGACCCTTAATCATCGCCAACATACCCGGTGTGTCAGAATTGGTAAAGTATTGGAAAATATTCCACCCGAGTAAGATAATTGCGAACGGAACCGCCAGCCATAGGGCGGCACTGATCACTTTCTGTATTCCAAACACAAACGCATTGAAATCACAAACCACGTAGCCAGGAGGCGGATTCGCGATCTGTGGCCCGTCACAAGGAACGAGTTTAAAGCCTGTCTGGTTTGGGTTAGTAATTCGAGTATCAGCTTGTCCTGCTGGTCCAGGTGCGAGACCATCTGCAAACACAAGTGAAGAAGCAAAGACAGCGAGTGAAGCAAGGACAACCAAGAGTGAAAGTAATTTTGTAATCATTATCGTGTCGTACTTAGAAGGATTTGTAATTTGCGATTGGCATCCTCCACAGCCGCTCGAGCCGTCGCACGGCCAGAAGTTACATTATCAATCATCTCAAGAATAATCTCATTTGTTTTTGTACTCTGCGGATCCCACCAAGACACTGCATACACCGCACTCTTATCAAACAATTCCTGATACGGATCATTTTTGACAAGCCCGAGACTATCTCTACGCGCCGAAGGCAGCCCGAGCTCATCAGCAATCACCTTCCCTGACTCTTGTGATGCCAAGATTGAGACCATCTGAAAGGCAGAGGCAAACTGTGGAGCTTTCTTCAACACAGAAAGACCGTAGAGCTTGCCGTAGGTCATCGTACGCGCCTGCCCTTCAAACTGCGGGATGAATGTCACGTCGAAGTTGAGATTCGGATTTATTTCGCGAATCTTGGTCGCTTCACTAGCATAGCCGATATAGTAGGCTACTTTGCCACTCGCAAACTGCACCTGTGATGACGGTAGTGTACGAGACCAGGTAAACAGATCCCCAACCGGGTCAACGAAGCTCGTATAAAACTGAAGGGCGCGCTGACTCGGTATATAGCCACTGGTATCGACTTCAAGTAAAGCCGCTTCATACTCCGCATTCATACCTTTCCGTATAAAACTTCCACCGAGTTGCATGTTAAGAAGTCCCCACACTTCTTTCGCATTGGTAACATTTCTTGAACCACCAAGAGCGATAGCACTCACTTCAAGTGTATTTGTTGTACTCTTTTTTGTAAGTGACTTTACTTGGCTTGTGAGCGAGTTCCAGGTTGTCGCCGGGGTCAGTATTCCCGCCTCGCGCACTATGTCTCGATTCCAATACATCACGAGAGGGTCGACTGCCACCGGAAGTGCCGCGATCCCCTCAGAATCGACATAGAACTGAGCGATATCGGCATAGGTATCTTGATATGTGCGTGCCGAGAGATTCTCAAAAGGGATTTTTTGTATTCGTTCTCGAACTTGGAACAAGTCTTCCTGTGGAAGCAGGAGGATATCTGGCTGTGTGCCGTCGGCAAGAGCCCGTGTGAGCTCATCGGCAAAAGTGATTCGAGGTATTTTGCGATAATTCACCACAAGCTGCTCAGGCCGAGCTTCGTTGAGCTTCAAAAGTACATTACTGATCACGTATTCATCGACGATTCCCCACACTGCTACGGGTTGAATGCCAGTCTTTGCCTTCTCACTTCCTCGGTAGAGGGCAAAACTGACGACCCCCAAGACCAGGGCAGCGATGAACACTCCTTTAACGATCAGTTGAAATGTACTATTTTCTTGCATAATTATTTATTACAAACAAACCCATAATGGTACGCACCCGCGTCGATATCTCGAACCACCTGAAACCCTACTTGAACAAGAAGCTTCTTCAAGACTTCAGGGTGAATACACTGTTCGGGCTTCGGACCCACCCCTGAGCCAGGAAACCACTCAACGACCAGGAGCAATCCTCCTTTTCGTAAGATACGAAACGCTTCTTTGAGTGCCTGCTCACGAGCCGCTCCGTCCATTTGAATCAAGATCGAAGCGACGATTACTTTGTTTACACTTCCGTCATGTAAACGAGTACTTCCCGGCATACTGAGGTCTGCACGTATTGTTTCAAGATTTGTGCATTTTCGCGCACGAGCTTCACTGGAGACTTTTCGGAGTAAATCATCCTGAATGTCGACAGCATATACCTTGCCTGAGGCCGCCTTCTTCGCAACAGCCAGCGAGTAAAAACCGCTCCCTGCTCCGAAATCCGCTACCACATCATCAGAGGAGATCCCGAACTGTTCAATATTGTATGTCGGATCAGAAAACATACCACCAGTATATCCTACTGGTGGTATGTCCCTGACTAACCCTGTTTATAAATCAATTCTTAGACGACCGCCACTGACGCTACAGTGTCCCCGTCACGCAAGCGCATGATTCGTACACCTTGTGTCTGACGACCCAGTGTAGGAATTTCCTTTACATCGATTCGGATCACCTGACTTTTCTTTGAAATCGCCACAAGCTCGAGTTCTTCTGAGTCGACCACCATCGCCGCGATTACTGCACCTGTCTTTTCGGTAACTTGTGCGGTAATGATTCCAGAACCACCTCGGTTTTGTGTCTTGTACTCTGAAAGCTCAGTCATCTTTCCGTAGCCGTTCGCCATAACGACAAGTAGTTTTGCCCCACGTGACGCTTTCTTGACCACTTCAGCTGAGATCACCGTATCATACTTGTCGAGATCAATACCGCGTACACCACCAGCACTACGCCCCATCTCGCGAACATCTGACTCCTCAAAACGAATAGATTGACCATCACGAGTCACCACTGAGACATCGTCTCCTTTTTCGACAAAGTTTGCTGAGACGAGCTTGTCTCCATCATCAAGTGTGATTGCCATGAGCCCGTTTCGGCGAACCTCACGGAACAAAGCAGCGTTTACTTTCTTTGAAGTACCACGTTCAGTTACCATGATAATACTCAATGCTTCAGCCTCTTTAGCCGCTTTTGGCATCGGCAAGATCGATGACACTTTTTCATCGTCAGAGAGCGCGAGGAAGTTCATGATCGACTTTCCTTTTGTAGCACGCTTGCCTTCAGGGAGTTCATACATCTTAATCTGATAGGCTTTGCCCTTGTTTGTGAAGAACAAGAGGTCGGCATGAGTGTTGGCTGAGAGGAGCTTCATTACGACATCTTCCTCTTTGGTCTCGAGGTCGATTACACCGACTCCACCACGCTTTTGCTTGCGATACTCTTCCGGATCGGTACGCTTCACGTAGCCACCAGCCGTAAGTACGAGCATGGTCTCCTCGTCTGGAATGAGGTCTTCAGGCTTAAAGTCCTTGAGACCACCCTTTACCACTTTTGTACGACGATCATCGCCATATTTCGTAGCAATATCTGTGAGCTCTGACTTGATAATCATCAAAATCTTTTTTGCACTTTCAAGAATCGACTTGAGCTCTTTGATGAGTGCTTGCACCTGTGCGAGCTCATCTTCTATTTTCTGTCGTTCGAGACCAGAAAGCTTCTGAAGTCGCATATCCAAAATCGCATTTGCTTGGCGCTCTGAAAACTTAAATGTCTTCATGAGCTTCTCCCGCGCGTCGTCAGTATCCTTAGACTTTTTGATAAGCGCAATAATCTCATCGATATGGTCGAGGGCCTTTGAGAGACCGAGCAAGATATGCTCACGATCTAGCGCTACACGCAGATCAAATTCAGTTCTTCGGCGGATAACGATCTTTCGGTGACCGATGAATTCAGCCAAAATAGACTTGAGTGAGAGAGTTTGTGGCACACCATTCACGAGTGCCACCATGTTGGTATGGAACGCATCCTCAAGCTGAGTGTGCTTATAGAGCAAGTTTAAAAAGGCTTGTGGCTGAGTTCCACTCTTGAGCTCGATCACGATGCGAATATCCTTTGCACTCTCATCACGAAGTCCTTTAATACCTTCAAGTACCTTTTCTCGGTGAAGATCCGCGATACGCATCATGAGATCTGACTTCACGACACGATACGGGATAGAAGTGATAACGATCTGGAACTGACCATTTTTCGCTTCAACGATCTCCGCTTCACCACGCACGACGATTCCTCCACGTCCAGTCGTATAGGCCTCGACGATATCTTTTTGATTGTAAATAATTCCACCAGTTGGGAAATCTGGACCTTTAACAAATTGCAACAAATCTTCTACCGTCGCGTCTTCATTATCGATCAAATGCACTGTCGCATCGAGAATTTCTCGGAGGTTGTGAGGAGCGATGTTGGTCGCCATACCCACCGCAATACCGAGCGTACCGTTCAAGAGAAGGTTCGGGACTCGTGTCGGGAGCACAATAGGCTCTTTTCGAGTGTTGTCGTAGTTTGGACGGAAATCTACCGTATCTTTCTCGATATCAGCCAACAGCTCTCCAGAAAGCTTTGACATTTTCGCCTCAGTATATCGGTGAGCTGCGGCGCCGTCTCCGTCGATATTTCCGAAGTTTCCTTGTCCGATAATGAGCGGATACCGGGTGGCAAAATCCTGTGCAAGCTTCACCATAGACTCATACACCGCAATATCACCGTGTGGGTGATACTTACCGAGCACCTCACCGACCACTGTCGCCGACTTTCGCGTCTTGGCACTGAAGGTCAGGTTCATTTCATGCATCGCAAAAAGAATTCGTCGATGCACCGGCTTGAGACCGTCACGAACATCAGGAAGTGCACGTGAAGTAATCACCGACATCGCATAGTCGAGATATGAATCTCGCATTTCTGAGACGATGTTTCGCGCTACGACATTTTGTCGCTCAGGAACTTGTTCTGGTTGTTTTTTTGAAGAATCTTTCATGGCAGGATATATTCGGACGATTATGGTGTGTTATCGGGCACTACTTTGATATTTCCTGTCGGCTCATTTGGGTCTTTTGGCGGAGCGACGATTGAACGGATTTCAGAGATGATCGTGTCGATCGGTCCAGCGGCCTCGAGTGCGTTTGCCTGGTTTTGAACTCCTCGTGCAGTAGTGGTCTTTGTGCCACTTAGAAGTAGTGACACTCCCCAGATGAGGGCGAGCACGAGAGTCACTGTCAGCGCGGAGATGAAGGCAAACTGCTTCTGCACTCCAAACGGTTGCTGTCGCATTGTGTGAATATAGTCTTTCATAGTGTTTATTCTACCGCATCGAGTACTACCACTTCTCCACGCTTGCCTTCAAGGTCTTTTTTCTTGAGGGTGAGCTTATCAATTGCCTTTACATCTTTACCAGCCTCCTTGAGGAAGGCTTTGAGTGTCGTGGTGTACTCACGGTCATCAAGCACGAGTGGAATGATAATTTTTGGCTCGAGTGAGAAGGCGAGCTTGTAGGCATCCTTCGGATCAAGTGTCCCCTCGCCCACCGGTACAAAAAGTATATCGACCTCCTCGATGGCTTCGAGGGCCTCTTCCGGGAGCTCCTTTGTAGAGTGCGCTCCGAGTACGCAAACATGCATCCCTTCAAGAGTGATCGTATAGATCGTATTGATATGGTTCTCACCCTTGTAATGAGACTCAGAACCGAATCCTTTAATAAACGTACCGGCCACTTCATACTCTCCTGGGCCAATAGCCATAAACGGCTCTTTTTCACCATAGGTCACCTGTTCGAATCCATTTGTATCAGGATGTGCAAGTGATGACAGGGCGATCGTCGAGCCAAAACGTGTCTGACGGAGCTTTGATTGTTTTGAAATAGGATTAAGGGCGACAATCGTGTCCGCAAACTGCAACTTCGTAAATAAGCCTCCGTGATACGTAATAATCATACCTCTATAGTATACCAAAAATATACTCTGCGAGCATTTGACATTTAGCATCTCTATTGCCCGAAATGCCCTCAGGTGGCCTCAGTGCGAGGTTGCCTTTCTCCCCCGCTCACGCTATAGTATTTTTGTTAGTTTTTGGTAAAATATCTTTCATTCCTTGGTAGCTCAGCCGGTAGAGCATCCCGCTGTTAACGGGAGGGTCCCTGGTTCGATCCCAGGCCAAGGAGCAAATTTGACTAATGTATTTTTTGTTGTACTATACTAAATTAATAGCACACGCTGATTTAATCAGTACAACAATCAAATAACAGGTGGATTTTAAAAAGATCCGGATGACCTCTGACCAACATCATTAGTAACTATATGATCATTAACTGTGATATAGAAATTCCGATCCTCATTATCGGGATGTCAGAAATCAAACGCGTTGCCGCCACTCACTCAACAAAACATCTCGACA
>JBIIJY010000004.1:0-106950 GCA_044233485.1 Minisyncoccia bacterium
GCTCTTTTTGAATAAATACGGTTAGTAAAAAAAAGCGGCCCCCGACGGGCGCCGCTTTTTTGTTACCTAGAAACCTAAAAGAATACCTTCGGGTCTTTTGAATCACCACTGCCAGAAGCGATATTGGGAACACCTCGGCCGCCTCGGTCATGTCCGATGAGGTATTCTCGAGGATTCTCGTCCAAGTCAAAGAAGTGATCGGTCGCCTCTTTGAGTTTGCCAGAAGTAGATTTACCGAAAGAAATAACCTCGGTCTGACATCCATGAGTGTTCTTTACATACTCAATCACAGGGATAAAGTCTCCATCTCCGGAAAGGAGAATGATTGCGTCGAGTTTGGGTGCAAGCTTGATAATATCTACCGCCAAACCGACATCCCAGTCAGCCTTTTTTGATCCGCCAGCGAAAATCTGAAGATCTTTCACCTTGGTTTCAATACCCATTTTAGTAAGAGCATCAAAGAAACCTCGCTCATCGCCGGATTCGGTTGAGATCGCATATGCAATCGCTCGAATGACCGAGCGGCCAGCAATAGCATCTTTTACGATTGCGCCAAAGTTTGCCTTGGCGCCGTAGATGTTTTTCGCCGAATGATAAATATTTTGTGTATCAATAAATACACCAACTCGTTGGTCTTTGTGTTTAACAACAGCCATATAATTAAGTTAAAAAATAAAGTGTACGGAACAAATATAGAAAGATAGCCCAACCGTACATGAAAAGTATACCACAGATTAAGATAATTTCTAGGGTTGTGGATTATGAGTTGATAGGTGGTTTAAGTTATGGCGTATACTGAATAGGTCATGAGTCTCATCTATGGAACAGGAAATCAAATGCCAAAACCTGAGCTCACTAAAGAAGCTCTAACCAAGGAGCAATTAAATCTCCGTGGATACAGCGCCTCTCGCGTACCACCACTTCCTCCGCGGACGACACCTGTCTCGGCTGTGCGTACCTTTTCTACCGACGTGCAAGTGGCTCGTGCAGAAAATAAAATCACTCTGACAAGTATCGCTGAAGCAAATGCTCAGGTAGATCGCCAAGAGCATGCTGTAAAAAAGCTCAGTGCCCTGAGGGTACTTGTCTATATTATCGGGAGTGTGAGTTTTGTTTTGCTCGGGATAATTCCGTATCACTATTACCAGAAGTCACAAGAGCAGAAAGAAAATTCATTTACCCCAACCACTCTTGCTACTTCACGCCTTCCTGAAATCATAACGACAAGTAATCAGATACAGACTGTGGGGAGTGAGACTAACAGTGTCACACTACTCAATGCATTTTACACGCGTACCCCACGAGACCTAAATCAAGTTGATACATTGCATATTATGAGTGCGACGGGCGGGAAGTATTCAGCCGAGAAATTTTTGCAAACACTCTCATCAGATACTCCAGCGGCGTTGATTCGGAACGTCACTGATTTTTATGGAAGCACCGCACAGACAGAGGAGGGAGGTGAGCATGTTCAGTATCTTGTCCTGACAGTCAATTCATATGATGTCAGTTTCCCAGCGTTTCTTGCTTGGGAGCCATATTTAACTGAAGATGTGGTTTCTGTGTTCTATTCTCCAAGTAGTGATGTACGCACCCCTACTCTGGTTTTTGAAGATAAAGTTGTTTTAAATAAAGATGTTCGCGTCTTGTACGACACCGAGGGTCAGGTGCTGCTCACGTATACGTTTATCACCCCTAAGCAAGTTGTCATTACCCCAAATCTCGAATCACTCCGATTCCTTCTTGAACGACTACAGTCTTGATTGCCCCTCAGGTAGTAACGAGGTATGATAGGGCTATGACACATCTTACGACACAAGAAATCGAGTCTCTACAGCAAAAACTTTCTACTGAGCTCTCCCTCGTTGAAAAAGAGCTTAAAGAAGTTGGACGAAAAAATCCTTCAAATCCAAAAGATTGGGAACCAACAGAAGGGGAAACTGAGATGGATGTAGCTGATGAGCTCGAGGTCGCAAGTGGCATTACTCAGTATGAAGAGCATTCGGCAATTTTGAAGGAGCTTGAGATTCGATACAATGAAATTCTGGCTGCACTGGAGAAGATCAAAGTTGGAACCTACGGAATCTGCGAAGTTTCAGGAAAGCCAATCGAGAAAGATCGTCTGAATGCAAACCCCGCCGCTCGAACCTGTAAAGAGCATATGAACGCCCATCGGGCATAACGACCATGGCCTACGCTCGAGTGAGATCAGCACAAAACTATCTCCTCAAGCCGGTCTTTATTGATGTTGAGGTGGATACAGCCAAAGGTCTGTATTCATTTTCGTTAGTAGGGCTCCCTGATGCTGCGACAGAAGAAGCAAAGGATCGTGTTTCAAGTGCTCTCAAAAATAGTGGCCTGGATAATCCAAAAAGCAAAAACGAGAAAGTGGTGGTGTCGCTTGCTCCGGCGCAGATAAAGAAAGAAGGTACTCAGTTTGATCTTGCTATCGCCCTCGGCTATCTTGCCGCGCGGGAGACAACCTTTGTAATTCCAGAGAATGCACTCTATATCGGCGAGCTCGGTCTTGATGGAAGTGTGCATGCTGTCCCTGGAGTTGTGTCGATTACTCGGTTTGCTCGTGAAAAAGGTTGTCGCGAGATTTTTGTACCAAATGAGACGGTACGCGAGGCGGCGCTCATTAGTAGCGTTGATGTGTACGGTGTGAGCTCACTCAAGGAACTCGTTGATCATATAAAAGGAATACGCAAAATTCAGCCAGCCAAACCAACGATTCTCAAAAAGGTCACTACGACCGGCGAGCACTTTGACTCAATTATCGGGCAGGATACTGCTAAGCGAGCTTTGATGATCGCGGCCAGTGGTGGGCATAATATTATTCTGTACGGACCTCCAGGAACTGGAAAGACGCTTTTGGCTCGGGCACTCAACTCACTACTCCCAGGCCTAACACTCGAGGAGTCGCTTGAAGTGAGTGAAATTCACTCGATTGCTCGTACTGGAGCTGGCCTCGTGACACATCCACCTTTCCGCTCCCCACATCACACTGCCTCGTATACGGCACTTGTCGGAGGGGGAAGTATTCCAAAGCCTGGTGAGATTACTCTTGCGCACAAAGGAGTGCTCTTCCTTGATGAGTTCCCCGAATTTGAGCGACGAGTAATTGACGCCCTTCGTGAGCCGCTCGAGGAACAGACGGTCACTGTCTCACGAGTGAAGGGATCTGCTAAGTTTCCGGCAGATTTTCTCCTGGTCGCCGCGATGAATCCCTGTCAGTGTGGTAATTTCGGCTCGACTGAAAAGAAGTGTATTTGTTCCGCACTCTCACTTGATCGATATCGAAAGAAAATATCAGGGCCAATTGTTGATCGTATTGATATGTGGGTAGAGGTTCAAGCGGTCGCGCATGACCGGTTACTACAAGAGACAGACTCGGAATCTAAATACACGCACAAACGTGTATCACAGGATGTTGATCGTGCTCGCTCTCTACAAAGCAAGCGTCTCGAGGCGACAAAGGTCAAGACAAATGCTCGAATACCAGGGGCACTGATTGGTAAACTTTGTGATATTGATCCGAACGCTCGACGGGTTCTTGAGCGAGCTGGGCAAACTTTAGGACTCTCTGCTCGTGCTTTTCATCGAGCTACTCGTCTCGCACGAACTATTGCTGATCTCGAAGGTTCAACACCGGTGATGGAAAAACACATACTCGAAGCCCTCTCGTACCGACTTAAACTTGAATATTAAAAAGGATTTTTTGCTCCCCAGACTTCAAAATGAACATGAGGTCCAGTTGAGTGGCCAGTAGAACCGAGAAGTCCTATCTCCTGACCCTGTGTGATAGTATCACCGCTTTTTACTGAAAGTGAATAGAGGTGTCCGTAAAGAGTCTTTGTTCCGTTTGGATGCTCGATTACTATATATGTTCCGTAGCCACCATTCCAACCACTGGCTTGAGCGACGAGTACCCTACCCTCCGCTGCAGCCTGTACTGGGGTTTTAAGTGGCGCTGCGAGGTCGACGGCATTGTGTCCGTGAATTCCTTGTGTCTTGATAGCTCCAGGAACAGGATGAGAAAAATATCCTTTGTATTCAGAAATTGTTGCTGGTTTGCCAACAGTAGAGATAGTTGTTCGAAAGCCTTCACCAACCCGTGGGATCATGACTACATCGTCAGCTTCAAATACTGTGTCGATGCTAATACTATTTGCCCGTGCAAGGCTTATGGCTTCAGTATTCGTTCGAGTGGCAATTTGGTGAAGAGTTTCATTTTCCTTTGTTCGTACGAGGGTGCCGTCAAATGGGGGGATGAGAAGGGCTTCTCCGACACGCAGAGTATTGTCAGTACGCGAGTTTGCTTCACGAATTGTCTCTGGTTGAAGATCAAAAAGTTCACTCACTGACGAGAGGGTGTCGCCCGTAGAGACGATATAGAGTGTGGGGTATGCAGGCTCTGTGGAACCCTGTCCGCGTGCCCCTACTTTGCCATCGAGTACGGTCTCAGAAAGTGGGGTGCGGATTTCGTTTCGAGTACCAGCTCGTTTCGGTGCACTCATCAGTGGAATTTTTTCAATCGAGGTGCGACTTGCCGAAGTTTCTTTTTTTGTTTCTGCAAAGAGAGAGAAAAGACTTGAAAATACATCTGCGTGTGCCCGGTGACTAAGAGAAAAAACGAGAAGTCCGACAAAAACGACAACAAGCTTTGTGGAGCAAAGCTTGTAGAATAACGGTCGATTGGCGTTTGTGAAGTTGTAAGTAACCATAGTAACTGAAACGACTGCAATAACGGTAAGGGGATAGAGGAGTTTTCTGGAATTTAAATGGCCTTGTTAAGCCATTTATTAGTGTCTCACGTTTCAGTTGTGGGTATACCCTAACGCAGTTACCGGGTAATGTAAATATATTGACATTTACTTTAATTATGGTGTTAAAATGTCACGCCTGTCAGGTACAATATTTTTGTATTTACTCCACTCCTGTTAAAATCAGATAATGAATTACCTCAGTGACCTTAATGCCGAGCAGCGAAAAGCAGTTGAAACATCCCTCGGACCCCTTCTTATCCTCGCCGGGGCGGGGGCGGGTAAGACAAAGACTGTTACGTATCGGATACTGCACTTGATACATGCGGGTGTACGGCCAGAGCAGATTCTGGCCATAACATTCACCAATAAAGCGGCTAAAGAAATGCGAGACCGTGTTGGACTACTCCTGGGGCAAGATGAGACAACCCGTTTTGAAACAACATCGAGACCATTTATCTCTACCTTTCACTCCCTCGGCGTCACTATTCTTAAAGAGAATGCCGCCCTGCTCGGACTGCCAAGACATTTTTCAATTTTAGATAAAAGTGAGGCAAAGCGAATTGTGAAAGGCGCCCTCGATGAGGTGGGTCTAGATCCTAAACAGTTCGATCCAGGAAAGATTCTTGGTATTATCTCTCGCGAAAAAGGGAATATGGTCACTTTGGGTGAGTTTGAGGGTCGGACTGGCCGTGAATACTTGGGTCGAATTATTGCGGACGTGTGGTCGAGGTATGAGAAGAGGCTCGCCGAAGATAAAGCTCTTGATTTTGATGATCTCTTGCTGAAGACGGCGCTTCTCTTATCGAAAAATTCAGAGGTACGAGCTCGGTATCAGGCGCGATGGTCGCACGTGCACATCGATGAGTATCAGGATACAAACAAAGTTCAGTATGAGATTGCCCGTATCCTCTCTGAAGGGCATCGAAATCTCTGTGTAGTGGGTGATGCTGATCAGAATATTTACTCATGGCGAGGAGCAGACATCCGTAATATCCTTAACTTCGAAAAAGATTATCCAGAGGCAACGGTTGTCCTGCTGGAAGAAAATTATCGATCAACGCAGACAATACTCTCGGTGGCCAATGAGATAATAAAAAAGAACAAGAAGCGAAAAAAGAAGAATTTATTTACCTCAAAAGGACTTGGAGAGAAAGTGAGTCTCTATGATGCCTATGATGAAGCTGACGAAGCCCGTTTCGTGGCCTCGAAGTGCAAAGAGCTTGTAGCCAGTGGAGTTGATCCACGAGAGATCGCGGTGCTCTTTCGCGCCAATCATCAGTCTCGAGTGCTTGAAGAGGCGTTTCTCGATTCAGGGGTGTCATATGAGCTCCTCGGTACGAAGTTCTTTGAGCGTAAGGAGGTGCGTGATGTTTTGGCGTATCTAGCCGCGGCGCAGGATGCTACGGTGCTTGCCGAAGTAAAACGAATCATCAACACACCTACGCGCGGAATCGGAAAGACAACAGTTTTAAAATTATTCAGTGAAGGGCGGGAAGCGCTGACCGGGGCGGTGAAGAAAAAAATCGAAGATTTCTACGCCCTCCTTTCAAAGATACAAATGCGCATACAGAGTGAAAAGCCTAGTGAGGTGGTGAAGTGGGTCATTGAAAATACTGGCCTGCGAGCATTTTATGACGACGGTACGGATGAAGGTCGTGAGCGTGTGGCCAATATGGAGGAACTGGTGTCGCTGGCCTTGAAGTACGATGCGTTGACTCTTGAAGAAGGAATAGAAAAACTTCTTACCGACAGTGCTCTTGCTTCAGATCAAGACGAGATGAAAGAGGAGGTGCGGGCAACTCGACTTATGACTGTCCATGCCTCGAAAGGTTTGGAGTTTAAATATGTGTTCATCATCGGCCTTGAAGATGGTCTCTTTCCAGCGAAGCGTGGTGAAGAAGGGGCTCAGGCAGAAGATCGGCTGGAAGAAGAGCGACGTCTGTTTTATGTTGCACTTACTCGAGCTCGAGAGAAACTCTATCTTTCCTATGCTTCGGTACGAACGGTATTTGGCTCTCGAGACGTACATGTGCCCAGCGAGTTTATTTTTGATATCCCAGATGAGTATCTTGTCAAAGAAGAGCGTCTTTCAGGTGGTGGGCGAATGATTTACCTCGATTAGTAGGCAAGCCTTTCTTTTTCTGTCACAAACACGTAGAGTACTACTATGCGTGATAGTGAGTTTGCAAAAAAATCACTCGGACAAAACTTTTTAAAAAATGAAAAGGTGCTTTTAGATATGTGTGTAGCTGGTGAGGTGACCTCTGGTGATACGGTACTTGAAATCGGTCCTGGTCGAGGTGTGCTCACTCAGGTGTTACTTGAGAAGGGTGCTCGGGTGATTGCGGTAGAGAAAGATGATCGACTGATTAGTGAACTCGAGACTCGCTTCGCTCCTTTTATCGCAGAGGGTCGGTTTGTGTTGCGGCACGCTGACGTACTCGAGTTTTTCCCTCAAGATGTTGGACTAGCGGCTGGTCAGTATAAAGTGATAGCAAATATTCCGTACTACATTACCGGGGCAATTATTGAGAAGTTCCTCACCGAAGAACGCGCGCCTTCATGTATGGTCTGTATGGTACAAAAAGAAGTGGCGGAACGAATCGTGGCTCGCGATGGAAAGGAAAGCCTTCTCTCGATCTCGGTAAAGTTGTTTGGCACGCCGCATAAAATCATGAATGTTTCTCGGGGCAATTTTGTACCGATACCTGAAGTAGACTCAGCGGTGATTGTAATTAAACAGATTACACGATCACGTCTGGCTGCTGTTTCAGAGCAGAAATTTTTTGAAGTAGTAAAGACTTGTTTTGCTTCAAAGCGAAAGCAGATCGCGACAACGCTCAAAGAAAAGTATGGTTTTGACCTGGCCTCACGAGCGCTTGTAAATACCTCAATCGACGGAATGCGACGGCCAGAGACTCTCTCGGTTGAAGAGTGGGTGGCGCTCACGCGAGCACTGAGTTAGATACTTGTGCCAAGAGCGAGAAAAAGTGGACCGCCACCAATAGTGCAGATACTGACACCACAGTAAATGTTACACGGAAGATATCCACCCGTCGCACCAACTACATACTGGCCGATATGGCTTGGTGGGGTGACGGTACAGAGCTGACTTGTCCCAGGCATATACATATATGAGCCGATTGATGGTGGGCCAAGCATGATCCAATACGCAGGCGGGACCATACAGGCATAGTACATAAACGTAATCATACCTCCTGTTGGTAGTCCTGCGGGAGCGCATACACCAAAAGCCTCTACTGGTCGTGAAGCCAAAAAGCCGACCAATGATGTGAGAACTACAAGTGAGGCGAGTAGGGCTTTCATTGACTCTAGTATAGCCTATGCAATGATTAGAGTAATGAAAAAACTGTTTGTAATTAGCGGAGTCTTACTTTGTGTCATTGTGATGATGAGTCTTTTTATTCAAGGTAGAGAAAAGCGGTCACTGGCAGTTTCCCGAGAGATAGTGAATACACCTTCAGTGCGAGTCGCTACCTCTGTACAGGAAATCCCTTCTGCGGGTTCACTAACCGCCACCCGTAGCTGGCTTGAGGGAAGTCAGTCAAAAATACCTAGTTCAGAATCAGAGAGTATTAATACACAAACAGAGCTTACTCGAGTACGTTCAAGTTTGCCTCGTGGTTTTGTGTATACAGCTTCAAGTAGCCAAGACGCGCCACCAGAACTTCGAGACTACGGAGCACAGTTTTTCGCCCTCACTTCAGAATATGTAGTGGTGGCCGACGAAGAGCGAGCTTTCATGGCTTTCAAGGATTCCAATCTCATCGAAGCGGCAAAGTTTTTTAGTCTTGCGGGGACTCGCTATGAGGCGCTGGCAACAAAGCTTGCGGCGGTCAAAGCACCACGGACACTTGAGGTGAGTCAGAAAAAACTCGTCTCAATTTACCGAACACTCGGCGGTGCATACCATACGCTCTCCAAAGAAGCTCAGGATAGAAAAATATCAAATGAAGCGCTCACTGCTCAGGCCTATGCCGTGACCAGTACGGCTGCCCCGCTCAGTTCTATACTCACTTTTTTGTATTCGTATGGAATCACACAGCCCTGATGATATGATAGTCCTATGAGTCGAAATACCACTGTAGCTCTAGTAGTCTCAATATCTCTTCTCGCATTCGCGGTTGCAACCCGTTTTGATTTTTCTCGTTCAGTCGGTGCGCGAGGAATACAGGCGACTACCACTTCAGCGTATTCAAATCTCGATCTTGATACTGACGGTGATGGTCTGAAAGACTGGGAAGAAGTTCTCTGGAAAAGTGATCCTCTAAAAAAAGACACTGACGGTGATGGTACTACTGATGGTGATGAGGTGAAGCTTGAGCGCGACCCATCTCGAAGTGCTCCATATGATAGTAATTCACGCCTCGCGATCGCGGACACTATCGAAGAGTTGCGACGAAAAGCAACAAATACAAAATCATTTGACGAACTGACCGCTACGGACCAGTTTTCTCGTGAGTTTTTTGCTCGAGTGCTTGAGGCGCGAAAACAAGGTGAGGTGCTCGACGAAGATGCGCGAGTCAAACTTGTCGAAGAGTTAATGAGTGGCGCCTACTCTGCGCCGATTACACTCAATGAATTCTCTCAAGTAAATATCAGAACAGGTACTTCTGATTCATCCGAAGCCGTGCGAGCGTATTTCCAGGCAGTTGGTACAGTGTTGCAAAGCAACTCTCCGCGTAATGTCAGGCCAGAGCTTACAGTGGTTGAAGAGTATTTTAAAAATGAAACTCCACGGACACTTACTGAGCTCGATGTGCATATCAGGGCGTACGCGTCTATTTTGAGTGGATTACTGACAACAGAAGTGCCACCTAGCCTGGTCGAAGGGCATCTCGCTCTTATCAATGGGGTGCAACGAGTGCTCCTGGTTGTAAGGCAGTTTCGAGGCATTGACTCAGACCCAGTACAAGCGCTCTCCTTGCTGCGCATTTATGGTGAAGGAGTGGGGAAAATAAAAGAAGGCTTGAATATGTTCTTGCGCAAGGCAAATACTCTTGATATTCGCTTCAATGCGAGTGAACCTGGGGCATATCTTCTACAAGGTGCTCAAAATTAACAGCTCAGAGAAATAGTCATATTTCTATGAGGTATACTGGAGTCGTGATTCTTACACCTGTCATACGTCATATAGCCGGATGGGTCCTCATTGCTGCAGTCATTTTCCAGGCGAGCTTTTTTACACTGCCACAGTCGACTGCCGCACAAGCACCCGGGGTGGGGAACGTACCGAGTTTTGACCTCTGGAACAATCTTGTTACGTATGTTAAAGATACCGCCCTCAAGCAGGTAGCCCTCAATATTGTGGGTGGAATTTTGAAGCGTCTCACACAAAGTATAGTTGACTGGATTGAGAATGGTTTCGAAGGAAGTCCTTCATTCGTTGAAGATCCGGCTGGTTTCTTTGTGAATATTGCTGATGAAGAGATTGGTGAATTTCTCTTTGGTTCGGAGCTGGGGTTTTTGTGTCAACCATTTCAACTTCAAATACGCTTGGGGATCAATTTTAATAGGCGTAGATCGTTCAGGCGTAATTCTCGCTGTACCATCTCTGATATTATTCGAAATGTCGATAATTTCACCCAGGATGTTCAAAACTGGGATCAGTTCATCGCTATCTCAGGTAATCCTGCCAATAACCCTACTGGTGCCTATGCGCTTGCCAATGGCGAACTCGACGCTCGAATCTCGGGACGACGGGCATCACTCACTGCTGAACTCAATTTTGGTTCTGGTTTTTTGAGTTGGCGAAAGTGCAAGCGATATGAAACTCAGGGTGGGGGGAGTCCGGTCACTGGTGCAGTAACAACGACTTCGGGTGGGATAACAGCTAGTGGGGCAGTTACGCCGGCCAGTGTTCGGCCAAAGTGTGCAGAATATGGAGGTATTGAAACACCGGGCTCAGTGATTGTGGGTCAGCTCAACTCTCGTCTGGCAGCTGATGCCAATCAGATTGGCCTCGCCGATGATATCAACGAAATCGTGGGGGCCCTCATGAATCAAGTCGTTACGCAAATCTTCAAAGCCGGTGGTAGCTTGCTCGGTAGTGGGTCGCGTAGTCGTGGGTCTCAGCTTGCCGATGTTGATACGACTACCGCTCAGCTCTTGGCGGTGCGAGACAATGCTCAGACTGCTCTTGAAAATCGATCAGAAAATACTTCAGCGGCCTTTGGTAATGCCGTTAATCGCCAAAATCTCTCCCTACGACAGCCAGCACGACAGTCTTCAACATATGGCGCATCAACAGCAAACTTTGCGGTCAATGGAAACACGGATGGATCATTTAGTGGCTACAATCAAGTAGCGATCGCCGGTGCAAGTACGCTTCCATGGTGGGAAGTGGAACTTAGTGCGACTGGGCCATATTTTGTAGAAGAGGTGAAGGTCTGGCGACGTACAAACGATAGTGCGGTCAATACCTTGGGTGTGATCGAGGTTGTTCTCTACAACAAAGATGCTAGTGGCGCCCTTCAGGTAGTGTCTCGTACTGGTCGAGTCACTGTAGCTGAAGATACTCCGGTTCCACTAACGATCTCGGTCAATCAGGCTGGTCAGTATTTGCGTATTGAGCGTGTTGATCAAGGTAATCGATATCTCCAGCTTGCTGAAGTTGAGGTCTATGGCTATGCAACCTCGACTCGTCCGACAAACACCGGGCAAACTTTCAACTCGATTCCTGGCGCCCAAATACAGGGAACTGAGGCGAATCCAATCAATCTCCAGCCGACCCCATAAAAGTTTTCTACAGTAAGTGAAAAACTTCTTTTTCTCGCGCTATACTAAAGCGGTATGAATCTCTGCGCATCATTGCGAAGGGTATCTTTTCTTAAGCAAGTATGTGCTGCTCTTTTTCTCTGTATCTTCATGGTGCCGTTCACTATTTGGGCCCAATCACCAAATGCGAGCACTCCAGCACAGCCTGCTCCAGCTAATTCAGCTACACCGGCTCCGAGTCAATCTTCACCAACGCCGGCGCCAGCGGGGACAGATACAAAGCCAAATCAAAATTCAAATCAGACAAAAAGCATTTGGGATTGTGTTCAGAATTCCTTTGCAACCTGTTTGGTGAGTTTGGGACTTGGTGTGTATGAGACGGTCGCCCTTCCAGTGGGGGCAGCCATCTTTCGTATGAGTGGTCTCATTATGGATCTTGCTTTTGAGACTTCAATTCGTACAGATTTCTATTTCACAAGCGACGGTGTCAATGACAATCAGGCCATCGTGACGGTCTGGAATGTGATGCGAGATCTCTTGAATCTATTTGTCGTTTTCCTCTTTATCTATAACGGTATCATGGTGATGTTTGGAAAAGGGGACAAGCGCTATATCCTAACTGTTATTATTTTCGCGGTTTCAGTTAACTTCAGCCTCTTTTTTGCCAAGATGATTCTCGATGCAGGGCATATTACCGCTCTCTGGTTTAAGCGTGGCGTGCAGAATACGATTGAGACTACACTTAAGAACAATGCCGGAAGCTCGCTCGCACAGAGTGGTCAGGTGCCAAGTATCTCAGGCTTTTTCATGTGGCGACTTGGCGTGCCTGAGTTTTGGAATCCGGCAAGTTACAAGGATTATTTTCAGAGTCGTATCGATGCTTCAACGACGTCAGGTGGGGTCGAGAATCTCTACCAGATTCCGATGCTTGTCTTGCAGACAATTTTGAAGACAATTGTCTTGGTTTCTGGTACGGCTATGTTTCTCTATATCGCCTTTCTCTTTATTGCTCGAATTCCATTTGTCTTCATCGCTCTGATGACTTCACCGCTCTATGTGCCGTTGATGTTCGGCGGAAATATCTTTAGCCTCAAAGGAGTAGAGAAGGTTTCAAAAAACTTTGATGAATTTAAAGACATGCTTTTGAGTCAGGCGACCTGGCCTGTGGTCTTTTTCTTGATGCTCTTTGTGGTGACACAAATTCTCGGTTCAGAGCTTTTCTCAACGGGTGCTCTTTCAGGAGGTACGGGAAGTTTTGTGCAGATTCTGCGCTACTTTATTGTGCTGATGTTGATGAAGAAGCTTGTCGATGAGTCAAAGACCTATGCTGGTGTTGCTAATGACTTGATCGAGGGCGCCGCAAAGAAGGCGATCTCACTTGCGACATCAGTGGCACTCGGTGTGGCAACTGGTGGAGCGGCGGCCGTTGCTCGGGGTACTGTTGGAGCTTTAGGAAACAAGCTTGCTGATCCGAATTCAGGTAAGTTAGGGCAAGGGGTGCAAAATCTAAAAAATAGCAAGAATTTCGCCGGTCGAGCACTCGGTAATGTGCTTTATGGGGCGGGAGACAAAGCGCGTAAGTCGAGTTTTGATTTGCGAAACAGCGACAACTATAAGTCGCTTGCCAAAGAATCGGCTGGTTTTGATATAAAAGAAGCTTCACTTGGCCTTGAGACCAAAGACAAGTATCAAGGATACCTTGGGGCGCAGGAAAAGTTTAAGGAAGAATCAAAGAAGGCGGCACAAGAAGCGGCGAAATCGATGACTGATCCGCAATTCGAAACCCTTCGCGACCTCAAGTATGAAGATATGCTTCTACAAGATTTCCTCGCTCGAGAAGGGGATTTGAAAGAAGGTTCAGAGGAACTGAAGGCCGTCAAGAAACTTAAAGACCAAAACAATCATGCCAAAAATGCTAAAGCGTATCGAGGCAAGTACTCAAACCTTGATCAGGAGGCGTTTGCAAAAGAAACTGATGCAAATCTTGAAAGTCTAGCAGCGCAGATTAGAGATAATCCGGGTATGTTTGATGAATTTGAGGACGAGTATCGTACACTTACAGGGTACTTAGAAGATAAGAAGAATGGAAAACCAGTAGATGAAAATATTCTCAGAGGGGTGGCAGTAGCCCTTAAGAACCCTAAGCGCTGGGACGATGTGGCGAAAGAAAATGACAAAAATGGTGATGCGGCACGAGACAAAGTGCTAGCATACTCAAAGAGACAGGCTGTCGATAAGCAGTTTGAAGCACTTAAAGATAAAGTGGCCGCAAAAGAGAAGCTTGAATTGGAAAACACACAAAAGGAGATTGAGGTTGCCACTAGATTACTTGATGAGGCTGAAGCGGCTGGTGTGGCAGACGAAGGATCTTACAATGGTGCTGCAATGAAAGAGCTTAGGGAAGAGCTCAAGGCGCTTACTGAAAAGCGAAACGCAAACGCAACAAAGATACGAGAGCAAGAACAGAAAACTCTGGAAGCAATACGAGCCGCTGATCGAGTCGAGCAGACCGGGCAGTATTATGAGACGGGCGTGCTCGAAGTGGCAGCTCAGGTGGCGACCGGTGGTCTTCGAAAAGTGGCAACTGCGGGGGGAGGAGTGATGGCACAAGAATACGAAGCCGCCCTCAGTTCATTTGAAAAGAAAATGGGTACTGTGCAGGCGCTTGCGACTGGTGGGGTGAGTGCGAAGAATCGTGAGAAGGCGGTGACAGAAGCTCGGAAAGAGTCAAAGTTCAAAATGAAGGCACAAGAGCGAAAAGATAAGAAGTCTGGTGAAAAGAAAGAGGAGAAGAAGGATGAGAAGAAAGATGAAGGTAAAAGAGAAGATGGTAAAGATAAAAAATAATCTATGGACACCGAGCGCGACACATTAAAAGAACTATTTGATGCACTTCCGCCACTGATGCAGCGGGCGGTGCTTTCTGTTGATTTTGCGCGTGAACTTGAACATATTGCAACTACCTATGATCTCACCGAAGAGCAGTACGGATACCTCGAGACAGAAGTCTTTCTGCTTGTCTTTGGAGCGACGACTCTCGCTGATCTCGAAGAGAGTGTAGAGTCACAAGTTGAAGTGGCTCATACTGAGGCGGTGGCTATCGCTGCGTACATTAAAGAACATATTATCCCGCAGGTAGTACGTGCTATTGAACGAGAAGAGAAGAAAGAGCCAGTAAAACCGGTCGTCACTGTACCAGCTCCGGTCAATGCACCAGTCCCAGCACCAATCACTTCATCTACAACTACGATACAGCCCCTCGTCACATCAGTGACTCCTCGGGCATTCAGCGCGATTAAAGCCGTACATTCGCAATTTGCACCACCGACCGCCAGCCCCACACAGGCAACTACCATACCTGTTCCGCCAAAGCCACCGCTTCCTCCGGTGCAGGGCAAAAGCCCGGTAACTCCTGTGCCAGTGCAGTCACAACAACAGATTCCTCCAGTTCCAAAACCAGTACCACCGACCCCACCTCAGGCTCCTGTAGTACCGACAGCAGTGAAGGTAGAGGTGAAAGCATCAACCACCCCTCGTCTTGATCCCTATCGAGAGCAGCTTTAGCCCGTTGTACAGAGTTTTGTTTGACTTCGTCCCTTGCTCGCGCTAGTATTTGGAGTACGCGTTTTTCGCGTTTCGATGTTGGCGAAAGACATCAATGTACATTCACTGTACCGCTTGACTGGAACTCAGCCCATTGAAAATTCGATGTGTGTATTTGGCAGAATTTGTTCTCGCGCCTAAATACACCTATCGAAATTAGAAACTAAATAATAATAACAATATGGCTTCATTTGATCGAAAAAAGCCTCACGTAAACGTAGGTACCATTGGTCACGTTGACCACGGTAAGACAACTCTTACAACATCTATCCTCGCCGTTCAGGCCCGAGATGGACTCGCACAGCTTAAAGCCTATGCAGATATTGCAAAGGGAGGTACTGTTCGAGATGCTTCAAAGATCGTTACTATCGCAGTAGCGCACGTAGAATACGAGTCAGATGCTCGACACTACGCTCACATTGACTGTCCTGGACACGCTGACTACGTAAAGAACATGATTACTGGTGCCGCACAGATGGACGGTGCTATTCTCGTGGTTTCTGCTACAGACGGTGTGATGCCACAGACTCGTGAGCATATTCTCCTCGCTCGACAGGTTGGTGTGCCAAAGATCGTAGTGTTCCTCAACAAGTGTGACCTCGTTCCAGATCAGGACATGCTTGCTCTCGTTGAAGAAGAAGTTCGAGATCTTTTGACAAAGAACGGATACGACGGCGCAAATACACCAGTTATTCGAGGTGCAGCAGTAAAGGCTCTTGAGGCAGCTGACAACACTGATCAGTGGTCACAGAAGATCAAAGACCTTATGAAGGCTCTTGATGAGTACATTCCTCTTCCTACTCGTGAGACAGACAAGCCATTCCTTATGGCAATTGAGGATATCTTCTCTATTGAAGGTCGAGGTACAGTGGTAACAGGTCGTATTGAGCGAGGTGTGGTAAAGGTAGGTGAGACTGTAGAGATCGTCGGTCTTGGTGATACAAAGACAACAACCGTTACTGGTGTTGAAATGTTCAACAAGCAGCTCGAACAGGGTCAGGCAGGTGACAACGCCGGCGTACTTCTCCGAGGTACAGCGAAGGAAGATGTTACTCGAGGTCAGGTTCTTGCAAAGACTGGTACAGTAAAGCCACATACAGAATTCGAGGCAGAAGTCTATATCTTGAAGAAGGAAGAAGGAGGTCGTCATACACCATTCTTCACTGGATATAAGCCACAGTTCTACGTACGAACAACAGACGTTACTGGTGAAGTAACTCTTGCTGCCGGAGTAGAGATGGTTATGCCTGGAGATACAGTTACGTTCAAAGTAAAGCTTGTTGCTCCGATTGCTATTGAAGACAAACAGCGATTTGCTATCCGAGAAGGAGGTAAGACTGTAGGTGCTGGTGTCGTAACAAAGATCGTTGCCTAAAGTTGACAATGTGCTTTAAAAATGTAGTATGAACCGCACGCAAATGTGTGTGACTTCTTACGAAGTCTCAAGTTCATGCGTACATTGCACACAAACAATATGACTGCACCAAAGACAACTGTAAAAAAGAAAGAAGCAACTGATGCTCTTCCAAAGATGCGTATTCGAGTTCGTGCCTATGAGCACAAGCTCTTGGATAGTTCAGTAAAGCAAATCATGGATACTGCTCTCCGTTTCGACGCGAAAGTAGTCGGTCCAGTGCCTTTGCCAACTGAAATTCGAAAATATACCGTCAATCGTTCGTCATTCGTCTACAAGAATGCGCGAGAACAATTCGAGCGACGAACTCATAAACGAGTTATCGACATTATTAATCCAAACGCAAAGATAATCGAAGCGCTTCGAAACCTCTCACTCCCTTCAGGAGTAAATATTGAGGTTAAATAGTCTTTCGGGGTTGGTCCGCTATTGTGAATATTAAACTAAACATCTATGAAATTCCTGCTCGCACTCAAGCAGGACATGTTGCAGGTATTCGATGACCGAGGAGCTGTCTCTCCGGTGACATCAGTACTTGCCGGTCCTGTGGTAGTTACACAAATCAAGACAAAATCAAAAGACGGATACGATGCGATCCAGGTCGCTTTCGGCGAGACTAAACAAGCTCGTGTTTCAAAGTCAGTACAAGGACATGCAAAAAATCTCGGAAACTTTCGATTCTTTCGTGAGATTCCAGCTACATCAGAACTAGTCGCTACTGTAAAAGTGGGTGACAAGCTTGATGCAGGAGTTTTTGCTAAAGGTGACAAAGTCACGGTCTCTGGTACTTCACGAGGAAAGGGTTTCCAAGGTGCGGTAAAGCGTCACGGCTTTGCGGGAGGTTCTCGAACTCACGGTCAGAAACACTCTGAGCGAGAAGTGGGATCTATCGGTGGTGGTCTACGTACTCGTGTTCCAAAAGGTATGCGAATGGCGGGACGTATGGGAGGTGATCGAGTAACAGTGAAGAATCTCACTATTATCGACGTCAATCCAGCAACAAACACCCTTCTTATTAAAGGTGCTCTTCCAGGAGTAAAAGGAAGCTTGCTCGAAGTAATCGCATAAATATACATATATGAACGCACAAATTTACGATATACGCGGCAAGGAAGCAGGAACAATCGCACTCGATCCAAAAGTGTGGGGTCTTAAATTCAATCGAGACCTTGTTCACCAGGTAGTCACAACAATTCTCACTGCTCGACGAACACCGGTCGCTCACACAAAGACTCGAGGTGAGGTACGTGGAGGTGGACGAAAGCCATGGAAGCAAAAGGGTACTGGTCAGGCACGTCACGGTTCACGACGATCTCCGATCTGGGTAGGTGGTGGTGTTGCACACGGTCCACGAAACGAAAAGAATTTCGATCGAAAAGTAAACAAGAAGGTTAAGGCGAAGGCGCTCTTTACTGTTCTTTCAAAGAAGCTTGCTGACGGTGAAGTACTCTTTGTTAACTCGCTCTCATTCAAAGAGCCAAAGACAAAAGAGGCTAAGGCAGTCCTTGCTCAGCTTTCGACGATCAAGGGTTTTGAAAAACTCTCTCTTAAGCGAAAGAACGCGGCATACCTTGCACTCGATACTCGAGACGCAAACACCTTCAAGAGTTTTGCTAACTTCAGTAATCTCATCGTAGACGAGGCTCGAAACATGAATATTGTTGATCTCTTGAACAAAAAGTTTGTAATCATTACAAACCCAGAGGTCAGTCTTAAGGCGCTTTCTTCTAAAATTAATTAAACTACCATGGCATTATTTGGAATTGGAAAGAATAAAACAGAGAAGAAAGTTGCAAAAAAGACTACGAAGTCTACAAAGGCAACTCGTGTCACTTCAGCTGGCGCAGCAGTAAAGGGTACTGGGGTAGATACAACAATTATCCTTCGTCCACACGTTACTGAGAAGGCTGGAATTGCTTCTGGAGCTGGGGTATACACCTTTGATGTAGCGGCTCGTGCAAACAAGCATTCAGTCGCACAGGCAGTTCGTAAGCTCTACGGTGTCGAGGTGGTCAAAGTAGCGATCTCAAATCAGAGTGATAAGCCAACGACAGTAAAAGGTCGACCAGACTTCATCATTCGCGGTAAGAAGGCTATGGTTACTCTCACAAAAGGTGCAACCATAAACTTCATCTAACGATACGAACATGAAAACATTTAAACCAACTTCAAACGGCCGACGACAGATGTCAGTGATTGACTTCAAAAAGTTCATCACAACACAAGAGCCATACAAGCCTCTTACCTACGGTCGTAAGCGAGATGTGGGACGAAACGCTTTCGGTCGTATCACCGTTCGACACAAGGGTACTGGACATAAGAAATTGTTCCGAGATGTTGATTTTTCATACAACAAGCGAAACATCGAGGCAACAGTAGAAACAGTTGAGTACGATCCAAACCGAACAGGGTTCATTGGTCTTATCTCATACCGAGATGGTGAGAAGCGATATACGCTTCTTCCAAAAGGAGTGACTGTTGGTGCAAAGCTCACTGTCAGTGCTGAGGCTCCGGTAGAAGTCGGAAACGCTCTTCCACTCAAGAAAATCCCTGTCGGTGCTTTCGTCTACAATATCGAGGTTAAGCCAAATGGTGGTGCAAAGATGGTTCGAAGTGCTGGCTCATTTGCGCAGGTGATCGCTCACGATGCTGGGTATACTCAGATCAAGATGCCTTCAACCGAAGTTCGAAAAGTTCACTCAGAATGTTTCGCAACGATTGGTCAGGTATCAAACGATGAGAACCACTTGGTGGTCATTGGTAAAGCAGGACGAAGTCGATGGATGGGTATCCGTCCGACGGTTCGAGGTTCAGTTATGAACCCTGTGGATCACCCATATGGTGGTGGTGAACAGCGACAAGGTCGAGGTCTCCGACGAGCAAAGACTATGTGGGGTAAACCTTCAGGAAAGGGTCAAAAGACACGAACTCCGAAGAAATACTCAAACACTTCTATCGTCTCTCGACGAAAAGTGGGCAAGACTCGAGAAATCGCTTCTCAGTCATAAAAACGAAAAAAACCGCCTCGGGCGGTTTTTTTGTGGTGGTGGGGTAAGACATCGCCGTGCTGCTGGACTAAATATTGACAAAACTTAGAAACAGTTGAACTTTCAGAGGGTGACCTGAAGACTGTTGGTGGGGGTTTTGAATCCGTGCAATATCTTCACCCCTTCCGCTAGGGGTGAGTCGTTGACACTGTCTTAAAATATGCTAGGATATCCCGTACGGCTCATTTGAGCTTATTTATTTTATTCCATGTCACGGTCTCTAACAAAAGGTCCATACGTTGACCCACGAGTTCTAAAGAAAGTTGAAGGTAAAAAACCGATTGAAACCGGTGTTATTAAGACGTGGTCACGCTCATGTGTGATTGCTCCTGAAATGATCGGGTTCAAGTTTGGTGTACACAACGGCAAAGATTTCATCGAAGTATTGGTCGCAGAAGATATGGTTGGCCACAAACTCGGTGAATTCGCCCTCACTCGTAAGTTCACACGTCATGGAGGTAAGATGCAGCGAGAGCTCGATGCCAAGAAGAAGGAGGCAGAAATCGCAGCAGCTCAGACCGCTAAAGCAGCACCAGCTGGAAAATAATCTCTCACCATGGCAACCGCAACTCTTAAAAATTATCGTCAGTCACCACGAAAAGTACGCCTTGTCGCTACTCTCGTAAAAGGAAAGTCTGTCGCACGAGCGCAAGAAATACTCAAGTTTACTGATAAGCGAGCAGCTCCAGTTCTCTTGAAACTCCTCGCTTCAGCGGTTGCAAACGCAGGGGTATCTATTGAAAACCTTTTTATTAAGGATTTTCGTGTTGATGCAGGATTTGTGATGAAACGAATCATGCCTCGAGCGCGAGGTACTGCCTACGGCATCAAGAAACGAACTTCACATGTATTTGTTGAGGTTGCTCCTCGACAAGTAGCGCTTGCGAAGACAAAGAAAGCTAATACTAAGAAGTCATAATTTTATGTCACACGTAGTACACCCATACGCTCATAGACTCGGAGTTCATCGCGATTGGAAATCACGATGGTTTGGTATCTCAGATGCTAAGTTTCGAGAATTTTTGAAGAGTGACATTATGCTCCGAGAGTTTCTTGCAAAGAAATTCCGAGGTCAGTACGTCGGTGCGCTTGAAATCGAGCGAAGTGAAAAGACTCTTCGAATCATTGTGAAGACTTCACGTCCTGGAGTGGTGATCGGTCGCTCAGGAGAGGGGGCAGACAAGCTTCGAAAGGATATCTTGAGTTTCATTGCAAAGCACAAACTCGCTAAGCATCAGGAGCTCAAAGTTGATGTAGAAGAGATTCGATCTCCAGAATCTTCAGCCGCAATCGTTGCTCAGATGGTTGCAGAAGGTCTTGAAAAGCGTCTCCCATATCGACGTGTGGCAAAGCAGATGATCGAGAAGGTTTCAGCAAACCGAGATGTGAAAGGAATTCGTATTTACCTTGGTGGTCGTCTTGGTGGTGCAGAAATGGCACGTATCGAGGAGCACAAGAAGGGTCGAATTCCACTTCAGACACTTCGAGCAGATGTTGACTTCGCTCGAGAGAAGGCACATATGACCTACGGTGATATCGGTATCAAGGTGTGGATCTATAAGGGTGAAGTTTTTGAAAAAGATACAAAAGCTCGCACACAAGCGAAATAATTAATTAAACGAGTATGTCAGTATTTATTCCAAAAAAAGTAAAGTACCGAAAGTGGCACACGATGCGAAAGAACCCAAAGAAGCTTGGGCTCGAAACACGTGGACACTATCTCTCATTCGGAGCATTTGGCCTCAAGGCTACTGACTATGCCCGTGTTGAGTCGAATCAAATCGAAGCTGCACGAAAGGTGATTAGTCGTGAGGTAGGTAAGAACGGCAAGATCTGGATCCGAATCTTCCCTGATATGCCCTATACTGCAAAACCACCCGAGGTAAAGCTTGGTCGTGGAAAGGGTGACCTCCAAGGATACTGTACTCCAATCAAGCCTGGACGAATTTTGTTCGAGGTTGATGGTGTCACTGAAGCAGTCGCTCGTGAAGCTCTCCGAAAGGCAGGTACAAAACTTCCAACAACTACTGTTTTCGTTACTCGAGACTTGAAAATATAAGTACAACTACCATGAAAGATTTTATAAACAAAACTCCACAGGAACTCACCGCCCTCATCACAGAAAAGAAAGCAGCTCTTCGAGAGTTTGCGTGGAATAAAATTGGTGGTAAGGTGAAAAATGTCTGGGAAGGAAAGACTCTTCGAAAAGACATTGCACGCCTCAGTACAATTCTTTCTTCAAAGAAGTAATCTAATACAACGACGATGTCAACAAAAACAAACACAATCAAAAAGTCAGGACACTCCCTCAAGGGTGAGGTTGTTTCTACTTCAATGAAAGACACGGTAGTTGTAAAAGTAAACCGTTTCGTTAAGCACGAAAAGTATAATAAGTACTATACAATCTCAAAGAAGTACAAAGCGCACGATGCGGGTAATACTGCAAAAGTGGGTGACAAGGTAGAAATTTTCCCTTGCGCTCCAGTTTCTAAAGATAAGCGATACTCTCTCGTAAAATAACCTTACCACCATGCTTCAACTACGCAGTATTGTAAAAATCGCAGATAACTCAGGTGCCAAGATCGGTCGAGTGTTTAAAGTGCTCGGCAGTTCAAAGAAACGCTACGCTCAGCTCGGAGAAGTGGTGGTATTGTCAGTACAAAAAGCAGAACCACGAAAAGCAGTGAAGAAGAAGGATGTTTATCATGCTGTGGTTGTACGACAGGTACGTTCATTCCGACGAAAGGACGGTTCATATATCCGCTTCGATGAAAACGCAGTAGTGCTTTTACAGAAAGGAAAGAAGGAGCCAGTTGGTGCTCGATTCTTTGGACCAATGCCACGTGAGCTTATGGAAAAAGGTTTCCAGGCTATCGCTTCTAAAGCACCAGAAATTGTGTAATCTACTATCATGATCAAAAAAGGAGACAATGTAATCGTATTGACTGGTAAAGATAAAGGAAAGAAAGGAGAGGTTCTCAAAGTCTTTCCTGCACTTGAACAGGTGCTCGTTGCTGGTGTTCGAACATTCAAGCGTCATGAGAAAGCACGACGACAGAATGGTAAAGGACAGGTAGTTGAGAAAAATTTCCCTATCCACGTTTCAAACGTAAAACTCGCGAAATAGTTTTGTATAACCATACAACCATGACAACCATTAAAGAAAAAGTTAAATCAGCCTTCACCACTCTCTCGAAAGAGCATGCGTTGACAAACGTAATGCAGGCGCCAAAGATCACGAAAGTGATTGTCACTTCAGGTACAGGTTCATTTAAGGACAAGAAGCGAAACCAGATCGTTGCGGAGCGACTCGCACGAATCACTGGTCAGAAGCCTTCAGCTAAGCTTGCAAAGAAGTCTATCGCTGGATTCAAGCTTCGTGAGAATGATCTCGTGGGTTACCAGGTAACTCTTCGAGGAGAGCGAATGTTTGATTTCCTTGAGAAGCTTGTTCACGTTGCATTTCCTCGTACTAAAGACTTCCGTGGTATTACTCCAGATGCAGTTGATGCGATGGGGAACTATTCTATCGGTGTTCGAGAAAACACTATCTTCCCAGAATGTGCTGATGAAGATTTGAAAGATGTTTTCGGACTTGGAATCACAATCGTCACAACCTCAAAGGATAAAAAGCTCACTATTAGTTTCCTCAAGTATCTCGGCTTCCCATTTAAGAAAGCCTAAATACACTCGAAAAATGCGCCTGAGGGCGCTTTTTTCATTTTAGTGTCAGAATACGACAGCAAACGAGGCCTCAATTCGTTGACTTTCATATAAAACCTTGCTAGAGTGAGTGCCTAAAGCTTTACAGAAAGCTTTTTTATTTCAACACAAACTTCTTAATTCCACGTATGGCAAAAACTTCGGTAGTAGCCCGCTCACAAAAAAAACCTAAATTTTCATCTCGTATCGTACGACGATGTTTTCGATGCGGACGAAAAAATGGATATATGCGAGACTTCGGACTCTGCCGTATTTGCTTCCGTGAAGCTGCGAATGACGGTCTCATTCCAGGTATTAAAAAGTCTTCGTGGTAATTAACCGGTCAATGAAACCAGCGACAGATACTATCTCTGATCTCATCATCAGATTAAAAAACGCCAACAATGCGGGTAAGTCTGCCGTAACAATTCCAGCTTCTAGTTTGAAGCACGCTATTTGTAACGTGCTCAAAGCAGAAGGATTTGTTGGGGCAGTAAAAAAGCATGATACCTCACGAACACTCGAGGTCGAGCTTCTCTATACAGGAAAGCATCCTCGAATTCATGAAGTGTTTCGAATTTCGAAGCCTTCAAAGCGAGTGTATAGTAAATCAAGTAATCAGCGTCCGTACAAGAATGGATATGGTCGAGTCATTCTTTCAACTCCACAGGGCATTATGACAGGTGAAGCTGCCAAGAAAGCCAACGTCGGTGGAGAGCTTCTCTTTAAGATTTGGTAATACAACTTCTATGTCACGAATTGCAAAAAAACCAATAGTACTTCCAGCCAACACCGAGATTACTCTCGCGCAGGGCGTGCTCACTGTAAAGGGTCCACTTGGAACTCTCTCACGACCGATCGTTGCTGGAGTTGATGTGACTGTAACTGACGGTAAGGCTCAGGTGGCGGCATCTGCAAAGAGTGGTGCTATCTCAGCCCATGTTGGTACAACTGTTGCTCACCTCAAGAACATGATCGCTGGAGTAAATAAAGCCTTTGAGAAGAGACTTATTATCGAAGGAATCGGCTTCAAAGCTGAAATAAAAGGTAATGAAGTAGTTCTTGCTCTCGGTTTTTCTCATCCGATCAAGCTCCCAATTCCAGCTGGTATCACCGCTGGTAATGACAAGACGGGTCTCCTTATCTCAGGAATGAACAAGGATGCTGTCGGTCAGTTCGCTTCATATATCCGCTCACTCAAAAAGCCAGAACCATATAAGGGTAAGGGTGTTCGATATGAAGGTGAAGTTATCAGACGTAAGCAGGGTAAGAAAGCTGCATAATAGTACACATATATGAACGTATCAAAACGACAACAAGTAGTACGACGACATGCACGAATCCGAGCGAAGGTAAAAGGAACGCTCGAGCGTCCACGTCTTGCAGTATTTCGATCAAATCGATACCTCTACGCCCAGATCATCAACGATGCAACATCAAAGACTTTGTGTGCATCTTCTTCACTCGAACTCGAACTTCCTCTCAAGGATGCAGCAGTAAAAGTCGGAGCTGATATTGCTCAAAAAGCAAAGAAAGCTGGTATTACGAAAGTAGTATTCGACCGAGGAGGATTTCTCTTTACTGGAAAGATAAAAGCTCTTGCTGAGTCAGCTCGAAGTGCTGGTCTAGAATTTTAATTAGTAACACCATGGAAGATACAACAAAAACAACAGTAGCTACTCCAGTCGAAGCAACAGCACCGGTATCGGCAGACAAAACTGCTGCTCCAGCTGCTCAGGGCTTTGCTGGTCGTGGTCCACGAAAAGATTTTCGACGAGGTGGTCCAGGTGGTGGACGACGTCCGATGAATCGTGAGGCACGAATCAAGCCTGAGTACGATCAGAAGATCCTCGAGATTCGACGCGTAACTCGTGTGACATCTGGTGGTCGAAAGCTTTCGTTCTCAGTCACTCTCGTAGCGGGAAACCGAAAGGGAATGGTGGGAATTGGTCTTGGAAAAGCTGTCGATACGACTCTCGCTATCGACAAGGCATATCGAAATGCTAAGAAGAACGCTGTTCGAGTTCAGATGACAAAGAATAACTCAATTCCTCACGATGTGAGTGCAAAGTATTCTTCATCACGAGTAATCATTATGCCGGCTCCAGGACGTGGTCTCATCGCCGGAAGTTCTGTGCGAACTGTACTTGAGCTCGCGGGTGTAAAAGATGTTGGTGCAAAGCTCCTTTCTCCGACAAAGAATAAGCTCAATAACGCTCGAGTAGCGATCAAGGCTCTCTCACGTCTCTCACCAGTTCGAGAATTTAAGAAAACAGCATAATACTACTTTCATGCAAATCAACGAACTAAAACCAGTAACACCTCGAAAGAAGACAGTCCTTGTCGGACGAGGAGGAAAGCGTGGAAAGACAAGTGGACGTGGTACGAAAGGCCAGAAGGCTCGTGCTGGACACAAGATCCGCCCAGAGATTCGAGACCAGATTCGACGAGTTCCAAAGCTCCGAGGTCGAGGTATCAACAGTAACTTGCCAGTATTCGACAAGCCAGTAGCAGTTACTCTCACAACACTCAGTGCAGTGTTCAAGGACGGTGATGTGGTATCTCCACAGTCACTCGTTGCGCAGAGTGTTATCACTAACAAGGGTGATAAATTCCCAAAGGTGAAAATCATCGGTGGGGAACTCGATAAGAAGCTTGTTTTTGAAGGAGTTGCTTTCACTGCTGGTGCACGGGAAACCGTCACTAAGGTAGGAGGAACTATCAAATAAGCCCCGTTTCTACATAAAAACAATAAAAACACCCCTGGAGGGGTGTTTTTATTGTGCAATGGCTTACGTGATGAAGGAACTCATTTGGCATTGAAAATACTTGTTTTTTGAAGTATTCTGTATAGCACATACTTTTATGACAAATTTATCCAAAAAACTTCAGATGGTCTTCACGAGTCCGGCAATTCTCAAGAAGATTTTGTTTATTCTTCTCGGTCTTGTGGCTTTCCGAGCCCTCGCCACAATTCCAATCCCTGGTGTGAATGCGCTCGCCCTTGAGTCGTTCTTGGCTCAGAGTGGAAACGAATTCTTCGGACTCTTGAATATTTTCTCGGGTGGTGGTCTCTCAAATCTCTCGATTGTAATGCTTGGTGTCGGTCCCTACATCACTGCTTCAATTATCATGCAGCTATTGACGATGATTTTCCCAAAGTTGAAAGCGACATATCAGGAAGAAGGTGAGGCCGGTCGACTTCGATTTTCACAGTGGACTCGATTCATCTCAGTGCCGCTTGCTATCATTCAGGCCTATGGCTTTTTGGCACTTTTGCGAACACAGGGTGGAGGGCAGATTTTGGGTGATCTCACCATGTATCAGACATTGCTCAACGTGCTCATTATTACTGCTGGTTCAGTTGCTCTCATGTGGATCGGTGAGGTTATCTCAGAGTTTGGTCTCGGTAACGGAACGTCATTCATTATCTTTGCTGGTATCGTCTCAGCTCTTCCGACGACAGTAAATACATTGCTCTTGAACTATGATCCGAGTCAGATTCCACTCTTCTTGATCTTCGGTGCGGTAGCTCTCATTGCTACGTTTGGGGTGGTCATGGTCAATGAAGCAGAGCGACCGATTCAGGTTACGTATTCAAAACAGATGCGTGGTGGGAAAGTGTTTGGTGGCGTCTCTTCATACCTTCCACTCCGTCTTAATCAGGCAGGTGTGATTCCAATCATTTTCGCCCTCTCGCTCTTGCTCTTCCCGCAACTATTCCTTTCACTTGTCGCAACCACGACTCATCCAGGACTTCTAGCGGTTTCAAACTTCATTAAGACTGCTCTTAACCCGCAAGGATATATTTACGCCGCTCTCTACTTCGTTCTCGTATTTCTCTTTACCTATTTCTACACAGCGGTAACGTTTGATCCGAAAGCAATCGCGGAGAATCTTCAGAAAAATGGAGCATTCATCCCAGGAGTGCGACCAGGAACTTCGACAGAAGAGTATCTCGGCGGAGTAGTGACACGAATCACTCTCGTTGGCGCGCTCTTCCTTGGTCTCATCGCTGTCCTACCACTCTTGATCCGAGATTCACAGTCGTTTAGTGTGGTGATCGGTGGTACAAGTCTCTTGATCGTCGTGTCAGTAGTGCTTGATATCTTGAAAAAGCTCGACGCACAGCTCTCGATGATGGAATACTAGTCTCTCGTATTGGTTTGTTTTAAGTAGAAAGCGCGGCGCCCAAAGGGCGCCGCGCTTTCTATACGGAGCAACTCAAACACGCTATACTATTTTTTAAATGGAAAAGAAAGCATATATATTCATCGGACGATCTGGTTGCGGTAAGGGTACACAGGTTGATTTACTCGAGAAGCAGAGTAAAGAGTCAGGGGTGTCGAGTTTGAGACTAGAAACAGGAAAGTACTTTCGAGACTTCATTACTCGCTCAAACATCACTCACACGCTCTCAAAGACCATCTATGAAGCTGGTGGACTTCAGCCAGAGTTTCTGACTGTGCATATTTGGAGTACTGAGTTTGTCGAGAACTATCACGGCCAAGACGTATTGTTCATCGACGGAACACCACGAAAGTTGCATGAGGCACAGGTGCTAAACACCGCTCTTGATTTTTATGGATTCACCAAACGAATCGTAGTGCATTTGGACGTCTCGCGGGAATGGTCAAAAAAGCGATTGCTTGCTCGAGGACGCCGAGATGACAATGCTGACGATATTGAACGACGCCTGAACTGGTTTGAGACAGACGTACAACCAGCTATTGAGTATTACAAAAATAATCCAACCTACACCTATCTCCAGATCAACGGTGAGCGTTCAATCGAGGAGATTCATGCCGACCTTGTCGCTAATCTCTCGTAAGTCATGTCGATTACCTATAAAACACCAGAAGAATTAGAAATCCTACAGGAGGGTGGTAAGCGGCATGCGCGAATCCTACAAGCACTCACGAAGCTTGTCACCCCAGGTGTCTCGACACTACATCTCGACGAAGTCGCTCGTGGTCTTATTCTTGAAGCAGAGGGTGAATCTGCTTTTTTGGGATATAAGCCCTATGGTGCGGATCGTCCATTTCCTGCAGTGATCTGTGTCTCGATCAACGATGCAATTGTTCACGGGATTCCGAATGAAAATCCTGTCATCATTCAAAATGGTGACATTGTCTCAATCGACCTAGGGTTTGTGTACTGTGGATTAATTACCGATAGCGCTCGGACAGTGATTGCTGGTACAGGGGACAAGGAAGCCTATCGAATGCTTGAGGTGGCTCGACAAGCCCTCTCCGCGGGGCTTGAAGCAGTGTCGTGTGGTGGTCGTGTCGGTGATATCGGGCAGGCGATCGAGTCTGTAGTCGGTAAAGCACGTTTTGGTACGGTACGTGAACTCGCTGGGCACGGAGTGGGCTACTCGGTGCACGAGGCTCCGTATGTTCCCAATTATGGCAAAAAGGGTACTGGCGAGAAGATTAAAGAAGGAATGGTGTTTGCAATTGAGCCGATGATTACCGAAGGCAGTGAAGAGATCGTTCTCGATGCAGACGGCTATACCTATCGCACGGCGGATGGTGGGCGCGCGGTTCATGAAGAAGACACGGTCGCGATTTCGCATGACGGGGAAGTGCTTATCTTGACCCGCCTCTAAACTTATTCCCAGACGGGGTTTTGCGTAGCTTCGACGGGATATACTGAGAAGTATATGAGTGAACAACCACCTAGAAGCTATAGTGACGTCTACTTAGAAGTAAAAGAGCTTGTAAAGGGCTTTCCATTTGAGACTCCCAACGGTCTGTTAGCGTCTCCCGATGGAATCCCTGAGCGAGCTCAAGAAATTTTGAAAAAGATCGAAGAATTGGATCCATCGAATTCAATTAGTGAGCTAAATGCTTTGAGGGGGTGTTTGATAAAGGCTCATACTAACGGCAAGTTGGACTCTTTGAGAGATCTTGATACTCTTTTACCGCCACTTCCCGAACCTGGAACTTCATCTGAAGTGGTAAGTGAAGTTGCTCAGGCTACCACAGGGTCAGAACAGCCAACGCCCGCTTCAGGTTCTACGTCAGAAGTTCCAGCGACTGAATCCGTTTCACCAGTACCTACTCCTGAAGCCCCTCCGGTGGTAGAGCCTCAGAATCCCACATCAGCTCCCGTCTCTCCTCCTGCGCCAGAGGCCTCAGCGCCAACTTCTCCTGAAAAGAGTCCGGAGATAGATGAACTTAAAAGACAGATCAGTGAGCTTAAAGACGAGAACGGCAAAATTAAAGACGCGTTTAATAGGTTGATCAAAGCGAATATTGATAATCGAGATCAAATCCTCGAGGAGTTGAGGAAAGTGCGAGAAGATGTGAAGGGAAGTGGTAGTAAAACTCCTACCACTCCAGCTCAGTCAAATGTAGCTCCAGAGGCTCGAAAGACTCCAGCAGAGTCAGCTCCTGCGGCGGAAACTAAAGAAGCGCCTAAGGCTGCACCAGAAAATGCTTCGCCAAAAGCAGAGTCAGTTAAAGAAAAACCAGATCCAAAAAAGATTTTTACGGAAAAGAATAAAGTATTAGACAATCATCAATTTGATGTCATCGTCGATAGTCTTGCTTCGGCAACTGAAAAAGGTAATGGCGAGGTTATCGCTGGACTTCGCGCTGAACTCGACGCAATTGCCGATGAGCCTGAATTCCGAGAGTGGAGACATGCGTATGGGCACGAGTACAACCTGTCTCAACCCCCTACAGTTGAGGAGGCGAACGTCTTTGCTCGGCAGTACAAAACATATAAAGCACATCGCGAGATTTTCTTTAAAAGTGAGGGTATCAAGAGCGAACTCGTAACTTTTGTGAACATGTCGCTTATGGATGCGTACAAGTCATATATCCCGCTCACTAAGGAGGACGCCCAAGTGCTCGAGGGAAAGCTTGATGATTTGGTGAATCCACAGGAGCTCGATTTGAGTGGTGAGGATGGTCTGAATGAGTTCCGGCAGAAAATTGAGCAGGTGAATCGCATCGACGCGAGTATGCAAAATATCCGTATGAAGCTCATTCCTGAATTCGACAAAGCACATCGTCGTTTATTTGCTGAAGCGCGATCTCTCGGACTTGAAAAAGAGCTCAATGCCCAAGCTGGTTTTGAAGGTGTTCGCCCAGGCAGTGCAGAACGTATGATCGAGGTCCTCGATACTATGCTTGCCGACGCGGATAGTCTTGAAGCTGAGCTCAGTGAGCATAAAACTAAAGGCATGAAAGGCACACGACAAGAAGCAATCGCTGGGTTCTTTGCAAAATACGATGGTCTCATGAATGCCTTTGGTTTTTCTGGGCCAGACTTTTTCCAAGCGATGAAATTTTACTTTCCATGGCGCAATATCAGTGTTAATGCGTTTAAAGAAAAAATACAGGAGATTCGAAGCGTTGTTGACTCAAAAAAGAAGACCTATCGTGAAGCTGCGGACAGTTTAAAGAATGAACGGCAGCAAATAATCGAAACGCTCGGTGCCCAGGAGTTTATCGCTCGAGTGGCTCAGGAGAAGGTGATCAAAAAACTCACCAAGGCTCGTAATGCAATGTTTAGCGGCCTAGAACGTGGCGGTCTAAAACTCGAAGCCGATTCTGCACTAGCTCAAGCGGAGCTTGCACGGACATTTGAGGAGCTCGGTGATGATCCAAGTGATGTGAGTGGCTTGGGTGAGATTCTTAAGAATGCACCGGTAAGAGATGTTGACGGCAATATGACCACAGCTCGTGAAGCACGTATCAATCAGGGTACTAAAGCAATTGGCCAAATGATCGGTACGTATCTTAGTGAAATGAGTACTACTCGAAACAAAGAATTTCAAGGCTTCATGTCACTTATTGATGGGCAGTTGAAGCGAGATAAATTCGGTGAAGAAAAAGGTGATAAGCAAAAGACAATCATCAGTGCTCTTCGGGATATCCAGTTGAAACTAGCTGCCGATAAAGCAGATGATCGTGTAGCGCGGCGCAAGCGTGAGTATGTGAAGCGAGCAATCGACACACTTGAGGCACGTATCGATCCGGCTAAAGTTAAGGGTGCTCGAACTAAATAACATACATATATGAACAAAGACTATACAGATGTACTTGCGCTCGTCGACGATGTGCTCACGCACGGGAAGCCAAAAGAGATTGAGCATATCATTGAGGCATTCCTGGATCAGCCCGGACTCTATAAACCATCAACGATAACCCCTCTCGATATTGTTGAGGTCAAATTGAAAATTTCTGAGCTTCTCCTGACCCTTGCAACTGATCGGCTGAACGCGGTCGCCGATGCTCTCACTGCTCTTCGAGAAGAGGAAGCGGATCTAGATACTCGGGCAAAGATAGAAGAACTTAAAAAGCTCTTGAAGAAATAAGTCGACAGTTTCGCGTGATACACTACTAGTATATGAACGAAGGAGGACTTTCGCTTGAAAAAAAGTTCAAGAACCCTGAAGAGGAAATTGCTTTTTTGCGTGAACAAGTGGCCCTTCGCGAGCGGGAACTTAAAGTCTCGACCGAGACTGCTCGGAGTGAAGTCGTACGTGATGTAGTGAATTCATACGCGGCTGTTCCGAAACCTCAAGTAATTCACGAGGAGTACACTTCAACTCCGGAACATAAAGAGTCGATCCGGCTCAAGCTCTCTCCAGAGGCTCACGATAGTGAGCTCGGGCAATATATCTTTCTCTTGCAAGAGAAGGGGGTCAAGGTGGCGATCGATGCAGTGGCTCGAGTCAAAGACATACATCTTTATGATGATTTCCATCGCTTTCTAGTTGAGTATTTGAAAGAAGGACTTAACTTAAGTGGTCTCAAAGAAAAGACGCCACTGTGGCGAGAATTGCACATGACTCTCTATGAAGTAGTCCTTCCGGAGCCTGAGACAGGGAAAGAGCGCTCGCTTGGAGAAGTACTTTCTTCGATGGAGCAATTTTATGCGGGTATGAACTCTGTCGGAGACGCAGAGGATAATAATTACTATACTTTTGAGCTTGCGGTCTCAAATCATAGTGACGAGTTCATCTTTTACTTTGGTATACCCGATGAGAAGACAGTTTTGTTTGAAAAGCAGATTCTGGCCATCTTCCCAAACGCTAAAGTCGTTACGAAGTCAGATGATTACAATATTTTTAATGAGACAGGTGTGGCGACTACTGCGACGATCGCCCTCGCGCACAATCATGCGTTGCCAATCAAGTCATACGAACAATTTAACTATGATCCGCTCAATGTTCTAACAAACGCCTTTTCAAAAATAAAACGGAGTGGTGAAGGGGCGGCGATACAATTTCTCATTCGTCCAGCTCGTCGTGACTACATTAAGACCTATAAAGAATATATTACAAAGCTCGAGGGCGGGGCTTCACTACGAGAGCTAGGGGGGAGTGAATCGCTCGGCACCGTCTTTACCTCTGTATTGAAAGAGTTTTGGACTGGTTCGAAATCAAAAGAAACAAAGACAGACGAAGCAAAGAAAAAAGTAGATACACAGGCGATCGACTCGATTCGTAAAAAGATGGAGTCGCCACTCCTTGAGGTAAATGCCCGCATCGTAGTATCAAGTGAAAGTGTCGAGCTCTCAAACGCAATTCTCGATGATATTGAGAGTTCGTTTAATCAGTTTGAGCTCACCCACGGGAACAAGGTTGTCTTTAAGCGTCCTCAGAAAAGTCGACTCGAATCTTCTCTTGAGGATTTCGTCTATCGTCGGTTTGTGCCAGATGAGCGCCTCGTCCTTTCGCAAAAAGAACTTGCCACCCTCATTCATGTCCCAGCCACCGGAAAGCTCGCTTCTTCACAGGTAAAGCTGGTTCGTTCGAGTGGTGCCCCAGCGCCCCTGGACTTACCACAAGAGGGGACTTTGCTTGGTACAAATACCTATCAAGGTATTGAGACAAATGTTTACCTAACCAAAGAAGATCGAGTTCGACATTTCTACTGTATTGGTCAGACAGGAACAGGTAAAACAACCCTGCTCAAGAATATGATCGTTCAGGATATTCGAGCTGGGCATGGAGTCTGTTATATCGACCCACATGGTACGGATATTCAAGATATTCTCGCGAGTATTCCACCCGAGCGAGCTGATGATGTGATCTATTTTGACCCGGCTTACACCGAGCGCCCGATGGCGCTTAATATGCTTGAGTACGATGTGCGCTACCCAGAGCAGAAAACATTCGTCGTCAATGAACTCCTGGGGATTTTCAATAAACTCTTCGACATGAAGACGGCAGGTGGGCCGATGTTTGAGCAGTATTTTCGAAATGCCGTCATGCTCGTCATTGAGCACCCAGAGTCGGGTTCGACGCTACTCGATGTCTCTCGAGTGTTGGCGAGTAAAGAATTCCGTAAACTCAAGCTGGATAATTGTAAAAATCCAATTGTGACTCAGTTTTGGAGAGAAGTAGCTGAAAAAGCTGGTGGAGAAGCGAGTCTGCAGAATATTGTTCCCTACATCACTTCAAAATTTGATAACTTCCTGTCGAACGAAATCATGCGTCCGATCATTGCTCAGGAAAAATCAGCCTTTAATTTCCGTGAGGTAATGGATGGTAAAAAAATCCTTCTCGTAAATCTTTCAAAAGGTCGACTAGGGGATCTAAACGCCAATCTCATTGGCCTTATCGTTGTTGGTAAGATTTTGATGTCCGCTCTCTCTCGTGTCGACGCCTACGGAACTGAACTCCATGATTTTTATCTGTATATTGATGAGTTTCAAAATGTGACCACGGACTCAATCGCGGCAATTTTGTCTGAGGCGCGTAAGTATCGACTCTCGCTCAATATCGCTCACCAGTACATTGCTCAACTTCAGGACACGATACGCGATGCTGTTTTTGGAAACGTCGGTTCGCTTGCTGCCTTTCGTATTGGTGCCGATGATGCAGAATATCTTGCAAAGCAATTCGAGCCAGTCTTTTCAGCAAAAGATTTGATCAATATTGATAATCGTAATGCGTACATCAAGATTCTCGCTCACGGTAAACCGATCAAGCCTTTTAATATCGAGACCAAGGCGCCATCGAAGGGGCAGCAAGAGAATATCGCTACCCTAAAAGAGCTTTCGTACCTCAAGTATGGAGCAGACCGAGCACAACTAGAAGCTCAAATACGCGCCCGCTATGAAAAATAAACTCACTGAACAAACACTTGTAGTCGTAAAACCTGACGGCGTCGAACGAAACCTCGTTGGCGAAGTCATCGCTCGTTTCGAGCGTGTGGGGCTCAAGATTGTTGGAATGCGTATGTTTGTCCCTACTCAAGAGCTCGTCACGAAGCATTATCTTACCGATCCAGAATGGAGACGAAAAGCGGGAGAAAAGGCAATCGCCAATTTCAAAGCCAAGGGACTAACACCACCAGAATCAGATCCAGAGCGCTATGGCGAAAATGTTCTCCAGAGTCTCGTGACCTATCTCACTCGTGGCCCAGTGGTCGCACTTGTGCTCGAGGGCTTTCATGCGGTCGCGATTGTGAGAAAACTCGTTGGTTCTACCGAACCGCTCTCTTCTGATGTGGGTACAATCCGTGGGGACTATATGATTGACTCTTATGAACTGTCGACACTTGAAGATCGAAGCATTCAAAATATTCTTCATGCCTCAGGCAATGTCCAGGAGGCGCAAGGGGAAATTCCGCTGTGGTTTGGAAACGATGCTCTGATCGAGTATCACAATATTCACGACTCTCATCACGAGAAACGACGAGTTAAATAAGTGAACGAGGCTCGACCTCAATCTTGATATACGGGGGAAGTGAGCGAATCCGTTTAGCCAAGTCGCTCTCTGGCCACGTAGAGGCTTGTATCATAGCTGACAGACTGACTCCGTCTGGATGAGGAACAAATGCTGGATATACCAGTACCTCAGTCGGAGCAATTATTTTTTGTAATCGTTCCATGTTGGCCTGCACGAATTCTTTGTTACCGGTGATGGTGCACTTTATGAGTGTTGTATAAGGTGGTTGGCTGAATCGTTTACGTGACTCGAGTTCTTTAGTGACCCACTCTTGATGTGAGTTTGAAATAAAATGAGAGAAGACATCGTATCCTTTCATGCGTGTACTGACTGTCATGGTACGGACGGCACAGTTTTGAAGTTTTGTAATCAAGTTGTGAATACGCTCGCTGGTGTGTAGGTCGGGTAGGGAGAGAAGAATATCGTTTTCGAGCCAGTATATATGATCGACCGTGCGTGGGAGCACATGAAGCGCAAGCTCAGTGCCACAGAGGATTGAAAATTTCGTTCCCCACTGGGCAAGTGTCTCGGTGAGCGCACTTTCACGGGGCGTGTGTGTACTGCTAATCATTCCGTAAGGGAGTTTGTATTCTGTGAGAAGTTCGGCAAAGCGCTCAAGCCCTGCTCCGAGTGGGTCAAGGTTCCAGCTCTCACAGTGTGTACATCGGCGCTCGGCTGTTTCGCGAGTGCCACAGTGTCGGCAAATATAGATACGCCCCTCTGCCTTTTGATGAAGAACGAGAGGGAATCGGCAGGTTGAACATCGGACGAGCTCGTGACAGTCACGACAGGCGGTGAGTGGGTAGAGCCCTTTCTGCGCTACAAAGATGAAAATACGCTCTCCACGTGCACTCTGTTCCTGGAGTTGTTTTTTAAATGTCTCGGAGTTGAGGTAGTCACCGTTCGTGTTATACGCATCAATGCAAAGTCGTCGTGCATCGTCTCTTTGGCGAAAGGTCAGAGGCTGCGCCTCGACTTCACTGTGCTCGAGTCGTCGTGCATGTCTCTCGATGCTTAAAAAATCTGCACCAAAGTAGAGAGGTGAATTGAAAGTCTGCGCCACGAACTGCATCAGTCGACGAACATCAAAGTAGGGTGATTTGAGATGGATATAGTTGCGATTACTTTCATCTTCGACGATGAAGCATCGTCCATGATGGAGCCCGACCAAGAGTCGACTAGGCGTGAGGACGGTCACAGTACCAGAAAGTTTTGTCTGTGCTTCTTTGTATTTTTCTAATTGCTTTTCAGTTGTTGCGGGGGTAATGCAGAATACTTTCTCTTCAATGCCTTTACGAATATCTTCAAAAATCTGTTCCGCATAGTGACTATTCGGGCAGATAACTAGAGTGTGAATATGTTTTGAGAGCATCTCCCGGGTGAGAGTGCGGTAAAAGCTAATTCGGTCTTCGTATGGTTTTTGTATATCAAGAACTTCGTAGTGCAGGCCGTTCGACTCTGATTCACTCGAAGGCTCTTCATCGAGAATATGCTCGACGCCAAGTAGTCGGAGGATCTGTCCTGATGAGCCGAGGTAGTAGTCTGCTGTTTGCGCCACCGCACTCAGTGCTCGAGAGGCGAGGGTACCAAGCGGAGCTGTTGAGACAACTTTCCGGACGGCAAAATCCTGGGTCTTGAGTTCTTGTTTGAGGGATCGGGCATCGACCACCTCGAGCACGACAGCCTTGATTGTCTTTTTGCGTAGCGGCACCTCAACGATATCCCCACAGGCAAAAAGAGTGCCTGAAAAATAGCTCAGTTGCGCCAGTTCTCGGCTTTTTGAGAGTGGAAGTACGTGCACGAGGTACATACTCCTATTGTATGACAGTCTCTATCGGCTTGTCAGTTGCGCGAGTCCGTATTTATCGGTCAGTATTCACAGAAGCAATTTAAGCGATTCCTACACTGGTATTATGGGGGTATGAAAGAACGTAGCATGGAAGATCTTCCTGCTTTCGTCAAAGGTGTGGTCACAACGGCACAGCTTGTTGATTCTCTTATTGTTGATGCATTCGGGAAACATTCTTCGGATATTCACATTGACCCGCATAAAGAAGGGTTGCTTGTTCGCTATCGCATCGATGGGTTACTTGAGAAAGCTTTCCTACTCACGCGTACTCGTCAGGACGAAGTGATTTCCCGTATCAAACTTCTCTCAGGAGTGCGTATCGACGAGCATTTTCGTCCGCAAGATGGCCGGTTTACTTTTTCTTCTGAAGGAGTGATGCTTGATATTCGGGCAACGTTTGGAAAATCACTTAATGGAGAGTACATAGTACTTAGATTACTTGGCAAAAAACTGCATGGAGATTCTCTTTGTGTGCTCGGCTTTTCTCAAAAACAAATTGAACTCATCAATCGACAGCTCGCGCGTCTCTCGGGCCTCATCGTAGTGGCTGGTCCTACAGGATCTGGAAAAACTACGACACTCTACACACTCCTTACGCAATTAGTCGATTCGACTCGCTCAATGATCTCCATCGAAGATCCGATAGAGTATGAGTTGGCTGGTGTCAGGCAAATACAAGTACAGAATTCACTTGGTCTAGATTTCGCTTCAAATCTTCGTTCAGTATTACGCCAAGATCCAGATGTGATCATGGTGGGGGAAATACGGGATGAGGAGACTGCGCGTATTGCAGTGCATGCCGGTCTCACTGGGCACTTGGTACTGACAACGCTTCACGCTGAATCCGCCGGGGCAATCATTCCTCGGCTTTTTGATATGGGTGTCCCTCCGTATATACTCGCCTCCACACTGCGTCTAGCTCTCTCACAGAGGCTTGTACGAAAGCATTGCTCAGGGTGCCGCTACGAGGTGGGTGTGTCGAGTGAATATCACGAGCTTATGGAAAAGCTAGGGCTTGCAAAACGCGACTTCTATCACAAAACCAAGGGGTGTGATCTGTGTCGTGGAACGGGTATTGCTGGACGAATGGTTATCTCTGAGCTGATACCAATAACCGAGGTCGAGCAACATATGATTACGGAGCGTCGCTCACAGAGGGATTTTACTAATCAGATTGTGCGAACGACGGGAACTTCTTTTATCAATGATGGAATTGAAAAGGTTCATGCTGGAGATGTTGATTTTGATGAGTGCATTCGAGTGATTTATGAAACATAAAATAAGTACACAACAGAGTACTGTCTTCCTGGAAAACTTTGTTCAAGCCTACACCCACGGATATACAATTCCACAAGTCCTTCGTCTGGTGGCTAAAGGATCCCGTGCTCAAGCTGATTTGGCTGAGGCGGTGAGTCGTCAGGTGGAGTCGGGCGGTTCTCTTACTCGGGCGCTTGCAAATGTCGGTGTGGTTCATGCTCGTGAACTACCACTCGTAACTCTCGGTGAGCAATCGGGCGAGTATATGCCAGTGCTGACCTATATTATTGAATCGCGAAAGAAGCGTAGGAGTTTTCTTGGAGAGCTTGGTGTGCTCTTGCTGTATCCAAGTATTGTAGGTGTTCTTATGAGTGGGGTATGTATTTTTATAATGACGGCAATTATACCGTCTCTCGTGCGCGTGTTTTCTGGTATGAATGTCGTCTTGCCACTACACACTCGACTTCTGATTTGGTTTTCTGAACATGTATGGATAGTTTTCTCGGTGGGTGTGCTAAGTGTCCTCGTGGTCACTGGCACCTTGTATATTTACTTCAGGTCGCACTCTTCTTGCAGGATGATTGAGTATATATTTCGCATACCAATTATCGGTGGGCTGGTCCAGAATATGTATGCTCAAGTGATTATTCGAGCGTGTATGACAGCTCTCGGACTACCGATCTCGCTTACCTCGAGCCTTGAACGGCTCAAAGTCGGAGTAGATTCCTATTCAGCTATACAGTTCAGTTCTATTCAGTCTTCGCTTGAGCGTGGGACGAGACTCTCGGAGTCTCTGCAGTCACTCTCTTGTATCAAACCGGCGTATGCTCTACAGATATGTTTTGGAGAAGAGACTGGTCGACTGCGTTCAGTTCTTGATATTGTGCAAAAGACAATCGAACAAGAGAATGCTCGATACATCAAGCTCTTTACTAAACTCTGCGAGCCGCTACTGATGATCGCACTGGGTGCCGGAGTTATTTTTATTGCTTCAGCGGTACTCACTCCGCTCTATGAAATCACTCGACATGTCAAAAGATAAACTTGCCGGATTTACCTTGGTCGAGGTGGTACTGACCGTAGTGCTCGTGAGTGGAGTAATGATGATGGTTGCTCTGTATGCGCGCAACTTGTCCAGACTCCTTTTTACAAATGAGATAGAGAGCTTCATTACGCTCCTTGAGAGTAAGCGATTAGAAGCACAGGTATATCCTGTGCAACTCGTGTGTTCTAATCGAACGGTCATGTCTGAGGTGCAGTTAGTTTTTACTTTTGCACACCATGACTGTGTCGGCGGGACGACCTTTCCGAAAAATTCAACTTCAACATTTAGACTGAGCGGTCAGACCGAGCAGGTAATACTTATTTCTCCCCATGGGATACTTTCGATTGAATAGTAATGGCTTCGTCACATTAGATGCACTCTGTGCACTCACTGTGCTACTTATCTTGTTTGTGCTTGTTGTCTCACTCGGGTCTCCAGTAGTTATGAATACAAGACTTCTCGAGAGGCTAGATCTGGATACTTCACTGCGTATGTCGTCGGCAAGTAAAGATAATTTCTATACTGTACATGACCCTCGAGCTGAGTTTAGAAGTAAGATCCTGGGGCTCTACGAGGTCGTTCATGATACTGAAGTGTTTAGAGTGCACGTGGGAGTGGACGAATTGAGTCGAAGTAAATTTTGCCAATTTACTTTTTCAAAGCCCTACACGGTTTCTTTAATTCGTGAATTTCCTTCTAGTGCTCTGCCAGTCGATGCGCTGCTTTTTGATACTGATCTGTTTATTGCTACTGACGCCACCTCAACCTTCAGCGATCCTGATTTATTTCGATTCAAGAAAGAAAGAGATAGGTATGAGCTTGTAAGTAGTATAGATACTGGTTATGGAAGTGCACGACTGGTATATCACCAAGGGTTAATTCATGTGGCACAAAATTTTGCCTCGCATCAGTTCGATATAGTTAATTATCGAAGTCCTCAGTTACCGTATATTATCTCTCAAGTGAAACTGCCTGGTTCTGTAGTCGCTCGGGGAAAATCAATTATTCGTATTGGATCGTATGTCTATATCGGAACGACGCATAATCCAGATGGTCCAGAACTTTTTGCCTACGATCTCAGTGGTGAAGAAGTGAAGTTTATTGATTCACTGGAAATCGGTGGCAGTGTAAATGATCTTGCGAGTGCAAATCAGACTATTTTTGCTGCGACGACGTATCGTGATGGTGAATTGATGTTGATTGCACTTGATCGGGCGACAGGTGAATTTAAAGAGGTGATGTATCGAGATATTGCTCGAGGGAGTGGGAGTGTGCGGACACTTGGGGTTTCTGCCGAATCTATTTTGGTGGGGCTGACGGTGGGTACGAATGAGTTAAAACGAGTTGATCATGCTGGGCAAGTGCTGATTGAGCGAGACCTTGATACTACTGTTGATGATGTGGTGACTACGAATACTGGCTGGATTGTAGCAATTAATTGGACTGGCGAAGAGATACAAGAAATCAATCCTAGTTTAGATGTCCTACATACCATCTCGCTTGGTTCTCGTATCAAAGCCTTGCGTTGCCACAAAAATGAACTGCTTGTGATTAGTAATAATTCACCGGAGATTCGTCTCTATTCAAACCCATGAAAGGCTTCTCACTTGTTGAAACAATGCTCTATATTGTCTTCACGACTACGATCATCATGACTCTCGGTCAGGTGATAATGCTTGCTATTTATAAAACCGACTATCCACAATTAGTGTATGCACTGACGACTCTGCGTGAGTACTCGAAGTCTGTCGAATACTCTGACTTCTCGGTCAGTACGAGCTCACTTTCTGTGAGTACGTCCACTGGAGTAGTTTTGTTCACCTGCGACGCTTATGGCCTACGTATTCGAGATGTATATTCCACCTCAGTACTCATGTCGTCCCCGTTTCAGTGTGAATTTGGTTCAGTTCCTGAGAGTAGGTTTGTATATATTAAATACAGCTATCAAGACACTCTCTACAAATATGCAATTAAATAGACCAATAAAAGTAACGAGTGGTTTTGCACTCACATCGCTCGTGTTCATAGCAACAATACTCTCTGCCGCACTCGTAGTTGGGAATTTCGAGAGGCGAGTCCTTGAAATTAAGTCGGATCAAACCCTTGAAGATATGTTCATCGCTACGCTCGATCTTCAAAACTGTCAGCAGTACCTCTATTATGAACTCCTTACCGACACGCTCAGTATTGGCGACGATCTGTCTGGGTGTAGGGTGGTCTCGCTCACGCAAGACGAACATGTGCTTTCCGTTTCGGTAGAAAAGAATGCCCGAGTGTATCGGTATGAGTTTGAAAAGAAGTATGCTTCGTGGGAAGTTCGATAGTTATTCACCGTGCATTTTTTGCATCTTTTTTAAGGAGTAGGATAGAGGTGTATCAATAAAAATTAAGATAATGAAACAAGTAGTATGCCCGCGGAGAATGTATCAAGGTTTTACGTTGGTGGAACTTGCGATCGTGATGGCCGTACTCGCCATACTCGCATCGATAGTCATTGTCGGTATTAATCCCACTCATCAGCTCAAATCTGCTCGTGATGCGCAGCGTGTCAGTCATGTTGCCGCGATCTCAGCAGCGGTAAATCAAAACATTTTACAGCATCGAGGGGTGTATAAATGTAGTGGGGTAGAAGTGCCGCTTCCGACTTCTACGACGACTATCAGTAGTGAGAGTGGTGGATTCCCGATCGGCTGTCTCGTCCCTAATTATCTCTCAGCGATTCCGATAGATCCAAATCGAGCTGGAGCTACCTATACTGCAACAACGACGTATAATACACAGTATCAGATTATTAAAGAATCAGATGGGCGAGTGAGTGTGTGGGCGGTGCCTGAGGTGGAGGGTGCCGACCCGATACGAGTGACTCGTTAGTCACTTCACAGCAAAAAATCCCCTCACGGGGATTTTTTGCTGTGAAGTGCTCGAAACGCGCAAGAGTCGATACAATACTCGTATGAATTCAGAAACCGTACTCAAAGTAACTGGTTGTGGCGGAAAAAAGTCCCTACAGGGACGAGTCCAGATCAATGGTGCAAAAAATGCACTCTTGCCAGCATTAGCGAGCAGTCTACTCTTTGCCGGTGATATGAAGATCACTAATGCACCGATCACCGAAGATACACATCGAATGAAAGAGGTGATGGAGCCTCTCGGTGTTTCATTTGATATTTCTGGCGAACATGAGATAACCCTAAACTCAGACGGGCTTCGTTCAGGAAAGCTTTCAAAGGAAGTCGCGACAAAAATGCGTGCCTCAGTAGTCTTGACCGGCCCACTGCTCGCTCGAATCGGTCGAGTGGTGTTTCCTCAGCCGGGCGGGTGTGTGATCGGTGCTCGCCCGATCGATCAGTTTATCGAAGGGTATCAAAGACTCGGGGCTCGAGTGGTCTATACAAAAGATGCATATGTGATGACCGCTCCACCGGGTGGACTACGCGGTGCAGATATTTTTTTCAAAGTGCAGACGGTGACCGGTACCTCGGCGCTCATGATGACCGCTCTTCTTGCAAAAGGAGTGACACGACTTTCAAACTGTGCACTTGAACCAGAGATCACAAGCTTGGCGGAGTATCTCGTGTCGTGTGGAGCACAGATCAAAGGAATCGGCACAACGACACTGACGATTACTGGTGGAAAACTTCTCAAGGCAAAGAAACCTTACGTCACTATTCCAGATCGAATTGAGACGGGAAGTTTCCTCCTCCTCGGAGCACTGACGTGTAAAAATCTTGCAATAGAAAATTGTCGTCCAGATCACGTAGAAATCCTCACTTCATACCTACAAGAAGCTGGTGTCCCGATCGAGATTGAAAAGCAGACACTTCGAATCGTGAATAATACAAAACCAAACTTCTCATTCAAGAATTTTAATGTGCGAACACACGAGTATCCCGGCTTTCCGACAGACCTTCAGCCGATCGTTGTTGCGTTCCTTGCTCTGGTAAAAGGGGAGTCAAATTTATTCGAAACTATCTATGAAGGCCGACTCAAGTACACAGGTGATTTGATTCAAATGGGAGCTTCAATCCAGATTACCTCGGCTCGAGAGCTTGTCGTCACGGGTGTAAAAAAACTACAAGGAACAACACTGATGGCGCACGATATTCGAGCTGGCTTCGCTGTGCTCATGGCCGCCCTCGTCGCTTCAGGACAGTCTACGATTCATGGAGTCTACTTTATTGATCGCGGATACGAGGCGATAGAAAAGCGACTTCAGGCCCTCGGGGCGAGAATAGAGCGAATCCAGGCGAAGTAGTATCGTCTGTGTACTGTATTTCAATAAATACGATACTCTCTGGCAAGTGCGCGAACGACCGTTTCAAGGTATCCTTGAGCCGTGAAGGCATATTTTTCTCCTAAGCTCGGAATTGATCTCGGTACGGCAAATACCCTTGTTTTTATACCTGGAAAAGGAATTGTCTTGAATGAGCCTTCAGTGGTGGCTATTTCGATAGAAGATAACAAAATCCTCGCGGTGGGTCTTGAAGCAAAAGCGATGATTGGTAAAACGCCAGACAATATCATGGCCTACAAGCCACTTCGTGATGGAGTGATTGCCGACTATCGCGTGACGGAAGCGATGCTTCGCTACTTCATCGATAAGGCGCTCGGCAAGTGGAATATTTTTAAACCAGATGTACTCGTCTCAGTGCCTGCTGGTATTACTTCAACGGAACGTCGAGCGGTGGTGGAGGCGGCGATCAAAGCTGGAGCAAAGAACGCATACATTATCAAAGAGCCGATCCTGGCAGCTCTCGGTGCGGGGATTCCGATCAATGAAGCGGTGGGTCATATGATTGTTGATATTGGTGGTGGAACGACCGACGTCGCGGTAATTTCGCTTGGTGGAATTGTCTCATCGGCCTCAGTGAAGTGTGCAGGGAATCGAATCGATAGTGCAATCATCGACTATGTAAAACGCACACACAATCTAGCGATCGGTGATCGTTCAGCGGAAGAAATAAAAATTCAAGTCGGTTCAGCAGTGAATGTGGAAGAAGAACTTTCCATGCATGTGAAAGGTCGTGATTTTGTGACTGGATTACCACGGTCGGTAGAAATAAAAACAAATGAGGTAGTCAAAGCGATAGGTCGTGAACTTCGTGAGATGCTCAAAGCTATCAAGGACGTATTGCAAGAGACACCACCTGAACTCGCTTCAGATATCATCGACCAGGGAATCACTCTCACTGGCGGCTCAGCGCAATTGCGAAATCTTTCAGAGTTGATCCTTCGAAGAATTGGGGTGAAGGCAGCAGTTGCAAACGATGCACTTTTTTGTGTGGCGAAAGGTACCGGAGTTGCACTCGATCATCTCGATGTCTACAAAAAGGCAATAGTCGCGAAACGATAGCGAACTTGGTACACTCAAGAGTATGTTTTCCCTCGATCATCACGCCTATGTGTATTCCAGCGGAGAGCGAGATGTGCTTCCTGTAGTTCTCGAGGCGATTCGCGAGGTGTACGGAATCGACACCACCGGAGCAAATCCAGATTTTACCTACACTGATACGTATCAGTTCGACATTGAAGAAGCTCGGTCACTGGGTGAATGGTCACGACGCAAGCCGTTTGGGGAGCGGAAGGTTCACGTGATTCGCACGCAGGGGATTCTTCTCGAGGCACAGCATGCGCTACTGAAGACTCTCGAAGAGCCATCGCCGCAAACTCATTTCATTTTCATACTACCGAGTGCACAGTCACTTTTACCGACGGTCCGTTCCCGTGTGCAGGTGATTGGGAGTGATTCAGAATCCGCTCAGGCCAGTAACTTTCTCACTTTGTCTCTTGAGAAGCGTAAAAAAGTAATTGATGCACTCCTTGCTGGTCTTGAGGATGAAAAATTTGGGCGTGCTCAGGTGAGTCAGTTTTGCCTCGGCGTATTTAATGAACTCATGGCGCTCGGTCAGTCGGTAGAAGCGGCACGGATTGGAGAGCTGAGCGTCTCGCTCAATGAGCGAGGAGTCTCGGCAAAGTATATTTTGGAATATATTTTGTACTTGCCGCAGCTAAGGGCTTAGTTTTGGTTTGATATACTGATACGACTATGTACCAAAATATGTACGACACTCGAACGTGGATCGAGATACACAATGATGCACTCATTCGAAATTGTGAAGCAGTGCGAGCCTTTCTCCCACCTCATGTAAAACTCATGTCAGTAGTAAAGTCCAATGCCTACGGACATGATTTTCTCCATGTTGCTCGGATTATTCAAGGAAGTGTTGATGCGTTTGGTGTGGACGATATCGACGAGGCGCTTGCCTTGCGTATGTATGCACATGTACAGAAGCCTATCCTCTGTCTCGGGTACACACTCACCACGCGACTCGTGGAGGCAGCGGAGCAAGATGTTTCGGTAATGCTTTCGTCACTGGATACCGCTGGAGTTTTGCGTCACATGTCCTTTGCAAAGCCACTACGTGTACATATAGCGGTAGACACCGGACTGCATCGGCAGGGATTTTCGTGGGATCAGCGAGAGAAGCTTTTGGCACTCCTTATCGAGCTTGGGCAAAAGATACAGATCGAGGGACTCTACACGCACTTTGCAATCGCCGAAGAGCCGGGCCATCCATACAATGACCAACAGCTTGCACTGTTTATGAAATGGAAAGATTTTTTCAAGAGTCATGGTTTTACACCGCTCTCACACACGGCAAGTACTGCCGCTCTGCTCGCTCACACTGAGGCACGTTTTGATATGGTGCGGATGGGGATTGGGACGTATGGACTCTGGCCGTCGACTCAGGTTCAAGCTCTTGTCGGAGGGCAGGTGCCGCTTGAACCGGTCTTGTCCTGGAAGGCACTCGTGAGTGAGGTGAAGGTTTTGAAGAAGGGTGACTATATCGGTTACGATCTCACTGAGCAAATGCCTCATGATGGGAAGACTGCCGTGATTCCGGTAGGGTATTCCGACGGACTTCCACGCTCGCTTTCTTCACAGGGGGAAGTGCTTATCGGTGGATTCCGAGCGAAGATCATGGGGCGCATTTCCATGGATGTCACGGTGGTCGATGTCAGTCATATCCCTGATGTAAAGCAGAATGATGTAGTGACATTCATTGGTCGTTCACGAGGGGATGAGATTACTGTTGAAGAGTTTGCTCGTAAGGCGGGGACGATAAACTATGAGGCTGTTACTCGAATCAATCCGTGGATTCGACGCGTCGGGAAATAGGGTGGGTTGCTTTTTGCCTAAAAATACAGTAAAGTAGTCCGTACATAACCCAAACCCATGTCACAGGATTTTCTCATAAAATTAGTTAATAAAGAGACCGGCGAGATTTACTGGTCACGAAAGAATAAGAAGAAGCTTGCCGATAAAAAAATCGAGCTTAAGAAATATTCAAAAAAACTTCGTAAGCGAGTAGTCTTCAAGGAGGCAAAGAAATAGTCTCAAAACTAAAGCGCGGCGCCCGAAGGGCGCCGCGCTGTAGTTTCCCGGCATTGTTTGCTAGACTACGTTCACCAGGGCCTATAGTTTCAATGGTAAAACATCGGTCTCCAAAACCGAGGTTCTCCGTTCGAGTCGGAGTGGGCCCGCCAACAAAGGTGCCTCAGCGGAGTGTCTCATTTAGGTGCGTCAAAAAACTGAAGTATAATTATTGTGTGAATAAATCAATTTCATATTTAATACCTGTAATGGTACTTGCCACTGCTTACGGATTATCAGTCTTTGTAAATAATGAATTCATTCTATTTATAGGAATCTTAGTATTTTTTGTTTGGTCAAATAGGGTTGCTGCTAAGTTTAATGATAAAATCGTTAAGGTAACGACGTTAACTCTAATTATCGTAGTCGCAGTTTGGGTTGTTGGATTATTAATGTGGGGATCCTCGTTTTAAGGGATGCATGTTATTTAACCCTGCTCAAGTGGGGTTGTGTTGAATATATTGGAATTCCTGGAATTGATCTGGCCGACCTCAGTCATCGACGGTTTTAGACCGACTCGACGCTAGAACCCTATCCTTGCCTGAGCCACTGAATACTTTTATTACGTTTAAACCAAGTTCGTTGGCGCTTGGCATACTGCCAGATGGCCGCCCCGAGCTCCTCGATAAGCGCTTCTCGTGAGAGTTCGCCTTGTAGGAAGCGTGAGACAAAACGATACTCAAGCCCGAGTTCAAAAAGTCGCTCGTGAGTCACTCCGCTGGAGAGTAGTCTCTCTACTTCAGCGATCATTCCTTGATCAATTCGCCGTATAAGTCGCTCATGTATTTTCTTTCGATGAGTCTCTGGTTCCATGTCGAGGCCAATCCACTCCGCCTCAAACTCGGATTCAAGTGAGTTTTCTGGTACCGCTCCGAGGGTGTCGACTATTTCGAGCGCGCGAATGAGGCGAACTCTATTGTGTGGGTCGATAGTTTCTGCTCGGCGAGAATCCTTTTTTTCAAGAAGAGCAAAAAGTTCTGATGTAGACAGTGTAGTAAGCCTTGCTCGTAATAGAGGGTTGGCACCGACTGAGGGAAGGGGTTCCTTAGCGAGAAGGGTCTCGATGTAGAATCCACTCCCGCCACAGATGATCACGTGTTTACCGCGTGCCCAAATATCTCGCATTGCTTCACGTCCTTTCTCCCGAAAAAGTTCAGCGCTGAATTGCTCAGTCGGTAGGGCAACGTCGAGAAGGTGGTGGGGGATACCCTGCATCTCCTCGCGAGTGATTTTACCCGAACCGATATCAAGTCCGATATACACCTGTCTCGAATCAGCAGAAATAATCTCGCCATCGAGTTGTTTGGCGAGGGTTACCGCAAAGTCACTCTTGCCCGTAGCGGTCGGTCCGCAGACGATAGTGAGTTTTTTATCTCCGTTGGCGTTCATTAGTATTCTCATTGTGCATGTTTTTTTCTATAAATAAAGCCTCGAGATTTTTTCGGTTGTGTGGTACAGTCGTAGGAATAAGCCGGAGTGGCGGAATGGCAGACGCACGCGACTCAAAATCGCGCGGGGTAACCCGTGGGGGTTCAAGTCCCCCCTTCGGCACAAACGTTAGTTTGTGGTGGACTTGAACGTTAGGTATAACCGTGAGATATTGACAAGTACTACTATCCATGCGATAATTCTTATCGCAAGACACTCTTGCGACTGGTTCGGCAGATTTCCGAAAGAACATTGTAAATATAGGAAAAACGATGAGCACTATCATCGACGATCGGAGGAAGCAGGAGCTCAAAGCCCCTGCGGAACCCACCGAGAAGTTTGATCTGCTCGCGGATCTCGGCATCATCACGGTGCCAGATGACTACGACCACGCATTTTGGCTCGCCAAATTTCACGAGAAGCATCAAGGTGGAGAGAAAAAGTCTTTTTATGACTACGACAGATCGATCTCTGATCGAAACTTCTCGAATCCGACTCGGGTCCTGAAGCCTGGCGACAAGCTTCATGTTCGCGCGTTCAAGCAAGTCGTCGTCGGCACGACAACCTCGGAGGAGCGCATGGCATTCTTGGCAACTCAAAAGGCCATCCACACAGGTGCACAAGGTGCATCTCTCGTCTTCGATCAGAAGCGCGATCAACTGCCGAAAGGTAAGTGGTATGCTTCCCTCGATGAAAAGGATCGCCTCTGTGCAGCTGCCGACGACTACTACGTGGTGCCGCGCGTGCACTGCGGCTCGGTCGGTGGCTTCGGGTTTAGTCTTGTCGGCTTCGGGAGTGTCTCGGACACCAGCGATGCCTTCCTCTGCTTCAGCGACATCGAGTAGTCCTTGGACACTCAGTTTGTTCTTCGGGTTCTAAGAACCTCTGAGCCCTTGCTTCACTGCGAGGGCTCGTTTTTTATACCCACTTTCACGATTAGTGAACTTTTGCATATAATAGAGAGATGAATAATCAATTCGCAGACAATGCCATCTTTTGGATTGAGGTGGAAAAAATAAATCCAAACCCATACCAGCCACGAAAAGAATTTGATGAGACTGCACTTCGAGACCTCTCGGACTCGATCAAAATGTACGGCGTCCTCCAGCCACTGGTGGTCACTCGTCGAGAAGAATATCGTGACGATGGGGGAATGAACGTCACCTACGAGCTCATCTCGGGTGAACGTCGTTGGCGCGCCTCTCGTCTCGCCGGTCTCAAGACAGTGCCAGCCCTGATCCGACAAGGGACAGATGATGCTAAGCTCAAACTCGAACTGGCAATCATCGAAAACCTTCAGCGTGAGGATCTCAATGTCGTCGAGCGTGCGCGATCGTTCTACAAGCTCATTCATGAGTTTGGAATGAAGCAGTTTGAGGTAGCGCAGAAAGTCCAGAAATCACGTGAGTACGTAAACAACACTCTCCGTATCCTCGCTCTGCCAGAAGAAATTCTCACCGGTCTTTCACAGGGGAAAATTACCGAGGGGCATACTCGACCGCTCTTGATGCTCAGTGACCGGCCACAAGAACAACTCGTTTTGTTCAAAGAAATCGTCTACAAAAAAATCTCAGTGCGTGAAGCAGAAAAAATCGCTCGACGTATTGCAGTCGATCGAGTTAAGAAGAAAGAGCTCATCGTTGCTCCGGAGATTATCGAGCTTGAGAAGACGATTATGGATTCGCTTGGCACACGGGTACACATCGAGAAAGACACGAAGGGTGGGAAAATTACTATCGACTTCTTCTCTGATGAGGATTTGAAAATGATTACCGCACTTTTGAATACTGGTGAGAAGCGTGGCGCACAGCACATGCTTAACAAGTTCATTGAATCGCAAGCCCAGGCTACTCCAGCTGTGGCGACTGATCCTCATCCGCAAGTGGTGACCGACGTGCATCCGGTAGTCTCTGCGGATCCGCATCCAGCAGTCCTTGAATCAAAAGCCGACATCGCTCAGGCGGCAGTAGTAGAAGAAGCGGCTGCACCAGAAGATGATCGGGCGACCGAAGACAAGAAGAAAGAAGAAGAGTCGACTGACGAGATCTATTCGATAAAAAACTTCAGTCTCTAAGAAAGTGAAAAACAACTGCCACGAGCAGTTGTTTTTCATTCCGAAGCGTTGTATTTACAAAACGTCAAAAAATGATAGAGTGGGGTGGTAAGCCAAAGACAGTAGAGACCGCAAGGTTTAATGAGGAACTCCTTACTCTACCGAGGTGATATGTACAGTAATGTGCATTCTTCTCAATTGACGCTTACTCGGGCGTCTTTTTTCATAAAGACACTCGAAGGAATTATCAGATTCAGAACCTTACATTATGGCAATCACAAAGGCTCGAAAACAAGAAATTGTTGCTGACGTGGTTACAGCATTGAAGGGCGCATCTACCGTTACGTTCGTAAGTTTCAAAGGACTTTCTGCAAACAACACAGTAAAGTTCCGAAAGCAGCTTACTGGAGGTAATGTCGGATACGTAGTAGCAAAGAAGTCTCTCATCAAACGAGCGCTTGCTGAAGTAGGTGTCACTGGCGAAATGCCAAAGATTCCTGCAGAAGTAGCGATCGCCTATGGTGCAGACAAAATTGCTCCCGCGCGTGAAGTCTTTGATTTTGCAAAAAAGAACAAAGACGGAGTCACGATGCTCGGTGGAATTTTCGATGGAAAATACGTCTCACAGGCTGAGATCATTTCTATCGCTTCTATTCCTCCAGTGGAAACTCTCCGCGGCCAGCTCGTCTATCTTCTCCAGTCACCAATTCAGCGTTTCGCGATGGTGCTCGATGCGATAGCAAAGGCAAAACCACAGCAGTAATTACTTATTTAAATTTACACATACTATGGAAACTCCAGCAAAATTCCAGGCAATTGTAGACTCGATCGAAAAAATGTCAGTGATCGATCTCAATGAGCTTGTAAAATTCCTCGAAGCTAAGTTCGGGGTAACTGCAGCCGCTATGGCAGTTGCAGCTCCAGCAGCCGGCGCAGCCGCAGGTGAAGAGAAGTCAGCATTTACTCTCCATCTCGCAGATGCAGGTGCAAACAAGATCGCGGTTATCAAGGTTGTTAAAGAAGCTTTGAATCTCGGTCTCGCAGAGGCGAAAGCCGCTGTTGACGGTGCTCCAAAGGCGCTCAAGGAAGGTCTTAAGAAAGACGAAGCAGATGCTCTCAAGAAGAAACTTGAGGAGGCAGGTGCTAAGGTTGAACTTAAATAGTCATCCCTTCTACAAAAACCCACCTAACGGTGGGTTTTTGTTTTGGGAGAATTGCTAGGGTATGTGGTCTCGCCATATCTTCACTCTAATGCCAAGTACAAAACCACTCCGATTCCAGTACAATTCACTGCATGGAGAAACTCGTAAAAATCTTTGGCTCAGACTTACGGATCAAATTACTGAAACTCTTTATTTTTAACCCAGAGAAAGTGTTTGACGGTGAGATGATTATTGACCGCGTACAGGTAAAGAAACCGCTCGTCGCAAAAGAGCTCAAGAATCTGCTTTCAATTGGCTTTATCAAAGAAAAGCAGTTCATGAAGGAGGTGAATGAGACGAAGCGTGACGGCTCGGTGATCGCCACCAAAAAGCGCACTGATGGGTATGGGGCGAATCCATCTTTTGCGTATTTTCAAAACCTCGCGCAGTTTTTTGTTGATGTGAGTCCGCTCAATGACGAAGAGATTCGTCGTCGCGTAGAACTCGTCGGACGAGTAAAGCTTCTCATTGTTGCGGGAATTTTTACCCAGAATCAAGACAGTATCGTCGATCTCTTTGTCGTTGCTGATGCGATCAAGAAGCAAAAGCTCGATAAGTTTGTGAAGTCTATCGAGGCTGATACTGGTCGAGAGATCCGCTATACAATCATGGATAGTGAAGAGTTTCGTGAGCGACAGACTATGTACGATCGACTCGTCCGTGACGTGCTCGATTTCCCGCACAAGAAGCTTGTTAATAAGATAGGGGCGTAGTCTGGTACAATAAAAGTACTATGCAGTGGTTTTTCGTAGCATTAATAGCCCCGTTTCTCTGGAGTATTGTTAATCACGCTGATAAGTATCTGCTCTCAAAGTATTTTAAAAGAGGAGGGGTGGGTGCTCTCATGCTCTTCTCGACATTGTTCGGCTTAGTAGTACTACCAATAGCCTTCTTCATGGCTAGTGATGTACTACTTCTCGATCCAAAGAGTATTACACTTTTGATAGTAGCCAGTATCGCGAACGCCCTTGCTATCACTCTCTATCTGCGGGCATTACAAGAAGAAGAGACTTCTGTGGTGGTACCAATATTCCAACTCGTTCCTTTTTTTTCATACATTCTCAGCTACTTTATTCTTGGTGAAAAATTAGAGCTCGTTCAAATGCTTGGAGGTATTTTAATTTTGTTTGGAGCGATCGCTATTACGATTGATTTCAAATACTTGGCGTCACGAAACTTTAAATTGAAATTAAGATTACTTGTCTCGATGATGGCCTCAAGCGCCCTCTTTGCACTGTATGTGGTCTTGTTTAAATCCGTGGCGGTAGAGGAGGGGTACTGGCTCTCTACTTTTTGGGAGTATGTCGGCCTAGTTATAGTCGGTGTCTTCATCTGGATTTTCAACCAAAAGGCGAGGGGTGAGTTTATCGCCACACTCAAATCAAACAGTGCTCCAATTATTGGTGTGAACGTGGGGAGTGAAATTTTGACTATCGCCGGTAATATGATCACTAATTTTGCGGCTCTCGCGATCCCGGTGACGATGGTACTCCTCGCCAGTGCCTATCAGCCAGTATTTGTTCTTATTCAGGGCGTGCTCCTTACGCTGCTCTTTCCGAAGATTGCAGAAGAGGATATTTCAAAAACGGCTCTGACAATAAAAATCACCGCAATTGTTATCGTTGTCATTGGTAGCTATATATTGCTTCAATGAGTGATAAAACTGCGACAACAAGTAGAGGTACGGCGCCAACAGTAATTTTTATAATCTGTATCACCGGTGCTATCTTCTTTAAGATTTGGGTGTATCTATTCTCTGCCAATTTTCAACTTACCGGAGAATTACCTTGTAGAAATGGAGAGTTGTGTTTTATAAAAGATTGTTCTACTGAGGTGTGTCTTAGGGCAGAAGATGACGGCATGTTCTACTATAAGAAATTTACAGCGCAGGCTCGTAGTGTCTCTGAGCAGTGTACAAATGCAGATGGGTTTCTTGGTGAGTCATGCGTAGAAACTTTTTGTGCTACAAATCCGAAATCATGTCAGGTAGAATACTGTTCGGGTGAGCAGTGCCGCTTAAATCTGAATGAATAGTATGCGTGGCACCAGTGAAATTTACACCGAACTTGAAGTAGCACTCAGTGAGCTTGAAAGAAGGCAAAAGTCCTTTGAGTTTCCAGAGATGGAAAAGGATCTCTTGGTATCATTTCCTAGAAGTGAAAAACTCAGATTGAGTTATATTCGTAATATCCACACCCCAAATCACGAGTTCAATCGTGTTCTGGCAATTAAAGATCGAGTTAAGAATTTCGCCGAAGTTCAATTTCTTGAGTTTACTAAAGATAAATTGGTGGCTCGAAATGCAATCAAATATCATCTGGCGAGACTACAGAATGCAAAACCACCAATAAGTACTAGTCGCGGCGATGTGTTCGACGCAAAAATGCTAGTAGATATGAATAAGTATGAAGGGAAATACTTTTCTGAGATTCAGACAAAGAAGGGGTTGCCGCTAGTCGACTTTCACCATGAACTTTTGAAAGCGTATACGGCTCCACACTCGATTCAATTTTTCGATATCTCAGATTGGTTTATAACTAATAAAGGAGTAGACGATTCGAATTATTACTACAATTTTTTACTTAACTTCGTCAGAGACGGTATTTGGCTTGAGAATTTTGACTTCACAAGCAAGTACGAGCATGATTTTTTTCACTTGAAGATATTGCCTAGTTTTAAAAAAATAGAAGAAAAGTTTGGACTCAGGCCGCTCATTGTCCGAATCTTACCAGTAGAGTCGGAAGACAATCCTCAGTGGAGTCATTATGGTCCTAAAGCATGGACTATAATTAAGTCACTACTTGCATGATTGATGCCAACTTTTTTTCATACGTCTCACAGTGTCGAGATTTTGTTTCAAACATCGGACCTTTTCTCTATTACTCTCATATGGTTCCGATCATTGCCAGTCTAGGCCTCTCATTTTATTCGTACTTCAAAATTAAGGAACATTATTTTTCAAGACTGTTGGCCGGCCTCGCTCTTCTTCTTGCAGTCTGGAGTATTGCAGATTTAGTGATCTGGTTGAACGTTGATCGAGGTGGGTTGATTATGCTCGCGTGGTCGTTGGTAAATATTGCGAGTGTTGGGTTCTTCGTTCTCGGGCTATTCTTGGTGGTAAGTCTTGTCACAAAAAAACCACCCACGGTTTTCTTGAAGACTTGTGGTGGTGTGGTGGTGGCTTTTATTACAATTCTCTCATCACTAAAGGGTGGCGGTATAGAGTCTTACGACCTAGTGAATTGCATTGCAACAGAATCTGAACTCTACTCCGCGATTCTTTTAATCATCCAAGTAATTTTGACTTTGGTGATACTCGGCTACACCGGTCTGAAAATCCCTCAGATTAGACAAATTAAAGAACGCCGTCATCTTATTGGAGTAGTATTTTCACTCTGTCTTTTCTATATTACATTCTTCTTTACGAGTTATATCTCTACAATTACGGATAACTTTTTCTACGAGCAATTTGGGATTTTGATGATGGCGGTGATGGTGGGCATTGTCGTTTTCTTGATGTCTGAGTATCAGCTCTTTCAAGTACGGCTACTTACGATACACGGCATTACAGTTGCCCTCATCCTCGTGACTGCTTCACAGTTTATTTATGCCGACACAGCAATAGAGCGCACCTTGATCACCATCAGTACACTGTTCGTGATTCTGATCTCTGTAGCACTGACAAAATCGACGAGTATTTTGATTGACGTTAAGCAAAAATTGGCTGACTCGAATGAAAACCTGGAACACGCTAATGCTCGTCTGAAAGAACTCGATGCACTCAAATCTGAGTTCGTCTCACTCGCTTCGCACCAGATGCGTGGACCACTCGGCGCGATTAAGGGATATGTCTCACTCATCAGTGAAGGGGAGCTAGGACAGGCTTCAGAGCAGGTGCGAGACGCTGCGGATAAAGTCGGTCAAGCGACCAATTCGCTCATGATTATGGTCGAAGATTTTTTGAATGTCTCACGAATCGAACAAGGGCGAATGAAGTATGTGTTTAAGAAGATTGATCTCGTTTCATTTGTCGAAGAAGCGGTGCTTGAAATGAAACCAAGTATTGAAGCAAAAAACCTCTCTTTGAATTTCCAGCTTGGAGAGCCTGGTGTTTTTGTAGAAGCGGATGAGGCGCACTTGAAACAAGTGGTCGTCAATCTTATCGACAATGCAGTTAAATATACTAAGGAGGGTGGTATTACAATTACGATCACGAAGCACTTTGCAGAAAGAAAAGTCCATGTCCGTTTTGCAGATACAGGAGTGGGAATTTCGCCTGATATGAAAGAGCGACTCTTCGAAAAATTCTCCCGAGCAAAAGACGCCGCACAGGTGAATGCTGGAGGTACCGGTCTCGGACTCTATGTTGCAAAAGAGATGATGCGAGCGCATCGCGGCAATATCTGGGCTGAGTCTTTGGGTAAAGAAAAGGGTACGACCTTCGTGGTTGAGCTTCCACTCAGTGAGGAAAAATAAGGCTCAATTGTCCCATGAATATAGGGTCTACGAGTGGGTAATTCAGAAGCGTTTGAACCCCTAATCAGTTATCCTCGTAGAGTGCTTGACTTTTGTTTCCAGATGCGTATACTAGTCCCTATCGTTTGATGTTAATAAAAACTAAGTCTAAAACTCACGGAATGGGGAATAGGATGTAGTAATACATTTTCTATAACTTGTTCCGTGCGAAAGCACGGATTTTTTATTAAAGGGATCAAACGAGAGCTTTGAAAGCGAAATCCCGGCACCACAAACTTCGTATCAACTGTTTATGGGAGACCGTTAGACTCGCGTGAGTAACGCGAGAGACTATAAACTCAATTGTATAAATTGAGAGCAAGGTAATGCACGTGTTTGTCACACGTGCATACAATAATGTATTTTCTTGATTGTGGTATGTAAAATTCCTAATAAGAATTTAAAGCGTATGGTGGATGCCTTGGCTTTTAGAGAGCGATGAAGGACGTAGCGTAGCAACGATATGCTTCGGGGAGGTGTGTAGCAACCTTTGATCCGAAGATTTCCGAATGGGGAAACCCAACAGACCTCGTGTCTGTTACACTCTTGCTTGACAAGAGTGAGTGCACTCGGGGAAGTAAAACATTTCAGTACCCGAAGGAGAAGAAACCAAAAGGAATTTCCTTAGTAGCGGCGAGCGAAGAGGAATGAGCCCAAACCTAACCTAGAACGTAGAGCATAAGGCAACTTGTGCAATACGTTTTAGGTTGGGGGTTGTAAGGCGGAGACGTTGTGTTTACACAAGAAGAGTCAAAAATTGCATCGTTAGAAGAATGTTCTGGAAAGAACAGCCCTAGAAGGTGATAGCCCTGTAGTCGAAAATAATGCAACTCTTTTGTTTCCGTTCTTGAGTACCTCGAGACATGATAAGCTCGGGGGAATCTGCCAGGACTAACTGGTAAGGCTAAATATCTCAAAAGACCGATAGTGAACAAGTACCGTGAGGGAAAGGTGAAAAGCAGCCCGGTGAGGGCAGTGAAATAGATCTGAAACCATATGCTGACAAAGAGTTGTGGGGGTCATGTACCCTTGCAGCGTGCCTATTGAAGAATGAGCCAACGAGTTGATCTGTACGGCCCGGCTAAGTCCGAAGAGGATGGAGCCATAGGGAAACCGAGTATGAATAGTGCGTTTGTCGTCCAGATCAGACCCGAAGCGGGAAGAGCTTACCTTGGTCAGGATGAACTTTGTAGAAATACAAAGGGAGGTCCGAACGATAGAGCTGTTCAACACTCTTCGATGAACTGAGGTAAGGAGTGAAAAGCTAATCGATTTCCGTAATAGCTGGTTCTCTCCGAAATAGTTTTAGGACTAGCGTTATGTGTTCCTTTGCGGGGTAGAGCACTGGAAGGTCTTGATAGGTAGCAATACCACAAGACCTATCAAACTCCGAATACGCAAAGTCAAAAGCATAGCAGTAAGACCGTGGGGGCTAAGCTCCACTGGTCAAAAAGGAAACAGCCTGGATCGCCACTTAAGGCCCCTAAATCTACGCTAAGTACACTGGAGGTAGTGAAGTTTCGATGACAGTAAGGATGTTGGCTTAGAAGCAGCCATCATTTAAAGAAAGCGTAACAGCTCACTTACTAAGAGACTTTGCGCCGAAGATAATCGGGGTTAAGCGTAGTGCCGAAATTGCGGGTTTGTATGTGATTCGTCATATATAAGCGGTAGGAGAGTATTCGTCTCTGCACTGAAGGAGAAGGGGTGACCCACTCTGGAGCGTGACGAAGTAAGAATGTTGGCACAAGTAACCACAATCAGAGTGAGATACTCTGACGCCGAAAGCCTAAGGTTTCCTTCGCGATGAAGATCATCGAAGGGTTAGCCGGGTCCTAAGGAGATGGCAAACGCCGTATTCGATGGACATACTGTTAATATTCAGTAGCTTGTCGTGTGTGCGATGGAGGGACGGATTGTAGTATATATCCCCTATGAATGGTTCTGGGGAAAAGGTGTAAGGATGTGTGCCAGGTAAATCCGGCGCGCTGGGGGCTCGACCCCCGAATCCAAGCATCATTTGGAAGCCTAGTTCGCTAGGTGGAACGATATAAAGCACGGTCTCGAGAAAAGCTCCTAAGCACCAGCACACGATAACCCGTACCGAAAACCGACACAGGTGGGCAGGGCGAGTAGCCCAAGGCGAACGAGTGAAGGTTCCCCAAGGAACTCGGCAAAAAAGCGGTCGTACCTTCGGTATAAGACCTGCTCTAGTTTTACTAGAGCCGCAGCTAAAGTTTCTCTGGCGACTGTTTACCAAAAACACAGCTTCCTGCGAACTCGTAAGAGGATGTATAGGAGGTGACACTTGACCAATGCCAGAAGGTCAACCAACGACGGTGAGATTATATCAAGCTGCTTGTTGTAAGCCCTGGTGAATGTCGGCGGTAACTATAACCGTCCTAAGGTAGCGCAATTCCTTGTCAGGTAAGTTCTGACGCGTTGAATAGTGTAACGTCTGGAGAACTGTCTCGGGGAACAGCTCGGTGAAAATACAGTACCGGTGAAGATGCCGGTTACCTGCACTTAGACGAAAAGACCCTAGAAGCTTTACTGCAGCTTTTCGTTGAGTGTACGTTAATCATGCGTAGCGTAGAAGGTAGAGGTTGAAGTGGTCCTTTCGGGGATCATGGACTCGTCGATGAAACACCTTTCTTGATTGATGTACATTCTAACCTCGGCGGAAAAAACGCCTTGAGACAGCGGATGGTGGGCAGTTTGAGTGGGGCGCTGTCCTCCTAAATTGTAACGGAGGAGTTTAAAGGTCAGCTAGGCGCGGATGGAAACCGTGCCGATAGTGTATGGGCACAAGCTGGCTTAACTGTAAGACGTGCATGTCAAACAGATGCGAAAGCAGAACCAAGTGAACCGACCCTACGCTTTAGACGCGGGGGAAGATTAACGGATAAAAGCTACTCTAGGGATAACAGGCTGGTTGTGCCTCAGAGTTCCTATCGACGGCACAGTTCGGCACCTCGATGTCGGCTCGTCTTATCCTGGGGCTGGAGAAGGTCCCAAGGGTTTGGCTGTTCGCCAATTAAAAAGGCACGTGAGCTGGGTTCAGACCGTCGTGAGACAGGTTGGTCTCCTATCTAGTGCAGGCGTTGATACGTGAGGAGCTTTGTTTCTAGTACGAGAGGACCGAAATGAACGAACCTCTGGTCTGACTGCTGTACCGCCAGGTGCAACGCAGTGTAGCTAAGTTCGGAAGGGATAACCTCTGAAAGCATCTAAGAGGGAAGCCCACTCCAAGATTACGTATCGTTATGAGAGCCCTAGAAGATTACTAGGTTGATAGGCTTCAGCTGTACGCACAGTAATGTGTTTAGGCGAGAAGTACTAATTGCTCCATCTTATTAGGAACTTTGCATATTACTTCCTAATCAAGAAATACATTTTGTCATTGACAAATGTGCCTATGCTTCAATATATGCTTCGTTGATACACAAAGTGTCAAACACTTTGTTCTGGTGGCTCGACGCGGTGGATACACCTCTCCCCATTCCGAACAGAGAAGTTAAGCGCCGTAGTGCCGATGATAGTCCTTCGGGGCGAAAGTAGGTAGTCGCCAGTACAAAGTGTTTGAATTTCTTTTCCACAAAGACCATCCATGTGATGGTCTTTTTGGTATACTATAAGAATAATCAAAACATATGGAACCTACACAAAATCATACATTCGCAGAAGTTGTTAAGCATGTTGCAGTTGTCGTCTTTATCGTTGCCGTCGTTATTCTTGTTTTCGTTGCATTGCTTGGTGTTTGGGAAGTGATCGGAACTGACTCTGTGGTCAAGGCCTTTAGTTCTGGTCTTATCGTCCTCTTCGGTACGGTTTCAGTAGTGATCGCCGCACGTATCGCTGAATCTCGAGCAAAATAATAAGTGCAGACGCCCTGAGGCGTCTGCTTTGCGATGTCTGATTGGTCAACTAATCACAAGATAAAATATTTTCTCTATGGTCTGTCCATAGTTTTTGTGGTTTTTCTCTATCCGACATTGACTATTCTCTTTCCGAAGCCGACCTGCACCGATGGGAAAAAGAACCAAGATGAAGAGCAGGTTGATTGTGGAGGGGTTTGTATAAACCTCTGTCAGAATCTCTATGAACAACCTCGTATCCTCTGGTCACGTTTTATGGAAGTACAGCCAGATATTTATAATCTGGTGGCGTACATCCGTAATCAAAACGATACTGCCGAAGGGTATAATGCTCCGTACTCGTTCAAGTTATATGATGAGTTTGGTAATGTGGTCGCCTCACGAAGTGGTACTACCTATATTCCAGCGGGAAAGAATTATGCAATCTTCGAGGGGGGAGTTGTCGTTCCTGAGGAAGACCGGCCAGTGAGAATGGTTTTTGAGTTTACCGAGCCGGTCTACTTTGTCTCGCCTCAGTACTCACAGCCGGAGTTGTCTTGGAAAGTTGAGCGAGGTGAGGTGCGTGGCGGACCGCTGTTGACCGTGACATTCAAGAACTCAACCATTAACGCTGTTGAGGATATTGCCGCTTTCGCTTTTCTCTATGACGCCGAAGACAATGTGGTGGCTTTTTCACGGACAATCATTGACCGTATCGAAGCGCAGGGTGAGTATCAAGCTACGTACACGTGGCTCAAGCCTTTTGCGACCAGTACACCACGCGTTGAGATTGTTCCGATCCGCATACCGCGCTAGACTGATTCGGTGAAGTTTCTCAAAGAAATCGTTCAAGGAATCGATTGGTGGTTGCTTGGCCCAGCACTTTTAATTAGTGCGTTTGGTTTAATTACCATGAAGTCTTTTAGCGGTGCTCTCGATGTGTATTTCAATCGTCAGCTCATCTGGCTCGTTATCTCGGTACTATTTTTCATTATCGTCTCTCGATTCGACATAACGTCGATTCGTCGGACAAATAGTATTTTCCTTTTGTATGGAATTGTCGCCCTAACTCTCGGTGGGGTGCTCATCTTTGGCGATACGCTCAAGGGTGCTCGGAGTTGGTTTGACCTTGGCTTGTTTTCTTTTCAGCCGGTGGAATTGGCAAAACTGACACTGATACTGTTACTGGCAAAATTTTTCGCTAAACGTCACGTGGAGATCGCACGAATTCGTCACTTAATTGTCTCTGGTCTCTATGTCGGGCTGTATGTCGGACTGACACTGCTTCAGCCAGACTTTGGTTCGGCTATGGTTCTTGTCTCAATCTGGTTTGGCCTTGTCCTTGTTTCCGGTATTTCAAAAAAGCATCTCGCAATACTTTTCTGTACAGGGATTCTTGTTTTCTCTGGCGCGTGGGTCGGAGTATTTAAGGAGTATCAGAAACAGCGAATCTTAACCTTTATTAATCCGACTCGTGATATCCGAGGGTCAGGCTATAATGCCTATCAGTCAATGATCGCTGTCGGTTCTGGGCAATTATTTGGAAAAGGTGTTGGCTATGGTACACAGTCACGTCTGCGTTTTCTCCCAGAATATCAAACCGACTTCATCTTTGCAGCCTATGCTGAAGAATGGGGATTCATCGGAGTGCTGACTCTCTTGGCAAGTTTTGCCCTACTGCTTCTGCGTGCCGTACAGACCGCATCTCAAGCGTCGAGTAACTTTGAATCATTTCTGTGTATAGGCATCTGGGCGACATTTTTTGTGCATATCATGGTGAATATCGGAATGAATATTGGACTACTTCCTGTCACGGGAATCACTGTACCGTTCTTGAGTTATGGTGGTACAAGTTTGCTCGTCTCTTATTTTTCACTAGCGATTATCTCTGGAATTTCATTTCGGGCGCGTAAAAATCGGCGCATTCCACGAGAAGTTCCACTCGATGCGGTCTATTCTAGATAAAGGCCGAGAGTACGTTCCGCCATCTGCTCTATTCCAAAGTGATCTCGAACTGTCTTTTCGAGGACTTGTGAGTGCGTCGCTCGTAGTTCGGGTGAGGTGATATATCGCTCGAGTTGATTCTTGAATTCTACTGATGATCCAGAAGCTGCCAGTAGGCCTGATACGCCATCCTCGATAATCTCAGGGATTCCGCCAACACGTGATGCAACTACAGGGAGTCCGGCAATCCCAGCTTCAAGAACCGTATAGCTCAAGGCTTCGGTACGAGAAGAGAGTACAAAAATATCAAAGGCCTTGAGAAGGCGAGCTGGTGAAGAGACAAAACCGGCAAATACGACACGGTCTGCAATCTGTAAGCGGGCTGCCTGGGTTTTAAGTCGGTCTCGCTCTTCGCCGTCGCCAATGAGTGTGAGACGGGTTGAGGTAGGTAGCTGTGCAAACGCTTCAAGGAGGGTTGCGTGGTCTTTATTCGGATGAAGTTCAGCGACTGAAACGAGCTCGGTGTAAGCACCGAAGGTGATTCCTAGTAGCTTGGTGATTTCGCGTTGTGCCTCGGCCTGAGAGAGTGCAACCGCATCTACGCCGTTGGCAATTGTACTGATCTTGCCCGCAATGCAAGGGAGGGATTCAATACCTTTTCGCACATTGTTTGACACTGCAATGGTACGGTGAGACAAAACTACCGTCAGCCAGGCCAGGAGGCGAATCAACATTTTTTGATATTCTGGCCGCGCTTCATTGAAAGCCCAACCATGACTTGTAAATACTATTTTCTTTACACCGCATACTCGACCAAGTAGTGCTCCAAGTCCACCAATTTTTGAAGAGTTAACGTGCAAGACATCAGGACGCTCCTTTTGAATGAGGAGAAAAAGTTCTCTCACAAGCCGAAATTCGCGCAGGAGAGAGATGTCTCGCTGTGAGCTTGCCAGAGTCTCTGTTCTGATACCAGCATCCTGAAGTTTTTTACGTAGGATTCCCTCTGGTCCACAAGCGACGACGGTCTCGATTCCACGTCGTTGTGCATGAGTAGCGATATCAAAAACATAGCGCTGAGCGCCTCCGAAGTTTCCTTTTGTGATAAGTATGAGGACTTTCATGGAGAAGACTAAATTTTTCTAACCTTGTAAATAGCCGTATTTCTAGTAGTATAGCATATATGCAGATCAGAAAGATGTTTACTCACTACGGTTTCATTATTGCAGTAGGCGACCTCTTCTTCTTGGCGGTTTCTCTCGTTGCTACGATACTCATTCGATATCAGTTTGCTGTCACCGGAGAAATAATTACCCTTCACGTCGAACCGTTTCTCTACATTTTTGCACTCTGGATTTTCTGCGCATTCGTTATTGGTCTCTATGATCGTAGTCTCGGTTCGCATAGTGCAATCATTTGGCGTCTCTCGAGAAGCCATCTCTGGACTGGTGCAATCGCGGTGGCAATGTTCTATTTTGTGCCATTCTTTAGTATTGCTCCGAAGACAAACTTATTCATCTTTCTTGGATTGTCTCTCATCCTACTCTCACTCTGGAGAACTGTTGTGACAAATAGTATTTTACCAAAGCGGAGGGTTTGTGTTATTGGCGAAGGGGCAGATGTGCATGAGCTCGTGAATGAAATCAAAAATGAACCTGGGCATCGCATGATCGTCTCTCGTTTTGTAGACTTGGCTACCGTCTCGGCAGAGTCACTTGCGGGAACTGTGCACGCGCTCCGGCAAGAGTCTTTTGACGCCCTGATCATCGACAGTACGCACCCAAAAGTGACCGCCGACCCACATGTATTCTTTGACGGGTTACTCGCCGGCGTCTCATATTTTGATTTGCGTGACTTTTACGAAATTATCTTCCGACGTGTCCCTCTTTCGCTTGTAAATGAGCGATGGTTTATTGAGCATATGAATGCACACACTCAGACTGGATATGCAGTAATCAAACGAGCAATAGATATTGTTTGTTCACTGTGTATTGCACCTGTTTATTTTCTACTACTACCATTTGTCTGGTGTGCGGTCTACCTGGAAGACCGTGGCCCGCTATTTGTAAAGCAGGAGCGTATCGGAAAGTACGGAAAACAGATTTGGATTAAAAAGATTCGCACCATGCGTGGGAGTGACGCAGGGAAGTGGGTGGAAAAAGGCGATATGCGGGTTACTCGAGTTGGTCGGCTCCTACGAAAGACTCGTATCGACGAACTCCCACAGATTTTTTCAGTTCTCACTGGTGATATCTCGCTTATTGGTCCACGTCCTGATATTAGTGGCTTGGGGAAGGAGTTGCAGAGCAAATTACCGTACTATTCAGTACGTACTTTAGTCAGTCCTGGTCTTTCAGGTTGGGCTCAAGTCTCACAAGACTATGCTCCACAAAGTCTTGAGGAAACACGGCTTCGACTTGCTTATGATTTCTACTATATAAAAAATCGATCGATTGCCCTGGAGTGTTCGATTATTCTCAAGACAATTCGTACCCTCTTGTCGCGAGTTGGGGTATAGTAATACATATATCATGAATACACATACTGTTTTAATTACCGGAGCGGCGGGATATGTCGGAGCGATGCTTGTGCGTGACTATGCAAACCGAAGTGATGTTGCACGAGTGATCGGTCTTGATATGAAAGAGAAGCCAGATTTTCTAAATGGTATCTCGAAGCTTGAATGGATACAGTCAAATACTGCAGATAACAGTTGGCAGGAAAAAGCAAAGCAGTTCCAACCAGACATTGTGGTTCATACCGCGTGGCAGATTCGCGATCTGTACGGTAAAGAGAAAATGCAGCACGAGTGGAATATTGGGGGAAGTGATCAGGTATTTTCTTTTGTCTTTGGTACAGACTCTGTCAAACGTTTTATATATTTCTCTACGGTCTCTTCATACGCTGCCTATCCAGACAACGAGATTGACCGCTTATTTACCGAAGAGGATCAGTTTCGAGAAAGTGACTATCGTTATGCAAAAGAAAAACGAACTGTCGAAGAGCGGCTCAAGCATGCCTACCTCATGGCTCGCTCAGAAGGTAAGTTGACTCCCCGAGTTTTTGTCCTACGCCCGGCAGCTATTACCGGTCCACGCGGGCGCTACATGCGAGTACGTTTTGGACTGCAATCTGCGCTCTCTGGTCAACTTACAAAAGGGTTTGTACATAGACTCGTCTCACTCCTTGTCTCATATGTACCGGCTACCGATAAGTGGTGTCGCCAATTTGTCCATGAGGATGATGTGGTAAATATTGTTACGCTTTGTGGTTTCGGTGACCATACTGGTGATTTCGAGATCTTCAACATGTGTCCTCCGGGTCCAGTGGTGAAGGCGGCAGACATGGCGCAAGCGGTGGGTAAGAAAACAATTAAAATACATCCACAGATTATCCGTGTCGCATTCTTTGTACTCTGGCATTTGACTCGTGGCCGTGTGCCAACGTCTCGAGGAGGGTGGAAACAGTATTCCTATCCGATAGCCGTTACGGGAAGTCGTATTACTCGAAAATATGGCTATACCTACCTCTATGAAAGCAAAAAAGCTTTCTCGGAAATCGTCGGTACATATGCCTCTTTCGTAAAAAAGTAGCCAATCCACTTACAGGTTACGGCATAAAACAGAGCCTCATTCAATTTCCAGGAGGCTCTGTTTTTGATACTATATGAGACTATGAGTCTTATTAAACGTCGAGTGCTTGCACTCATTATATTACTAGCGGCTGGGGCAGCGGTATGGGCAATCGTCCACACTGAACGAAGTGAATCAGGTTCATTTAAGTTTAAACGCGGACTTGATTTGGTAAGTGGTGTGCATCTCGTGTATCGAGCTGATGTCTCAAAGCTCGATGAAAAAGAAGTTTCTGGCGCACTCACTTCACTTCGACAGGTGATCGACAGACGAATCAATGCTTTCGGAGTAACCGAGCCACTTATTCAGATTGAGAAAGGTGGTGTACTTGGCTCAGGTGAGGAACGGTTGATTATTGAACTTCCTGGATTTACTGATGTAGGCAGTGCAATTGAAAGTATCGGAAAGACTCCGACACTTGAGTTTTTGCTTGTTGAAGAAATCAGTACCTCAACCCAGGCGACTTCAACCAATCTCGTGCAGTATATTCCAACCGGCCTTACCGGTGCGCTCCTCAAGAGTGCTCGCGTTCAATTCGACCAGACTACACTCCCGGTGATTGGAATTACCTTTAATGAAGTGGGGGCGGCACTCTTTGCAAAGATCACTAAGGAAAATATCGGCAAACCACTCGCCATCTTCCTTGATGGAGCGCCTATCTCAGCTCCAATTATTCAGTCAGAGATCACTGGTGGTGAGGCGGTAATCAATGGTCGTTTCAGTGTAAAAGAAGCGCGAGAGCTTGCTCGAAACCTCAATCTCGGTGCGCTACCAGTACCAATTGAACTAGTCTCAACCGAAACAATCGGAGCGAGTCTTGGAGCTGAGGCTCTGAACTCAAGTATTCGTGCTGGTATCTGGGCACTTATTTTGGTAAGTCTCTTCTTAATCGTCTGGTATCGTCTGCCTGGAATTATTGCAGTACTTGCCTTGGTGTTCTGGATTATTCTCAACCTCCTTGCTTTCAAGCTCTTTAGTGTAACGTTGACTGCGGCTGGTATTGCAGGTTTCGTCTTGTCGATTGGTATGGCGGTGGATGCAAACATCTTGATCTTCGAGCGTATGAAAGAGGAACGACGAAAAGGTAAGTCTGCCTCAGATGCGCTCAGTGAAGGTTTTGCACGAGCATGGCTCTCGATTCGCGACTCAAACATCTCAACACTCATCACTTGTGCGATTCTTTTCTTCTTTGCGTCAACTGCAATTGTTAAAGGATTTGCGCTCGTCTTGGCGATCGGCGTTGTGACCTCTCTCTTCACCGCGATCACCATATCTCGAACATTCCTCTATGCAATGGGGTTTACAAAAGAAAGTAAATTAAATTCATTTCTCTTGGGAAGTGGACTTAAAAACTAATTCACCACTATGTTTATCGTAACTTATCGAAAAATATTCTTCGCTATCGGAATCCTGCTCGTTGTGGCTTCTGGGGTGGCACTCTCAATTTGGGGACTACGGCCAGGCCTTGATTTCACTGGAGGAACGCTTATTGAAGTGCAGTACCAGAAACTACCAGCACCGGAGGAAGTTACTCAGGCTCTTGATGCCACTGGGTATATGGGGGCAACGCTCAGAAAAGCAGGTGAAAGCAACTACATCATCCGACTCCCAGAGGTGAAGTCTGAAGATCGTACCAAGGTGCAGGAAGCTCTCGTGCTCGGTGAGGCAGGCGGCGTGGAAAAACGTTTTTCAACAGTTGGGCCGGTTCTTGGTCGGGAGGCAATCGCCAACTCAGCCTTCGCTCTAATTCTAGTTATCGTTGGAATTATCCTCTTTATCTGGCGAGCGTTTCGAAATATCACCGCACCGATTCCATCATGGAAATACGGTATCGTGGCGATCGTTGCTTTGATTCACGATGTGGTGATTCCGATGGGTGTATTTGCAGTACTTGGAGCCTTTGCCGGTGTTGAGGTTGACTCACTTTTCGTCACTGCACTCCTTGTGATTCTCGGATTCTCAATTCACGACACAATTGTGGTATTTGATCGAGTCCGTGAGAATCTCCACACTGCCACCGCACTTGAGAAGAAGGATTTTGCTCAAATAGTCGGTAAAAGTATTAGTGAGACATTTGTTCGCTCAATCAATACTTCTTTGACCACGGTCTTTTCTATTGTCGCTCTCATGGTTTTTGGTCCTGAATCAGTGAGACTCTTTGCGATTGCTCTGCTTATCGGTATCAGCTTCGGTACCTATTCTTCAATCTTCATTGCTTCACCTCTTTTGGTGACAATCGACGCGTTCCAGAATCGAGCAAGGAAATAGTTTGCTGTCTGATATACTCAGAATATGATTATTGAATTTCATCTTGAGAATATCATTGCTGTCTTTGTGAGTTCAGTGCTCGCAACTGTATTCCAGTGGTTGTGGTTTGGTTGGCTATCTTCAAAATGGCATCTCAATGAAGGAGTGCATAGTTCGGTGCGTGCGGTTGTTGAGAAAAAGCTCGTGGTCTTGTTTATGCTCAACTACGTAGTGGGGTACGCTCTCACGTATGCAGCCGGCTACTTCTATGCTCATTCAGTCGACTCAATGTTTCTCGTCGGTTTGCGCTTCATCGCCGGCTTTGTTCTGCCGTTTTCACTTATCAATATGGTTTTGGCGCAGCGTAAATTACCTTCAGTACTTGTCGGCTTTGGATGTTACGCAATTACCATCATGATCCATAGCTTCTTTATTGCGCTGATTCGATAACATATTGGTATGAGTCGATTACGAAATAATTCTCCCTGGATTGCCGAACTAACTACAGACCGCGAGATCCGATCCCTTACGCAAGACAAACAGACACAGAGTGTAGTTGTCGGGGCGGGCATTGCTGGTGTCGCTACGGCATACCATCTTCTGAGAGATACTGATGAACAGGTTGTCTTGGTCGAGAAAGGGAGACTTGCTAGTGGGGCGACAGGGCACAATGCAGGGCAAATGGTGGCCCACTTTGAACGAACCTTCGAAGAGTTATCAAACGAATTCTCGCTTGAGGCGATGGTTGATGCGCAGAAAAGTATCGAACATGGCTGGGAAATTTTCGATCGGATGTACCGAGAGTGTGGTTTGAAAATACCATTTCATACATTTGATGGACATATTGGTTATTCGCGAATTGATCAGCTTGTTCTCGATTTGAAAGATAGTCGACTCAAAAAAAGAGGTGGACTTAGTCCGTACCCAGTACGGGTCAGTGAGACGGTAGCTGAAGATCCTCGACTACAGGAGTTTGTTGATCTTTTCGAGATAGTGCCTCATGCTGAAGTGCTCAAGTTACTTGAGACAGAGTGCCAGGATTTTATTGCGGTAGAGACGGATCCTCGCGGAGTGATCAACTCAGCACTACTTTGCGAGAAAGTGATCGAGTATCTCTTGGTGACATATGCAGACCGTTTTTCTTTCTATGAGAATACGGATATCAAAAAAGTCGTCCTTCATCACGACCAGGTGTTACTCGATGCAGAGAAAGCGACCCTACGTGCAGGACGGGTTGTTTTGTGTACGAATGGTTTCGAGCATTTAAAAATCTTTGATGAGAGTGGTTTGGGTATTGATACAAAATTTCATCACGATATACAAGGAACGATCGGGTATATGTCTGCCTATCTGGAAACGCATGACAAGCCGCCAAGTGCGAATTCATACTTTACCAAAGAACCTCCTCGGCCTGGTCAGGACACTATCGAGCCGTATTATTACCTCACACGACGTCCCTACGACTACGGTACAGGAGCTGAGCGTAAAGCACATAACTTGATTTCGATTGGTGGTCCAGAGCGAAACCTCGAAGATCGTAAAGAGTACATTGCAGAGTATGAGTACCCAGAACAGTATGCCCAGCAGATCGACACTTTTATCAAAAAAGTCTACGAGACAGATCCGGGCAAGCATATTGATTATATCTTTACCTGGCATGGCCTCATGGGATATACACGAACAAAAGTCCGAATCATCGGTCATGAGCCAAAGAATCCACGTCTAATGTATAATGTGGGTTGTAATGGTATTGGGATACTGCCTTCACTCTATGGTGCTTGGAAAATTGGCCAGCTCTGTAAAGGTGTCTCGTTCAAACCACAAGTTTTTGATCCGCAATGATAATCACCTCAATTGATCGTGCCATAAGTCAGTGGATAAGTGCACTTGAATACACTCCGGCTACTACAACGCTCATAGTTAGCTGTGCCGAATTCACGGTGTATGTGGTGATGATCGGTTTTCTTGTATACCTTTTTAATAAAAAACGATTACCGCGAGAATCAATGTTTGCCCTCTGGGTACTTGTTGGGGCGTTCGTAATACGACAAGTAGTTAAGAGTCTTGCCGCAATCTATTTTTTGAGAGACCGTCCATTTAAATATTTCACTACTACACCGCTTGTCGAAGTGCCAGGTGCTGAGGTTGCTCTTTCTTTCCCGTCTGGACATACGCTTTTTTTGGCAGCGATCGCCGGAGCTATTTTTTATAAGTCGCGCCGTCTCGGTTGGTTACTTCTGGCGGTTACGCTGATTACAGGGGTCGCTCGAGTATTTGCTCGAGTGCATTGGCCGTCTGACATTGTGGGAGGATTAGTAATTGGCTTTGCTGGTGGATATCTCTCGAGTTTCCTCTTTGGTGTCATCCGTGCGCGGCACGCACAATATGTTCATGAAAAGAATGCTCGCCGGGATAATTTAAAATAACAGAGTAGGGTCGATTTCCACTGCTTGTTTTCCTTCCACAAACTTGATTGCGCCGATTTGAGATCGAACTATCTTGGTAGGGGTGAGTCGGACGCGCTCAAGTAGCTCACGAATTCGTGAAGATTCGAAAAAAGGAATTTTGATTCGTAGTTCGTGTGCGTCGAGTCGTTTTGCTTCAAGTGCGACCACTTCGCCCCGTCGTCCACTGGAGCATGCTTCTTCGATCTGGGCTGGGACAATTGATTCTTGAGTGAACACGGTAAAAGTCGCCACGCAGTCACCACCTGACTGTAGCGCCTTCTTAAGCCGAGAATCATTGGTGTACAACAGGATACCGGAGCTAGTCTTAGGGAGTTCATCGACGAAGAAATGTCCTCCGAGTGGTTTCTGGCTCACTGTCTTGAGGCTCTCGGTGTCAGATTTTTTATGTACTGCGTATGTAGTGAGGGCTCGTTTTGCGGAGTCGCGCACCTCAACTTTATCTTTGAGAGGGTCAACTTTTACACCAAATTCACGGACCTGAACTCCGTTAAGGTATACGAGTCCTTGTGCAATAAAACGCTCGGCTTCACGTCGTGAGCAGATGCCTTGTTCTGAGAGGTGTTTTTGAATTCGTATTTCCATAGAGTGCCTTTCGTGTTGTGTAGTATAGCATTATTTACCAACTTATGCTCAGTTTGCTACTATTAGTCGTATATGAAAAATTGGACACTCTGGATCGTAGGGGGATTACTTATTGTTGGTGCAATTGGTGGAATTGTTGGATTTGAGATGTGGAAATATAAGCAGTCACAAAAACCTGGTCCGCTTGATAGCTTTGCAACTTGTATTAAAGATTCCGGAGCAATTTTTTACGGAGCATATTGGTGTCAGCACTGTCAGAATCAGAAGAAGATGTTTGGAACATCTGCTCGGCTATTACCATATCACGAGTGCGCCAAGGGCGGGGATCTCGGTAAGCGGTGTGAAGAAGTAAAAATTGAAGGATACCCAACATGGGTTTTTGCTGACGGCTCTCGACTCTCTGGTGAAGTTCCTCTAGCAAATCTCGCTTCCTCAACTCAGTGTAGTTTGCCTCAAACTCCATAATTATGACAATCGACCTTCTGAAAAATATCCTCGATACCTTTTTCGGAATCGGAGCGCTGCTCTTAATTCTCGTGTCGCTTTTAGCGCTCGTTGTCCTGATTAAAAAACCAAATTCGTTTTCAAAGGTGATTGATCATGTGACTCAGTTTGCACCTGTATACGGAATTATTTTCGTTATGCTGGCTTTCATTGGCCCACTGACATATTCAGAGATTATTCAGTACACTCCATGTAAACTCTGCTGGTTCCAGAGAATCGCCATGTTCCCACAACTCGTGATTTTGGCAGTCGCTCTCTGGTATTCTGATAAAAATTATTGGAGATACACGTTGATACTTTCGAGTATCGGTCTGTGTTTCTCACTCTTCCATTATGGACTCCAGATGGGACTCCCGATCACTACAGAGTGCGCTACGGTCGGTCAGGCAGCTAGTTGTGCCTCACTGTACGTAAATACTTTTGATTTTGTAACGATGCCACTAATGGCGGCAAGTGTGTTTGTGGCTCAGATAGTTCTTTCATTGTACGCTCGACGTGGTTCGCGTGGACAGGCTTCCTATGACGCCAACTAGGTTTGCTGTGATTGTCGGATGTCTCCTCCTCCTCGGCTGGGCTCTTTGGTTTGGCCTTCGAATTACCGACACTGGTCGCAGTGTGCGGGCTTTTGATTTTGAGACCTGTGAGCGACTCGGTGGCGCAGTGGAAGGTGAAGTAAATCAGGTGTGTCTCTACGGCAGTGATTCATTTGAAGAACCACAGGCGCGTAAATCCATGGATCGACTCATCCAGCTCCAATCGCCATCCAAAGATGCGGTAAGTAAGAGTCCACTTGTGGTCTCAGGAAGTGCTCGTCGTGAGTTCATCGATGGTGGGCGTATTCAGCTCGAGCTGTATGATTCGGAAAAAGCTCTCATCGCCACAGGTACTGCTCGTTTCGTTCAGGCAACAACCTCGCCACTTCTTGATTGGAATGATTTTCGGACACGACTTTTCTTTGAAACCACTCAAGCAACAGGAACTCTGGTGATGCGGGGTGCGCAGGTTGAAAATTTCTCAACTCGGGCAGAGTACCCGATTCGTTTTACTCCGCTCCGTGCAACACAAGCTAAAGTGCAATCTGGAATGTGCGTTCGCGCTGGCTGTGGCGGTGAGCTCTGTGTACGAGCTGAATCACAAGCCGAAGCGACTCAATGTACGACTCAGGTAGAGAATAAATGCCTTGAAAATACTACCTGTAGAATGCAGGAAAATGGGGAGTGTGGCTGGTCAAAAACACCCGGAATCGGGCAATGTAAAAGTGCCCAGTAGTATGCTACTATAGGGGTATGGAAACTCTTGTAAAAGCAGATATATTCTTTTTCATTACAACCATAGCTGTTATTTTCGTCACTGTCGTGTTCGGAATAATAGCCTTCTACGTGGTAATGTTCTTGCGAAATGCTCGCGAGATTTCAGAAGAATTTAAACTTGAAGCAAAAGAAGTCGTGCGAGACATTCGCTTACTCCGGGGTAATCTTAAAGATGAAGGGTTGCGCTGGAAGCATGTGCTCGGATTTCTTCGAAATATTGTAGTTAAAGATACCGAAGAAGAGAAAGCTCCAAAAAAAGTTTCAGTTCGAAAAGTGGTGCGGAAAGAAAAAGAAGCCTCATCAGAAACTGTAGTAAACTAATACTATGTCACACAAACCAACACAAACTCATACAGGTCGTAAAGTAGGTCTCGGGCTCGGGATCATCGGAGCACTTGGTGCTCTCGGTGCCTATGCTCTTTACGGGGCAAAGAATGCCACTTCAAATCGGCGTAAAGCAAAACTATGGATGTTCAAGGCAAAGGCCGAGGTATTGGCTCGTGTGTCTAAGCTTAGCGACGCGAGTGAAGAATCATACGCTCAAGTAGTAAAAGAGGTACTTGCGAAATATAAGCACGCAAAAAAGATTATTCCTGATGAGATGGCGGAGTTTGAATCTTTTATCGGCGACTATGTTAAGAAGCTTCTCAAGACAAAGAAGCGTTAATCTATGAGTGAGACTTCGTGGGGTTCAGTTGCGAATTGGTATAAAGAATTATTGGCGACTGATGCTGATAGTTATCAGTTAAAAGTTATTCAGCCAAATCTGATTCGCCTTTTGAAGCCTACAGCCACTGACCGTATTCTCGATCTTGCTTGCGGTGAAGGTTTTTTTACTCGAAGTTTTGCCGCTAGTGGTGCGAGTATGGTTGGGGTTGATATTTCAAAGGAACTCATTTCGTTGGCACGCGAGGCCGACTCTCGAAGTGAGTATATTGTTTCTAATGCCGAACATCTTCCGATGCTTAAGGCTGGTAATTTTAATCTGGTCTACAGTGTGCTCGCGATTCAAAACATTGAGCACTTTTCTCGCGTTTGTCTTGAAGTGTCACGAGTCCTGGATGAATCTGGTCGTTTTGCGTTCGTGTTGAATCACCCGGTGTTACGAAATGCCCGTGAGACTGAATGGGTGTTCGACGCAGAGCGAGGTATTCAGTATCGACGACTCAATTCATACATGAGTGAGACTCGCACGGAGATTGCTATGAATCCGAGTCAGAGTAATTCATCAAAGACCGTCTCATTTCATCGACCCTTACAGTTTTATGTAAAAACACTTGCCAGTGCCGGTTTTGTTATCACTCGGATCGAAGAGTGGATCTCGCATAAAGAAAGCCAATCAGGTCCGCGAAAGTTGGCTGAAGATCGGGCTCGAAAAGAGTTCCCAATGTTTATGTATATCGAAGCACAGAAAAGATAATGAAATTAATTGTGTATACAAAGAGAGGGTGTCCGTGGTGTGAAGAAGTACTTTCTTTTTTGAGAGGCGAAAAAATTAGTTTTGAGGAGCGGGAAGTGAGGGCAAACGCGGGGTATTTTCAAGAACTTGAAACGAAAAGTCATCAAAATAAGACTCCGACATTTGATATTGATGGCGAGATTTTTGCCGACTCAAGTAAGGCTGAAATTATTCCTGTATTAATCCAGAAAGGTATACTGGTGAAATGACCTCGCTTGAATCCCTGCGCCTCGAGTTGCGCCGTAAATCTTCAAAAACTCGTGCGCGAACGAATGCTCGATATTTTAAAATGGGTACAGGAGAGTATGGAGAAGGAGATATCTCGATCGGGGTAACTGTTCCAGATAATCGTCGCCTCGCAAAGAAATTCGCATACCACCTAAGTCTGGATCAAATACGGGAGCTACTCAGGAGTCCGATTCATGAAGAGCGTCTCTGTGCGCTATTGATATCAGTCTATCGCTATGAGAAGGCTTCTGATGCTGAACAAAAGCAGATAGTGGGGTATTTGCTCAAAAATACGCAATACATCAATAACTGGGATCTTGTTGATAGTTGCGCTCCGTATTGCATCGGAGCATATGTCTTTAAGACCGAAAAAAATTTTAATACACTACGCTCACTGGCTCGTAGTCGTAGTCTGTGGGAGCGAAGAATCGCTATTGTTGCCACGCTCTACCATATTCGGCAGAATGAATTTTTACCGACGCACTACATCGCGGAGCGACTTATAAATGATCCGCATGATCTCATTCATAAAGCAACCGGTTGGATGCTTCGGGAGATGGGCAAACGAGATCGTCAGGAATTGGTAAAATTTCTAGACCAACATCACGCCGCACTTCCTCGTACTGCTTTGCGGTATAGTCTTGAGCACTTCAACCATCGTGAAAGAGCTCACTACATGCGTCGAGAAGTAACTAATTGATATACTACACACTATGACTTTCGACGAACGACGAGTGCGATATCTTTCAGAACAGCGGGAAATTCCTGGTTCTGTACTCTATGTGATGACTCGAGATATGAGATTGCACGATAACTGGGCGCTCATCTATGCCCAGACATGTGCACTTAAGAAAAAAGTTCCTTTGACCATATTGTATGCACTAAAGGCGGAGTTTGGCGGTGGGGCACGTCGCCAATTTGACTTTAAAGTCGGTGCGCTCGAGCACCTCGTCCGTGATGCGCGAGAGAAGGGTTTTGGGTTCGTCGTTTCGACTGAGGGTGAAGATAGTGCTGTGCTTAATTTTGTTAAAACACATGAGACTTCGTGTATTGTGAGTGACTACTCACCTCTGCGAATTCATAAAGAGTGGAAACAGAGAATTTGCGCCAAGACAGATATACCTTTTGCCGAAGTTGATGCTCACAATATCGTGCCAGTGTGGGTTGCGAGTAGTAAGCGTGAGTACGGGGCATATACACTGAGACCAAAGCTTCATAAACTGATACCAGAATTTTGTACAGACTTTCCTAAGCTTCGAAGTCACCTGGTGGCGCCACTTGAACTTCCGATTGTTGATTTTGAAAGTATCCGAGCAGGGGCGGTGTTCACTCGAGATGTACCACCAGTCACTTGGTGTCTGCCAGGTGAAGTGGCGGCTCAGAGTGCACTCAAAGAGTTTATTGATAATCGGCTGGCCGGCTACAGTGTTCGTCGCAATGATCCGACTCTTGATGGTCAGTCCGGATTATCGCCGTATATTCATTATGGAATGATCGCACCTCAGCGTGTCGCCTATGAAGTGATGCACAAGTCCGGAATTCCTCGTGACGACTCAAGCGCCTTTTTAGAAGAACTCATTGTTCGGCGAGAGCTTGCTGATAATTTTTGTGAATACACCCCTCTCTATGACTCTCCGGATGCATTTCCACAGTGGGCTCGCACTTCGCTTGACACACATGTGTCTGATAAGCGGGACTATTTGTATTCTCGAGAGCAATTTGAACAAGCTAAGACCCATGATGAAGCGTGGAATGCCTGTCAGCGAGAATTACTTAAGACAGGGAAAATGCATGGATACATGCGTATGTACTGGGCAAAAAAAATTCTCGAATGGACTCGAAACTACACTGAGGCGATGGAGATAGCGATCTACCTCAATGATACGTATGAACTCGATGGGAGAGATCCGAACGGATATGCAGGGATCGCCTGGTCTATTGGAGGGGTACATGACCGTCCGTGGTTTGATCGTCCGATTTTCGGAGTGATCCGCTATATGAATGCCAGCGGTCTCGCCAAGAAATTTGATGTACAGGAATACTGTCGTCGATGGAGTCAGTAATATGGTTATGAAATTCCCTTTACTAAACGTCAAGAGTAGCGTAATGTGTAGCTATATATGGCATTCGTCGATGAAATCGTAATACACGCAAAGGCAGGACGGGGTGGGGACGGGGTGGTACGTTTTCGACATGAGAAAGGAAAGGAATTTTCTGGTCCTTCAGGGGGGAATGGCGGTAAAGGCGGTGATGTGTATGTGCGAGCGACTCGCGATATTGGCCTACTCTCAAAATATCGACATGTGAAGGAGTTTGAAGCTGAGCGTGGTGAAGACGGAATGAAGGACTCAATGTTTGGTCGAGGTGGTGAAGATTTGATTATCGACATCCCACTTGGCTCATGCATTAAGAACCTTACCAATGGACTCGAGTTTGAGCTCCTCCAGGACGAGCAGATGCTGAAAGTCCTTAAAGGAGGTAATGGCGGTATCGGTAATGAGCAGTTTAAAGGCTCGACCAATCAGCGACCACAAGAATCTACACCAGGAAAAGAAGGTGAAGAAGCAGATTTTCATATTGAGCTCCGTCTCATGGTCGATGCTGGTCTCATTGGACTTCCAAATGCCGGTAAATCTAGTCTTATTAATGTGCTGACGAACGCAAAGGCAAAAGTTGCCGGATACCAATTCACCACTCTTGAACCAAATCTCGGTGACATGTATGGGTATATCATTGCCGACATCCCTGGGCTTATCGAAGGAGCGTCAGAGGGTAAAGGGTTGGGGTACGAATTCCTAAGACATGTTTCTCGAACAAAGAAACTATTCCACTGTATTTCACTTGAGAATGAAGATCCGCTTGCTGTCTACAATGTGATACGCGCTGAGCTGGCTGGATACAGTAAAGAGCTTGTTGCTAAAGACGAGGTGATTATTCTGACTAAAACAGATGTGACGACTCCAGAGCATATCAAGCAAGTCGCTGAGTTATTCCCTGGTAAACGGGTACTGACAGTCTCAGTCTATGATGACAACTCGATTAAACTGCTCCGAGACTCACTCGTCGAGATCCTCCGCGTCGGTTAATTCATATATACTAGACTCATATGAGTAATACGTTCTATCCAACGATTGGCCTCGAGATCCATTGTGAACTTTCAACGACGTCAAAGATGTTTTGTGGCTGTAAAAATGATCCAGACGAAGAACGTCCGAATGTGAATGTGTGCCCAGTCTGTATGGGACATCCAGGAACTCTTCCAACTCTCAATGCTCAAGCGATAGAAAATGTCTTGAAGCTTGGTCTCGCGCTTGATTCAAAAATTGCAGAGTACACCGAATGGGATCGTAAGAATTATTTCTACCCAGATATTCCGAAAGGATATCAGATCAGTCAGTATGCTCATCCGTTGGTGCGGGGTGGGTCGGTACGAGGTGTTGAGATTACCCGAGTGCACCTAGAAGAAGACACTGGCTCAAATATTCATGAAGGTGAACAATCAAAAATAAATTACAACCGAGCGGGAGTGCCGCTCATGGAACTCGTGACCGAGCCAGTGATACACAGTGGTGAACAGGCGGGCGCTTTTGCGCGTGAATTGCAACTGATACTCCGCACGCTCGGTATTGCTGAAGCGAACATGGAAAAAGGTGAAATGCGAGTCGAAGCAAATATTTCCGTCTCACAGGATCCGGAAAAATTCGGCACAAAGGTCGAAGTAAAGAACCTGAACTCATTTAAAGCTGTCGAGCGAGCGATCAGTTTTGAGATCAAGAGACAGCAAGAAGTCATTTTGAAAGGTGAGAAAGTTGTTCAAGAGACCCGAGGATGGGATGATGCTGGGCAGAAGACGTATTCTCAGCGTGCAAAGGAGGATTCACATGATTATCGATATTTTCCAGATCCTGATCTACCAAAACTTCTAATTTCTAAAGTGTGGAACCTTGAGTCACTTAAGGCCGACCTCCCGCTGCTTCCCCAAGCGAAGCGAGAGCTCCTCAAGAAGGAATTCGATTTGAAGGATGGTGATATTGAGATTTATGTAGATGATGTTGAAGAGAAGACACTCGGTAAGCTCTTTAAAGACATTGCAGCGCAGCTAGGAACAAATAAAGCCTCTATTCAGCTTGCTTCAAATATTATCTGTTCTGATTTGAAGGGTTACGTCAATAAAAATATTAAGACAACTGAGGCTTTCACTGAGTTCGTCAATAAGTATCTAGCGAGCGGCACGTTGGCTATCGCCATCGCCGAGCTTGTCCGTCTCTATGAAGCGGGAACTATTTCTTCACGTGGCGTGAAAGATCTACTTCCATTACTACTCGAATCGAGCCAAATCAGCGCTGGACTTGTTGAGAAATTGGCAACTGAAAAAGGTTTTATTCAGAAAAACGATCCTGAGGAATTAAAACGAGTACTTAATGAGGTGATTGTTGCAAACAAAACCGCTGCTGACGAATATAAAGCTGGTAAAGAAGCTTCACTTATGTTTTTGGTTGGGCAGGGAATGAAAGCGATGAAAGGAGCGGGTAATCCTCAGTTGATCAAAGAAACACTGCGAACACTTCTCGGTAAATAGTTTTCCACAGTGTGGGTGAGATCAGGGTATGTAACTTTGATGCTATACTAACGAATGTCATGAAAACTTTTATACAGAAATCTGAAATCTTCCTTGCCAGTGCCCTTACCGTGCTACTTGTACTGTCATATGTCGCCTATGAGCCAGCCTTCATCGATGCGCAGTCGACACAGAGTCAGTTCATCGTCAGTCAGTCAGTCACTGCTGAAATCGCTTTTAGTACGCCGGCAAGTAATGTTACGCTCTCACCAGCAATAAACGGTATTACGGGAGGTACATCAAACGGCGGAACACAGTTCGTGGTCACAACAAACAACTCTACTGGATATAATGTCACTGTTACGGCAAGTTCATCTCTCGGAATGATTAACTCTAGTGCATCATCTACAATCGCCGCATACGTTCCGGCTTCAGGAATCGTGCCAGACTTTACTTTCACTGCTCCAGCCAACACATCTCGTTTTGGTTATACCGTTGAAGCCTCATCAACGATTGACCTCGACACCGCCTTCAGAGACAACGGTTCTACCTGTGGAGCAGGTTCGGCTGATGCTTCACTTTCATGTTGGGTAAATGCAAGTACTTCAGCTCGAACAATTATCAACCGATCAACATCAACTCCTACTTCAGGAGCGACATCTACTATTCGCTTCCGAGCACAGATTCAGTCAAACCCATCTCCAGCAGTCCCTTCAGGCTCATACTTTGCAACTACGACATTAACTGCTACAGTAAACCCATAAAACGTTTTGGGCATGAAAATAAAAGCGGGACATATATTACTATTTTCTCTAGGATTCGTACTCCTTGTCTTGGTACAGCCCGCTTTTGCTATGACGGTTGAACAGCTTGATAATGTTCAAGTAACCGGAGATTTCGTTGTTGGTCCCGGTAAAATCGAACTTCAGCTCAATCCTGGTGAAGAGCGTCAAATCGAAATGACGGTCACAAACCGTATGGGAGAGGATCGCATCTTTCTGATTTCAACTGAGGACTTTGAAGGTACACGAAATCTCAATGAAACGGTGCGGCTCCTCGGAGACGAGGCCAGTCCGTTCACTCTGAAGGATAATATTATTCCGGAGAGAAATTCTTTTGTACTTAAACACGGTGAGCGCGCTCGACTTCCTGTTCGAATAAAAGTAGCCAAGAATGAAGACCCGGGAGGTAAGTATGCCACCGTGCTCGTGAGTACTATTTCTCGAGACTCGACGAAACCGAGCGCTGATGGCGCTACCGGCGGTGCGGCTATCATTGCCCGTATTGGGACTCTATTTTTTGTGCGAATTCCTGGTGAGGTAAAACAAGATTCACGGCTTGTAGATTTTGAAAAGGCAGAAGGGAACATACTCTGGTCAAGTCCAGATGAAATTCGTTTCCGTATCCTGACCGAGAATAACGGTTCGGTACACGTTAATCCGTACGGGCAGATCCGCATTTCGAATTTTTTTGATGCTGAAATTATTCGACTCAAAGTTGATCCGTGGTTTGTCTTGCCGGATTCACTACGCTCACGTGAATACACGTGGAAAAACCCTCGACTCATGGGGCGCTATGAAGTGACAGCTGAAGTTAATCGAGGTTATGATGGGATTGTGGATGAAAAGCAGATTGTGTTTTACGTAATTCCACTCGTACCGATTATCGGGGTTTTTGTTTTAATCATTGCACTGATCTTTATTGTGCGTTGGTTCTTTAAATCATTTGAATTTAAAAGAAAATCGTCATAATGAGTAGCGCCTCAAAATCGTTCATTCATCTCGGCTGGTCAGTAGCCCTGTTACTACTCGTAATGGGTTCAGTCGGTGCATATGCTCAGGTGATGCAGAGTACAAATTATAAATTGCAAAGCGACAGTATTAATTTTGGTGGATCACGTAGTTCGTCCTCAAACTATACAAGTGAAGATACTCTCGGTGAGGTAGCGACCGGATTCAGTTCAAGCACCAACTATGCCCTCGCCGCGGGATATCAAGAGATGCAGACAATCTATCTTGCACTCACTGCGGCCTCAAATGTGACACTGTCGCCGAATATATTAGGTATCACTGGTGGTACTTCAAATGGTGAGACAACTGTCACGGCAACGACTGACAACTTGGCAGGATATACGCTCTCACTCACCGCATCAAGCTCTCCAGCGCTTGTTAGTGCAAATGGTGATTCATTTGCGGACTATATTCCATCAGGAGCGAATCCGGATTTTACATTTAGCATTCCGGCCCTTGCCTCAGAATTCGCTTTTTCTCCAGAGGGTACGGATATCGCACAGCGATACAGGGATAATGGGAGTAGTTGTAATGCCGGATCGAGTGATACTGTTGATGCATGTTGGGACGCACTCAGTACGAGTCCGGTAATTATCACCAGTCGAACAAGTAGTAATCATCCAGGTGGTACAATAACAAAAGTAAAGTTTCGCGCGCAGGTTGCGAGTGGTCGCAATCAGCGTGCTGGAACTTACTTCGCGACAACGACGATTACCATGTTGCCACAATAGGCATGCGAACATTTTTTTATAGTCTTTTACTCCTTATATCCTTTTTCGCTTGTTCCATCTTTTCTGGGGATGCTTTTGCTATCCAAAGTGATTTCCGTGTTTCGCAGCAAGTAATTTCCAATGATTTCACTCCGCCAAGTATCCCTGCAAACCTTCTTGCAACCGTACTTACATTCTCATCGATTCGTCTTGACTGGGATCCGGCCACTGATGATCAGCTCCTTTCTGGCTATGTACTGTACCGTGACGGTCTACCGATAGCTACAACCACATTGACCACTTTTGAGGATAGTGGACTAGCTGCTAGTACTACCTACGACTATACGATTCGCAGTTTCGATTTCGCATCAAACTATTCAATTGTTTCAGCAACCACCACAGCTACAACTTTTGATCTACCGCCACCAGTTGTACCTACTCCAACACCTGAGTCACCAACTACCGGAAGAACTCAGACGAGTTTCTTTCGGCGTTTATTCGGCCTCGGGCAGACGGAACTTTCTTTGCGTGTGAGCACGAACGGTACTGAGGCAGTTGTCGAGTGGGATACGACACAACAGTCCGACTCTAAACTCTCCTGGGGACTGACTTCAGATACAGAACTCGGGACGATTTACACAAATCGCCTTGTCACCAGTCATCGGGCACTCATCAGTGAGTTGACTCCTCGAGCTCGTTATTACGTACGAGTAGAATCACGGGCTGATGATGGAACGCTTTTCTCAAGTATGGCGTCTTTTATAGCTACCGACTCAAGTGATCTTGCGAGTGCTATCTTCACAAATATTGCTCGAATTTCCCTCGTGAAGAATCTCAGTGAGACTTTGATTACTTGGACGAATCCAGACAATCGTCCTCGTGAAGTGAGAGTGGTTCGCTCAGATAAATTCTACCCAGAAGGGCCCAACGATGGAAAGATAATCTACGAAGGTAATTCGACCTTTGCGAGTGATGTGGTTCCAAAAAATGGCGAGACATACTACTACACGGTCTTTATCAAGGATGAAAATGGTAAATTTTCAACCGGAGCTACCGAGCGATTCGTGGTGGGCGGGTCGGGCAGTGGTGGGGTGATTTACCCAAGTGAGGTAATGAGTGACTTAGCTGAAAAAGAACTCCAAGTCTATCAAGATGGAACTGCGGTTAAGTCTGAGCGTGGTGTGTTTAAGCTCGAAACTGACGCCACGGTAGAGGTGCGTCTAGCCACTACGACCCGCCAAAAAGACTATCGGGTGATTGTGATGACACTCTACGACCGTCTGGCCAAGCCGATCTCGTATATCTTCAATTATGACCCGATTTTGGACCGGTATGTCACCTTTATCCCGGTCAATGCCTTTGAGGCCTCATTTCAGTCATTTACCGTCATTCATTACGGTCATGACAATCGCCCAATGAAGCTCGTGGGAGGGTATTTCAAGGTTGCTGAAGAGCTCCAGAAGAAAGAAGCGATAAACAAGCTCGCGGGAGCTTTAGCGGAGCATCTCGACTACATCTTTGGGCTGGTGGTTGTATTCCTCTTGTTTATGATTTTTGCGAAGCTAAATCGAGTTATCCCACCCCAAATTCCGAAAAGCTAATCAAGACATTTTTGTCTTGAACTGGCAAGGGTTTTTCACTGAGTTATCCCCATAAAGAAGGGGATTTTTAGTGCTAAAATTAGAGAAACAAAAACGTGAGCCTATTCACCTTTTCGAATTCGCGTTCCTTGTTACAGAAAACCACCTTCTACGTGGTAAGGCTCTTTATTGTTGCCCTCCTTATTCTTCCTCAAATTTCAGAGGCCCAGTTCAACGCGCAGATCAACTATCAGGGAAAACTTCTCGGCGCTGGAAACTCTGCAGCGGCAAATGGGAATTACAATATTCGATTTCGAATTTATAACGTCGCAACTGGCGGCTCACCACTCTGGACTGAGACCTGGTGTTACTCGACCGACAGTGGGGCGACGTGTACTGGTTCAGGTACCGACACTCGAGTAGCCCTCACGAGTGGCCTCTTCTCGGTGATGCTTGGAAGTACCACTCCGTTTTCTGGAATTGATTTTAATCAGACTCTCTATCTCGGTGTCGATATCGGTGGTACAGGTGCGACTCCGACCTGGGATGGTGAAATGCTTCCTCGAAAAAAGATGGGAGCTGTTCCAGCGGCTTTTGTTGCTCAAACTCTCGATGGGCTCCGTAAAGAGCAGTTCATCCGAAGTGATGCGACGAACGCAACAAACACCGCTTCGACCTTCCTGGCCGTTAGTCAAACAGGAGCAGGAGACATCGCTCGATTCACTGGCGCTGGAGGAGTGAATGCTCTCACTTTGAGATCGACTGGAAACGTCGGCATCGGTACCACCTCACCGTTCGCTCTCCTCTCCGTCGCAGGCAACGCCTACATTGGTGGCAACCTCACGGCTACTGGTACAGTCACTCTCGGTACACTCACAGGTCCACTTCAGGCACTCAACGGTCTTGTCTCAGCAACTTCAACCATGTCTATCGCTTATGGTGGTACTGGACTTTCAACTGCTCCGACATACGGACAGGTGCTTCTCGGTCAGGCAAACGGCACGTACACCCTCGTCTCAACTTCATCACTTGGTATTACTGGCTCAGGGTCTTCATTCTCGTACTTGTTCCCAAGTAACGCTACATCAACACTCCTTTCATTTACGGGCGGTCTCACTTCATATGCCTCGACAACAATTGGTGGTGTCGGACAGGCAAGTGGTCTTACAATCTCCGGTGGAGCGACTACCACTGGTAACTCATACGTGGCTGGTAGTATTAATATCGGAACTACGACAGCAAAGTCACGACTCACTGTCGTCGACAACCTCTCAAGTGCCTACGGCGCACTCTCAGTGTGGGCAGCTTCAGGTTTGCCTACTGATCCACTGGTGACTTTTTGGGGAGATACAAACCCTGAGACGCTTCGGGCGACATTTTTGCGAAATGGAAACTTCGGTCTCGGTACAAGTACTCCTATTTCAAGACTTACAATCACCGAGACTGGGGCGTCAGATATTATTACTATTGAAGATAAGTCAAATGATGATACCCCATTCAGATTGACATCAGCTGGTCGACTCTACCTCAATGCCTCTACTACAGAAGCGACAACAACCTGGAACGGAGTGACTCCAGATCTGACCGTAATGACTGCAGATCATGGTGCTTCAAACACAAACGGTATGCTCCTTTTCGGTGGTGGAAATAATCGAAAAGTTTCATTTGTGGGTAACGAAATTCAGGCAAATTTCTCTAACTCAGGTAGTACTGCCGGACTCAACTTGATGCCAAATATGTCAGTGGGTAGTGGTGTGGCTATTGGTACAACAACAAATAACTGGCTGGCATATCTTTCAATTCAAGGAACAACAACCTTGAATACTACGGCAAACTTTGCTTCGTATAACTCAGCTGGTACAAATATTCTCAGACTCACCGATGCTGGAAATCTTGGTATTGGTAGTACGACACCATTTAATAAACTGTCAGTAACTGTTAGTAATAGTACAAACGTCAACGATGGTCTTACTGTAGAACGAGGTTCAGGTCAAAATGCAATCGGCTTCAAACTTAAATCAGATGCCGGAGGTCTCTTCCGTGGAGCGATTACCTACAAGAATGCAACACTTGCGGAAGAAGAAGTAATCACGATCGGACAAAATAGTGGGGTAAACTATGTCGGCATCGGCACCACCTCACCATTCGCCCTCCTCTCCGTCGCAGGCAATGCTTACATCGGTGGCAACCTCACCGCTACCGGTACACTCGCTGCGGGCACAACAACCATTAACAATCTCGTTGTCACGAACGTCTCTACGTCTACCTTTGCTCACGGAGTGGATATTGCTTCGGGTTGTTTCGCGATTGCGGGGACATGTATCAGTGGTGGCGCTGGTTCAGGAACAGTTAACTCAGGCACTCAGGGTCAACTCGCATTCTATAATACAAACGGTACGGCTGTCTCAGGTACTTCGACTCTCATAGTTGCACAAAATCAGACAGTGGGTATCGGTACTACAACACCGGCTGGAAAGTTTGCGGTGACCTATGACACCGGAGCGGCTGACCGTCGAGAATTTTTCCTTCTCAATGGCGTGGGAGCAGTGTTTAGATATGATGACAACTCAAAAGCGGGGATTACCCTTAAGAATCTTTCGACATTTGCAAGTACTAGTTTTGGAAGTGCTATTACCACAAACCTCTCAGCGAATGTGGGCGGTGTCGTGACCGAGTTGAATGCTGGACGAATCGAAACGATCCGCACACAGGATTGGTCAGATACTTCGACAACGAACACTTCAGCGATGACCTTTTGGACACGAAACGGCTCTGCCGGCTTTGCAGAACGAGTGCGAATTAGCCCGGAAGGAAGTTTGAGTATCGGTACGACTACTCCGTACTCAAGACTTTCAGTCTGGGGTTCTGGTACCGGTACGGGTCAACTCTTCTCACTCGTGAACAATTCTTCGACGACACTAGTGCAAGTACTTGAGAATGGAAACTTCGGTGTTGGCTCGACTTCACCTTTTGCACGATTTGCAGTCGTGGGCACAGTCGCTTCGAATCCTGCGATTGTGGTGCGAGGAGCAACATCACAAAGTGCAAATATTCAGGAGTGGCAGATTAGTTCTGGTGCAGTCCGGGCTCGTATTACTGAAAATGGAGAATTTTCTAATGCTCCAACGACCGGTTCAGAAGTCTTTGGTCGAGGGGCAGCTGTGGGAACAGGTGTCAATCAGCTCGTAATCGGTAATGGGGCGACAACACTCGGTTCTTCTGCTCCGGGCAGTATCGCCATCGGTAATGGTGCAACTATCTCTGCTGATACTGGTGGTTTGGGTAGTATTGTTATCGGTACCGGTTCAACCTTTGGAGGCGCAAATGGAACTATCATTGGTAATAATGTGAGTGGTGGTGCAAGTAATGGGGTGGTCATTGTCGGCCAAGGAAACACCCTCTCTGGCGGTGCAGCCTCAGCTTTCGGTCTTTCAAACACTTTGAGTAACTTCCAGGCTCGAGCATTTGGTAATAGTAACGTCTCAGCCCAAATATCTACAACACTGATCGGCTCTGACCTGGTCGCGCTCCGTAGAAACGAGATTGTCCTTGGAGATGGTACTTTGCAGAGTGGTACTGGTGGCTGGACGGGAGGTCAGCGACTGCGAATTGCGGCTGCAGTGGATGACGGAACTGCGACGAGTTCGGCACTTTTTGATACAACCTGGCTTTCAAGTGTAGCTGGCTCACAACGGTCTCGTCTTACACTTTCAGCTTACAATGTGGGTGCTGCACAAGAAGGTTTGCGTATCGACGCTGGGGCGACAAATCCAACAATTGTTCTTGCAGGCGCTGGAGGTAACGTCGGCATCGGCACCACCTCACCATTCGCTCTTCTCTCCGTCGCCGGCTCTGCCTACATCGGTGGCAACCTCACCGCTACCGGTACACTCGCTGCGGGCACAACAACCATCAATAATCTCGTTGTCACGAACGTCTCTACGTCTACCTTTGCTCACGGAGTGGATATTGCTTCGGGTTGTTTCGCGATTGCGGGAGTCTGTATTGGTGGTGGTAGTTCTGGCTCAGCCTTTTCATATCTTTTCCCAAGCAACGCAACTTCAACCCTCTTAACGTTCAGTGGAGGAATTGTTTCAAATGCTTCGACGACGATAGGTGCTGGCGGGCAGACTACTGGCCTGACTATCTCTGGTGGTGCAACCACGACTGGTAATGCTTATTTTGCTGGCAACGTTGGAATAGGCACCACAACCATCGGTTCGAGATTCACACTTGCGGGAGGTAACTTCACTCAGACTGCCGCTGGAAACCCGACATTGTCAGGTACCTTTAATACCTCAGGGACATCTTTTGGTGTGTACACACTCGGTAAGTATTCGTATGTCGCTGACGATACGGCCGGTCTCCAAATTATTGATGTTTCTGTCCCGACTGCACCGACTCTCGTGAGTACGTATAGTACTGGAGGCGTATCTATATATGGAACGTTTGCAACTGGTAAGTATGCATACATCGTCGGAAGCTCACTCTTTAGAATCCTTGATGTCTCAAATCCAACAAATCCAACTCTTGTGGGTAGTTATAATACTGGAGGTACTACTTACGAGGTCTCAGTTTCTGGTAAGTATGCATACCTTAGTGCGGGCGCCAACGGTCTTTTGATAATTGACATTTCTAATCCAGCGCAACCAACGTTAGCCGGTACATATAACCTTGCTGCTTCGTATGGACACTTCCTCTCAGGTAATTACGCATATCTTGCAAATCAGTCTACAGGACTTCAGATTGTGGACATCTCAAACCCAGCTGCGCCAGCTCTTGTTGGAACTGCAAATACCTCAGGAACAGCTTATAACGTATATGTCTCTGGGAAATACGCATATGTTGCTGATGGAGCTTCCGGTTTGCAGGTGATAGATGTCGCAAACCCGGCATCTCCTTCGATTGTAGGTGTGTACGATACGGCTGGTACTGCTTATGAAGTGCAGATTGCCGGAAGGTATGCCTACATTGCTGACTACGGTGGCGGTCTTGTCGTGCTGGATATTTCAGTTCCTACGGCACCTTCACGAATCGGCTCACTCACCCTTGGCGCTGCGGTTTACGGTATTAACGTAATCGGAAAATACGCATATGTGGGCGACAATGTGAGTGGTCTGCGAATTGTAAACCTTAACGGCATTGAAACACCGACACTTCTCGCTGGATCTATTGAAGGTAACTTGATTAGTGCCTCAGAAAATATTACGGCTGGTGGAAATATTTACGCACAAGGCGGAATGAACGTCGGTATCTCAGGTATATTCTCACGCGGTACGATCTCAGCCTTCATTGCCTCTACGACTCAGAGTAATCCGGTCGTGGCAAACTTCATGGGGGGGAATGTGGGTATTGGGACGACGACGCCTTATGAACGGCTCTCAGTCGTGGGTAATGTTGTTGCTGATAGCTTCATTGCAACTTCAACTACCGCTTCATCAACGTTCGCTGGTGGTATCAGAGTGACCGCTGGTGGTGCGCAGATTTCAAACCTCACAAGCTGTGACTCACTCGATACTGATTCAAGTGGAAACCTGATCTGTGGTACTGATGCGGGGGCGGGGGCTTCTCCATGGTCAGAGTCAGCTGGGGTGATCGCACCTTCAAGTGCCAATAGTCGTGTGGTAATAGGAACTCTTTCCGGTGTCGCAAACACTGCGCTCTCGGTCTTTGCTACTTCATCAGCGACAACTGGGCTTGTGGTACGTGGGGCGGCGAGTCAGACAGCAAACTTTGCTACATTCCAAGACAGTACTGGTGGTACGGTGGCAAGTATTAATAATCGTGGAGGGTTGACGATCGATGTTACAACAACTGATGTAATCAAAAACACGACTGGTACAGGTCTCGATACAGACTTCGACTATACCGGAAGTACTCTTACCAATATTTCTGCTCCAGCTAATCAAAACTTTATTGATATCAATGAAGGTACGATACCGGCAAGTGGTCAAGGTCAGTGGGTATCTACGACTACAGTGACTGCGGCCAGCGTGGGGGCTGGGTCGTTTGTTATCCTTCGTGAGGATGGTCGCTACCTCATTATTCATGGTGGAGCAGTGGCAACAGCCTCTGTCTGGGATGGTATTACCGGTGGAACAATGACTGCTCTTCAAAACAACGTCGTCTCGACCGGATCAGTAGGTGCTGGGGCGACAGCGGTGCGCCGACCAGACGGGCGATATTTGCTCATCCATGGTGGCGCAACAACTGCAACAACTATTTTTGACCCGTATGGAAGTACTCAACCAGTTGCTGGGCCTACAATGGGTGGTAGTTGTACAACAGGAACAAACGCTTTCTTACGAGGTGATGGTCTTTATGTGATTCTCTGTGGTGGTACAACTGCCTGGGGTACATATAACCCGACAACGAACACCTATACGGCTGGTGCCGCAGTGGCAACTGCCTTCAATGCCGGTGCTCACGCGATCATGCGTGATGATGGTCGCTTCCTCGTCTTTGCTGGAGGAAACACCACAACTCACTATGGTTACAACCCGTATGTCTCGGCGGTAGGAACCATGACGGCCGCGGTAATCACCTCTAGTGCACCAACGATCAACACTGGTGCCTTCTCGATTAGACGAAACGATGGAAAGTTCTTGGTGATCGGAGGAGCGATAAACGCCTCAACTATCTATGATGCAACTGAGACCTCTGCCAACTCAGGTTGGGGAACAATGACAGCGCAAAGCGTCTCAGCTGGATTCGGTCCGACACAAGCTCTTGCCGATGGTGCGCAAGCTATCTGGCGGCAAGACGGAAGACATCTTCTCCTTCTTGGAGGTTCAACGGCGACAAACATTATCGATCTCTCGAAGAACGATTCATTGCAGTTTACTGCTGGCCCGGCACTCGGTTCAGCGGCGGGTACTGGGGCAACATTCTTTATGATTCCTGATGGTCGCTACGCGCTCACTCGTGGAGGCGGTACGGCTTTGGACATTTACGATATTGGCTTCATTGTTGGGGGTAGTTCGAGTGGTACACAACTTGCATCATACGAGTCAGAATGTATTACATCGACGAGCCTCAATCCATATTCGTCACTAGGATGGAAGACTTCAGGTGAAGGTGTCGTTACAATCCAGGCACGTGTTGGAGTTGGGTCGTGTTCTGGCTCATACTCAACGATTCAAAATAACGGTGACAAAATACCCTACCTCGACGGGGCAAATCGAGTACAGATCCGAATCTTCTTGAAGCGTACTTTGCCAAAATTTGTTGACCAAGAGTGGAATATTCGCCGTCAAAACATGACTCGGTATCGACGAAATAAGATCGATCCTACTATTTACGATCTTATCCTTAGGAATGACAATATGTATAAGCGTTCGCTTTATGACTTTGGTGCAAATATAAACGCAACATCATCAGCTTCATCCTCTGTTCCACTGCTTGTAAACCTTATTAATAAAGTTGATGGAGTCGGGCTAGGATATTCGAGTGTCTCTAATCCGGAATTTAACACTACTCCAAACGCTACGAATGCGGGCCGATTCAATGGCGCCTTTGCCTCTTCGACACCTCTCTTGGTTCCAGTGGCAACCTCGACGGTTGTTATGAAGCGTCCGGACGGTATGTTTGTCATTCTCTCGGGTGCGACTACTACAACAAACGTGGCACAAGTATTTGACCCATCAACTCGATCAATTACGCTACTTGGTAGTCAACCGTCAGCCGCTCCCGGTCCAGGGGCGCTCGCATTCAAACGTCCAGATGGAAAATTCCTAGTCATAATTGGCAACATAAACACTACTACGATCATTTTCGACCCGGTTGCAAATACTTTCTCGGCTGGTCCAGCACTCTCAGGTAACGCTGGTCGAGGCGCCTTTGCCATCCCACTTACAAATGGTCAGGTGCTTATCGCTCATGGTGGTGGTAGTACCGGTACTTCTGTGTATGATCCAATCCAGAACACTATGAAGGCGGGTCCGCTCTCGACCGCTTCTCTCGGTGCTGGCTCACTCGCGATCCCTCGCCCGGACGGTACCTATTTCGTGACTTCTGGTGCCAGCGAGGCCTGTGCTTTGCAGACAGCGACGGCACTTTTTGATCCGATCACGATGCAATTTCGTGCCAACACAAACGTTACGATTACTACTGGTTTTGGTCCTGGAGCAGTCGCTTTTCAGCGAGCCGACGGTAACTGGGTGATTGTCAACGGAGGAGGTACTGCAACGTCATGTTCTCCAACAAACCGTGCCACAATTTATAATCCGGTTTCAAACCGTCTCATCGTTGGTCCGACCCTCACTTCCATCCCATCACTCGGTGGCCGTCATGATGGTAACTTCGCTGTGCCGATGGCTGACGGTACTTGGATGCTCGTTCAGGCAGGAGCGACAACTACAGCTGCTCGTACGCAGGTCTACGATGAAAAGATGGGTGCGATCTCTACTGAACTTGGCGGTGCACCAATTGGTACTTTCTTGGCTGGTTATACAGTCAACACTGCTGGTGGTCCGAATGCTACCATCTCAGGTACTGGGCCGGGTGCGATTGCCTTTCAGCAGGACGATGGTAAGTTCTTTGTGATCGCCGGAGGTCTTGCTCCTCGTCTCACCTCTGCTACGATAGCCGCTTCATCGACCAATGCGACCTATATTGCTGATGCTGGGTGGGCTTCAAATGGATTGTATCGAACTGAGGCGATGTATGTTCCGGACCTTGATGCAAACTCAGTCATCAACTGGAAGTCGAGTTCATATAAAAATATTTCAGTAGAAGTTCGTACTGCAACGAGTATGGACGCGCTCCAGGTGGCGTCAGCTCGACAGATCGAGGGGCCGGGTGGGCTTATTAATCCTGGGGTAGGTGAGAAGTATGTTCAGTTCAACTTCAACTTTACTCGAACATTCCCTTCATACCGAGGAATTCATAGTGATGTCTGGTACAACGGTGCGACACCTGTCCACACTCAGCGAGACGTCGGTGCGCCGGTGCTCTCAGAAATTTCAATTACGAAAGATACTGACTTCGTCAACTTCAAAATGGATGGGCTTTCAGTATTCCGAGTGAGTTCGAATGGAAACGTATATCTCACGGATGGCGCAACCGTGAACACCAGTGGTGCTGACTTGGCTGAGCGTTACTCTTCAAGACAAGAGTTGAAACCAGGGGAAGTTGTCTCTATCGATCCAATCAATAATCACGCGGTACAGCGCACGACGTATCAGTATCAAAATGATGTAATCGGTATTGTCTCGACAGATCCAGGTTTTGTGGCTGGTGCGTACACGGAAGATTCATATCCGATCGCTCTTGTCGGACGTGTGCCAGTAAAAGTATCGACGGAAAACGGTATGATCAAGGCGGGTGATCGACTTACTCCTTCAAGTGTGCCAGGTCATGCGATGAAGGCATCTTTGGCTGGTCGAGTGGTCGGTAAAGCACTCGAGTCACTTGATGCAAGTAAGCTTGAAGCGTGTCCTCCAAGTGACATCATCATTCCAGGACGAAAATGTGGATCGGTCATGGTCTTCATGAATCTCATCGACTATTCAGGTGAGACTATTGATGATGCGATCCTGAACTGGGAATCAGTTCAGAGAGAGCTCCTCCGACAGCAAGATATTCAGACGGTTCAAGTCTCTATCCTCGATGGAGGTATTGAAGCTGAATTTGAGTCAGACCCCCTAGCTGACATTACTATTGGTATGTCGACTTCGAGTATGTTGAGTACGACAACTCGAAGTGCTCGCGTACTCTCATTCTTGGAAGATTTGAAGAAAGAGCGAGAAGGGTTGGCGGCAAGTCGTTCGGAAATGTTCGTTGATCGGGTGAGTGCCGTCAATGAAGTAATTGCACCTTCATTCCTGGCGAAGGCACTTCGAGCAGAGACCGTGGATGGTGCTCGTATCATTTCGACTCGCATTGAGGCAGGAGATATCGAAACAGCCCGACTACTTGTTAGGGGTAAAAACTCTGATATCGTATTTGGTGAAGACGGCCAGGTGTTCCTTATGAGAAAAGCGACAAGTTCAGTCGCTTCGACTTCAGCGCCGTCTGCCTCATCAACTGCACTCCTTCTCACTGAAGCCTTCGCACTTCCTGAGGGAACATTGATTTCATTCTCAGACGACGGTGGAGCATTCTTTGCCGGTGAACTTGTCGCTCGAGGTCTTAAAACAGAATCACTCACGGTCGAAGGACTCACAACTCTTTCTGGTGGACTTCTCGTCAGTAGTATTGGTACAAAAGAAGGGGAGCTTAAAGTCATGGCTGACACATTCTTTGCTGGACGGGCATACTTCAATAGTGACAGTGCTGGTGATGCCCTGATCCCTCGAGGTGGGAAAGAAGTGGCGATCACGTTCGTGAAGCCATTTGCAGAGAAGCCAGTTGTCAATGCCAACTTCTCATTCAATGAGTCAACGACCACGCCAGAGCAGGAAGATGAGATCTTCCGACAAGATATCCGCTTTGTGATCACTCGACGTTCACCAGAAGGATTCAGAATCACCTTGAATAAACCCGCGCCGCTTGATGTGCTCTTCTCATGGACAGCCGTGGGCGTGAAGGATAAAACCACGTTCAATGGTGTCGGAGCACAAGGACTCACTATCTTCGAGCCGCGAAAGATGCACCCGACGACCACAGCGCCGATTATCCTGACAACTCCACCAGAACAGAGCGTACCAGCAAGTACATCGACCGAGGCGGTAGAAACAGTAGAACCAGTTTCAACTACAACTCCAGCAACTATCCCTGAGGAGTCATCATCTAGTTCAGTTGGTTCAGGTACAGGGGCCGAGATCGTCCCAGCGCCAGTCCATAGTGACGCTCCTGCTACAACTCCAGTAGTGCCAGAGGTTACACCGGCCGAGATGGCTCCAGCTCCCGCGCCTGAGGCTGTACCAGCTCCAGCAACTGAGTAGTATTCTGTAATTCACAAAAATGAATAGTACTTGCGGTGTATACCGTGTTACTATAATGTCTGTACATGTCAAAGTTCAAATTAAGCCTTATTCTCGTCGGTTTTATCCTGTTTATCGGGCTTTCGTACACTGCCCTCCATTTCTATTTTGAGTATCAGAAGATAAAGGATCCTTCAAAGACTGCTCGTAACGAGATTGAAAATGTCGTTGAAGAGGTGTCTCGTATTATGGTACTTCCAAGTGGCGAGACTCCAACTCTTGCAACTGTATCAGACCCAGAAAAGCTCCGTGGGCAGGCATTTTTTGCTAATGCCCAGACAGGAGATCCTCACGATAAACACAGAAGAACTCGCCGCTAAGGAGAAGAAAGCGACTACCGAGGTAGTAGAGCCAGCACCAGCTCCAGCGCCACGAAAAAAATAAAGCCATGATCGAAGCATTCACCTTACAAGGAAAAAAATATATCTCTCTTAAGGAGGCGAGTGTTGTGTCTGGTTTTAGTGAAGACTATCTCAAGTCTGCAGTAGCAAAAAAAGATCTTGATGGGAAAGTGTATGGAAAGCTCGTCTACGTCAGTGAGAAAGATGTGAAGACTCACGTACCGTTTTCGCCAAAGGTAGCTCAAGCTCGCAAGACTCCAGAAAGTAAAGACCGGGATTCACGTTTCAGTTATAGTTTTGATGCACGACCTCTTTTCCCAGAAATAGATAAAGAAGGAGGGGAAAAAGAAAGTGCTGATGGACGGACAACAGAGAAGAAGTCAAAAGTTAATTACGATGATATTGCGGGCACGGTAGCGACATTTCTTATGATTCTTGGTTTCGGCTTCGCTTCACTTATTGGGCTTTCTCTCGCAAATTCACATACCGCACAAAATACTAGTTCATATATTCGAGCCCAAGTGTCAGAGAGTGTTGAGCTGACTCGAATCGCTCGAGTGCTTGTAAAAGACTTCTCGCGTGATTTCTACTGTAGTACAAATGAAACAATCAATGCGGTAGTCCCAGGTGTGGTGGATGTTTGTACCGACCGATAATACTTACATACGTATGTGGGCGTACTTGGATTCGAACCAAGGACCCCAGAGGTATAAGCTCTGTGCTCTAACCGACTGAGCTATACGCCCACATACAAACACAAGTACCCCTCTACTGTAGCTTATTTTGGTGATTTAAAAAAGCTATTCAAAATGTGCTTGGCGAAGGTGGCTTCGTCGCTCGAGTTCACTGGCAACGACCTCCGGTAGTGAGGTCTCTACGAGTTCTCTCGCTTCGTGTCGTGCAAATTCAACCATTTTTATATTTTGTAGAGCAATCATCGCTAGGTCGGACACGCCCCATTGCTTGCCACCACTGAGGCTACCTGCTCCACGGTCGGCCAGATCGAGTTCAGCGAGCTCGAATCCGTTTTTTGCAGTTACAAGAGAATGTAAGCGTTCGCGGGTCTTCTCACTCGAGCTCTCAGTCAGGATATAGCAGTAGGCCTGATGCGTTCCACGGATAACACGACCGCGTAACTGGTGAAGCTGCGAGAGTCCGAAACGATCCGCTCCTTCGATGATAATGACGGTGGCGTTTGGAACATTTACACCGACCTCGACCACTGAGGTGGCGACGAGAATATCGAGAGAGTGTGCTTTAAATTCAAGCATTACTTTTTCTTTTTCTACCGGAGTCATTTTTGAATGGAGGATGCCAATACGCTTTCCAGGGAATACATCTTTTTTGAGTCGGGCGGCTTCAGAGACGACTGAGCGAGTATTGATCTGAGTTTCGGTATCAGGATCTGGGTCACTGATTCGCGGGCAAATGACATAGAGTTGTCTACCATTTTGCAGTTCACTACGCACATGAGTGTACATGCGCTCTCGGTCGGCCTTAAGAATAATTTCGGTCACGATCGGCTTGCGGCCAGCCGGCATATGCTCAATGACTGACAAGTCCAAGTCTCCAAAGAGGGTAAGTGCCAGTGTTCGTGGGATCGGAGTGGCAGTCATCGAGAGTAGGTGGGGTGCCGTGGTATCTTTTTGCACCAATGCCTGGCGTTGACGAACACCGAAACGATGCTGTTCATCGATGATGGCGAGGGCACAATGTTTAAAAACAACTTTCTTTTGTATAAGAGCGTGAGTGCCAATCAAGATGGTGATTTCGCCTGACGCCACCCATTTAAGTAATTGCGTTCGAGAAATTTCTGTTGATGAATTCGGATTCACTTTCGACGGGAATTTACGACAGCCGCTTCCAGTGAGGAGGCCGATCTGAATCGGGAGGTGTTTGAAATACTGAATGAATGACTCAAAGTGCTGAGTGGCAAGGATCTCAGTTGGTGCCATGTAGGCTACTTGAAGTGGTGTCCGATCGCGAAGATTGGCTACGGTAGTCGACACTGCATACGCCACGCTGGCGGCGACTGCTGTCTTGCCTGAACCGACATCACCCTCAAGAAGTCGGGACATTGGTTTTCCACTTTCTATATCAGTCAAAATAGAGTTGAGGGCGTCCTGCTGTGAGTCAGTCAGAGTAAATGGGAAGCGGGAAGTAAACTCACTAATCCGCTCACGTGAATTTTTGATATGGAATCCAGGCTTACGAGCAAACTCTTTGCGGTCGAGTTGCTTTTGTATTTGAATGAAGAATATCTCTTCAAAGGCGAAACGCTTACGAGCCGAATCTGCATCAGCCCGCTTGTGCGGGGCATGTATCCAGATGCAGGCGGTTGAAAGACTCGGGAGGTTGTATTTCTCACGGATCTCTAGAGGGATTGGATCTTCAGAGTGTTCAAGTACGCCAAGGCTGAGTACTTTTTGTATAGCATGTGTAAGCCACAAGCTTGAAACCCCTTTGGTCTCAGGGTAGACCGGGTAGAGACTGTGTGACTCACCGGATTCCCCAAAAAGTGATTGACCGACTCCCAGCGGTACGGTGCGTGCATACTCGATTCGGGGATTAGAGAGGTAGAGTGCTCCAGTCTTTTTCCGTTGACTCACTACGCCTTCGAGGCGCACGGGGGTGCCATCTGGATACATTTTTGCAAAGTAGGGTTGATTGAACCAAACCGCTTCGATGCTACCACTTTCGTCGGTGATAGACGCTTGTGCCATGGCAATTTTCGTTCGAAATCCTTTTGATATTTTGGCTTTCGATACGGTGCCGAAAATAACCACCTGTTCACCTTTTGAAAGAGTGGTGATCGGTCGTATCTCAGCGGTGTCGCCATAGCGTATTGGAAAGTGATAGAGCAGGTCACGGACAGTGTTGATACCGAGTCGGGCGAGTCCTGCCCGGTGGCCAGTATCGATTTTGATAAGAGTTGAAAGCGGGGTCGAGAGTGGCATGTGACTCAATCCTACCAAGGAGGGGGGATTAAGACTAGAATCACTATACAGACATCATTTTTTAATGTGGTATACTGAAGAGGTACTATAAGTAAAAATATATATCATGACATTGATCATCGGTGCGATTTTGGGTCTTATTGTTCTCTATGTGGTCTTTTCGTACAACGGTCTTATTCGAAATCAGAACCGGGCTGAAGAAGCGTGGGCTGACATTGATGTGCAGCTCAAGCGTCGATACGACTTGATTCCAAACTTAGTATCGACGGTAAAAGGTTATGCTAATCACGAAGCAGCTACACTTGAGAAAGTGACTCAGGCACGAAATACGGCTCTTAATGCACAGGGGGTTCATGAAAAAGAAGTCGCTGAGACAGCTCTTTCGGGTATGCTTAAGTCAGTTTTTGCTTTGGCAGAGAGTTACCCAGATCTCAAAGCTAACACAAACTTTCTTGATCTTCAAAAACAGTTGCAGGATACGGAAGATAAGATCAGCATGTCTCGTCGCTTTTACAATACATCAGTGCGTGATCTTAATACGGCTACTGAGGTGTTTCCTTCGAATCTTATTGCTCAAGCTTTTGGTTTTGCGAAGAAAGAATATTTTGAGCTTGAGGATGACGCTGCTCGTGCTGCGGTAGAAGTTAAATTCTAAAGCCTCTCTTTTGAGGTGAAGTGGAACGTATGTCCCTCTACACACAACAATCAAAAAACGTCCAAGAAACAATCCTCCTCATCGTGGTGTTCATTGGCCTTTTGGCGGCGCTAGGGTATGCACTCTCGCTCTATACTGGCAATCAGTATCTACTCTATGTGGTGAGTTTTATCTCAATTGCTCTCTCGGTGATGTCATATTGGTTTGGGGGAGCGGTGGCTCTGGGCCTGTCCGGGGCACGAGAGATATCAAAGCAAGATAATCCTGAATTATTCAGACGAGTCGAAAATCTCACTATTGGTGCTGGTCTACCGATGCCGCGAGTGTATATCATCGACGATCCGTCACCGAACGCTTTTGCGACTGGCCGAGACAAGTATCATAGTTCAGTGGCGTTCACGACCGGCTTGCTTACTCTCCTGGATACTCGTGAACTCGATGGGGTGATCGCTCATGAGCTGGCACATATTGGTAACCGGGATGTGCTTCTAGCAACGGTTATTGTCGTGCTGGTCGGTCTTGTTGCAAATATTTCTGATTTCGCCCTTCGTTTTGGTTTTGCTGGTCGTGACCGTGACAGTAAAGCTGGTGGACCACTGCTGGTGCTTTCAATAATCCTTCTCATCATCTCGCCGATTCTTGGTCAGATTATTCGACTTGCGATCTCACGAAAGCGAGAATTTTTAGCCGATGCGACCGGCGCACTCCTGACGCGTGATCCCGAAGGACTCGCGAGCGCTCTGGCAAAACTCTCTGGCACGCACACTGGCCTCTCACGAGCGCACGCGGCGACCGCACATATGTTTATCGTGACTCCATTTGCGACTCGGGAAGATGATTCCGTTTCATTTGTGGCAAAAATGTTTATGACCCATCCGCCGCTTGGCGAGCGCATAGCGAGACTGCGTAATTCAGTACTCACGCAATGAAAGACGAAACCGTCCCACAGATTAAATTCGGAGTACTTGACCTTATTGAGAAATACAACAATCCTCGATTGGTCTTGTATCTGGCAAAAATATCAGTCGTCGATAGATTTTTAGCGGCAACCTTTCTCCGACTCCTTCCTTCGTTTGTTACCCCAAATCATCTGACTCTCTTTCGAGTGATGACGGTTCCGGTAATCATTTACCTCCTCCTCAATAATCTCTATGACTGGGGGTTGGTACTTTTTACTATCTCGGCATTTTCTGATGCCCTCGATGGGGCGCTCGCGCGTACAAAACATAAAATCACTGACTGGGGAATTGTCTGTGACCCGATTGCTGACAAGTTGCTCATTGGCTCGGTCTCACTGACCACGGTAGCCGTGCATGTTTCTCTCTGGCTTGCGGTTTCGATTATCGCAATTGAACTATTTGTTATTTTTTCCGTCGCACTCAAGCTACGGGGCAGAGTGGTCCCAGCCAAATGGAGTGCAAAGATCAAGATGATTCTGCAGTGCTTAGGAGTTGGCTTGCTCCTCCTGCACCTGGCTGTTCCTGGTGTGGCTGGTCTCTTGACTGTCGCTACCTACATACTCTATCTCGCTCTCTTTTTTGGTGTACTCGGTCACTTTGTCTATCGTTCAATATAAGTTTTGTAATTGCGTATTTAGTACTCTGTACGATGTGCTAGAATCAGTGCATGCAAGCCTTCTCAAAAGCTTCCCTCGCTCTACTACTGATCATCTCCATCACTGCTCTCCATGAGCTCGGGGTGATTGATGCCGTCCTCAATACATCAGAGGCATTTGTATATCTCACCGCATTCGTCGCAGGCTTTTTCTTTACCTCGATGTTTACCATTGGTCCGGCTTCGATAACACTCTTCGAGCTTCTCCAGCGAGCACCGCTTCCACAGGTAGTACTCTTGGGAGGGCTAGGGGCACTTTTGGGCGACCTTGTGATTATCCGTTCACTTCACGCGGTCGGTCTTGATGCAGTAAAAAAGAAAATCATCAAAAAGTACAAGCTTGTGCGACTGATACTCAACACAAAACCCTGGAGCTATCTATCAAGCTTTTTTGGTGCACTTATCATCGCCTCACCGCTGCCTGATGAAGTTGGCTTGACGCTCCTAGGGGTGACAAAAATTAACCCTTTCCTGCTTACCCTCTTGCTCTTTTGTGCAAACGCTTTTGGAATACTCTTGCTTTCACTGGGGCTTTCACTCGTGTGATAGAATAAGTCGGTAATTCCCACATATTCATGAAAAAAATCAAAGTAGCAATTAACGGTTTTGGTCGTATCGGTCGTCAGTTTTTCAAAGTAGCTCTCGAAAAACCAGAGCTTGAAGTCGTGGCAGTCAATGATCTTGGTGATATAAAGAATCTCGCCTATCTTTTGAAATACGACACCGCATACGGCGTGAGTGCATTTGATGTCAAAGTAAAAGAAGATCTCTCAGGGTTTGTGGTGAACGGTCAGGAAATTGCCTATGTGAGTGAGAAGGATGTTACCAAACTTCCATGGGGGAAATACGAAGTAGACGTCGTGGTCGAGAGTACAGGACTCTTCACTGAGTACGGAAAGGCTAATGCCCACATTCTCGCCGGAGCAAAACGAGTCGTCATCTCAGCACCAGCCAAAGATGATCCAGAAGGTAAAGTAAAAGGGGAGACCATTCTCATGGGAATGAATGAGGAAAAAATCAGTACGGTCGCTATCACCTCAAACGCTTCATGTACAACCAATGGTGCGAGTCCTGTGCTCGCGATTCTCGATGAAGCGATCGGAGTAGAAAAGGCGCTCTTGAATACCGTGCATGCGTACACAGCGAGCCAGTCAATTGTCGACGGGCCCAATAAAAAGGACTATCGCGAAGGGCGAGCAGCGGCGCAGAACCTTGTGCCATCTTCAACCGGCGCAGCAGTGGCGGTGACAAAAGTAATTACTCATCTTAAGGGGTTGTTTGATGGTATTTCGATTCGTGTGCCGGTAGTTACAGGTTCAATCGTGGATGTGACTTTCATCACTAAACGAGATACAACCGCCGAAGAAGTAAATGCTATCCTGACAAAGGCGGCACGAACCGAGCGATGGGAATTGATTTTCGATGTGACCACAGAACAGGTTGTCTCAAAAGACATGGTTGGTAATCCTCACGCTTCGATCGCCGACCTTTCATTTACCCGAGTCGTAGGTGGAAATCTCGTCAAAGTTCTCGCGTGGTATGACAATGAGATGGGGTATACGCATACACTGGTAGATCATGTAGTTAAGGCAGGCAAAATAATCTAAAAATCGCAGCCAATTTTTCTATAGCTGCGATTTCAAAATTTTCTGCACGAGTTATTCAAGTAAATACTTTCAGTAAGGCCTTTATAGTCCGGCGCACGTTTTCGATATCACGAAGTGCTTTTCGCAGAAGTTCTCTCTGGGGCTTTTTAAGCTTCGGCTTGCTGTTTTTCGAATTGGCACTCAGGATCTGAAAAGCACGCTCCATCTTTCTTGTAAGATTGGGTGACGGGTTTGGATGGTTGATCCATCTCACGAGAGTGGGGTGTGCTATATTTTCAAATCTAGGATCGTCACGGAGGAGTTCAGCGGAAAGTCTTAGGTTGCCAATTTGACCGCAAGCATTCAGTAATCGACTTTGGATTTTGTTCATGGATTTTCGATTTCCTTCTGATCAACTTCTATCATAAAAATTTTAGTTTGTAAAGTATTGTTCTGTTGCTGATATCAGGTTACATAGAAAATTCCTATTGTCATAGCTGGAGATCGGCGGCTCCCTATGGCCCAAATAACCCATTCTGCAAAGCTAATATGAAAGTTTCTGCACCGGGAGCCCTATTATTAGGATGGATTTTCTAAGATGATAACGTGGTATGACAACGAACTAATTAATGCACACATCTGCCTTGAATGCCGGTAAGTTAATATAACTGCTATGAAATATCTAATAATTATTTCAGTAATTGTGGTAGGAATAGCTTCGTATATAGTCTCCCAACCTAAGCTCAAAGAATGTCCCGACACGATTGCCGGCGATCTGATGCCTGGGAAAGGAGGAAAAGCTTACTACTTGAAAGACGGTGAGGAACGAAAAATATCTGATTACGATGCAAAATGGGTAGATACCAACTGTTCAGGTAAAATTAAAAACAGAACAGTTAATTAGAAAGGTACAATACTGAAGCAGGGTTTTGATATACGATCGAATGTGTCGCAAGAGTAGGTTTGCTTATCAGATCTAAAGAGAGTTAATAGAAATACCAATGAGATTAGTACTCACCGTAATTAACATATTATCCGCAGTTCCTGTTCTCGCATACCCAGCTCTTTTTGTTGCGGGAATAATGTCATTCGATGCTCCGGGCAGTGATAAGTCTCTATCGACTTGGGTTATCTTCATTGCCTGTGTTGGATATCCATTGTTTATAGTACTATTCATTGTCATCTCACAAATATATCTCTCTACTACTTTTGCTTTAGTAGGATTGGTGCCCATGCTTGTATTCGGCTATATATTTTTTGTTTCTGGCGGTACTGCTCAGAAAGAGAATTTCAATACTCTTCACAAAGATTTCGTCTGTGATTCTAATTCATTTCTTTCGCTTGGTGGAAATGAGACCAACCCGATACGAAGCTTGGTTCTCTTAGAGAGAAGGAATTTTTTTACGTACAAGAATAGTGAGATTGCAACCGTATTTGGGAACAAGTGGATAAAAGCAGAGCGAATAAATTCAAAAGATGTAAGGGATAAGACTGATGCGCTACTTAATTCTTGTAAGAATGTCGATGGTAAGACAGCATTTCAGACTTATGAAAAAATTGAGCGGGAGCGAGTTAAAGAAATTTTGAAATTAATAAACGAAGAATCGAAATAAAACGGTGGTATACTAGAAGCATGAAAATTTATCTTGCCACCGATCACGCCGGCTTTGAACTCAAAGAGCATCTCAAAGGGTTTCTCGCCTCGCTCGGGCACGAAGTCGAAGACTGTGGTGCACATGAATATAATCCTGAGGACGACTATCCTGATTTTGTAAAAAAAGCGGCTGAGGCGATACAAAAAGACGGATTCACTTCACGTGGTATTGTCCTGGGCGGCTCTGGCCAAGGTGAGGCGATCGTCGCCAACAAGGTGCAGGGTGTTCGAGCGGCAGTCTACTATGGAGGTAATATCGATATTGTCCGACTTTGTCGTGAGCATAATGATGCCAATATTCTCTCAATCGGCGCTCGCTTTATCTCGGTGGTGGAAGTAGAAGAAGCGGTGAAGCTTTGGCTCGATACAGCCTTCAGTGGTAAGGATCGACATATTCGTCGTATTAGTAAGGTAGACAATCTCTAGATATGCAGCGACTACGCGCCTTTACTCTTGTTGAGCTTTTGATCTCAATCGCCATTATCGGTATTCTCTCAAGTGTAGTTTTGGCAAATCTTCAAAGTAGTCGCTCAAAGGCACGTGATGCTCAGCGCCTTGCTGCAATCAAGCAAATACAGACAGCGCTTGAGGTCTATAAGGTGAAGAATGGTTCGTATCCTCAGACAAGCTCAGATGTCTCTATTCGAAATAACTCATGTGGAAACTTTACCTGTGGGACAACGGGCTGTGGTTATGCGGTCGGAGACTGGGCGACCACGCTTGCGCCACTTGTGACTTCACGACTCCTTCCAAGTATTCCAAATGATCCTCGTAATACCGGACAGTTTTGCTATACGTATTTTAATAACAGCACTGCTATTTCTGGTAATAATGACTGGGCTGACTGTGGTCCGAATGGAAATATAAATATTAGTGAGTATCAGTATGTCATTTACGGGACATTTGAAAATGCACTCGCTAATTTCCCTGTAATCAACTGGAATAGTATAGATGGCTCAAACAATTATTCTCGACCAGGTGCACCCAAAAGCGAAGAGCGCACCTACTGCTTCCTTGGTCCTTCTAAACAATAAAGTATGGCAACAATCACCCCCGCAATCCTTCCTCGTTCGTATGAAGATCTCGTCGATGGTCTCTCACGGCTTAAACATGTTTCGCGAGACGTGCAAATCGACATCTGCGATGGAAAGTTTGTCGAAAACACAACCTGGCCGTTCAAGCGCTTTGATCAGTTTTTCGAGGCGATCACTCACGAAGAGTCAGCGATGCCATTTTGGGAAGATTTTGATTTCGAGTTTGATTTGATGATCGCGCATCCTGAGAAGGAGTTTGAGAATTTTATTCTTGCAGGAGCAAAACGCCTCATCTTTCACCTAGAGACCCTTGAGAATCCTGCTGCTTTCTTGGTGAAGTTGCGAACGCAGTTTGTTAAAGGTGCAGACATTCCATTCGAGCCAGAAATCGGGATGGCGCTTTCACTTGATACGCCACTTGAAAAAATACTTCCGCTCGCACCGGATCTTGATTGTATTCAGTGTATGGGAATCGCAAAGATTGGTTTCCAGGGTCAGGAATTCGACCGCCGAGTACTTGAGCAAGTACGAGCCCTGCGTGCCGCACTACCCGAAATGAAGATCACTGTTGATGGTGGTGTCAGTGAGGCGGTGGCGCGAGAACTGGTTGAGGCCGGAGCGACGACGCTTGTCGTCGGGAGTAAAATCATGCATGCGGTAAATCCACTGGATGCCTACAAGAAACTCTCAAGTCTTGTCGTATACTAGAGAAATGAATCTCACAACTCTGAAGAAGCAAGAACTTGCTCTCACCGCGGTGCGTATTCGCGAGTCATTGATCTCTATGCTCTTGGCTGCTGGTTCTGGACACACAGCTGGGCCGCTTGGCATGGCGGATATTTTTACGTACCTGTATTTCTATTTCCTCAAACACGATCCAAAACAGCCAGAGTGGGAAGAGCGAGATCGATGTATTCTCTCAAACGGTCATATTTGTCCAATTTTGTACGCCACCCTTGCTCACGCTGGGTATTTTCCGGTGACGGAATTAGCGACGCTTAGAAAATTTGGCTCACGCCTGCAGGGTCACCCGCATCGAGAATTTCTACCGTTTCTCGAGACCAGTTCTGGTCCACTCGGCTCAGGGCTCTCACAGACAGTTGGTATGGCTCTGGCAGATCGGATTGATGCAGGTCGAAGCTCAGGTAAGCAGTTTGTCTGTCTCATGGGCGATGGAGAACTCAATGAAGGACAAGTCTGGGAGGCGGCGATGCTTGCTGGCAAAGAGAAACTGCAAAATCTCACCGTAGTGATTGATCGGAATAATATTCAGATCGATGGCTTCACGGAAGATGTGATGCCTCTTAATCCGCTCGTGGACAAATGGCGATCATTTGGGTTCCATGTGGTGGAGATCGATGGGCATAATTTTGAGTCAATTCACGACGGCTTTGGGAAGGCGCGTAGCTATTTCGATAAACCAACTTGTATCATCGCCTACACGATTCCAGGGAAGGGGGTGGCTGAGTTTGAACGAAAATATGAGTGGCATGGTAAGCCGCCTAATAAAGAAGAAGCGGCACAGGCACTTCGAGAGTTACGGACGTGGGAGGAACAGATAATTCACAATGACCTATGACACCCCTTGAACAAAAATTAAATCCACATCTTTTTGAAAAAGAAGTCGAGCAAGTTCCGATTCGTAAGGGCTTTGGCGAAGGTTTACTTCGAGCGGGTGAAGTGGACGATCGAGTCGTGGGGCTGTGTGCAGATCTCACCGAGAGCACGCAGATGCATCTTTTTAAGAAGAAGTTTCCTGAACGTTTTATCGAGATTGGTGTGGCTGAGCAAAACTTGGCTTCTGTGGCTTCGGGAATGGCACGCATGGGAAAAATTCCCTTCATCACTTCGTATGCAATGTTTAGTCCTGGGCGAAATTGGGAACAGATTCGGACGACGATCTGCTACAACGATGTGCCCGTAAAAATTGCCGGAAGTCATGCGGGTATTTCTGTAGGGCCAGATGGCGGTACACATCAAGCGATAGAAGACATTGCTATTTTGCGCGCGATTCCAAACATGACAATCATTTCACCTTGTGATGCGCATGAGGCACGGAAGGCAACGCTCTTGGCAGCACGCACTGCAGAGCCTACCTATATCCGCCTCGCTCGCGAAAAAACACCAGTAATCACCACCGAAGAAACACCGTTTGAAATCGGTAAAGCACAGGTGCTCTGGCGACCACCGACTGGTTCAGCTGAAGTGGTAATTATTGCCACGGGAGCACTCGTGCATAAAGCGCTCGTAACCGCCCGTGATCTACTCAAACAAAAGATAGGTGCAGCAGTGGTGAATGTCTCGACTATTAAACCCCTCGATACCAAAACCCTTTTTCCACTCATCGAGAAAGCTCGAGCCGTAGTGACTGTCGAGGAGCATCAGATCATTGGGGGCTTGGGTTCGGCGGTTGCCGAATTTACTTCTCGCGAAATACCTGTGCCGATAGAGTTTGTCGGAGTTGAAGATCGTTTTGGACAATCAGGTACGCCTGATGAACTTCTCGAGTATTACGGGATGGGAGTGAAAGATATTTTCCTCGCTGTGAAGAAAGTCTTGAGTCGCAAAAGGAAGTGATAGGTACTCATGGTATTTCTAGTCAGATACGGTAGTATGCGTACATGGAACAGACTACATTTGATTACACTCCGTATGAGATAGAGCCAGGAGTGATTCTGGTTGATAAGCCAAAAGGGATTAGTTCTTTTGACTGTATCCGTATATTACGCAAGAAGCTCAATATTCGAAAGATGGGGCACGCGGGGACTCTCGATCCCAATGCCTCAGGGCTGATGATCATTGCTCTTGAAAAAGCGACCAAGCGCCTTGCTCATTTTCTAAAATTATCCAAAGTATATGAAGCCGAAATTGTACTTGGTATTACTACTGATTCAGGTGATACTACTGGAAACGTGCTCGAGACTACGCAAGTGCCCTCAGAAATTACCGAGGAGGTGGTTCGGAAGGCAATTGCGAGCCTTGTTGGTGAATTACAGTTACCAGTTCCCATTTTTTCAGCTATAAAAAAAGAAGGGAAACGACTCTATGAGTACGCTCGTGAAGGGGTGGTTGTCGAGGTACCCATGAAGACAATGGTGGTGCACGAAGCATCCATAGAAACAATAGAACTTCCACGAATAACTGTACGCTTCAGTGTGGCAAGTGGGGTGTATATTCGCTCGCTCGCTGTTGCGCTCGGTCAGCAGCTTAAAACAGGAGCGACACTCGCTGGTCTACGGCGAACAAAGATCGATAAGTGGTCTGTGGACAAAGCACTGAAGCTCGAGCGCTAGATGCGCTATGATAGAGAGGTGAATGTTTATTTAAAGCCCAAAGGCTTTACTCTCATTGAACTCCTCGTCGTCATCTCGATCATCGGGATGCTTTCAAGTGTTGTCTTGAGTTCACTCAATACCGCGCGGGGGAAGGCGAGGGATGCGACGCGAATTAGTCAATTACAAGAAGTACGAAAAGCTATCGATATCTATTACTCACAGTTTGGCACCTACCCATCTAACTTCACAAGTACACAACGTGATTCGCGCTACGGAAGAAGCAACTCC
>JBIIJY010000009.1:0-13278 GCA_044233485.1 Minisyncoccia bacterium
TCTAGGAGTCGGAATATGATCAAATGGCTCTGGAATAGGATTCCTCCTACCGTCTTTCATCTTTCCAAACGGACTCTTTTCAAGTTCAGTAATTACTTCTTCTGTCTTAAAACCACCAACCACGACAAGACTTATGTTTGCTGGAACGTAGTGCCGACTATAGAACCCCTGAAGATCATCTTTCGTCGCCTTAAGAAAACCTTCTGGAAGACCGAGTGGACGATTCCATGTCTCAAGCCGGTGCCCCTTGAAGAGCGCACGACGTGCAGCCAGATCCCACTCCAATTTCTCATGGAATGGATACCGGCCGTTGAACTCACGCAATATTACACTGCGTTCACGCTCTATGTAGTCCTCGATCTGAGCTTCAAGAAGCATAGATCCGAAAATTGCCAGAGCCTCACGAAGTATTCCAGAATTCGCTGGAATACAGAATGCATACCGAGTCGTCAGGTAGTTTGTTCTACCAAAACTTGCTCGACCACCACAAGCGTCGAAAAGAGCCTTTACCTCATCAAGCTTTCGCTTAGGAATGTTTTCAGAGACCACGTGCTCCACGAAGTGAGCTAGTCCCGGTATTTCTAAAGGATCTTCTCGTCCACCACTGTGGACGACGACTTCCACTCTGACCCAGGGACGATCCCAGAATACAGAGTGAACTTCAAGCCCATTCGGAAGAACGTGCTTGGTGAATTCGGCATAAGGGTCGTACATAGTTTATCTTTCTGATTTTGAGTCTAAATGTGCGTTTGTGTTGTTTTCCAAAAATATAATAACACTTAAATTGACATCTGGCAAACATACCCCACAAAGCAACATGAGTATATGTTTGACATATATGTTATATATCAGTATAATATACTAAAAGGACTTTACATGAGTGCCAATCCAGATGATGGTGGAAAAGAGAGATTCCAACAGAGTCTCGACACAATAACTCTTTCGATGGAGTATATTCGGAAACAGCCTGGCGGGTTTGATGTCTATACGAAAATGATTGCGATTTTCAGAGCCATCGACCCACTCAAACACGATGTTGCCGCGACGGATACAATAGTCCACGCGCTCGCACACATTACCAATCAATGGGCTCTACGCCTTCGGGATAGGCGCCTACTCATCGAATTGATAACCGACCCTGAGGTGGTGGAGTCTGAGCAGCTCTACTGGCTTCTCAAAGATCGATTCAAGGACGCCACCAAGCCGCTCATCGAAGATGTGGCAGAGGGTTTACCGCCTGATCTTCTAGATAGATATTCAAATGGTTAATATATCCTCTTCACGAACCCCCTACGTTGTTAGGGGTTTCTTTTTTTGTGTAGAATTCTCACGAGATTAATTTGACAAATACTCATATTGTATTGTAATATAATCCCGGACTAGGATACTCCTACAGCTGTCCAGCACATTGAATAGTCGAGTGGACTTTAAGCACAATTGTTATGAGTGATTCGCTAACCAACGCAGTAGCTCGACTCAGTCGAGCCGCATCGGAATATTCAAAACAGACGGAAAAACTCAGAGCTTCCGTCGACACCTTGTTGCGGTGGATTCAACAGAACATCGAGCTTGAACCACTACCCCTCGATTGCAAGATCTACCCTTCGGGGGAGTTCATTCGGACAACACCCCTCAACAAACCCCCTCTTGGATCACACCAAGAAATATTGCGTCTGACGATCGGCCAAAAGCATAGCATCGACCAGCTCCAAGCATTTGTCAGACTCATTGGAGAAGGATTTCTCGACCAGTTCGCGGAACAACTTGAAGGACGTGCCGGCCGATTCGGCGATGCTGCCAGCAAAGTCCATACATTCCTCGCATCTTAACTCGAAGCAACGAAAGGTTTACTGTGAACAAAGACTCAGTTAAGAACTTGTGCGTCAAGATTAGTGGACTCGGAGCGCTCCTCATCTGTCTGCCAATCATCTACAGGATCTGGCAAGGTGATCAGTTCAACCCCGCTAGTTTCTTTCTATGGTCTGGACTTTCAGTTGTCTGCACCATCGTGTTGTGGCGGGCGAAGAAGGGCGGGCATGTGCTACTTGGTTGCTACGTGCTCTCCGACCTTACCATCGCCATATGTGCACTACTCAAGCAGGGTCAAATGACGTTTGGCAAGTTTGAATGGTTTGTCGCGGGTATCACGATCGCATGCACCGGGCTCTACCTATGGTGTGAGTCGCGGAAAAAATACACGGCCTCGGTCGTGTCGAACGGTATCGCGTGCATAATTGCGGGAATTCCCCAGGCCATAGACTCGCTTCAAAACCCGGAAAAAGCAAACCTTGTCATCGTAATGCTCTATACCTTCATCAGTGGACTGGCATACTACGGCGAGAAGAACTTCAACGGCAAGTTTATCCCTGGCCTCTCTGTCCTTTATTGGATCTTTATCACTATCGGGGTGCTCATTGCGAGACATTCGCGCTGAGAGCAACCCAAGATAGAACGACCCCCCTCAGACTGAGGGGGCTTTTTTTGCAAAAAACTCTCTCTGGCTTAATCGCTAGAAAATTCTCTGAATTTATGGTTAAGTGGTTTCAAATAGATAGGACGGCACTTCCGCCAGTCCCCTTTACAAACAAGCAGGAAAGCACACTCAATGAAAAGACAAATTAAAGACTCTACCGGCACACTCATCTCGCCATTATCCATAGTGAGAACGATCAATGAGATTCACATCTGGTCAGAATTCCAGGGAATCGTCGTCGAGCCGGACTCAAGTATAGAAGGGCCTGACTATTGCACAGCGGTTTACTTCTTCAGAGAAGCTGAGCACCATGAATTCTCGCACCGCCAATTGAGAGAAGAAATCCCGATTCGTGAATGGGACGAGACATACCGGGAGGAAAACAAGCTCGGTAAAGGAGACTTCCTCTTGAGAGATGGTCTCTGGCAGAAAAGCCCTCGCATAGTCTTTTTCAAGCCTTGCGAGCTCACTGTAGTGCCTAGATGGAGTGTGAGCACACTGGCACGTAGACATTACGGCAGAAATCCGCATACCATCAACTCATTCAGAGGCACTTTCCCGGAAGATCCGACGCTGTGTCGATGCTTCCGCAAAGACTGCAATCACCCTGCCACGGGAGTTGCGGTTTACAATGTCTGGGGCTCGGTCTACCCCATCTATACATGCGACACCTGCTTCAGAGAAGTGAATGGATACTGTGGTGACCTACTCCCCGAGTTGAAGAACCCGTTTCTTTACCTTGACGGAAGGCCTATTATTGTTGAGTAACTTCAACACTGACAAACACCAAAGGACTTATACAATGGACTTAACTCCGTATGTCGGTATCACCGACTTTACTGATCACGAGCAAGTCGCGACAATGCTCGAAGTGCTCAAACGATGCAGACACCCCCAGTCGTCGCGTAAACTGCATGTCGGTGTCATGATGAGTTACAAGACACTGCACGGCATGGAAACAAAGTGGTCGAAGGCTTTTCCGCCAAAGGAGCGGATTCCTAGTATCTTCAGCATCAATGACAATGATGCATACTACTGCCTTCACTATGCCGACTACGAAGGCAAGACACGGTATTCAGATCTCGTAGAAGCACTCCAATGCGCTGGATATTTACATGCCATTCAACTCGACATGCCGTGGCCTGACCCCGGAACTATTATCGAGGCGCTTCGCAAATCGCGTATGCCGAGTGTTGAATTGATTCTTCAAATCGGCGAACGTGCACTCGATGAGGCACAAAACTGCCCTCGTGAAGTCGTGCGAAGACTCGACGAATACCGAGAGTTCACCAATCGCGTCCTTCTCGACAAAAGTATGGGGCGAGGTATCGGCATGGATGCTGAAGCACTTCTTCCATTTGCACACGCAATTACTGAAAACTTGCCCAATCTTGGACTCGTCGTCGCTGGCGGTCTTGGCCCTGAGAGTATCGATCTCGTGCGACCGCTTGCTGAAGCCTTTCCAGAAATCTCAATCGATGCACAAGGGAAACTTCGTCCAAGTGGTGACGCACTAGACCCGATCGACTGGAACATGGCGGGAACATACCTCGCCAAGGCACTGGAAATTCTCAGATAGCCCAAAAACACACACCCCCGCTTCGTGGCAAACACGAGCGGGGGTGTTATTTTTATACCACAGCCTTACCGCGCTTCTTGCGATACCAGTAGACCGCGTAGATCACAACCAAGAAAAATACGTTGGTACTGAAAATGATCGGCGTCGACCACGGCATCCCATCTATTGGACTATGCGCAAATGGCCAGAGATACGGTGTCGGGAAAAATTCGGTTGAGTGAGTAAATACATCGAGAAAAACATGAAATGGCCAGGCGAGCATTTCCCAGAGTGGCCTACCGAGCGCAAACCAAACAATACCAAAGACAACCGCGAAGATAACAAAGCTATGTGTAATGTCGTAGAGCAGATGTACATACTGAGGGATATCTGCAAGATCTGGCTTCCCCGACTGCAGTTGCCACACACCAGAAGTGAGAGACTCAATGAGTCGAGCGATCATAAAGATACCAAAAGAAAGAAAATCTGGAGCAATTCCAAACAAAAAACCGAGCCAAAAGCTTCGGCGATTCTTCCTTCCAAAAATAATACTTCCCCAGAGACCGTGCGATAGAATATCCATACCCACAGTATATACCACCTTGAAACGCGATATACTTCGGTACTATGAAACACACATTTTTTGCTTTTCTGGTGATGACCACTCTCACCCTTGGTGCGACATATGCCTTTGCCACCGTCGGTGGTCCGACAACTGTCTATGACTTCATGTATAACCCAGCTGATGAATCGGTGTACTACACTACTACCACCGCGGGTGGGCGTGGGTGTCCACCAGAACTTTTCAAGCTCTCACTAAACACCGAACAGTCTTCTGTGGCGCTCTCATGTAACCAAGGTGAAGCGATGAAGACTGATGTTGGGCAGTATATACGGACAATTACCAGTTCATACAAATACCTCAGCTCACTTAGTCTCAAGAAAAATAATATTGAGATCGACGTTGTATACCTCGATTCACAACCCCTCTTTGAAGACGCCTCATCAGCGGATTATTTCTATCGACGCCTCGTCGCTCGTGTGTATCAAAACGGAATTAAAGTCGATGAGTTCCCGCTACGAGGATGTAATCTCGAGCAGCCCTTCCTTTTTGCCGGCTATAGTATCCCAGGGTTCAACAAAAAGATCATCATCCTTTCTTCCACTAAAGGTGATTGCGTCGAGGGTGGATATACATACGAATCGCTTCATGTAATCGGCGGTGTCGATGCCCTCGATAAGACTAGTGGTAATAGTTACAAAACGCGCTCAGAGCTTGTTCCAAATGAAGAGACGCTCATCGTTTACGAAGGTGACACGGTACAAACGGAGCGCGTACCAGACGAGATAGTCGAGACAACTCCGAAACCAAACGATGCCAAGCCGACAACACCAGAATCACGAGATACTCTCTACCGTATACTTACCCTCTCTGGAATCACCCTTGTTATCGGCTTTCTCTTTGGAAGAAAATTCCGAGTTTCCCCATAAACAGGCTTATATTGTATACTCGTGATGAGACAGAACATTACGAGACCTTATGCCTGGACCCTATTTTAAAGGACAGAAACCCCTTGCCCCTTGTGGTTGTTTTTTCCCAGACGTCACCCGAATCCGAGACGAAGACGAGGAGCGAATATTCTGGTGTGTCACACACAAGCAAGTTCGCGAACATCGCCAGCCGGGTGTCGAGCCAATCCCAACGATGAAGCCGATTCCGAGTGAAGCTTGGCGCGAACAAGAACGACTCACTCTACGAGATTACAAGGAAAAGTAGCTGTTTTTTGCAAAAAGCCCGCGCACGAAGTGCGCGGGCTTTTCACTTACACTAAACCTTATTTAGCAATTGAATCCTTAAAGGTAACCGAAGTTGGGAGTACAAATTTTGAAAGATCGACTATCCACGAAACACAGTCATATGAGCCAATTTTTTTGGTATCGATGCCGTAGGTTCCTGAGGTTGAGGCCGAAGATGTCGCGGCTACACCTTTAACAAGGGCAGTCTTGAAGCCGATGGGTGCAAGAGATGTCCAGGTATACACATACCCTTCCTTGGCAATAAGAGAAGTATTCACTTTTACACTCTGCACGGTCGAATCAAAATCCCCTCGAATCTTTCCGTTATCAATAAAGACAATTCCCTGTGTCTGTGCCACACCGACATCCTGAGTGACCGTACACTTGTATGACCCTGTTTTCAAATAGTCTTCAAAAGTTTTTGGCTTGGCTGTCTCTTCTTTTGCATCAGCCACCACCTGCTCACTCGGTGCTGGAGTAGCAACCTCTGGAGCCGCTAGATCCCGAGTCTGCCAATAGTAATACCCGCCGTATGCAACAGCACCAACCACGAGAAGTGAAATAATTGTTTTAATCATTTACTCAGTATACGCGCCTACTCTGATATTGAAAATAGTTTCCCTGGTGAATGCGCTCCGCCTACCAGACGGACGACCGGTGTAGCAAGCCTCTCTTTCAGTATCTCAAACACTCGGTTGTTGGCAGCATTGTGTTTCGCCACTTCTTTCACCCAAATACGAAAATGGGTATCGTCTATTTTCTCAAAGGCTTCTTTACTTGAACCGGCAACTACTTTTACGTGTATATACATATACTTAACTACTTAGCGCCAATCAATCATACGCTCACCATGTTTTTTAAGGTATGCATTCGTTTTTGAAAATGGCTTCGAGCCAAAAAAACCAGAGTGTGCAGAAAATGGTGACGGATGGGGTGACTCGATGACATAGTGTCGAGTGCGGTCGATGCGCGCGCCTTTGGCGCGCGCATAATTCCCCCACAGAATAAACACCACCCCTTCCCGCTCACGTGAGAGAGTCTCGATCACACGATCGGTAAACTCCTCCCACCCTTTTCCTTGATGTGAGCCCGGCGCACCCTCTCGCACGGTGAGGGTAGCATTGAGAAGTAACACACCTTGCTTTGCCCAACGAGTGAGGTCACCATCTGCTAGCGGCGCATACCTGCAGTCTGACTCTATTTCTTTAAATATATTCCTCAGTGATGGCGGAAGCACTACACCCGAACTCACTGCAAAGGAAAGTCCATTGGCTTGTCCTGCTCCGTGATAGGGATCCTGTCCGAGAATTACAACTTTTACTTGTTCAAATGGACATTCATCAAATGCCTTAAAAATATGTTTTGGTTGCGGGTACACTTTGCCCGTAAGGTACTCTTCTGTAATAAATTTTTTTAGTGACTGAAAATACTCCTTTGAAGATTCACTTTCAAGTTTCGTTTTCCAGGATGGCTCGAGGCGCATGGCTTACAGTGACTTGGCTCGTTCCTTAGCAAAGTACCCGCCGATAATGACCGCAAGTACACAGAGTGCGCCGAAAGATAACTTGGTAGCAATCCCTTCAATACGATCGATACTAAAACCAAAGAAATACCCACCGCCCATGAGTGCCAGAACCCAGAGTAGCGCACCGGACACATTCCAGTACATGAATCGCTTGAAATCCATGTCGACGAGACCAGCCACAATTGGAACCACTGGCCGAGTGATGTTTATGAAACGCCCAATAAAAACACTCTTCGTACCGTGCTTCTCGAAAAATTGTGTACCTGTCTGCACATGAGCGGCCTTCAAAATCTTGCCGTGCGTCGTAAAGAACTTTTTTCCAAACCTTCCCATATAGTAACCAAGAATATCGCCCAAGATTCCACCGACGACCGCAATCAGGACTGCCGTCCAGAACGACATTACCCCTTGTGATATCAAATAGCCAAAAAGAACCATGATAAATGTTCCTGGTAGTGCGATACCAATGACTGGTGCTGATTCAAGAAATGACACGAGTCCGACAAGCGGATAGATCCAGAGCCCGAGCTTGAGTGCGTTCTCCGTAAAAAAGTTGAATATGAAGTCGAGATGCATGTTCCTTGTATAGTAGCATATCGACAGTTTTCTGGCGTAATTGCTAGTTACGACATAGTAACTTCTCTACGTCGATACTATTTTCATCTGAAAAAATAAGGAATGTGCTACTTATCCCCACCCTATGCACCGCTTTTCCTCTTTTATGCTTATTTGCGTTGGACAGTGCAGTTTTAAAAACGATACAATAGTCTGCATGGCCACCGAGCGCACACAACTTAAATCCCCTCCACACTCTCTCGATGCTGAAGCGGCACTCCTGGGCGGACTCATGTCGAGTCCAGAGCTCATGCACGATATCATTGAGACGATTCGTACCGATGCGTTTTACTCTGAACGTCACAAGATCATCTGGAACACGCTTCTTGATCTTTTTTCTAAACATCTGCCGATCGATCCGGTGAGTATTTCAACCCGCCTTGAGGAGAAGAAAGAACTTGAATCGATTGGTGGCATTAGCTTTCTCGCTGAGATTTCTGGGCTCGCACCTTCGGCTTCAAATGTTCGCCACTACGCAAACATCGTATTGAAAAAGTACATGCTTCGCTCGCTCTTGAACGCATCAAAGCATATCGCTGACCTGGGCTATGAAGAGCATCTTGAACTCGACGAGATTCTCGACCGAGCAGAGAAAAAAGTATTCGAAGTGACAAACTTCACCGGCACTCACAAATTCGTCCACCTCGGCTCAGAGCTTCAAGAATTCTGGGAGCGTTTTGACAAGCTCGCCAACAATAAAGACGAGATGCGTGGCGTACCGACCGGCTTTAAAGACCTCGACAATCTCATCTCTGGCTTCCAGAAATCCGACCTCATCATTCTCGCTGCTCGACCTTCTGTGGGTAAGACCTCTCTCGCGCTCGACATGGCCCGTAATGCTGCCCTGACCCACAATGTACCCGTCGGTATCTTTTCTCTGGAAATGAGTTCTCAACAGCTCGTCGACCGTATGATGTCAGCGGAATCACGCGTGGATGGCTGGAAGATTCGTACCGGTAAGGGATTCTCACTCGAAAATGATCTCGGTAGTCTCCAGACCGCAATGGAAAGACTTTCAAAAGCACCGCTCTACATTGATGATCAGCCAGGTAACAATATTTTGAAAATGCGTGCGGTAGCGCGTCGACTCAAAGCCGACAAAGGCCTCGGAATGATCGTGGTTGATTACTTGCAACTCATGATGCCGACACAGACGCGACAAAGTGACAACGTGGTTCAGCAAGTGACCGAGATCTCTCGCTCGCTTAAACAGCTCGCTCGTGAGCTTGAAGTTCCTGTCCTCGCCCTCTCACAGCTCTCTCGTGCGGTTGAGCAGCGTGGTGGTAAGCCTCGACTCTCAGACCTTCGTGACTCTGGTTCTATTGAGCAAGATGCCGACTTGGTAATGTTCATTCACCGAGAAGCCGCTGAAACAGCTGGTCGTAAAAACCAAGCAGAGATTCTCGTCGAGAAGCACCGAAACGGCCCGACCGGTAAAGTCGATCTCTATTTCGACGACAAGCGCGCCACCTATGTCTCAATGGAGAAAAGTGAGTTCGGGGACTTCGATATGGCAAAATCTGACTTCTAATTATGTCCAAGTCGCTCCAACTTCAAGAGTATTTCAAAGATTTCCCAGGTATCGGCCCTCGGCAAGCCAAGCGCTTTGTCATGCATGTTCTCCGTCTGTCCAAAAGTGACCGTAGCACCCTCGCTCGGCTTATCAGTGATATCAGTGAAGAGATCGGGACATGCGAAGCGTGCCATCGCCATTTCTCACGAAAGAGCAGTGCTCAGGTCCTCTGTGATATCTGTATTTCACTTGAACGAAATCGTAGTGAGTTGATCATTGTCGCGCATGACTCCGACCTTGAAGCTATTGAAAAGAGTGGCGTCACTCGAGGAGTGTATTTTGTACTTGGTAAAAACGCTCGACTCGATACTGAAGAACATCAAGCCGACCTCCCTTTCAAGGACTTGGCGACCCGCATCAAGACTCTCTACGCCGAAGCTGGTTCACTGGAAGTGGTTCTTGCAACGAGCGCCAACCACGAAGGTGATCATACTGCTCAAATTATTAAAAACTGGATCGAGAAAGAGTTTCTCGGACAAACCATCTCGATCGTTACTCTCGGACGAGGTCTTTCGACTGGACTTGAACTTGAATATTCTGACAGTGAGACCCTACGCAATGCCTTTCTCAATCGACGAGTATAAATAGCACTCACAGGAATCAACAAAAAACACCCGCTCGGGTGTTTTTTGTTTTAGAGAGCTGAGACCTTTACGAGCATGAATGGCTGTCGGTGGCCGTTTCGCTTCATGTATCGTGACTTCTGTTTATAGTGCATCACGAGAATTTTCTTATCTCGAGCAACTTTAGAAATTGTCCCTGAGACGGTCGCCCCCTTTACGGCTGGTGAACCGACTTCTACTTTGTCGCCTTTTGCGGTCAAAAGAACAGTATCGAATTTAATCGCGTCGCCTTCGTTCACTCCTTTGATCTTTTCGATCTTCAAAGTCTCGCCGACACGTGCGATATACTGCTTTCCGCCTGTTTTAATTACTGAAAAGTCTCCAGATTTCATAGATGTGTATTATATACCAGTTTTAGTTAAAGAGCAAGCAACCCAGGGCTCTATTTTCTACTTACCTTACTCGAGTTCAGGCTTTTCAAGTGTCATGGGCTCGAAACCGAGTTTTTCACCGGTAATTCGATAAATATCCTTATCGATCTTCTTAAACTCCTTAGAGGTAGCCGTATAGTGATTCACTACTGTCCCGAGGGCATTGCCTAGTTTGCCATGATAGTCCTGATACACGGCTAAATGCTTCGAGAGATCCTCAACATTCTTTTTAATCTCCTTGGCAGACTCTTCGATCGCCATGGCTTTGAGTCCTTGAAGAACGGTCTGAAGATACGCGAGGAACGAGGTCGGTGAGACGATAATTACTTTATATTTACTTGCCGCTCGCTGGATGAGATTCTCTGTTTCTTCGGTAATCGCACCAACTTTATTCACGAGCAAATCGTAGTAAATCGCCTCATGTGGAATAAACATGAATGAAAACTCAGTTGTATTCTCTGATGGTCGAATATATTTTGAAGTCTCGACGATACGGTTTTTTAAATCTGTAACGAAAAGCTTTTCTAGGCGTTCTTTCTCGCTCGGATCACGAGCCTCTGAAAGGCGATTGTAATTTTCGAGACTGAACTTTGAATCGATCGGGATTATCTTATCTTTGACAAATACCGCCGCATCGACTATCTCTCCATTACTAAACGCGTACTGCATTTGAAAACTGCCCGGCGGAAGGACATTTTTGAGAAGAGTCTCGAGATAGTATTCACCCAACACCCCGCGTTGTTTTGGATTTTTAAGAATATCTTGGAGATTTTGAAGCTCTTCTGCAAAGTTGATTACTTGTTTATTGGTCTCATCAAGCTTTGTCAGGCCTTTAGTGAGATCTAAAAGCTTTGAATTAACTTTTTCGGTGATGTTTAGTACCGAATCCTGAATCTCCCGTGATTGACTCCGAGTCGCCTGGAATAGCTCGCGAGTGTTTTCGGTAAGCTTACGATCGACGGTTTCTGAGAGTTTACTCAGCTGTTGCGAGAGGAGTAGGAACGACTTATCATCCTCGACTGCCGGCTGTGGCGTACTGAGTAAAAGCACTCGTCGTATGAGCCAAACGACAACAGCGAGAAGCACGATGCATACGCCAGCTAAAATCCAGGTAAAAAGTCCATTCATACAGATTAGTATAAACAAATTTGCTATACTTGAATACATGACACTACACGAAACACTTGTCGAACACATGAAAGAAGCGATGCGAGCCAAAGACCAGGCACGCCTACTCGTCATTCGCGGACTCATCGCTGAAGGTAAGAAAGAGCTCCTCGACGCCGGAATTGCCGACCGAGAGTTTGCTACTGATGAGGAAATGCTCACCGTGATCAAGCGAAACGTTAAACGACGAAAAGATTCTATCGAGCAATTTACTAAAGGTGGACGAGCTGACCTCGCGGCCACCGAACAAGCCGAGCTCACTCTCCTTGAAGCCTATCTTCCAACACAGGCCAGTGCAGCAGAAATAGAGACTGTCGTCAGAGCAAAGATTGCCGAGCTGAAGCTCGATAGTAGCAAAAAAGGTCAGCTTATCGGAATGGTCTCAAAAGAATTCAAAGGAAATGCCGACGGTTCACTGATTAAGAAAATCGTTGATACAGTTTTCAGCACTACCGCTTAGTTGTCCACAGTTGCATCTCGCTCAATAGTTTGAGACCCTTAGTACAGAATGAGCACCGGGCGTAAAGCGCGTCTGTGCACGCGCGAAGAGGCCGATTTCTGGTTTGAGCAAATGCGCCGCGCAGTAGCAGGCGAGCCTTTCCTCACCCACTCACCGACTGACTACACGTATCGGGCACGGAGAGAGCGTGGAAACGTCGAGACAGAGCTCGAGCGTCTGCAACGGATAGCAGCTGCTCAACATTGTGCCAATGACCACGACCTAGACCCTGACGAGCGATAGGTCGTCGCACGAAAATCAAAACGCGGAGCCCTTGGCCCCGCGTTTTTTCGTCTCTTATAATCCCTCTTTTCGTAGTTCCTCAATAGTCTTACGAGCGGCTTTTGAGATTTTTTTCGGCATCATTATGGATACGGTAATGATAATATCGCCACGCTTCCCAGAGCCCATTGGCACTCCTTTACCCTTCACCCGAAGCATCTCACCATGACGGATACCTTCTGGAATCGTTACCGATATTTCTCCATCGAGTGTCTTGAGTGGGTACTCACTTCCAAGTAATGCATCACTAAGCTTTATCTCAATTGCGCAAAGTAAATTACTTCCTTGTCGTTCAAACAACGGATGATTCTTGACTCGTACTTTCACATAGAGGTCGCCGGTCGTACCGCCGACGATCGCTTCGCCTTTCCCTGTCATACGAAGCATCTCGCCATCCTCAATCCCTGCTGGGATAGAAATGACCACATCCTCACGAATCTGCTTGATACCGACCCCTGAACAGGCTTTACATTTATGTTTTGGAATCTTGCCGGTACCATGACATGCGGTACATACCCGTGAAGTCTCAAAACTGCCCATAAAGCTTCGCTTAACCTCACGAATAGAGCCACTTCCACTACAGGTTGCACATGTGTGTGTTTCTGAGCCTTTTTCGGCACCAGTCCCCTGACAATGATCACAGGTGCCCTTACGAGAAAGGGTGATAGTCCGCTTGAAGCCAAAGACCGCTTCCTCGAAAGTGGCATCAAGGGTCACCGAGAGGTCACTCCCACGAGCTTCGCGACGTCGCCCCCCACCTCCACCACCGAAAATGTCACCAAAAATGTCACCAAG
>JBIIJY010000001.1:0-145827 GCA_044233485.1 Minisyncoccia bacterium
CCCTGACCATTTTGGAAACCAGAAAAATCAAACCCTCCGAACCCACCACCCTGCCCTTGCCCACCAAAACCCGCTCCGTATTTTCGCTGAGTATCATACTGTTTGCGCTTAGCTTCATCACCCACCACCGCATACGCCTCAGAGAATTCTTTAAATTTTTTCTCATCACCTCCTTGCTTATCTGGGTGATACTTCTGAGCAAGTGCACGAAAAGCCTTCTTCACCTCGTCATGTGAAGCGCTTTCAGAGACCCCAAGTATTGCATAATAGTCTTTCATATATTGAATATTTCAGTGCATAAGTGCACATGAGGAGGCGACAGAGTTTCGCCCCCTCGGCACACTCATCTCACTCTAGTAAGAGAGTAACTCGTCTAGTTTATTTCTTCTCAGTGAACTCTGCTTCCTTGGCACCTACACCAGCATCTCCTCCGTCTTGCTTTGGAACTTCATTTGCCGCAGGACCCTGTGCTTTAGAAATCGCCTCATAGATCTTACTCATTGACCCATTGAGTGCTTCCGAAGCTGACTTCATACCTGCTACATCACTTCCTTCTTTAGCTTTTTTAAGGTCAGCAATCTTCGCCTCAACCTCAGTCTTCACATCTGCAGGAATCTTGTCGGCATTGTCTTTAAGCGCCTTCTCTGCGGCGTAGACAAGCTGTTCTGCAGTGTTCTTGAGGTCGATCTCCTCTTTCTTTTTCGCGTCATCAGCAGCGTTTGCCTCTGCTTCTCGCTTCATTCGCTCAACCTCTTCTTTCGAGAGACCTGAACTACCCTCGATTCGAATAGACTGCTCTTTACCCGAAGTCTTATCTTTTGCCTTCACGTTCAAGATACCGTTGGCATCAACATCGAAGGTAACTTCCACCTGCGGTACACCTCGTGGAGCTGGTGGGATTCCGTCGAGGATAAAACGTCCGAGTGAGCGGTTTTGTGTCGCCATTGGTCGTTCTCCTTGAGTGATATGAATCTCAACCGAGGTCTGATTATCTGCCGCGGTAGAAAAGACTTGTGACTTTTGAGTCGGAATTGTCGTGTTTTTCTCGACGAGCTTTGTTGCTACCCCACCCATAGTCTCGATACCAAGTGAGAGTGGAATTACATCGAGAAGAAGCACATCCTTTACATCGCCAGCAAGAATACCTCCCTGAATCGCCGCACCAACTGCGACCACCTCATCTGGATTCACTGACATGTTTGGCTCCTTACCAAAGAACTCCTTCACCGCTTTCTGCATTGCCGGCATACGAGTCTGTCCACCGACGAGAATCACTTCATGAAGATCACCTTTCTTGAATGGTGAGGCCTCGAGACATCGCTTTGAGATTTCAATTGCTCGGTCGATAAACTCAGCCGTGAGTTCCTCAAGCTTCGCTCGAGTAAACGTCACTACCAAGTGAAGTGGACCATTTTGTCCCACCGTGATGAACGGAAGATTAACTTCTGTCTGTACTGCCGTTGAAAGCTCGATCTTGGCTTTTTCTGCCGCCTCATCGAGTCGCTGAAGAGCGAGGGCGTCCTTTCGAAGGTCGATTCCATACTCCTTTGCGAATCCATCGGCGAGCCAGTTAACGATTTTCTGATCAATGTCCTTACCACCAAGATGCGCATCGCCGTCGGTTGACTTTACCTCAACCACATCACTGCCCACCTCAAGAATCGAAATATCGAATGTTCCACCACCGAAGTCAAAGACTACTATCTTCTCGTCTTTCTTCTTGTTGAATCCATACGCAAGCGCTGCCGCTGTCGGTTCGTTGATGATTCGTTTTACATCGAGCCCAGCGATTCGTCCCGCATCCTTTGTTGCCTGGCGCTGACTGTCGTTGAAATACGCTGGGACAGTGATCACTGCCTCGGTAATCTTCTCTCCAAGTCGTGCTTCAGCATCGGCCTTGAGCTTTGCAAGGATCATTGCTGACACTTCTTCTGGCGAGTTCCACTTTTCACCCATCTTCACTTCAACACCACCCTTATCTGACTCACGCACCTCGAATGGAACTGAAACCTTATCTTTCTGAACTGCCTCTTCCTTGAACTGGTGCCCGATAAATCGCTTAATTTGGAAGATAGTGTTCTTTGGATTTGTTACCGCCTGTCGTCGAGCGAGGATACCTGCTACTTTCTCACCAGCTTTTGTGTGCGCAACAATCGATGGCGTCGTACGCTGTCCTTCTGCGTTTTCAAGGACGCGTGGTGTTCCTGCTTCCATTACTGCAATCGCTGAGTTTGTTGTACCTAGATCAATACCAATAATTTTGGCCATAGAATTTAAAATTACATCAATAATACGGAAAACTAGATTCCGATAACCTAACCGTCGTAATACTAAAAAATAGCTGAAGGCGCTCGAGCTTTTACCACCGAGAGAAAAGCGGTGTCGGTAGTTAGCGCACTTACTCGAACAGGGAGTATCGTCGCTTGATAGACAAAAGGAGAGACTATCGCACAAGGGAGGCACAGAGGCTCGGCATGAACTTCAGACTGGGTTGGTGCACCGAGAACTACTTTGACTCGGATCTGGCCAGAAAACTCTGCTACCACAATATACGCCGGCACAAGAGAGCCGTTTACGTAAACGAGCTTTGGAATGATTTTTACCTGTGGTGCTCGGGTAAGCTTCATACCCCTATTATATCGTTTTTATAGGACAGTCAAGACCCAGTCTACTCAAACACCTTAACACTAGCCGGACGAATGACTTTCGTGCCAATAGTAAAGCCTTTCTGGACGACTTCAGCGACCATTCCCACCTTCCCCTCTGGAGAGCTCACCATCTCGAGTGCATTGTGCTTGGTCACATCAAAAGCTGCTCCGACTGGGTTTTCTACGGTGACTCCGTGCCCTGCCAAAACACTCATGAGCTGATTATAGATATACTCAACACCCATACGCCACTCTTTTGGCGCTGTTTCCCACGCCGCCTTGTTTCGCATAGCCAAATCGAAACTATCAATGACTGGAATGAGGTCAGCAATAACATCTTCCTTCGCATACTTGAGCGAATCCATCAATCGAGCATCCATATCACGACGAGCGTTCACCACGTCAGCTTTCGCGCGCTGCCAGCCGAGCAAATACTCATCTCGCTCTCCCTGCACCTGGGCGAGCTTTTCTTTGAGAGAAGCGACTTTCTCATGAAGAGAATTTTCTTCGAGCACTGTTTCTTCTGCACCTTCTATATCCACCACTACATCATCTTTTTTCTGTGTAAGATCGTCGTTCATAGGTATCTATAGTAAACAATGCCGAGCCTGAGGGCAAGTTTTTGAAACGAAAAACCGCCAGAGGCGGTGTTTATCGTTTTGACCACTGAGGAGACTTTCGAGCTTTCTTCAAACCGAACTTTCGTCGTTCCTTTGCTCGTGGATCTCGCTTCAAGAAACCGAGATCTTTAAGCTTCTTTCGAAGTTCTGGCGTGTGAGCAGTGAGCGCTCGAGCAATACCGTGTCGGATTGCTTCTGCCTGAGAGTGAATTCCACCCCCTACAACCTTGATAGTTGTTTCAAATTTTTCTGGAATTTCTGACTTCTTAAATGCGTCCATGACGATTCCTCGAAGTTCATCTGTAGGAAAATATGCCGCGAGCTCTTTGCCGTTGATTGTAAGACCACTCTTACCTGGAGTTGTACGAACTCGAGCTACTGAGGTCTTTCGTCGTCCTACTGTCTCTATATATTTTGCGTCTTTACTCATAAAATTTATTCAGTAACTTTAAGATTCTTAAGTCGTGCATCCTGGATTTTGTTCTTTGGAAGCATACCCTTAACTGCAGATTCGATAATCGCTCGAATACCTTTTCGGCCAATGAGGTGCTCCATGGTCTCAATAGTCAAACCACCTGGGTATCCAGAATAACGAGTATATTCAAATGACTTTGCTTTCTTGGTAGTGATTGCAAGCTTTGCAGCATTAACCACCTCGACAGTGACTGGAACAATTTCATTTTTTGAAAAAGTTGCAGTATTTTTACCAAGGAGAACAGAGGCTGCCTCTGAAGCGACTCGGCCAATCTTTTTATTTGTTGCGTCGATAACGTATTTCATATGTTTATACAAAAGCGATTATGGCCATCTTTGCCGCATCCTTTGCACGAGCTGGTGTCTTGAGAACACGAGTATATCCACCCTTTCGATCAGCATACTGTGTCGCGATCGTAATGAGTTCGTGAGTGACTTCTTCAGAACCAGTCTTCGCAATCATGAGACGTCGATTTGCAAGCGTAGGATTCTTACCTTTGGTGATGAGCTTCTCTACAGTAGGCTGAATCTCCTTTGCTCGAGCTTCAGTAGTGTGAATCTTCTTATCGAGAGCGAGGGCACGAACAAGAGACCGAATAAGCGCTCGTCGCTGATTTCGTTCTCGTCCAAGTGTTCGGTTTTTCTTGTGGTGTCGCATGGCAGTTTACTATAACAGAAATTGACAATTACTTCAAGGTGATTCCAAATTCAGCTAACACTTTTCGAATCTCGACAATAGACTTTTCACCAAGTCCGTCTACACCGAGGAGGTCAGCCTCTCTCTTTCGAGCGAGACCACCAAGTGTTCGGATGTTTGAATTGTTGAGTGCGTTGATTGTTCGTGGAGAGAGGTCGAGACTTTCAATTCGAGTCTTGAGGAGCTCTGAATCAAGCTCTTTCTTCTCTTCTTTCTTTGGAGCATCGACAGCTACTGGAGCCTTCTCCTCTACTACGTCGTCAGCAAAACCGACAATTGCTTTAAGCTGAGCAATCATGATCTTGATTGACTCTTCAAGAGCTTCTTTTGGAGAAATAGTTCCATCAGTGTCAATAACTACTCGAAGTCGGTTGAAGTTTGTCTTGTCACCAACTCGCATATCTTCTACTTCGTAACTTACTTTTCGAATTGGAGAGAAGATAGCATCGAGAGCGATTGAGCCGATCTCAACACGATCTTTTGAAACAATTTCCTTTGGAACGTATCCAAGACCCTTCTCTACTCGCATTTCAATTGAAAGTTCAGTTGACTTTGAAGTGATTGTTGCGATTGGAAGCTCTGGAGTGAGGAGCTCTACCTGTGAAGGAAGCTCGAGATCCTTTGCAGTGATCTCACCAGCACCTTTCTTGTTGAGGGTAATTACCTGACCTTCTTCTCCCTGGAGCTTGATTCGGAGTTTCTTGAGGTTGAGGAGAATTGTGATTACATCTTCCTTAACTCCCTCAATAGTAGAAAACTCATGACTGACACCTGCAATCTTTACACTCGTGATAGCTGCACCTGAAAGAGACGAAAGGATGATTCGTCGGAGTGAGTTACCAAGAGTGTGGCCATATCCCGGATAGAGACCATCGATTTCGTAGATACCAAAATTCCCCTCTTCTTTGATGATCTTTGGTTTTGATGGAAGCACAATGTTTGTATGTGTCATGGCTTTGTATTATGAATGATTATCGACTATAAAACTCAAGCACTCGTGAAAGGTCGAACGGCATCTCTGACGGAACGAGAGTAGGCTTGCCCTGTATAGTATACGTATTTTTTTCAACGTCGGCTTTGATCCATGTTGGTACCTTTACTTCCTTAGCTCGCTCTGCGAGTTTTGCAAAGACGGCTTTTGTTGCTGAGATCGGTCGGATAGATACGATGTCACCATTAGTAACAATCGTAGATGGGATTCCATTTCGAACTCCGTTTAGGTTGATATGACCGTGAGCAACGAGCTGTCGAGCAGCGAGACGTGTTGGAGCGATTCCTGCTCGGTACACTACGTTATCGAGTCGTGTCTCAAGAGTCTGGTAAAAAAGCTCTGATGGGTTTTTTGTTCCTGCACCTGCAACAGTCTTAGCGATACGCTTGAACTGCTTCTCATTAACGAGATAGGTAAAACGAGCCTTCTGCTTCTCGAGCATTACCTGACCATAGTCTGTACTTGGTCGACGAGGAAGCTTTGTTCGTCTCTGAAGAGACAAATTGAACTTCTGTGACTGGGTCTTCTCAAACAAATGAGTACCGAGTCTACGTGCTTTTTTATATTTTGCGCCGATCTGCATGGTGGTTCGTTATTACTAAACTCGTCGTGGACGAGGTGGTCGAGGACCGTTATGTGGAACTGGTGTTACGTCTTTAATACTTGAAATCTGAATTCCCTTTGAAACAAAGCCTCGAATCGCAGACTCACGTCCTGATCCGACACCTTTGACAACTACTGCAACCTCTCGCAAGCCGATGAGAGCTGCCTTGGCTGCAAGTGTTTCTCCGACTTTCGCCGCTGCAAATGGTGTACCCTTCTTTGCACCTTTGAAACCGAGAGCTCCAGCTGAAGACTGACCGATAGCACCTCCTTTCGCATCTGAAAGAGTAAGGATGGTGTTGTTATAGGTAGACTGAACGAACAAAATACCAGTATCGAGCTTTCGTTTAGAAGTGCTCTTTGATGCTGGCTTTGATTCAGCGGCGTCTGTTGGTTTAGTTGTACTTACTTTCATTTTTCCCATGGTAATTGTTTATCTATTATTTCTTATCAGCTGCTTTTCGACCACTACCCATAGTCTTTCGGACGTTACCACGGCGTGTTCGTGAGTTTGTTTTTGTTCGCTGACCTCGAGATGGGAGTGAACGCATGTGTCGGATACCTCGATAAGCTTTGATATCTTTGAGACGCTTGATGTTTGCACCTGTGTCTCGTCGGAGATCACCTTCAATTTTGAGAGATTCAACAATCTTTCGGATTGCGTTTTCCTGATCGACAGTGAGTTCTTTTGCTGTCACCTTGAATTCGACTTGTGCCTGTTTCAAGATAGATTGCGCACGTGATCGTCCTATACCGTAGAGTGCGGTGAGGGCAATTTCCATTCGCTTATTTTCTGGGAGAGTGATACCGAGGATTCGCATGGTTTTTCAGTGTAACACGATATAATAATAGAGTCAAAATTACCCTTGTCGCTGCTTATGGCGAGGGTTTGATTTGCAGACGACGTAGACATAGCCCTTGCGTCGTACCACAGCACATTTTGCACAGATTTTCTTAACAGATGATCGTACTTTCATGAACGTTTTAATGACAAAGTTTCAGTTTACACGAAAATTATTATTTGTCTACTACATTCGCTGGATAATACGCCCTTTTCCGCCGTACGGGTCGATTTCAACTTTGACTTTGTCCCCGATCAAGACTCGGATACGATTAACTCGCATCTTCCCCGCGAGGTAGGTCAACAGTGTTTCTCCGGTTGAAAGTTCTACTTTGAAAAATGTGTTCGGAAGGGCTTCGACGACGACTCCATCAATAACTTCGGCTTTTTTCTGTTGTGGTTGTGAATTCATATATAAGATAACGGTGTGGATTAGTATACAATCAAACTAACGGGTAAAAGTCAAAGTTCGCTACATCTCTTTTAGTTTAATTTCGATTCGAGTTTGGTCGTCAGGTACTGCTTGGAACCAAGGGAAAACGAAGTGCGCCGTAACTGTCTGGAGATTGACTCCAGGGAGAGTGGCAAGTACCTCTTCGAGCTGACTCTTCGGAACACCAGCAACCATTTGCTTGATACGTGCTGTGTCTACTGTGTGCACAAACGATACCGCACCAGTGAGTTTGAGCACGAGCGAGTCACCAGGGTTTGAGAGTGTCTGGCCATCAGTTACCATTACTTTCAAGTTCTCGAGATTCTTGAGTGTACCCGGTACGGTGCTTTTAGAAGAAAGGTAACGTCGGGTAATAAAGTTGGTCAGTGACTCTCGCTCTACATAGATTCCACGGACCGATACCTGCATCGTGGTACTTGTCCCTTTTGAAGTTGACTCGAGGATCGGATCTTCCGCGTATATTTGGAATGAGTCTTTCAAAATGACATGTGCGGCCTGTACCGTCTCGGTCGCCTCTTTAAACATCTGCTGCCCTACCGTCTCGACAAGGATACGCTTCATTGCGTCTATTTTTTCTTGATCCTCCGTCGAAAGGAGTGAACCGTCAAAACCGCCAGACATCGGCTTTTTCAAAATTACCCGAGTGAGGTTAAAGCGCAGTGTCCCTTTTAGCCCTGGTACCGAAAGCGTCGCTGTTTTGATATTGTATTTTGCCCCAGGCTCATCAGCCACCACTGCAACCTCAAGGGTTCCTGGTACTTTGACTTTGTTTTTTGTGGTGAGCGCATCAACTATAGCATCATCAACGAGGCGGTACACCAGACCGGTCCTTATGTCCGTGATTCGTGTCCCCTTAACTAGCTTCAATACTGCTGTTGAGCTGTTTTGAATCTGTACCACACCCGTGGCTTTTTGCGCCCGAGGAGCGGTCGAGAGTGAAGAAGTACTCACATCAACTGACTTTGAGTATGAAAAAGCATTGAACTTTATATCCCCTCGCCCATCGAGCCGGGAAGCCGTCACTTCGACTGAGACCGGCACTTCTTCAACGATCGGCTCAGCAGAAATAGTCACTTTTTGAAACACCAGCGATGTAATGAAAAATAGCGTAAAGAGTGAGACGCCTGAGGCAAGCCAGAGGGCTTTATTGCGCGCAAAGCTCGGACGATCTTTAACCTCCAAGGCCTGAGTCAGGGTCTCGTGAACACGACTTTCAGTATTTCGACTATGTGCTTGTGACTTTCGTCGTGATTTTGAACTCAAAAACTCTTCCCACTGCATATCCCGCTCATGCAGGTCTCGCTCAGGTGCCACCTCCTCTGCGGGTGAATGGTCGATTTCTATCTCCGGTTTTGCTTTAGGCCTCTCCTCTGGTACGTGAATTCTCTCTGGCGCTCGACGAGCTCGGTCTGGAGGTACAATATCTTGGAAAAAGCGATTTGGCATGTTTGTACTATGATACTAGCGTACCCGAAGTTACACCCTGATGCACGATAGCACCTGTGGATGCCTCTCTGATATTGAGAAAGGCTACTTCGATGAGGAAATGAGGGTCAGAAAAGTCTTTGACGAGTGAGCGGTCAAGCAACGTGTCGATATCAAAATTATGAATAGATTCGACTGGGCAAAGCGCTAGACTTTCCTTGAAACGTTCACATTTTTCTGCGTAGATTATTTTCTCAAAAGCACTCTGAAAGAGCGTATGGGCAAATACGTATGTTTTGTAGGGCAAGATAGTCCGAGCCGCCAACTCGTCGAGACCTCGACGTATTTCAGCCTTCGTATCTGCCAGTGCAGCCTCAATGACCTGCGAGTGTATGTCAGTTTGCTGTGTGGCCGTATTTGGCTGATTCATGTAGCGTCGCACTTCTTCTGAGGCTAGACTCGCCTCTATTTTCAACCCCCGAGACACTTTATCGACCAGGGCATGCGTTCCGGTTTTGAGCATGATCACCTCGTGCAATACTCCCCGAAGCACGAGATACACATCGAGTGTTCCCCCGCCAATATCAAACAAAATATACGAATCCTGTGGTGGAAGAAATAGCTTAAGTACTGCCTGTGTCGCCTCACCACGCGAGTAGAACGAGATATGCGAGACATGGTACGGATCAAAAAGTGCGGTGACGTCCTGACGGATGAGTTTTGGAAGTATTGAAAAGTACTGATGCAGTTCAAAACGAGTGCCCGTCATGTCGAGAGGATGAGTTGTCGTATAGCCATTTACACTCGTGTACACAGTCTGACTTGAGACCACCTCTAGTTCATGAAGTGGGTCATGGGCGTCTGGTGAGGCAAGTTCAGAAGCGATAAATTCCTGGGCGAGGTCACTGGTGAGCTCATCGATCAGTGCACGAGTAATTTTTGTTGGGAGCGTGAAGTCTTTGGTGACAGTCTTGATCGTCGAAGCAATCCAAGGCGAAGTCATGGTAATTACGGCCTCCGCGTGTTCGAGTGTCACACCGGCGTGTTGCGCGCAAGTACGTCCATCACTATACACACGCTTCAAGACTGTCTGTGTCTTGAGCTTCATCGCCCCGAAATACCCACGAGCACTCTCAAGATCGTATGTGCCAAATAGCTCCTGTGTCGTATATAGAATGCGCGGACGAGCCTCACCAAAGACTACTATTCCCGCAGACACACCCCCACTTCCGATATCAACAACAATTTTCGTCTGAGTTTTAGTGCGAGAGAAAAAAGACATGGCGATAATCACTACAGTATATCAAACAAAACCACTGCGAATTCGGTGATTTGTTCACAAGTAGACCCAGGACTCTATTGCGCTACCACTTTTTGAAACTTGACAAAGGTCGGTGCACTCGCTATAGTGTCAACGGAACAGTTTAATCGTGTAAAGAGGCTCAGTCTCTTCTGATGAGTTCGCGAGAACGAAACAGGATAAGGCTGTTCCACCCGATCAAGACCCCGGGATTGTGGGTCTTTTTTCTTGCATAAATTTTAAACTCTATAGCACTACCATCTTGTCTTGCTTGACAGGATAGCTATTGCTGTGCTATAATACATCAAACTTAGCAAGGGGGTCATACGAAAACGATTAGCACATTAATTGGATCATTCATCATCTGTTACGCCATCGGCTACATGCTTTATGTGAGGCCGTGGGTCAACAGGAACCATCCGACTAAAATCGGTCTGGTCGACAAAGTCTTCTACATGAGCCTGATTGTTCTATCAATCATTCGCTTTGTATGGAGCTAGAGTTCATCATTCTGAATCTGAATGGTCACGCACCCTGATTAGCAATAATTGAGGGTGTTTCTTTTCCTCAGATTCTAAACTCGACCACACCACCATCTTCAAAATAGCTCTAGGTCATCAAACAAATAAGTATTGGCGAAATATTCTCCAGTAGAAAATACGTAGCCTCTTTTTACCGCTAAACTCGTCTCATTCATAAGTACACTAATGACCATTTTACATCGCAAGTACAGCAAATGTGTCTTATAATGCTTATTACATATTAAATTTAATAAAAGTGTATGAAATTATTCAATGGTAGGTTAAATCCTAAGAATTATATTATTGGCGTAATTATCTTTTGGATTCTAGGATTCGTAGCCGCCGCCCCGAGTTGGATAATTTTATACGCGCAGCATCTAGATAAACTTAGAACATTATCAGAAGTAGAATTGACTAAATTTGTTGCATCACAATTTAGCATATTTTCTGTCGGTGGAGTTATTTTCTACACCTTAACATCGGTCGTCATATTTTTGTCACTAGGTATTTCTGTAAGAAGGTTGCATGATTTAGGAAAATCTGGAGCACTCGCTGGATTAATTATTTTGGATTTTTTTACCAAGAGAATATTTGCTGAGTGGATTTTATTTAGTGGTTTCAAGGCAGATATTTCGGCTACCTGGATTCTTCAAATTCCCAACCTAGTTTCAGTAGTCACAGGAATTTTTGTAATCTACCTAATTATAAAGAAAGGTGAAGAAAGGGCTAATCAATACGGTGAAATTCCTACTAATAAAACAACTTTGAAGAATATTCTTCTCGCAAAATAGGATTTGGAATTTTCCTAAACCCTAAACTCGACCACACCACCATCTTCCAAACGACATACTCACCTTCCTCGTAGTCTTTGGTAATTAAAGTAGTTTTGATTTCAAACGGCATTTAATAAAAAACCCATGGCAAGCCATGGGGGGTGTAGTCTTCAAAGAGACGCCGCAAGTTGACGACTATACTCGTCGTAATGACGATACAGCTCATCGATCTGGTCCGGGAAGAAATTTTGCACTGCCTCACCAGACTCACCTCGACTGCTTGTTGGCAGATCCTCCGTCCGCTGAATGATCTCAACGAAGGGGCCCCACGGGGCTTTGCATGCCACAAACATCTGTCGCATCTGACCTCCACCAGCCTCGTTATGAGTCAGGATCGGGGTCATGAACCGAACACCCTTTGTCTCGAGTTCGGCACGCACATCCTCCAGTGTCCGCTTCGGCGACACGCCGTAGGCGATATGCTGAAGTGCGCCAGGGATAATCTTCCCATCGTCCGCCCTGGTATCGGACTCATATAGTCTAAGGAAATGACTAATTGGCGATTCGCCAAACATATTCATCGATAGACCGATCATGCCCTCACACAGGCGTGTCTCGCCTGGATTCTGAACGAAGGCAACATGTTCTGTCTGACTCTTTGTAGCTTGGACAGGCGGAAGGCTAGTGAGGCCTTGCGCCCTCCAAAACTCAAAGAAACGATCACATCCAGCGGAGCCTGGCAGAGCCAGGAATGTAAAATGATCCTCGCATACGAGTCCATCAACCACCGGGACCTCAGGTAGCAGTGAATTGACGTAGATCGTCACTCGATTAAGAAGCCGTAATTTTCGCATCGCGACACCCTCCTAACAATGTGTCAGTTTTCCAGGAAAAACAATACACTGTTTTTTGTCTTGAGTCAAAAATCAACAACAACTCAAGACCTTATATTTTCTCTAACAAAAGATAGTTCTCCAGATGCTTGTTTCCTGAGTTTTTAAAGAAAATTGGTCTGATTTTCGACTCAATTATCTTAAAATAAGGTTTGTATAAATTTTCAAGTTCACCAATAGATGAATAATACAAAGGGGTTCCGGTAAGGCCAGTTCTATACTTGCCTCCACCCCATTCAGGACTTTCTTCATTGAAAGTAAGGACTATGTATTTTCCTCCTTTATTTATTTTTTCTGCAATATCTTTAACATACTTCTCTCTGAATTCGGGCATAATAAAATGTAGCAATCCCCATTCAAGAACAAAATCATATGTTTCGTTCAGGGATGAGATCTCAAGAGCATCGAGAGTGACAAACTTTATATTACTTTTCGACTCGACTGCTTTCTTGGTAGCTTCGAGTATTGCGTTCTCAGAAATATCAATACCAGTTACATCAAAGCCATTTTGTGATAGAAAAATGGAATAGTAGCCAGTGCCACAGCCAACATCAAGCGCTTTCCCGGGTTTAATCCTCGCTTGTTCAATTAATTCAATAAGTTCTTGTGGTGGTTCGGAATTATCCCAAGGGACCGCTCCCGCTTTGGCATATGCTTTGTTTAATAAATCTTTCACGGTAGACATACGTTACAACGCTTTAAGTTTTAAACTTTATATAATAGTACCATCTTCCAAATGGTATACTCACCTCAGTTGCGAAAGGTGGGATTAGATACCCTACCCTATGGCCGGAATCGGCAGACAGCTTACGAGCCCTGTGATGATTTCGCTCTTGCAACTCATGTGGCCGGATGACGTGGGGTAAATACCTTCCACAGCATCGCGGCCATTTTTTACATACCCCTACGAAAGCACTGCTTTAATACGTCGCACGCCAGCAGACACCGCCTCTTCCTTGAGAATCTTAAAGGCTCCAAGCTCTGAAGTGTTCGTGACATGAGGACCACCACAAAACTCTTTTGAATATGCCGACTCGAGCGTCTCGCCGACAAAATAGACACTGACCACCTCACCGTACTTATCACCAAAGAAATGCAGGGCGCCAGACTTTTCTGCCTCTACTTTTGGAAGCTCTACGCGTTTGACTGGAAGTGATTTTCTAATCTGTGCATTCACTATCTCTTCGACTCGTTTTTTCTCCTCGTCGGTGAGCTTTGCGGTATGTGAAAAGTCGAAGCGAAGTCGTTCGGGAGTGATGTTTGAACCCTTCTGACCCACGTGGGTGCCGAGCACTTCTCGAAGTGCCTGGTGGAGCAAGTGAGTCGCTGTGTGGTAGCGAACGGTCTGCTCGCCTTCATCGGCAAGACCACCCTTGAACTTCTTTTCTGAACCACTTCGTGAGAGATCCTGATGTTTCTTCATCTCTTGCTCAAACCCCGCCACATCTACAGTTCGCTTTTGCTCTCGCGCGAGCTCGACTGTCATCTCGACTGGAAAGCCGAAACTTGAAAATAGTGCAAATGCATCTTTACCTGAAATCTGCTCGCCAGTAATCTTTGCAAATTCACGTAGACCTTGCTTGAGCGCCTCACGGAATTTCAATTCCTCTGCTTTGATTTCAGCTTTAATGAACTCGCGCTGAGTATAGGTAGCAGGATACGCCTCTTCATAGTGAGCAAGAAGAGGTACAACAAGTTCCGCAAGACCCGCCTCACCGATGCCGAGCTTATCAGCATAGGCGACCGCTCGACGGATCAATCGGCGGACGAAATACCCCTGATCAGAGTTTGAAGGAAGGACGCCGTCCCCAATCAAGAAGATCGCTGAACGTATGTGGTCGGCCACGATTCGGAATGAGCGAATATAAAGTGGATCGTGATATTTCTTGCCCGAGAGTGTTTCAAGTGATGTGAGTAATTCCTTAAAGACATCGATTGTAAATACATCAGCGCTGTTTTCTGAGACGGCACAAATACGCTCCAGACCACCACCGAAATCTACATTTTGCTTTGGGAGTTTTGAAAACCCGCCCGCCGCTTCTTTCTTAAACTGCATGAAGACCGAGTTACCGATCTCGAGGAACCGCCCACAGTCACAGTTTGGATGACATTGCGCACCATATTTTGTATCATGCTCGATAAAATCAAATTCATAAAAGAGCTCCGAGTCTGGACCACCTGGTTCACCAGCCGGCATCTTTTCTGGCACTCCTGAGCGTGACCACCAGTTCTTTTTCGCATCATAGTAAAAAATCCGTCCTCCCTGCATTCCTACTTCTGCCCCACGCTCTTCACTGCCAATGTCTACCGCTGTTGCTTCGATACCTTTACTTGCAAAAAGTTTTTTCCAAATCTCACCTACCTCGGTATCTTTTGCGACACCGTTTTTCTCATCACCAATAAAGGCTGTGACGTAGAGTTTTTTTGGATCAATTCCCACTTCATCAACCAAAAAAGAAAAAACCCACGGAAGCTGTTCCTGTTTAAAATAATCACCCAGTGACCAGTTACCAAGCATTTCGAAAAATGTCGTGTGTCGATTGTCACCGACATCATCAATATCAACCGAGCGAAAGGCTTTTTGTGAATTCGCCAAGCGAGTACCTTGTGGATGGACTTCGCCAAGTAGATATGGAACCAATGGTTGCATTCCCGACCCCGTAAAGAGTGTCGTCGGGTCATTTTCTGGCACGAGAGGCGCTGAAGGCAAGATCACGTGGCCATTTCGGGTATAAAAATCAAGAAATTTTTGTCGGACTTCGCGTACGTTCATATGGGTAGACTATAGCAAATAAGCGCTTATTTCCAAAACGCCACCAGGTAAATACCCAAAGTCACCAGAGCAAGGCCGATTCCGGCCTTCCAGGTAATCATCTCCCCGAGAATCAATACCGCCACGACCGAAGTGATGACCAGACTCAACTTATCAATCGCCGTAACGGCGACGACATTACCATCCTTGAGCGCCAAAAAGCCAAAGAGCCACGAGAGTGCTCCTGAAAGTCCAGCCAAGACAATCCACATCCACTCTTTACCTCCGATCGTCCCGGGTGAAAACTGTTTCCAGGCGCCAGAAAGACCCGCAATCGAAACAGCGGAGATCATCATAATCACCGAACGTAGTGCCGTAGCGAGTCTCGGGTCGACCGTCTGTAGTCCGACTTTCGCAAAGATTGCGACGAGTCCGGCGGTAAGTGCTGCAAGTAATGCATATACAAGCCACATAGTCGTTGTATTATATCATCCCTTCATCCTGAAGGATTTTCTTGAGTCGAGCTATCTCGCTTTCAATATACGTCAGACCACCCGCAAAGAAATCAGGCTGAGTGATATCAATCCCGATTGATTTGAAAATATTTTCCGGTGAATCACTGCCACCCGCACTGAGAAATTGCTCTATCTTTTTCCAGAATGACGGATCTTTTTTGTACTCTGCCCAGAGCGACGTAGAGATGATCGAGCCAAAAGCGTACGAATAGACATAAAAATACCGACGTATATGACTCCAGCCGACCCAGTAATACCCATCTCGTTCTTCAAGGGTGAATCGTGGCCCGAGGTATGCGGCCATGTGTGTATTCATAAGCTCTGAGATTTCTTTACTCTGAACAAAGCCCTGGGCACGCACGCGAGCATGCAGTTCCCGTTCAAAATTGTACACGGCCACCTGTCTAAAAATCTGACTGATTAGCGTATTAATACGATCATGAAGGGCAACAATCTTTTCTTTTGGCGAGAGGCTCTCAAATACCACCTCATTGGCAAGATTCTCAAAGAGTGTACTTGCCACCTCGGCAATTGAGATCGTGTGATCTCGATAGAGGGGCGGCTGAATTTTTGAGAGTTCCGCATGGAACGCATGTCCCATCTCATGGGCAAAGGTATTTACACTCTTGAAGGAATTTGTGTGATTGAGCAAGATAAAAGTAGGAGTCAGCTGAGAGCTAATACAAAACCCACCACTGGTCTTACTTTTTCGTGGATATACATCGATTTGACCCTTTTGAAGATACTCATTCAAGTGATTTACGTACGACACTCCGACTCGCGAAAACGAAGCGCGCAGTATCTCGATACTCTCATCAAATGAATACTCTCGAGTCGTTGTACCAAATGAAGCCGCTCGATCTTCGTAGTGCAATGTATCGAGCTTGAGAACCTTTGCCTTGATTTCGTAAAATTCTTGCGCGATTGCAAAACGACGTGTTACCACTTCAGTGAGGGTGTCGACTGTCGAGAGCTCGTTTTGATACGAGCGAATCGTTCCTTCATCGGGCCGAGAATATCCACGAAGCTCGTCAGAGATTTTCTTGTAGGTATAGAGTGCATTGATCTCCCCTTCCGCGTATGGTGCCAAGTCCTTAAAGGCCTCCATGACGATCGGGCCGAGTACGCGACGCTCTTCCAGTGGTAAATCCGAGACCATATCAATCGCCTGCGAGAGCGGGATCTCTTCGCCTTTATACACCACCATCTTTTTCCCTTCTTGTTTTGAGAAAAAGTCTCGCCACATACCCGCTGCTGGCGAGTGCATCAGGCTCAGTAGTTGCTCTTCCTTGAGCGTCAGATCAAACCGCGCATTATCAAAAATCTGTTTAAGAAAATAGCGGTATGGCGCAAGAAGTTTTGAGTTCAAAAATACCGCTTGCGTCTCGGGACTAATCTTTCCCATCGCTAGAGTAAAAAAGACGATCTTGTTGGCAGACTTTTGCAATCGCTGTTCGAGAAACGTCGCACGCTCTTGAGCTACTGTGTCAGCTGAGTTGATCTCGAAGGCGAGCTGGAAATAAAAAACTGGCTTCCAGGTACCGGCCACTTTGGTCAGCGCCTCCCAATCACGTATTGCTTCATAGAGACTTGTTTCAGAAGCAGTAAAATCTACGCCTTCATATTTTGACGCAAAATCGGTGTAGGTCTTTTCGAGAAAAAGGCAGTCGGTCTCTATTTGCGGATCAGTATGTGAGGCATAGAGCAAGGTTAAATCCCACTCTGTTTTATATGGAGAGTTTGTACTCATGATGATCTCATACTAGCAGAAAACTCGCTTATTCTCTAACCACCTCACCACCGCTCGCCATCCAAGACGAAAGCCCTCCTTCGAGGTTATAGACCTCGTTAAACCCAAGTCCAGTCAAGTAAAGCGCCGCGACTTTACTTCTCCCTCCGCTCAGACACTGGCAAACTATCTGCGCATCTTTTTTGAGTAAGTTGATTTTTGATTCAAATTCATTAAGTGGAACTGAGAGTGCGCCAGGGATATGCCCTTCTGTAAATTCAGAACTTGAACGCACATCAACAAGGAGTGTATTTGGATTTTCTTTTATTGTTTTAAACTCGGGTACAGTGATGTTTTTCATTTGATTTCTGCTTCACTTTTTGTGTTATCTACAAAACGATACTTCTATATTTTCTAGTTAACCTTCTACCCCCAGAGATTAAGGAAGACACCAATATAGTGGACAACCACATACAAGAAAAATAAATATCCTGCGATAGCTACGATCAGTGTAATGGAAATGATGTTAAGTATTTCATTTCGTCTTTTCTTTGCCTCATCGATAGTACAGATACCTTTTGCTCGTCGAAAATAGTAGATAAGTGCCCCTGCAAGCGACACAAGTCCTGCCCCACGGAAATACCATGCATAGTCTCCGTAGAGAGTATCTGCCAAGGACGTAGCGAAGCTCGCTGTCGATAATCCAAGCAACACCAGGATCACCGGAGACAAGCAGCACAGTGAGGCGAACATCACCGGCAGAGAAGACAGCTTCAGGGCATCGCGCAAGAGTGTTTTCTGTGTATTTGTTATCGAGTTTTGAGCTTTTGGTTCCATATGAGTTAGTGTGGTAATTATACCAGATGTGTAAATTGTCACGTATCAGCTATTAGGACTAAGAGGATTAAGCAAGTAATACATTTCTGCGAAATGTCGTGCGCGACCCCCCATTGCACGACAATCAGAACTTTATGAGAGGAGATTAAAACTAGTATACAAAAACTAGGATTTAATTTTTAGAAACACCTTCTCGTATTTTTCAGCAGAAACCTTATCAATGAGTTCTTTTTTGAATTGCCCAAAACCATTTAAAGTTACTGGGACACTGACTCTTGTATTTTCATTCCTAAGAGACAAACATTTTGCTGTTGCAAAGTAATCAATAACTTTTACATCTGACCAATTAATTTTTTTAGAGTTACCTAAGAAATTTGTACTCTTAACCACCGTATCGTTAAATTCTACCCGAGTGTTTTTATAGTATAAGACCATATACGAGCCCATCGATCCAAATACCACCAACATAAAAATTGACATTGTAAGGAATTGGCTATCTCTATTATAAACATCTACGTAATACAAAACTGGAAAAACAGCCCCGAGCAATATTGAAAGTAAACCAATGTAACCAAAAACCTTGTCAGCTCTCATCACTTTTCCACCAGAAACATCTAAAGCTGGTTCATCGGATTTAGTTATCAGGTATTTTGAAAAGGCAATTACACCTATAGAAATAAGTGCGTATGTAAGGAGATTCATGGAACTATATTACCATAATTACATTCACGGTATTCGTAATTCTGTATTGTAGCGTAACCTGATTCTTATAACACCTTGTCAACACTAAAGATATCGCCGACTCTATCTGTAGCTTTGAGAACATCTATTCTCTTGCGAAGATATTCACTATTAATTGAATACACCTTCATAAAGTTGGCAATATCCTCAAGGTCATTCTTCCCCACATCCTTACCCCTTTGAAGAATAGCTTTAATGAGCAAGACGTCCTCGGGAGGTAAAAGCCAGAGTGCCTTATCTTTATGAGTTAACCTTATTCGATTGCTTAAAATATCATCGGTTATGTGCAAATCATATACCTTCTCGCTAATCGTAATAGTTAGATGACTCGTAAGCTGTATGGAGTGGTCATTTTCAGGATTAGAGTTACGAACATTCTCGGTCTCAGATTTATACTGAAAAGATTTAATTCCGAGGAGTGTATCTACTTTGTCGTGGTCTTCATTTGCAATATAAATATCCACATCATCTGGGAATCTTTTATTTCCCAATAAAAACAGACTTCCACTACCGCCAATCATCCATTGGATTTTATTTTTATCGAGTAATGAAAGTGTACTCAATAATTTGGGAAACTTTTCTATAAATTGTTCAACTGACTCTCCGTTCATATAGATCAAGTATATAGTAATACTGAGATTTTTTACTCTATTCTTAAGTCGCTACATAAGTTTTTTAGTGGTGAAATATCGGGATTCGGTCACGTATAAATTTCTGCTGAAATTTTATGCGACCACACTGCGCGGCTTTTTGAGCTGGTCAACCACAGATATGAAATCAGAGAGAAAAGCTGAATCTACAAACGATACTGGTATATTAGTAAAACCAAGGAATAAGACCAACTCTCTTTTTATACTCAGAATATGTAGCCCCGAACTTCCTTTCAAGGAAATGATCTTCTTTTTTGATTACATGTAATATGAAAAATATAACAGGTGCCATCAAGAATACTAGCCAATAATTTAACTGAAGATAAATACCAACACCAGTAAGTATTGCTCCAATGTAGTAAGGATGTCTGGTAAATTTGTAGGGTCCTCCTGTAAATAGAGTATCTCCAGAATCATCACCCATAAATCCCCAGTCCTTGTTTCTATTTAATCTAGTCCAGAACATGAGAATTAATCCGAATAAGGAAAACATTACACCTAAGTAATAAGTGGGATTAAAGATATTAGTTTCTACTATTTCCAACAAAAGTAGTATTGGTACCAAAAAAGATATAAATATCTCAATAAATTTTCTGCCCCAATAGATAAACGAGGTGACCATTCTTCTGTTTCTCTTTCCTTGGACTAAAGTAAAGCTATTTCGGAAAACAATGAATGCGAAAAGTAATATTAATGTTACTATTTTCATGGGTTACATTTTATCACTTTTAGACATTTTTGATATAATTTACGGATCAAGTGTGAGCCACAATAATTTGTTCGTCGTCACTCACAAATTTTCCAGCCCCGGACTCGACTGTTTTTCTTGCTAGAAAAACATGTCTCCGTCTTCACAAAATTTAAAAAGAGTGAAGCAGTTCACTCTTTTTAGAAACCAAATTTTGTGACCCTATCGGGATTCGGTCACGTATAAATTTCTGCTGAAATTTTACGCGACCCCGCCTCGCGCCGTCGCGCTCGGGCCGTCACAATAGTAAAAAGCCACGTGTAGTGGCTTTTTATTATTGTGACCCTACTGTCCCTGGAGTGGAACTCCATAGAACAAGAGATTTTACGCTGGAAAAGTATTGTTTCTGTTTATGGTCATTTGATTATGTCTCCAAGTATGGCTTGAAAAGCTTACTTTTAAGTCTGTGATAGGAAGTTATTTCTACCAGTCTAGTTATAGGACTGTATTAGGTTAAACGGTTGGTGAAAAAATTAAATCTTCAGGCGATACTGCTCCTACATCAGGGCTGGCCTTTTTTTGGTTCACGTACTTTCATTTCCTTCGTGGCGAACATCTCGGCGAGTGTTTGATGGGTACTGGTGTCTCGCTTATCAACCTCGCCAGTTTTAGGGTTGTACATCTCTTTCTTTAACAAATCACTGATGATGTAAGCGGGTATGGATGAGGTAAGGGACGTTCCGTATGTGTATGTAAGTGCTATACCAGGAGGCACTCTAATGGCACCTCTTTCTATTAAACCTCCATAAAGTAATACTTCCACTTTACCTGTCACAGAATTAAAAATAGTAGAGCCACTTGAACCGCTTTGCACCATTGCGTCTATGAGTAAGCCGTGGGGATGTGAACAAGGAAAGGGTTGAACCGCACTCACAATACCTCGTTGCAATACGGGGTTAATTTGATGTACCCAACCTGGGGCACGAAGTGTTCTGGTTCCCATTGGAAACCCTGCAATAAAAACCTCGTCGCCTTCGTTGAGATTGAATGATGTTTCTAGTTAGAACAGGTAATCCTTTTGCTTTCACATAAATAAATCCAACATCAGGCACGTCTGTTCCGTAATGAGCACCCTCGACTGGTTCTTCTCTCGTTAATGTTCCAACTCCCTCGACTTCAAGAAATACTGATGCCATTCCTTTGCCTGGAAGGTTTTGTAGATACATTACCAGAATTGGCCATTCGTCGTCTGGTGCTCCCTTGCGTCTTGGTAGTTGCTTAATCACGTTTACAACGTGGTCATTGGTTACTATCAACCCGTCTTCTCGAACAATAAAGCCAGTCCCGATAATATCGGGCATATCAGGATTTTGAGAAATTCTCCCGACTATGGCTACGATTGCTGGCTTTAGTTTTTGGTATTGAGAAGTGAATGACATAGTTTTATTTTGTATCGGGTTCTTTCTTGTGCCATGCCATAATCTTTTTCAGTTGCTCCTTCGTAAGCCCGCTATCGAAAGGCTTGAACAGCCTGTCAGCTTCTTGGAAACCCTCTTGGTCTTTGAGGTACAAAAATGAGTTCTTAAGGTTCAGTAAAATTTTGATGAGTAAGTCTTTAACAATATGAAAATTATTTACGCAGTAGTGGTAACCAGCCTGCTCTTCAAAGTCGAAATCTAGCTTAAATACGTCAACGCTTTCAAGTAGTCCAGCATATCCGCTGTGGGTGTAACTAGACATAATCTTGTAACACTTCCCAAGCATTTCCTTGATAGGCTGTTCCTCGTTCTCGTAAAATTCTGCAAGCTCGGTATTCAAATGTTCGTGATAAAATTCTCTGGCATCTACGTTGCCAATGATTTTGCCTTTGAACCACTTATCAAGAAGGGCCTTATTCTTATCGTCCCAGAACAGCATTGCCAAATCTAATGCTTCCGTACCAGAACGTGATAGCTCCATCGCTTCAAGGTTCCTACCGTGACGACAAACTAGAAGCGTAGTCTTCAAATTACCGAAAGCCCTCGCAAGGAGAAGATAAGCAGCCGCAGTCTTTGTTTGTTCGGTAATAGATGTGAGATAAGGGAAAATCCTTCGTATCAATTTCTCTACATCAGGAAGGATTGCCTCAATTTCATCGCATAGCTGGTTTATTTCCGCCACGCTCCTTGCCTTATCGACTGCGGGAGAATCTGGGTTCGCTTGTGCATATAGAAAGCCCTTCTTTTTATTTATATCTGCAACACGGTTTTTTACGTATTCTTCAGGAGTTTCGTCTTTTTCAAGCTCTTCAGGGAAAGGAGGTTTTGTCATAGGGATGTAGAAAGATAGTCAGAAATATAACCTTTGTATTTTTCCTTTATTTCATTAGGAAGCTCTTTATAACAACCGAGCCTGCCTCTGCATATTGCGGAACCGCACTTACAGATACGCTCTTCTTCGGAAAGCTCGTCGCCATATTCATATCCAATCATTGCATAGTCTATGGCGAGTTCCTCGTCTTTCTTTATATTCCTCATTGCAACAAATAATGTGCGTTCCTTTACTCCCAGATTTGGGTCACACGAATGGCAAATAAACTGGCAGAGGTTTCCTTCTGGCATGGTAGGATCAATCTTCAAGCTCTCACTGATTGGTATGGTGTAAGCAGTTGCGTTTTCAACGATTGAACCAAAGGCTACGAACACAACCTCATCCTTTATAAAATCACGTTGGGCAAATAGGCTTTTCCCGTACTTACCTGTGTCCTTTGAGTAAACGTTGTCTTCGATTTTGTAAGTCATAAATTTAGCGAACCACGAGGAGAACTTTAGGTTTTGTGTCCATTACTTTGTCACGAACATCGAGGAATAATTCTCCTTTCTGTATGCCTTCTACCAGTTCAGGTAGCTTGCCGTCGTAGGGATAGGCGTATGCATCGAATACCAATCCTTTGATTGGTGTACGTCCCAGGATTTCAGGAAATTCTGCTATGACATACGAACCCAGCTTTACCTTATCTTCGTAAGAGAAGACCCTATTTTCTTTGCTAGTAAAACTATCCACGAGTTCGATAATCGCACTTTTGAACTCACTATCTGTGTCGTACTTCTTGTTTAGGAAATCTAGCTTCTCTTGGAAGGCAGGGGTAAAAAGTTCGTCCCACTTTGCGAAGTGTAATTTCGAGAACTGGTCAGAAGTGAGCTTGGATTTTGCCAGAACTTTAACCCCTTCGAGTATTTCGTCTCCAAGTCGCAGGGCAGTCTCTTTCGCTTTTTCAGGAGACTTGCGGTTGCGCACTTCGATATTGATTGCGTGAATGCCATCGGCCACGTAAATGACCACGAACTCTTTTGTATGTTCAAGTGACCACTCAACCAGACCCACAATGTTTTCAGTAGAAAACCACTTGTTTCCCAAGCTTATTCCAACCCCTATATTGTATTGCTTTGCGTAGAGGTCTTTTTCTGTTCCGCCTCGAACTTTGTATAACCGCATAAAAGTAAAGTCATTTTATCACTTTTAAGCCATTTTGATATAATTTACCTATCAATCACCTCCCTGTGTAGTCAATGCAGATCCCTCCCAGAGATTTGCATTTTGTGTCACGAGTTACTAAGTGTTCTCGATCGCTTTGCAATCTGCGAGCACTAAGCACTCGCGACCCCAGCTCGGCACTTTTTCAGCTGAAAAAGTATGCCTGCGCTTTCACAAAATTTAAAAAGACTGGAGCAGTCCAGTCTTTTTGGAAACCAAATTTTGTGACCCACAACAGGACATACCTCGAACTTGGGACCGGATTCTCGACACCTTGGCAGCGTTGAACATGAAGGGCCTTCTGCCTGACCTGGCATCCGTTGTGGAACCAGAGCATGCCTCTTTGAACGATGGCCTGCCGGATCACTTTGGCACCTAGCCCAAGCGGTTCGCCCCCCTTGCGGCGGATCAGGAAAGCATCAAAATCCGCCGACGAGATCGAGTGTCTGTTGGACGTGTGTCAGCAGCTCGGTCTCATCGATCACGGCGGTATCGGCGGCACGGGTAGAGCTGTGATGGAACCGTTTGCCGTATTCGTTGATCAGTTCGATGCGGGACAGGATCGTCTGGGCTGCCGCCAGCGGATCAGCCGGCTGAGCGTCGCGAATCTTCCCGATGAAATCACCGAGCCCTGTTGTCCCGAGGACGCCCGACCGAATCCGGAACGGGTTCAGACCAAGGCGGCCCTGGAGGAACTGCTGGGCGACGACGAGGACGGTCTGGCCGCCACCTTCGAGGATTACCGCCTATGAGCGCCCCGAAGTTCGGCCTGGGCCGGTTGGTGGCCACGCCCAATGCGTTGGCCCATGTCTCCCACGCGGAGATCCTGAAGGCCGTGTCCCGGCATCTGGCCGGCGATTGGGGCGACTGCGGGGCGGAGGATTGGGCAACCAATGACGCCGCCCTGGTGCAGGGCACCCGCCTGCTGTCGGTGTATCACGCCGTGGACCGGACGAAGTTCTGGCTCATCACGGAATGGGACCGGTCGGTGACGACCGTGCTCCTGCCCGAAGACTACTGATTTCACGGCCTCCCACTTCTGCGGAGGCCGCTTTTCTTCCCGCCGGCCCTTAAACCAAGGGGCCGTCCACGCTCCCGGCGGAGAGACTCACACCCAGAGCTACCTGCATCAACAGGCGGACGGCCCGAGAGAGACATCATGGAAGAACCCGAGTTGTTCAAGGTCGCAGTGCGACCTCCCAAGAAGAAGAAGCCACCCCAGGAATACAAGGTGGTGGCGTTGCGGGACTGTCCGCTGCCGGAGTATCTGCTCAAATGCGAGTCCCCGGAGCACGCGGCCGACTACTGGCGGCGGTGCATCAGCACCCTGCCGAGTTACGATCCCGACAAGGAATCGTTCGTCGTGCTGTTGCTGACCACCCGCAAGCACGTCAAGGGCCACCAGGTGGTGACCACCGGCATCCTCGACCAGGTGCTGGTCCATGCCCGCGAAGTGTTCCGGCCCGCGATTGTGGCCGCCGCCCATGCGGTGGTCCTCATGCACAACCACCCCGGGGGAGACCCCTCGCCCAGCGAGGCGGACCTTCGTGTCACGCGTGACCTGATCCGCGCCGGCCAGCTCCTCAAGATCGAGGTGCTGGACCATGTCATCGTCACCCCGTTCCGGCACTGTTCACTGCGGACGTTGGGTTACTTTGCAGGCTGACCAAGCCCGCTCCGATGGAGCGGGCTTTTGTTGGCGATGAATTACGCTAAGAAGCTCCCGAGACTGCGAAACTGGTTCTAGGCGAACCTCGTGGCTTCGTTTCGGGCTACTGGCAAACCGCATGTCCTGTAAGGCGTGAAAGTTGAGAACCAGTCGCCCAGCCGACGCTGTTTCGGCTGGGCGGCACGCCTCGCGTTGCATCATCCGCCTTTTCGGCGGACTTCTTTGACGACGACGGTCGCAATTTCCATAACAACGGCCCCGTGTTGTGCCAAAAATCGCACGGCAGGCCGAGCCCATATCGGCGCCAAGACGACCAGCGATCCCGTGACCACGTCGTGCCAACCGCGGTGCCAGCCGAACATCGCAAGCATGCCCAGGCCGGCGAAGCTGATCGGTATCCAATTGACGCTTTTCGAGATATGTGGTGCAGATTTCTTGCGCCCTTGCCGGCGGCGACGATTTGCGTTATCGTTATCTTGTTTACGCATAACAGTGTTAGTGTGATTGTTTAATTGTGTAAACACCCGGGTTTTTCCGGGTAGGCCGCCTGCTGTAACAGGCGGCCTTTTTTGTTTGGACCGCACTTGCAGCCCACAGCCGACACTAGCAAGCGACTGCGCGAAGATGTTTGGGGTTTGGGTGGCGCATGGTGATTGGAAATGGTCGTTAAGCGGCCTGGCCAGCAATGGTCGCCAGAACCTGACGACGCTGGGTTTGCTGGTGGCCGGTCTGGGCAGCGAGTGCCTTGGCACGGGCCGCCACATCTCGGGCTACTTCGCCATAGAGACCGCTGAAGAGTTCGCTCGCCGAGCGCTGGTAGATGGCCTCGTAGGCGAGGGCCGCCCTAAGTCCGGGTTCACGGGCGAAGCGTTCATGCCGCGAGACCTTGGCCCCGCTCTGGGTGCCCAGCAGAAAGGCCACGTCCTCCTGGGAGAGTCCCAGGCGTTTGCGGTTCGAAAGCAGGTAGTTGGGTAGCAGGGTTGAAGACATGGGGGTGGAACTCGCGGGGAGTCCGAGCCTTCACCCTACCGGATCGGTGAAACTATCGTAGGCGGGAACCTTTGCCGCTGACGGCAAGTGCGAAGGCCAACACCGGACAAATCAGTCCGGTGGAAGGATTAGGATTATACCATGTTATTACCCGTCCGTCAAAGATGCCCCCGAAAGGCGAAGGTGTCGTCACCGGCAGACATCCCCGTCTTCGGCCGCCAAGATTGAGGCGGTAGAGTGGGTCGCACATGAAGCCAAACCCCACTCCCACCCTGCGTGAGCTGTATCCCCACTTCACCGAGCACGAGCTGGCCGAGGCAGAGGATAACGTCGAACGCTATCTGGCGCTCATGCTGCGGATATTTGATCGCCTGGAGGCCGAGGCTGCCCCGTCGCCCGATCCATTGTCCCCTGACCCGGATGTGATACAATGCTCATTGCCGGATTCAGCCCCGCTTCCCCGGCCTCTCCCACACCCATGAACGGATACATCGGCTACATCCGTGTCTCCACGGTGAAACAAGGAACCCAAGGAGTCTCGCTGCAGGAACAGCGCGAGGCGATTTTGCGTTACGCCGAACGCAATCGACTGCCGATTGGCATCTGGCTGGAGGAGATGGAAACCGCGGCCAAGCAGGGTCGTCCCGTGTTCAACCGCGCACTCAAACTGCTTCGTAGCCGAGGCGCCCGGGGAATCATCCTGCATAAGCTGGACCGGGGAGCGCGCAACCTCCGGGATTGGGCGGCTATCGGCGAGCTTTCTGATCAAGGCGTTGAGATTCACTTCGTTTCCGAAGGGCTGGATCTCCAGTCCAGGGGTGGCCGACTTTCGGCCGACATTCAGGCGGTCGTGGCCGCCGATTACATCCGCAATTTGCGTGAGGAGACCCGCAAGGGATTTTACGGACGTCTGAAGCAGGGCCTCTACCCGCTGCAGGCTCCGCTCGGCTATGTCGATCAGGGCCGGGGAAAGGCCAAGACGATTGACCCCGTGATGGGACCGATCGTCCGGCAGGCGTTCGAGCTTTATGCCAGCACCCACTTCAATCTGGAATCCTTGGGCACGGAATTGCATAGGCGGGGACTCCGCAACCGCCGCGGGGGACGGGTGACCCGCAATGGACTCTCCACGCTGCTCAACAATCCCTTCTATTTCGGCCTCATCCACCTTCAAAAGACGGGTGAGACCTTCGCGGGCGTGCATGAACCGCTCATTGGCAAGGTCCTCTTTGACCGCGTGCAGGGAGTTCTCACCGGCAAAACCAACACCCGCAGTCAGCGGCATCGGTTCCAGTATCGCCGGCTGTTTGCCTGTCAGTCCTGCCGTCATTCACTCGTGGGCGAGCGCCAGAAGGGGCACGTCTATTACCGTTGCCACGGCAAATCCTGCCCGCCGTCTTCCGTCCGCGAGGAGGCCATCGGGATGCAGGTGGAAAACCTGCTCCGGAAAATCCGTTTCAATGAACAGGAACAGGCCTACTTCAAAGCCCGACTCCGCCTGATGAAAACGACGTGGGCCAATCGGCAGGAACAGGAGGCCAGACTTTTGAACATCAAGCTGGGCCAGCTCAGGGATCGCCTCAACCGATTAACCGACGCCTACCTGGACCAGGCCCTCGATAAAACCATGTTTGAAGCCCGGAAACAGAGCCTGTTGCTGGAGCAGAGGGAGACCGAGGCGCAGCTAGCCAACCTGATCCGTCACCACGGCACTTCGCCGGATCGGCTTGAGAAATTCCTCGAACTGGCCGGCGACGCCTGGTTGAGCCACCAGAAGGCATCGCCCGAGGAACAGCGTGAACTGGTCAGCATCTTCACCTCGAACCGGCAGGTGCAGGGAAAAAAGGTCGAATTGGAGCCGTCGCTTCCGTTTAGGGAAATAGCGGAACGGTCGACTTCGGATGGTTGTGACCCTATCGGGATTCGAACCCGAGTTACAGGCTTGAAAAGCCCGTGTCCTGACCAGACTAGACGATAGGGCCAAGGAGTACCTTCAGCAATGACTGACTCGTACTGTCGATAATTTATAACATACTTTTGAAATGATTTCAAAAGTGCTACACTCACTTCTGCACTGGAAGCGTGGCTGAGTGGTTGAAAGCACCGCTCTCGAAAAGCGGCATAGGGGTAACCTTATCGGGAGTTCAAATCTCCCCGCTTCCGCAGGATAGGAAGTGTTGGGGACACTTCCGTGGAGATTTGAAAGGACTTTCCTGAAAGACGAGAAGTTTGTGGCTTCGAGTATTTCGGAAAGTCACCTGCCGATGTAATCGGAAAATCTCCCCGCTTCCGCAGGATAGGAAGTGTTGGGAACACTTCCGTGGAGATTTGAAAGGACTTTCCTGAAAGACGAGAAGTTTACTGCTTCGAGTATTTCGGAAAGTCACCTGCCGATGTAGTCGGAAAATCTCCCCGCTTCCGCAGGAGATTATTTACTCTAAAAATAGCCCCCAACTCTCGAGCAAGGCCTGTGTTTGGAATTGCAAGAATTCAAGGAGTGCCCGCTCAGTATTTTGACCGAACGTAGAAGTTTCTCTTCCTGGAGAGCCCGGACCAGTCTCGACGATCTCGAACCCGCTACGGTTAAGGAAGATTTGAAGATCTCGTACTCCGCTTGTGGCTGTGTTCAAGTTACCTACAGCCTCTTCACTTGCTGGGGTACTCACAGGCAATTGAACACTCTGTACTACCGGAGCTTGAGGTGAAGCAGGAACCACAGGTATAGGCAGGGTCGTGGCGATCCGTGCCAGTCGACGTCCTGCATTTCCAGTACTTGAAGCCGGTTGAGGCGCTTGAGTGGCCACTTCTTCTACAGGCTGCGGACGCAACTGGATAGTCAGAACACGTAGTTCAACCCCACGCACACCGTCATCGGCTGGAAAAAATAATTTGTTTCCGAGAAGTTTTGCCTCGGACATCTCAGGACTTGAATCCGAACTCCCCGGATAGATATCGTCAACTAGGACAGTACCTTCAGTAGTACCGTCGCTTTTCCAGAGCTCGATACCATTCACGCCATCGGTCGCATTGAAATAGATTGTACCATCGATATCGACCAGACCACTCGGTTCACTACTTCCTGTTTGATGTATATCCTTCACCATCACCGTTCCTTCTTCGGTGCCGTCGGATTTCCAGAGTTCGAATCCATTCACACCATCGATTGCCCTAAAATACAAGTTATTATTGTAATTTAAAAAATATTGCGGCGAGGATGCATCTGAGTTTGCTGGAGCGATATTTTTCACCATGACCGTTCCCTCAGTGGTGCCGTCGGATTTCCAGAGTTCTAGATCATTCGCGAAACCATCAAACCCTGAAAAAAATAACGTGCCGTTGACAGTCAGCGCAAAATGCTCGAAACCAACATTCCCTGGCGGGTAGGTATCCTTCACAAGCACGGTGCCCAGAGTAGTACCGTCAGTCTTCCAGAGTTGAGTGAGCGAATTAAAGAAGTAGATGACATTCTCACCGACTGTAAAGTTACTTAATTCTGCTGAATCAATATCTGTGACCACTATCGTCCCGTCCGTAGTGCCATCAGTTTTCCAGAGTTGTCTCCCATGCGTACCGTCATTTGCAGTGAAATAAAGTGCATTTTTCCAAATGAAAAAACTAGTGGGGTCTGAGTAACCACCGTCTGGATTTATATCTTTTACCAGTACCGTTCCACCTTCAGTGCCATCAGTTTTCCAGAGTTCAGTTCCATATACATTGTCAGGGTCCGTAGCGCCAAAATAAACCACTCCATTGTAGGAGGCAATCTCTGTTGGAGTAGGGGCATCGATAATTTTTTGCGTTCCTTCACTTGTCCCATCGCTTTTCCAGAGTTCTCCATTACCATCAACATCAAAAGCAAAGAAATATAGTTGATTTCCGTTAACTGTGAGTACAGAGGGATCTGAACCAGAAAGCCCCGGGACAATATCTTTAACCATCACCGTCCCCTCGGTGGTGCCGTCACTTTTCCAGAGCTCGATACCATGAACCCCGTCATCGGCAATAAAATAGAAATTTTCTTTAAAGAGAATACTGCCCCCTGGATATGAACTGACAGTATTTGTATTCAAGTCTTCAATTAGCACCGTCCCCCCTTGCGTACCGTCACTTTTCCAGAGTTCATAGCCACGAACCCCATCATCGGCAGTAAAATACAACGCACCACCGCTCACAAGAAAACCTTGAGGGTTTGAATATCCAGGCTCAGCCCTATCTTCAGTATTTATATCTTTCACCATTACTGTTCCCACATCTGTCCCATCACTTTTCCAAAGTTCAAACCCATTAACACCATCGTCTGCTGAAAAATATAATGTACCAGCCGCACCAACCATGCGTCCGCCTGAAAGCCCATCGGTTTCGTCTCCACTGATATCCTTCACCATCACTGTTCCTTCTTCGGTACCATCACTTTTCCAGAGTTCAAACCCATTCACTCCGTCATTCCCTCCAAAGTAAAGCGTGCCGCCAATATCAACTAGTGCAGATGGTAAATTCGTCTCTCCTTCAGTCGTATCAACATCCTTCACCATTACCGTTCCTTCTTCGGTACCATCACTTTTCCAGAGTTCATAATCCTCATCAGTTGAAGCCGCCACAAAAAACAGGGTGCCACCTGAAACTACCAAACTATTGACCCCAGAACTACTATTTCCGGGATTTATATCTTTCACAACCACCGTACCTAGTGTAGTACCGTCGGTCTTCATGAGCTCATACCCAGCGGCATTAGTACTCGCGCCGAAATATAAAACACCGTCGAATTCTGCAGCTGCGAAACCTTCAGATATCCCATCTCCACCTGTATAAAGGTCTTTTACGAGCACGGTGCCCAGAGTAGTACCGTCGGTCTTGTACAGCTCGTATCCAGTCCCGTCATTATAGCCTCTAAAATACAAATTTCCGCCAGCGTTAATGAATTGAGTAGTTACCGAGCCTGCTGGTCCCGGGCGAATATCCTTCACCATCACCGTTCCTTCTTCCGTGCCGTCACTTTTCCAGAGTTCAGATCCCGTAACGTCATTGTCCGATGCCGCGGAAAAGAATATCTCTCCATTTAGAATACCTACCTCACGACCATCAAGCTGGAGAACCCCTTCTCCGGCTCCAGGATTGATATCCTTCACTATCACCGTCCCCTCCTCGGTACCGTCACTTTTCCAGAGTTCAGTACCGAGATTTGTCAAAGCAGAAAAAAAGAACACGTCCCCGACGACGTACAAATCACCGATCTGCGCATTCGCAACTCCAGCAGCAAACTGTTTTACAAGCATCGTACCCTCAGAAGTTCCATCACTCTTCCAAATTTGATTATTATTCCGGACAAAATAAGTTGATCCGAGAAACTCGATTAATTCAGAAGAGATGCCGGCTGAGTCCGTATCGGTATTTATATCTTTCAAGAGCACTGAAGAGGCGCGCGCAGACTGCGCGGTTACCAGACTCGCAAAGATAACTAGCAAGAGTGCTGTCTTGACGACGAAATTCACTTTTCTAGTATAGCAGAAAGTACCACTCGTCAATGTTTTTGATATATACTATTTGTATATGAAACCTTCGTATTTCTACTCTCTCGTCGGCGTGTTTCTCACACTCATCTGTATTGTCTTTGCCTTTTTTACCGTTAATTCATATTCCTCTCAATCTGAGCTCGCTTTTCAAGTGAATAGCCTCAACACCAGACTCGCCTCCACAACCGCGCTTGCCAGTGACCTCAATTCTCTTTCGGAAAAACTCACCGCCGAACAGGTACGCGTCTCGAAACTTGAGGACTCACTGAAGGAATCACAAAAAAAACTTACCAGCATCGAGAAAAACTTCGGCAAAGTAACCGACTCACTGAGTGAGCTCGAGAAGATAGCGAAAGCCGACCCCAAGCTCCTCCAGAAGTATTCGAAAGTATATTTCCTCAACGAGCACTATGAGCCCGCTCGACTCTCGGAGATAGATTCTGTCTATACAGTAAATACCAATCGCTCTGAGACAATTCACGCCAGTGTCTGGCCGTACCTGCGGACGATGCTCCAAAACGCCGAAGATGCCCGCGTACCACTTCGTATCGCTTCTGCGTATCGCTCATTTAATACTCAGGCATCTTTAAAGACAAACTACTCCGTCACGTATGGCGCTGGTACCGCCAATCAGTTTTCGGCTGACCAGGGCTATTCTGAGCATCAGCTCGGCACCACCGTAGACTTTTCAACTCCCGAGCTTGGAACAAATTTCACAAATTTTGAAAGGACTTCAGCCTTTGCTTGGCTCAAAGAAAATGCCTACAAGTACGGCTTCATATTGTCATACCCTCCGAATAATCAATACTATGTCTACGAGCCATGGCACTGGCGATTCGTCGGCAAGGATCTCGCCGAACATCTCCATACGACCAATATGCAATTTTATGAACTCGAGCAGCGAAAAATCGATGAATTCCTCCCACGTATGTTTGACTAGTCGACCGATCTCTCTGTTTGACTTATTATAAAAGATAAGTTATAATAGTCTTTGGAGTTCAGGAGCAAAACCCACCTGAACGCAGGACTTCACAATGAGCTCATCATCAAATACTCCTAAGACCTCTCACTTTTTCACGTATTTTTTCACGTATTTAATTGTTTCGCTTCTTATAGCGGCGGTAATGTTTGGTTTGTTCGGATTTTCTTTATCCTTCTTGGCCGACTACATCAAGAAATCAGCTGAAAACCCACCTCATGTGGAGCTCGAACCGACCATCGTAACCAATCTTGTTCCAAAAACCGGCTTCGGAAGTGAGCTTCACGGAAATATCAGCTACGTGACCCGTAAAGGATTCAACGGGGGAATCGCCCCACTTTTTGATCCGGGTTCATCCGACCTGGGCGAGCAGTGGGATCTGATCAAAAAAGTAGTTGCCAATGTCCCCGACCCCACTATGCTTCCCCCGATAACGATCCAGGTAGTCTCTCGGGAGTTTGTCCTAGTGGGTACCAATATGGTGCCCTACCACGGACAAGCAGGCTTCAGGACAACACTTCCAGCGGGAATCATTGTCACCTACCCTCCAGGCAGTCAGTTTCGTTAGTCTGCACACGTTCCATCGCGGGGCGGCCAAAGGTCGCCCCGCTTTTTTTATTTTCTTAATTGCCTAACACTTTCGCTTTAGTCAGATCTCCAAAATACCCTATCGCAGGATAAATTCCTTTGCTCTTTTGATACTGTATGAGTGCAGCTCGGGTTTTTTCGCCAAAAAATTCTGTCTCACTACCCGGCGAGCCGGCGCCAGTAGCTGAGATGACGAATCCTTGTGAGTTTAAAAATGTTTGTAAAGTCTTAACATCACTTCCTCGAGCACCTAGAGAAAGATGGCGACTAAATGAATTCATACTGATCGGTGTCACCACTGTGACTACTGGTACCTGCGGCATCACCACTTGAGATGGTGTTTGAACGCTTGGACGAGGACTTGCCTGACGCCGACTCGCCGATCCAGAAGAAGGACGAGGACACACGCTTGTCGTGAATGTAACCTCATCACTGTAAGCTATTCCGACTTCGTTTTGAGCAAATGAAGCACTGTGGTATGTGGTACCGCAGTTCAGATCAGTGAGTACTGTACTGAAATCCCCTCCAGAGAAACTTCCGAGAGTCGAGCTGGTTGCCGTATAGATGTTTGTCAGACCGTACACAAACCCTCGCGCTGTGACTGTAGTGCTTCCTGTATGAGTAATACTTCCAGCAAGTTGTGCACTTGAGCCGGTAATCGAACCCGCTGCAGACTGAGTGACCGTCGGTAGACTGATCGTCTCCAAAGTAAACGTACGATCATCACTATACCCTATCCCTTCTGTACTACTTGCATACGCCCTAAAGTGATAGGTCGCCCCCGGTGTGAGACCATTCACGAGTCCCATAAAAGCACCTGTACTGAAAGTTCCTGCCTCAGTAGTCGTTGCCCCGTACGCAGTGGTAAGCCCGTACACAAACCCTCGCACAGTCGGCGAAACAGCTCCCGTAGCTGTTATCTCGCCCGGCAAAGTTGCAGTACTTGTTGAAAACGAACTCACCTGACTTGTCGTCAGTTCTGGAATAGAGACACCAGTATAAAGCTCCCTGACGTTTGTCTCACTGAGTACTCGAGTGTAAAAACGGGTATCATCAAAGCTTCCATCAAACGGATCTCCTGTCCGATCATCTCCGACAACCATCGGCGCATTCGAAACCGAAGATCCTTGCAAGTGAAAATTACCACTATTAGCTGTGAATGACTGTAGCTGACCATCAACATATATCTTTGTTCCTTCCACTGTATGCGTACCATCATACGTTAAAACAACATGATGCCACCCAGGTGTTACGTACGCAGGAGTATCGGCGGTACAACCAAAAAGAAATGTTGGACCAGCTCCGATAACGATAAACCCAAGTGTTGCAAACGTCGCCGGACACCCACCACCACCGATCACTCCGAATCCAAGCACAACACCAGGCCCAGAACCACTCTGAAGGTTTCCAAAAAATGAATCTGGAGCTGTTTGAGAGTTTGTCTTGTACCAAGTCGAGTAACTAAACGGTTCCGTCTTTTCAAAATCAAATGTCGAGAGACTGTTGGTAATTTCTATATAATCATTCACACCATCAAATGTCACCGCGTCGCCGTAGACACCAGCAGTCGTCGAAGTCGCACTCCCACTAAGTTTTAGAAAGCCAGTGTGCCCATTGCCGGAACTATCAACAACATTCTGTGCTCCGCCAAGTCCGTCATACGTCCAATGCAAGAGCAGATCCTGACTGGTATCTGCCCAGAGCGACACTGGAAAAAGGATACAGGCAAACCCCACCAAGAAGCATATACGAAAGTGTTTTATAACATACTGATACATGTATAGTATCGTATCACGATATATCCGTAGACAAGTGAAACCTTGGTTAGAGTAGCTTGATTTCTACTATTTTCTATGCTATAATAAAAAACAAGAAAGGACATTGATGATGAAATTCCAATGGCTCGGTATCGCTACTCTTCTCGGGTTGCTGTATCTCTGTCAGAATATCAAGCCTCGTACCCACGAACGCATTCCCGATGGATGCCTCGTGCGCTCGAGCAACTCAAAAGGCGTGATACGAGTGTACCGTCCTTACCCAGACGGTACTCTCGCTCCACTTTATGATCCAGATTCGACTGACCCGCAGAAGAACTGGACAGTCATTGAGCAGATCCTGAAACAACTGTCTGCGGAGGCACCCTTCCGCTCAACTGAGATCGTGACTCATCCATTCTACCTCTTGGAGGGCAGATGGATCATGTCGCTAGATGCGCAAGGCACTCCCTTGCCAGCTGAAGTGCTGGCAATCGTTGAACACTGATTTTCAAAAAAAGGCGCGACCTCCGGTCGCGCCTTTCCTTATTCCCTACCGAATCTTCCACTCCGGATCTTGCCGAACAAGCAGGAGGTCTTTCCGCTCTGGCTCGAGCATTATTTCCTCTACTATCTTTTCCATACGCACGCCCTGTGAGCCTTTTACCAAAATAATATCTCCTGGCTCAAGCATATTCTGCAAAAACTTTCCGGCCTCGAGTGACTCGTCAAACTGCAATACTCGCGCTTCATCATACCCTTGATTCATCGCTGACTCCGCGATACCACGAGCCCGAATACCGACGGTAATTATCTTTTCAGCAAACGTCGCACAGAGGATACCGATGCGAGCGTGTTCGTCGGCTGAAAATTTACCGAGCTCAAGCATATCGCCAAGCACAACAATCTTTCTACCCTTAGCTCGAAGCTCTTTAAGCGTCTTGAGCGCAAGCTCAACAGCAACCGGTGCAGCATTGTACGAGTCGTCGATGATCAGCGAATTTTTAATGCCCGGAAGTATCCGCATACGACCACGAGGGAGTTCATGCGTATCAAAGGCTCTGACGAGAGACTCTTTATCAATACCAAGATACTCACCGATAGCAAGCGCCGCCGCTATAGGGAAAGCGTGCTGAAGACCGAGAATTCCTTTGAGTTTGATGTCGTAATTTTCTTTTTTATAGGCACACGATATATCCATACCTACCGGCAAGAGCTCTTCGTTGTAATCAGTCGCTACTCGCCGAATCACCACATCATTTCCACCAAGCTCACCAAACGAAATCGTCTGCGCGGAAGTCTTTTCTTTCAATTTCAAAATGTCCTCATCATCACCACCGATGACCAGTAACCCTGAAGGCTTAAGAGCCGTAATGACATGAGTTTTCTCTGCAACCACCGCTTCGCGAGTTCCGAAATATTCAACATGCACAGGAACCTTTGCAATTTTCGTCAAAACAGAAATATCTGGCGTCAGCCACGACATCAGCCAAGCAAGATCCCCTGGTCGATCTGCCCCGACTTCGAGCACGAGCCATTCCGGATAGGTCGATTCAAAATAGACAAGCCAGAGACCTTTAATAAAATTGATTATCCATTTGAATGGATTGTTCCAGCCAGTCGAAAGCCCAAGAATCGTGAGCGGCACTCCAGTCTCACTGTTGAAACTTTTTTGGCTCTTGCGTACATAAAACTTTTGTGACAGCACACTATAGATAGCATCTTTGGTCGAGGTTTTGCCCACATTACCAGTAACCGCAATGATGCGCGGTTTATAACGAGCGAGCACCTTCTTGGCTTGCCAGGTCAGAATTCGAACTACAATTTGTTTGAAATACGGTTTCATCGGTCGGGTGTAACATTATAATAACTTCCAAGGAAATCAACCAGATCAGAAAATGGTATGGTCAGCGAGTGTGACGCGAAATCTACTCCCTTCGGATCGTACGCATACAGGAGAATTATAAAGCGTGGTCGAGTTGCTGGGAAGTAGCCAAAGAAGGTATGTACATATCTATCGGTGTAGTAACCACCATCAGTACTCGCCAACACCGCCGTACCTGTCTTTGCCGCCACAGTATAATGTTCTTTCTTGATTTTCCCACCTAAAAGAGCAGTATCTACGGTCGTCGTCAATACCTGCGAGATGCGGGATGATGTTTCCGGCGTCCAAATCTGCTTCCCTTTTTCTGGTGTAATATCACGGGAAATTCCAGTAATGTACTCAATCCGCTTTACAACGTGAGGTGTTGGCAAAAATCCACCATTCCCCAGCGCGGAAAGAGCACGGATCGTCGCAATCGGCGTCAGGGCAATACCGTGACCGTACGAAGCGGTTGCGTACTCAATATCACGAGGACTTTTCAAGTTGGAAACTTTTCCGAGCACTTCACCAGGAAGGTCGATACCCGTCTTTTCACCGAGTCCAAGATCAAACAGATACTGAGCAAATTTCTCTTTTCCGACTTTCTGCATCATGAAAGCTGCTCCCGTGTTAAGTGACTGATCCATCACCGTCTGCATAGTCGTCACCCCTCGAACCTTTCGATCATAGTTTCGAATCGTCGATTTATCGAGTGTCAGGAATCCTTCGTCGGTATAAGTCGTCTCCGGTGTTATCTTGTTCTCGTTCAAAGCAATCGCCATGGTTATCGCCTTCATGATCGAGCCCATCTCCATCACACTCTCGACATTTGGATTTTGAAAAGCGGCGATATTGGCATCAGAGCGATTGTTCGGATCAAATGAAGGATTCCCAGCCATAGCCAAAATCTCACCGGTGTACGGATCCATGATTATTCCACCAGAGAAACGCGGGGTATATTTTTTTGTAATTCCTTCAAGCTCTTCTTCGAGTCGTGCCTGCACGCCCGGCTCAATCGTCATAACAATATCCCCTTCATCATGTGAGGCCGTGATTGTTGTTCGTATTTTCCCGAACAGTTCAGCAAAAAAATTCACATACAGCGTTGAATCTGTACGAGCAAGTACTCGCTCATAGTAGCGCTCGAGGCCATATCGACCAGTCATCGTCTTTCCATCATCGCCAAAACCAATGAAACCGAGAACTTGTGAGGCGATTTTCTCTGCGGGGAATACTCGCCAGCGTTCTTTGGTGAAGATCACTCCGACAAGCTTTCGCTCCATGAGCGGTAGCACTTTCGATTCAGGGATTCTTCGTAGCACTTCTTCATAAGGGTCGTCTTTTTTACGTGCCATTTTCAAAAAGCTTTCTTTATCAAGTTCCGGAAGTGCCTCGTGAAGCTCAGAGTATAATTTTTCTGGGTCAGTAATGAGTCGCGGGTTAAGTGCCAGTGTATATCCGCTTGAAAGACTCGCTGCTGCTATCTTCTGACCTTCTTTATCTTCAAAATAAATAGTTCCGCGCTCGAAAATCGCTCCAGTAGGACGCACGTACTGGCGATTTGCCCGATCGGTGTACTCATCGTGACGAATGATCTGAAGGTAGTACAGTCGCACCCCATACAACGAAAAAACTCCAACAAAGAGGAGAACAATAATGCGGATTCTTTGTGAAGGCATGTTATCTACCGACTTGAACGTTTTTCAAACTTGAAAGTGACTCGTACACTGGTGTTTGTACACGCGCAAGACCGATAGACTCTATTTTAGACAAACTGAACGACGATGTCATCTTGATAAATGAGACTTCATACTCAGCGACAGTACTCTTGAGCTCCATGATCTCTCGAAGAGTTGATTTATATGAAACAACATTACGTACAGTAAGGTTGACGAGGTATGCATAGGTGCACAAGAGGACAACCAAGAGTCCTGTGGCAGTGAACATAAATGGTTTCGATCCGAAAAATTCAAGTGTTGTTTTATGCATGGAAGTTATTTTTTAATAAGTATTCGAAGCTTGGCACTACGAGAACGAGGGTTATGTTTGATTTCGAGAGTGTTGGGAGTGATTGGTTTCTTGGTGACTGACTCAGCCAGACCAGCGTGAAGCGCCTCAAGGAAGGCGTACTTCACATACCGATCTTCAATACTATGGAACGAAATAATCGCGAGACGGCCTCCAGGTTTCAAGAGTGAAATAGCCTTGGGAAGTACCTGTTTGAGCGAGTTGATTTCGTCATTAACGGCGATTCGGAGCGCTTGAAACGTACGAGTAGCGGGATGAATTCGCCCGTATCGATACACTGCCGGAACACTTGATTCGATCACATGAACGAGATCAAAAGTTGTGTCGATGGTTTTAGTCTCGCGTCGAGCGCAGATAGCACGCGCAATCCTTCGGGCGAAGCGCTCTTCTCCAAAACCAGATAGAATATCAACGATAGAATCCTCTCCCCACTCGTTGACGATATTCCAGGCAGTGAGTTTTTCTTCCCCGCCTTCAAGCCGAAACGACATGACGAGCGGCTCATCGTATTTGAACGAAAAACCCCGTCCAGATGCTTCAAACTGATTCGAAGACCATCCAAGATCAAGCAACATGCCATCCATGCCAGTGAGGCCGCATTTCGCCAAGTGAACATCAATATCTCTGAAGTTCCCGAGGACGGTCTGAATCGCGTAGTTTTTGGTAGCGAAAAGCTTTTCTGTTCGTGCGAGAGCATCGGAGTCAAGGTCGATTCCGATTTGCCGGACCGCATTACCTGTCCGCTCTGCTATTTCAAAACTGTGACCGCCGCCGTTGAGGGTTCCATCGACGAAGACATCTCCTGGTTTAAGAGCGAGGCCATCGATGCATTCTTCAAGAAGGACGCTGGTGTGTGCCATAGGATTAGAGTATTCCTACCCCAGAAAGTCGTTCAGCCAGACTATCCGCCTGCTTTGAAAGCGACTTCTGAAGTGCTTCCCACGCGTCACTCGCCCAGATCTCTACTCGATTTGAGACACCGATAACAACAGCTGTTTCGTGTATTCCAGAACGTTCTACCAAATGACTTGGCACGAGAATACGACCAGCTCCATCAACTTCTACTTCACTCGCCCCTCCAAGGAGGTATCGATTGAAGCTTCGAGAATCGGACGAAAGGAAAGAAGCTTCGGATAGATTCTGTGTGATTTTATTCCACTGCGTGGTAGAAAAAACGAAAAGACATCCATCTAGCCCTGGAGTAACCACGACTCTCTTTCCGAGCTCAGTACGAAACTTCGCCGGCAATGAAAGTCGATTCTTTTGATCGATTGTGTGTCGGTACTCGCCGATTAACATAGTATTGTTTGAAACCAAAGTACTTATATATCTGGAAAGATTTCGGTTTTCAGATATCCCACAATTTCCCACCTAGATGTAATTATATTCCACTTGCTCCCACTTGAATAGTTTCTACCTGTGGATAGAACGTAAAACGCGGGGCGACCTCTGGTCGCCCCGCGTTTTATCCCCCGCCACAACTATACTCTCTGATCAGTAACCAAAATTACATCTCGCAACTCAGTGATCACACCCGCCGGAAGCGCATTCGTCCCCCCACTACTTGCAAGGACACGCTCAAGCGCCTCGCGCTTTGCCTCACCTGTACAGAAAACCAGCGCATGAGTAATGTATTTTTTCATAAACGAGAACGTAATCGAGATTCGTTCTGGAAACTGATTCTTCGTCCCAGCGTTCATTTTGCCGACAAGCTGTGCACTATTATATTCTCGAGTAAATGCCTCATCACTCAACACTTCAGGAATAATTCCCGCAATATGGCCGTCTGGACCAATACCGAGAACAGCGATCACCACCCCTTCAGGGAACTGACGTATCCATAGATGAAGTCCTCGTTCAAAGCGCGCCCGGAACTCTTCAAACGATTCTCCTGGTAACGGCTCAGATGAAATAGCCCACGTATCACATGCAGTCGCCTCATGATAGAAATCAGTAGTCTGCAGATGAGCAAAGTTGTTATTTTCCAAATCATGAACATAGCGATCGTCGGTACAAGCCAGTGTCACATGTGTACCAAGAACCTCAGGATCTATGAAGTTGTATACCTGGAATGAAGACCCTCCCGCCAAAAGGAGCAACACGTCTCGACCTTCATACTGCTTGAGTAGTGCCGAGAGCTCTGTCGCGGCAATCTGAATCGGCAAAATAGTAAGTTGTTTTTTGATCATAAATACAAGCTTGAGCTTATCAAGCTTTAAGGAAAAGAAAAGGCACCCGCGTGTAAACACGCGGGTGCCGACTACGCCCTCCACCACCACTCGGTGGCTTCAAGCCCTCTGTGGGCTGGGTAGCGTCATCACAGAGGAAAGCTGCGAAATATCTACTATGCACAATAACATGAATCTACAGACTGTCAAACGACTTTTGTGAGTAGGAAACTCCTCAGAGGTGCGATATAGTGAGACCATTATGTCTTCCCCAACAGCGCAATTCCCCGTCGGTACCGTATTTGAAACAACCATCAAAGTAAACACTAAAGGAGTCGGCATGATTTTCCTCGAAGGTACTGACGAGAAAATCGAAATCGATCCAATCAATATGCGAAAAGCCTTCCCAAACGACACGGTGGAGGTGAAAATTATCCCTGGTCTACGCTATGGAAATAGACAAGCAGAGGTAGTGCGTATCATCAAACGTAACAAAGAAGTATTTGTCGGTTCATCAATCCGTTTTGATGGACGGATGTTCATTGTGCCTGATGACCGCCGTATCTATACAAAATTCCTTCTGCTCGACCCCGCTCTCAAGGACTTCTCAACTGACTACAAAGTGCTTTTCGAAATGATTGACTGGCCGGCGACAAGTCAATACCCGATTGCTCGCATCAAAGAAGTAATCGGTAAAAAAGGACTTCACGAGACCGAGATCAAAGCAATTGTCCTTGGTCAAGGTTTTGAAATGGAACACCCAGGTGAAGTAATCCAGGAAGCGGATAATCTCAAAAGGACCCAGTGGCCAATTCCAGCAAAGGAACTCTCTTACCGTCGCGACTTTAGAAAAGTCACGACATTTACGATTGATCCAATAGACGCTAAAGACTTCGATGACGCCATTTCTTTTGAAGATCTTGGCGGTGGAATTTTCGAGGTCGGAGTTCACATTGCTGACGTCTCTCACTACGTGCGAGAAAAAACTGCCCTCGACCGCGAAGCCGTCAAACGAGGATTTTCAGTCTATCTCGTCGACCGGACCATTCCCATGCTCCCTGAAGTCCTCTCAAATGAGCTCTGCTCACTCAACCCCGACGAAGACCGTCTCACCTTCTCTGCCGTCTTCCGTATCGATATGAACGGCGTTATTCATGACCGCTGGTTTGGAAAGACCGTCATTCACTCACACAAGCGCTTTACCTATGAGAACGCGCAAGAAGTACTCGATGCTAAAGCTGGCACGTTCTACCGAGAACTTGATACGCTCAACAAAATCGCCTATAAACTCCGTGAAGAAAAATTCCGTAAGGGTGCTATCGATTTTGAGCAAGATGAGATTAAGTTCAAGCTCGATGCCAACAAAAAACCAATCGGTATTTATGTAAAAAAACGTGGCGACACTCATAAGCTCGTCGAGGAATTCATGCTTCTCGCTAACCGTGAAGTGGCTGAATACATGTTCAAAGTACTCAAAGAACATGGCGGTAAATTCCCGTTTGTGTATCGTATTCACGACATCCCCGACATTGATCGTATGGAAGAATTCCAAATCCTTGTCAAAGCCCTTGGCTACGAGCTTCCACTCGGCAAAAAAGGTGTGGCTGTAAAAGACCTTCAAAATCTTCTCAAAGCAGTTGAAGGTACACCAGAAGAAAATCTCATCAAAACCGCCGCTGTGCGATCAATGGCAAAAGCAATTTACAGTACGACAAATAAGGGACATTTCGGCCTTGCGTTTGATTACTACACTCACTTCACCTCACCGATCCGACGTTATGCCGACCTTCTCGTACATCGACTCTTGTTTGAGACACTGAACAAAGAACCGATCCCTCAGGATCAGTGGTCACTCTATGAGCGTCTCTGTGAGACTGTCAGTCAGCGTGAAGTCGAAGCCTCACAAGCCGAACGAGCAAGCATCAAGTACAAGCAAGTGGAATATCTCGAGGCCAAGGTCGGTCAGACATTTGAAGGAACAATTTCAGGAGTTACTGAATGGGGTCTTTATATCGAAGAGAAAGAGAGTCGTGCCGAGGGTATGATTCGCCTCAAAGACATGACTGGCGACACCTACACCCTTAATCCGAAAACCTTCACGATCACTGGCGAGCGAAGTGGTAAAAAACTACGCCTCGGTGACAGTGTTCGTATGCGCCTCAAGCGGGCTGATGTTGAAAACCGTATGATCGACTGGGAAATCATTTTCTAGCTCCAAACACTCCATGTTAGATGGTTGACATATAGAGTAAATATTGGTATAATTATAAATACGGTGAAAATCAATTCATCGAGAAAGGAAAAGCACTTTGAAGACTCATGAATTCAGCGCCCTACTCTCGGTGGCTTTTGTTGTCACTGGGACGATCTGGGCAGTAATCCAAATCCTGCAGGGTAACATAAGGCTTATCTTTGCATCGTGGGTAATCAGTGGGACAGCGATCATCTTGTCTGCGATCACCTACTGGACGTCGAGTAACCACTCTTTACTAGGTGGTGCGCTCAATATCAGTAGCATACTGACCATTTGGAGCATACTCATCGCGACTTACTACGTCAGCTCTAAAAGCAACTCGTCGTTATCGTTTAGTCCCTTCCAAAAGAACTGCCTTATCGCTTCTGCAGGAATTACAGTCGTTTGGCTAATCTTCAAGTTCTGGCTCAAAAAAACGGGTTTCATCCCGAATATCTTGACCCAATTACTGATGATCATTGCTTACACTGTAAACATTCAAAAAGTTTGGCGAGCAGAGGCACATAGTGAATCAACATTTCTCTGGTGGTGCGTATTCATTGCGAGTTTCATCGCTCTCTATACCGCACACGCTCAACGAGATGTTCTCTCGTGGATCTATGCCATCCGTTCAACAGGTATGTGTGGTCTACTACTTTACGCACTACACCGTATCGAATCACGAAAGTGAATTCCTACTCAGAACCTCCCCTTGTTTGCGGGAGGTTTTCTTATTTTGCAAAAATAGAACCTTGATCAAACGATATCGAGAGGAGACGAGAATGACCCTCCTGACTCATCGTGACGCCATAGATGATCCCCGCTCGTGACATCGTCTCACGGTTGTGGGTGATTACAATAAGCTGTGAGTACTTTGCCAGACTTTCAATCATATCGCCGTACTTGCGACTATTCGCCTCATCGAGTGCCGCATCTGTCTCATCGAGAATAATAAACGGTGGTGGATTTACTTGAGAAATCGCAAAGAGGAGCGCGATTGACGTGAGGGCTCGTTCACCACCAGAGAGCATGTGCAGTCCTTTTATTTTTTTACGTGGAAGACTTACCTCGATCTCGACCCCTTCAAACACTTCCACTGGCGCCTCAGCGTCAACCACCTCATCACCGTTCAAATCATACACCGGACGAGCACGTCGCTCTTCTCGTGAGACAGCCAGCTTTCCTTCCCCACCACCAAACATTAGTTTGAAAAAAGCACCAAACTGCTCATTGATCTTTCCGAGTCCTTCTTTAAAGGCGCCGGTTAATTTTTCTTCGAGGTCTGCAATCAATGTCTCGAGTGATTCTTTTGCCACTCGAAGATCCGTGAGCTCTTTTGTCAAAAATTCATCTCGCTCACTCGTCTCTTTATATTCTCGCTCCACCTCGACACCACCCCCAGCTCCCATATCTTCTATTTTTAGTTTTTTACGCTCTACCTGTCGTCGACGTTCAATCTGAACCCGGCGATCTTCTGTGGCGATAGTCTCGAGTGGGACGGGAACACCCGCCTCGTCAGAGAGAACCAGCGTCTCATACTCATAGACCTGTCGACCGACAAGCACTCGTCCTTCCTCAACTTCACGTTTAAAGGAAGCCTCTTCCTCGAGAAGCATACCCTTGCGAGCTGCCAGCGCACTCTGTGCCTGTGCTGCTTCACGCTGAAGTGAAGTCAAGGTGATCATCTCTTTTTCTGCATCACGCTTAGAATCTTTGTCGGCTTCGATCTCAAGTGTTACTTTCTGATACTGTCCTTCGGCTTCGGAGAGCACTTTTTCAAGCTCTGAGATTTTGGCGACAAGATCTACTTCGCAAGTCTCAAGTTTGGCGATCTCGCTTATAAGCTCGGCAGTGGCCTGTGGTGTCGCATGGCTACTATATTCTTCAACGATTCGTGATACTTCTTCGACGAGTTCTGTGACACCACGACGGAGATCATCGAGGGACTCAGACCTGAGAAGCTCCCGCTGACGCTCACTCATGAGCACAACACTACGTTTTACGCGAGAGAGCGGTATCGGTACGTCTTTAGCCAATTCCTGCTCTTGTCGTTCCTTAAGGCGCTTTACACTTTTTATCTCACCCTGAATACGACCGAGCTCTACCTGCACTTGAGAGATATGAGAACGTGCGTCTCTGACTTTCTGCTGGGCACTCGAGAGCGCCTCGCTAAGTGCGTCTTTACCATTTGAGACAGCAATGAGTGATTGTGCTTGTGAGAGTCGCGCTTCAAGCTCGGCACTGCGAGTCTTGGCAAAAGACTCTTCCGTCTCAAGATTCGTGCGACTGTGCGCCAGATAGACTCGTTCGCGAGCCAGGTACGCCACGAGCTCTTTGCACAATTCTTCTTTGAGACTTCGCGCCTCGTGAATTCGCTCAACTTGTTTCTTGAGGAATTTTAAATGTGGTGCAAGTTCTCGTCGCTGGCTTTCCACTTGCTTCATATTCTCTTCTGTCTTGGCGAGTTTTCGCTCACTCTCTTCTTTCTTGTACTGATAGACTTTAAGACCGAGAGCATCCTCGACCATTTCTCGACGCTCTTTCGTACTCGCCGACAAGATACGATCAGCCTCACCCTGAGAGATGATATGGTGACCCGAAGCGCCAATACGTGCCTGTGCAAGCAGTTCAGCAACGTCCTTGAGGCGCACGCTCGAACCATTGATAAAATACTCATTCACCCCATCTCGATGAACAACACGTTCAATAGTCACTTCCGGAAAATCGATTTGAAACAATTTACGGGAATTATCAAATGTCAGGCGAACATTAGCTCGGTTCAGCCGACTCCCACCACTGCCACCGTTATAGATGAGATCCTCACCTTTCTTCCCACGCATCGACTTCATCGACTGCTCACCCAAGACAAAACGAAACGCTTCGGCAACATTGGACTTTCCAGATCCGTTTGGGCCTACCACACCAGAGATCTGCGAGGTAAATGAAAGCTCGGCTTTTTTGCCGAATGATTTGAACCCATTGATTTCGAGACTTTTGAGCACCCTTCTATTTTAGTACACTTTTGGCCAAATCAAAAAGCCGGATGCGCGTGTTTCGCGCATCCGGCCCGTATTTACCAATCTCTTGGAAATCGTCCAGTGTAGTCTGCTCCAGGTTGGAGCGCTTTGACTTCCTGGATCTTTTCCAACAGATCGTCGTCTGCCATCCCGTCAACCGGGACAGTGACTCCTCGGAATATCCTTGCAATCACATCTGGATCGAAAGTAACGAGAAAGCCCTGCGACTCTCTTGTTACCTCCGCGTATGTGACTTCCGTTATAGACACCTTGTATCCTTCACCATCTTTTGTGATGGCAACCACAGACCACCGATTCACATCAGTAGGGTTGAGGCTGTAGAGTTTCAAGGCGCTCGGAATCCCGGTGATAACTGCGATGCTTACCTGCGTAACATCAAAAGTTCTCATCATTCATAATTATATCATATATACAGTATATGTCAATATACATCCTGGTTGTTCTGGTAGCCTGAAAAAGCACCGTTTACGGTGCTTTTTCAGGCTAGTAGGTAAGCAGACTTAGCGTATTTTCCAACCCTTCACTTCCATACCTTTTCGGGCGGCCATCTGCTCTGCCTCTTGTTTTGACTGACCTTCCCCTTCTGCCACTTTTTCTTCACCGATATAGACCCCCATCACAAACCGTTTATCATGATCTGGACCGACTTCTCGGACAAGCTTGTAACTTGGAGTGATCCCTCGCTCTTCTTGGGCTCGTTCCTGGAAGAAGCTCTTGGCGTCCACCATCGCATTTGCTTTGATGATGTCGGGAAGTGTCGGAGTGACGTAGGTGAGGATAAACTTCTGCGCCGCATCATATCCTTGGTCGAGAAAGATCGCCCCCGTGAGCGCCTCGAAAGTATTTGCCAAAATATGTCCACGAGCTCGGCCAGTATCTTTACGTTCACCACGAGACAGGAGTAAATGCTCATCTAGACCGAGCGTATCAGCGATTTTTCCGAGATTGACGGTATTGACCAGTGCCGAACGAAGGACAGTCATTTCCCCTTCTGGTTTATGAGGATACGTACGGTAAAGGAAATCAGTGACAATAAGCTCGAGCACCGCGTCACCGAGGTACTCCAAACGCTCATTATGAGTCGTTCCACGACCACGATTCTCGTTCAGGTACGAACGATGCGTAAACGCAGTTTCAAGGAGGGACTCGTTTTTAAATTGTATTGAAATTTTTTTCTGAAACGTAGCGAGTGACATACGCGAGAGTTATTTGCCTGCCAAGTAGAGAGAGACCGCCTGGGAAACGATTGGGACAATGTCTGGATAAAAATTGAGATCACCTACATCTTCTACCTTAAACCACTGTGCTTTATCAAGACCGCCAGAGGTAGCCAAAACTAGCGGCTTGTACGGCGCAGTCGCATAGCAAAATGTGACCTGCTTTCGTATTTTTCCTTTTTCAGGATCAGTAGCAATGTACTCATTTTTTCCAAGCTCAGTACCAGCCTCTATCGGTACGCCGATTTCTTCTGACACGACACGATTTACTCCGATGACGAGGTTTTCGTCGGGAAGTAGGTGTCCTTTAGGTAGAGTCCAGTGACCAAACACATCATGCACAAGAGCAATATAAGCCTGATCACTCTCTGTCGCAACCACGACGGCGCCACCCAGAGCCTCAATAGGCATCTTTTCGTACGGAATCGTAAACTTATTTTTCGGTTGTGGTTTTGCATCTTTGTCAGGTTCACCCATTTCTTTAAATACGGTACCCAGTACCCCATTGATAAACTTTCCACTATTCTCTCCTCCAAAAGTCTTTGCTAGTTCAATTGATTCATTGATAGCTACCTTTGAAGGCACTTCCCCCTTGTCAGCGAAAATAAGCTCAAAGAGCCCGATACGCAAAACGTTTCGGTCTACAGCAGAGATCTTATCAAGTGGCCACTCTGGCGCAGCTTTGACGATAATTGCATCAATCTCTTTTTGTTTAGAGATGATTCCTTTGAGGAGTTTATTAACGAAATTGAGATCGGTCAGACCAGGCGCATATTCTTCACAATCTCGAACAGCAATAGCAAGTGCTTCTTCTTCAGTGCAGCCACGAAAATCCCATTCGAAGAGTACCTGAAGAACGAGTGAGCGGGCTAAGTGTCTGTTTGCCATTGGTGTTTGTGTAAAGTGCGTCCGGATCGAGAGAGGAGACTATTTTGTCTCTTTCGGCGCGGACTTCTTTGATTTTCGCGCTACTGCCTCTACTTTGTCAATAATAGTTATCCCCCGATACATACCAGTATCAAGTGACACTCGATGTCGGAGATGTGGAACACCTCCGTCTTTTGGAGTGGTGAGCGCTCGCGCTTCAAGAGCGTGATGAGCTCGTCGTTGGTCGCGCTGTGAGCGCGTATGTCGCATTCGTACTACCATAATGTGTACTATAGTACTACAGTTTAGTCTAAAAGGCAACAAAGGGCGGGCAACTTTTGGTCGCCCGCCCTGATTCCCTGCATTTCACCAACCACTACCCGCTGCGCGCGGATGCTTCTTCGCATACCGACTCTTCCCGGTCGGATTCTTCATCCGTGTAGCTCGCGTAGCTGCCTGGGCGCTACGCTGGGCTCGCCGACGCCTTTCCCTGCACAATTTCGTAGGTACTTGATATCACCTCCTTTCCGTTCGATTTGTAATTATAGTATCGCTTAAACAAGTTCTGTCAATTTTCGCAAAAAACTTTTTCGATGAATCGGTGTAGTCCCCAGACTACCGATCGCCTTTCGATGCTCGAGGGTGCCATAACCACAGTTACGCGCGAAGCCGTAGCCAGGATACTTCGACTCAATCTTTTTCATATACGCATCACGAGTCTCTTTGGCACAGATAGAGGCAAGGCCGATAGTAAAATGTGCACTGTCACCTCGAATGATAGTTGTCTGATTGGTGAATTCCCCTGGCGCTCGCAAGCCCCCGTCAAGGAGTATCTTCACTGAAGTCGGAAGATTGTTTCGCTCTGTAATCACCTTGAGAGCTTTCGTTAGTGCTTTGTCGATTGCTGGCACTATCCCTTTTGTATCAATATACGTCGAAGCAATAGAAACGACTTCAAAGTCAATTCCCAGGCTTGCTTTCTCCTGCTTAAGAAAGCGGTATATCTCCGCTCGCTTTTTCGCACTCAACTGTTTTGAATCAAAATTACCAACAAAAAATTTTCGTGCCTGCTCCGGGACGAGTAGTGCACATACAGTTACTGGCCCAGCCAGTGGCCCCCGCCCGACTTCATCAATACCAATACAAAATCGTTGCTTCACCCGACTAGTCTACCAAAAAAGTGATTACAGGGAGTCCTGTCATATTCGTACATTCATTATATGTAGCAAAGCCTGCCATGTCAGAAGCATAGCCAATAACTACCGGGCGGCCTGCACAGTTACTACCAGTTACACTCCACCAAGTGAGAAAGACCGCATTGGCTGAGTACCCATACCAACGATACGTGCCTGGAGGAACGTTTGAAGTGTATCCGAGAGGGTCATTGGGCATTGTCGGCATCCAGTTTGCCACAAATGTACCAACCGCACCCCACGCACTAGAATCTACCCAAGAAACTGTCGGCAATGTACCCGTCTCCGACTGCGCTGCACGAATCGCGTCGCGAATCTGTCGAAGCTCCATAGTACGGCGTGCGATGCGAGCCTTGGTGCGAGTGGTGTTGAGCGTTGAAAGCACCACACTCGAGAGCATGCCAATGATCGAGATCACAACGAGGAGTTCGATGAGGGTGAAGGCTTTGGGATTTTTCCTAAATAGCGTCATGTCGACTTAGTGATTAGTTATAAGATACAGTCTGTATCAGTAAATGTGCCACCAACACTAAAATCAACCCCACGAGTAGTCTGTTCTCGTGCCACTCCATTTGAATCTACACAAAACCACGTACCAGTACCCCGAAGCTGCACCACCATAGCCCAGCGCCCGGTCGGCGCAACCGCGCATGAAACGCTCGTCAAATTATTAAAACAGTTTGCTAAAGCACTCGAGATACACATACTCTGATTTGCGGTCTGGGTTCCGTTTGTGTGTGCATTGCGATACATCTCACCAGTATTTGTCCCGGCGGTACATAAAGTATCGTAGGTGCCAGTAGTATCGAAGAGCAGGGCAGCGGCTGTACGCACCTGACTGAGCTGGTTTTTAACAGTCGAGTTTCGCGCTTTATCACGAGCACTATTTAAACTCGAGAGCACCACACTTGAGAGCATACCAATAATCGAGATCACGACGAGGAGTTCGATGAGGGTAAACGCGCGTAGATTTCTATGTTCACTCATTATGCACCAAGTATAGACCATACATGTGGATTAGTTACACACAGGTGTCTGTGGATACCGTAAAAAGCCACTCGCCCAGACGGTGTGATTTAGGTACAATAGACTCACTTGTCTATCATGTCGTTCACCCATCTTCACGTCCATTCTCACTATTCACTCTTGCAAGCCCTGCCCAAGATCAGTGATCTCGTCGAACACGCAAAAACTCTGGGTTGTAGTGCCCTTGCTCTGACGGACAATGGCAACCTCTACGGAGCTATCGATTTTTACAAAGAGTGTAAGGGTGCTGGTATCAAAGCAATTATTGGCTGTGATCTCTATATCGCCGCTCGAACTCGTTTTGATAAGCAGTCCGGAGTGGACTCTCGAGGACGGACTCGCATTCTCGTCCTTGCTCGCAATCTCGAGGGGTACAAAACCTTGATGCGACTCGTGACTGATTCATACCTCGAGGGCTTTTACTACAAACCGCGAGTCGATCACGACCTCCTCAGTAAGCACCACGAAGGGCTTATTGCCATCGCTCCAACTTTCTCAAGCGACATCGCTCAAGCGCTGAAAAATGGCGACAAGGCCAAAGCTCTCGAACTAGTCACCTTCTACAAAAATCTCTACGGAGCAACAAACTTTTATATTGAAATAGTTCGCCACAAAGACAATCCAGAGCATGTTGAGATATCAGAAAAGATGCTCGCCCTTGCCCGGGAGACACAGACACCGATTCTCGCCTGCCACGATGTCTTTTACTTGCTTCCAGAAGATAAAGCCGCTCGAAACACCCTGATGATGGTGCAAACTTCCGGCGACCCGAGTGAACGCTTTGGCAACGATCCAAACGATTATTCATTTGTCCCTCCGGAAGAAATGAAGAAGCGCTTTGCAGATATTCCTGACGCGTATGAAAATGTAGAGAAACTCGTGGAAGAAATCAACCTCGATGTTCCCCTTGGAAAATGGGTATTTCCAGATATCAAAATCCCCGAAGGAACCACCTACGACGGCGAGCTCAAGCGTATTGTTTATGAAGGGTTTCCTCGACGCGGTGTTCCCCAATCAGAAGAGATAGTAAAGCGAGTCGAGTATGAACTCTCGGTGATTAAGCAAAAAGGGTATGCTCCCTACTTCCTCGTAGTGGCTGACTTGCTTCGCTATGCTCGAGAAAATGGAATCCTTTCAAACATTCGAGGATCTGTCTCTGGCTCGATGGTGACATACCTCTCTGGCATTACCAATATCGACCCACTCGAATATCAAATTCCTTTCGAACGATTCTTGAACCCTGAGCGACCTTCAGCGCCTGATATCGATATGGACTACGCTGATAACCGGCGAGATGAAATGTTTGAGTACATCAAGGGTAAGTACGGTGCCGATCGTATCGCACAGATTGGTACGTTTGGAACGATGATGGCCCGTGGATCCGTACGAGACACATCTCGGGCTCTCGGTTTTTCATACGAAATCGGTGACCAGATCGCCAAGCTCATCCCAATGGGTAAGCAAGGTTTCCCAATGACCATTGACCTCGCTCTCGAAGAAGTTCCTGAGCTCAAGAAACTCTACGATGAAGACGAAGACGTAAAGACGATTATCGACATGGCGCGAAAGATTGAAGGGTGTGCTCGACACATTTCGGTGCACGCTGCCGGTACGGTGATCGCGCCGAGCGCTCTGACCGACTTCACTCCGATTCAGTACGATACCAAAGAAGGTAACAAGATTATTACTCAGTACGATATGTACTCAGTCGAAGACGCCGGCCTTTTGAAATTCGACTTTCTCGGACTCACCAACCTCTCAATCATCAAGTCGGCGATTGACCTTGTTCGTAGACACTATGGAATCGAGATCGATATCGACAAAGTAGCCGTAAACGACAAAAAAACGTTCGAGATGCTTGCCCGCGGAGAGACAGTCGACACCTTCCAGCTGAACGGTGACGGCATGACTCGTTTCCTTATGGAATTGAAGCCGACAACCATTCACGACATCAATGCGATGGTCGCTCTCTATCGTCCAGGCCCGATCCAGTTTATTCCTGAGTATATTGCTCGTAAGCATGGTAAATCTCCTATCCTCTACCTCGACCCTGCTCTCGAGCCTATCCTTGAAAAGACGTACGGAATCCTTGTCTATCAAGACGACCTTCTCATGATGGCGCACAAACTCGCTGGCTACTCATGGGGTGAAGTTGATAAATTCCGAAAGGCCGTTGGTAAGAAAATCCCTGAGGAGATGGCACTCCAGAAAGAAAAGTTTATCCAAGGGTGTGTAAAATATTCTGGCTGGGAACTTTCGAAAGCCCAGGAGATTTGGAAATGGATTGAACCATTTGCTTCATACGGTTTCAACAAAGCTCACTCAGTGTCGTATGGTCGTGTTGCCTACATCACCGCCTATCTGAAGGCAAACTACCCGGTTGAATACATGACCGCAACACTCAACGCGGAGACCGGCGAGATCGAGAAAGTCGGTGTAACCGTCGCCGAGTGTAAGCGCATGGGACTTTTAGTACTGCCTCCTGATATCAATTCGAGCTTCGAAAACTTCACCGCCATCAAAGGCGTTGACGGTACGCCGGACACGATTCGCTTCGGACTAACGACAATCAAAAACTTCGGTGAAGGTATCGCTAAGGCCATCATTACTGAACGACAAAAAAACGGTACCTTCACCTCACTGGCAAACTTTCTCGAACGAGTTCTCGACAGAAATCTTAATAAAAAATCTCTCGAGGCGTTGATCATGGCCGGCGCACTCGACGCCTTTGGAGAGCGTGGCACAATGCTTGCCAACATCGAACGCCTCCTCGCGTTCAACAAAGAGCATTCAAAGAATACTGGGGCAATGGATTCACTCTTTGGAGGACTTGAGCAACACTCGAGCGAGCAGTACCTCAAACTTGAACCGACTCCTCCGACACCGCCAGCGATTCGCCTCGCCTGGGAAAAAGAACTTCTCGGACTCTATGTCTCAGGACATCCACTCGACCCATGGAAGAAACGCATCGAGGAAAAGAAGTCGAGTATCGCTACTACTCTTACGACGGCAAAAAATAAACAACCCGTTCTCATTGCTGGCATCATCGAAGAGGTCAAAGAGATTCAGACAAAAAATAAAGAGCTCATGGCTTTCGTGAAGCTCGCTGATTTTACCGGTAGCATCGAAACGGTTGTCTTCCCGAAAACGTATCCAACCCTCAAAGAGATCTTAAAACAAGATGCCGTAGTGGCAATCAAAGGGACACTTTCGAAACGTGACGATGAATGGAGTATTTTGGTCGATGGCGCAAAAAAGCTTGAATCCTAGCTCTTCGCGAGGGCTTGACTAATCTGTATATAGTAGTATAATTATATATGAGAGGTGAGTCGGTTGTGTACCAGTCTCCGTGTGTCTGGAATACAATCTATTCACCCGCTGCCTCCGTGTGGAGAACAGTGTAAAAATCTCGACGGGTCGCCCACCTTGTGCGATCCGTTTTTTTTATATTTTAAACTCTATAACACCACCATCTTCTCCCAACAGAAAACCCACCTCTCAAGCATGGATTTTCCGTGTTTGAGATGGTGGGTGGACGAATGACTTACGCCGACACTCTTTCATGAGCGCGTTGAGATTCTTCCTGTTCATCGGAAAGAAAATCTTCGCACTCTTTTTCGGTGCCGACAAAGACATCCATATCGAGGCCATACATACACACAACGACGTGTGAAGATGCGGGGCCATCGGTGTTAGGGTTTTGCCTGACTTCGAGATCTGAAATGCTCCAGACTTGAGTTGCTACTACTCCAGTTTTTGTCATAACAAAGGACTCCTTAATGTTTGGGTCGATTTATACTGTTCAACTACTATTATATCAATATAATAGTACTATGTCAAGTATCCTAGATCTTAAACTCCATCACATCTCCATCTTTCACAATATACTCTTTCCCTTCGGTACGGAGGAGGCCTTTTTCGCGAGCAGTGGCAAATGAGCCCGACTCGAGGAGCTTGTCCCACTCGATTACTTCAGCACGGACAAATTTCTCTTTGAAGTCTGTATGGATCGCCGTTCCCGCTTCTGGCGCTGTCCATCCACGACCAATCGTCCACGCGCGAGTCTCTTTTTCTCCCGTCGTGAAGTACGTAATCAGGTCAAGAATCTCGTACCCTTTACGGATCAGTGTGTTGATACCAGAGTCGCCTGTAAATCCGAGTGAACTGCGCATCTCGTCTCGCTCAGTTCCCTCAAAAGCTGAAAGTTCTTGCTCAATTCCCGCATCCACCACAACGTAATCTGCGCCGATTTCTTTGATAAATGTAATGAGTTTTGTGTAGCGCTCGTCACCAGTCTCGTCGAGATTCACTCCGCCGGTCTTTTTGTTGAGCACATAGAGGAATTTTTTTGCCGTAAGGAGGTGTAGTGACTTCAAGAATGGCTTCTCAAATTCATCTGGTGTGACCGTACCCGCAAGTTTACCTGCCAAGAGCGCTGTCTCGAGTCGCTTCAAAAGCCCTTCTTCGATCACCGCTTCTTTTTTACCCGCCTTTACTTCACGACCAATATTTGAGAGTCGTTTTGAAACTGTCTGAAGGTCAGCGAGCACAAGCTCGAGATTGATGACCTCGATATCTTTAATCGGGTCTATTTTGCCATCCACATGAATGATGTTGTCGTCCTCGAAAATACGGACGACCTCAGCGATCGCATCGGTCTCACGAATATTTGAGAGGAACTGGTTTCCAAGTCCCTCCCCCTCTGAGGCACCTTTCACCAGCCCAGCAATGTCGACGAACTCTACCGCTGCGGGGACGACTTTTTGAGTTTTAGAAAACTCTGCAAGCTTGGTGAGGCGATCATCAGGAACAGCGACCACTCCCACTGAAGGATCAATCGTAGCGAAGGGATAGTTGGCGACAAGCACACTCTTGCGGGTAAGCGCATTAAAGAGTGTCGATTTACCGACATTAGGGAGACCGACGATTCCAATTTTTAGTGACATGACTAGACAACACTAGCAGAAAAATGTCGTTTTTGAAAGATAACTCCCGGCCATGGTACGCTACAGAGGATGAGCTCTTCACTACGGTCATGGCTTTGTGCCGTGCAGATTCTGGGTATGCTCACACTTTGCGTTGTCTACTTCCTTCTCTTCATGGGCGGCACAGTCTTGTATACGCTTATTGCTTGGGGACGATTTAAGATTACCGGGGTTCAAAGCAAACCTCTCTTTCAGGTCTTGTTTCGCATGGTCTCCTGACCCAACGACGAGATACACCAAAGCGCTGCGACCCTCTAGTCGCAGCGCTTTTTCCATTACTACCCCTCACCCACACCCTAGCGCCCAGCCATTCCGAAACGACGAGCTTTTTCAATCCAACTCTTTTTGCGCGCCTCACCAGACCACTTCACACTACCAAACTTTGTCACTCGGCTTTTGACTCCAGAAAATCCCAGAATCGCATCAGCAAGAATCCGCGAGGTATCACCATACAAGAACCACAAGAAAAATGGATGAGTATCCGAGGTAATAAAAATCCGTGCCGAACGACCCTTCAGACGCGCAATCCACGTAAACTTTCGCTTGAGGAAACTTCCCTCCTTGTGGAAATTGTAGGCAAAACCTGGAATCCAGAGACGATCAAAAAGACCTTTGACGAGTGCCGGCATTGATGACCACCAGGTAGGATATGAGATCACAATATGTTCTGCCCAATTAAAACTTTCTTTCAAAGCAACGAGGTCTGGCTCGAGAGCCTGTATCTCTCGGTAGGCCTTGCGCAAGATCGGGTCAAATGAGAGCTCACCGATATTGACTCGACGCACCTCATGGCCCGCTTCGCGCGCCCCTGCTTCATAGGCATCGAGCAGTGCGCCATTGAGCGAATCCTTGAGTGGATGCCCGAGGAGAATAAGTATTTTTTTTGACATGAAGATTATGAGCGTTTGAGGGCTTCGAGCTCACTTTTGTACTTGCGCATTACTTCCATCGAAACCGCCATCTGATTTTTGCCAGCTTTTACACCAGCTTCGATCTCTTTTGAGATTTTTGTAAAGAGTTCAGGATTCTTCTCAATCATCTCGAGAAGCATCTCTTTCTGCTCGTCTGGAATATTCATTCCACTTTTCTTGAGCTGGTGGTCGATCATCTTTCGCATCAGTGCATTTTTGAGGTTTCCAAACATGGTAGTTAACGATTATGAATATAGCACTAGTATACGAAGGGATAGGACTCAAAACAACTAGACAGGCAGTTCACCTATCGGGCGAACCGTGAGGCCAACTTACCAAAGAAACCTGACGTAAATGGAGACTCTACTGAAATACTCTGGAGCTGTTTAAGTAAAAATCGGTGGCGCAGAGACTCTCGCTTGTATGACAAGCCTTTAAGTATTCGCAGGTCAATCTCACGGTTGAGTCTTTCGATTTCTTTGTTTAATTCGCGAGCGAGGGTGTGTTTACTCATGATGATTGTGTGTTACTGGTATGGATACAGTGTAGGTGAACGTTCGTTCACGTACAAGTATTCGCTGTGGATAAGTAATAAAAAACCGCCCGCGACATCGCGCGGGCGGCACATTGCAAATTCCGATGACACCACCTACTGATACCGTGACACTAAATTACCACGGACAAATCCCTCCACATCTACCATTGCATCCACACTCCTGGAATCGAACACCCTAACATTCACCGCTTCTTCTTCTCGGATGCCACAGTGCTGAATTTCTTCAGTAGTTCCAACGAAGGCGATAGAATCCTTTGGGTCAGCTTTTGAGCTAATGTCCCTCAGATTCCCCGAAGAGAAGAGCACATAGACACCCCACTTCGAGCGGAGCTTGTGGGCGAGTTTAACCCACGCATCCCTGTCTTGAACTTGGTTACTGACATGGAGTCGCAACCTTGGCATACTCAAGACTGCATGAGCGACTCTATCAGCAAGATCAGGTATCACGTGCCACATACGAGGGCCCATATGAGCACAGGTCAAAGCGTGTATTCGTTCAAACTTAGAAACGAAGGCTGACTTGATAATTGCGATTGGACTAGAAGCATCCACGGGTATTTTGGTCTTTCACATGCCGGATCAGACTCCACTTCTACAGGCGCACACTCATGCACCCAGACGAAATGAATACAATCCAGCTTCATATATAATTATACACTATTTACAAAAATAGTCAATACTACCCCTTCTTTTGTACCGCTTGCTCATAGGTACCAAGAGGTACTTCTCGTTCCCATTTTTTGACCGAATCAATCACCTTCCAACTTGCCAAGATCTCGGCTTTTGAAACTGCAGATGAGAAGTCTCCCTTGGACGCGGCGTGGTACATCTGGGCATATTCAGAGACAGCGGGCTTTGGGGTTGCCAGTGGAATCGTGACAATCTCTCCGTCGCCAAAAGTAATGACGCATTCCGAGACCGCCTCAGCAAAACCCTTTCCTGATTCAAGAACAAATTCAGTTCCGGCAAAACGCTTGAGCGCACTATGGAGGTGTAATTTAAAATAGGTCTCAGTATCACTTCCCGTTCCGTCAAAGTTTGTACACTCGTAGCCCGCGTACTGAGAACGCGTATAGGCTGTCTTAATAGTCTTTTGAGTCAGTGGAATGAGCGATTCGAGAAAAGCTTCTCGACGCTTTTTGATATCTCGGGGGGTTTTGATGAACTGTGCACCAAACTGTGCACCGAGCTCAAGCAAATGATTTTGCCCAACGTCCTTAAGTGCACCAGCCGGGTTGTAAAATGTACACCGATTCCCCACCACTGAATTCTCAAGTAATTTCAGATGAACTCGCACTGGCGTGCGTGTGTCAGGAATATACTGGGCAAGCGTCTGAGCACCTGGCTTAAAGAGATAGTGATCGACAAGAAAGAGTTGCTTCTCATCAAGAAAGCGCTCAAGCTTTAGAAACAATCTCTTACTCGTAATGAGATCGTCGCCGAATGGCTTTTCAAATAACAGACAACAGCTCTCCGCTACTGTCGCGAGACCAGAGCTGAGTTCACGCCGAAGACCCTCGATGATTTCATCATATGAGCTGACTGGTAGAGCAATATGAAACAGTACCCGCTTTAAAGCTTTCTGATTTAAAAGAATCGTCTTTGAAAGTTCACTGAAGGTGTCGGGCTTTTCGAGTGGACCACGAACAAAGCGCCATGCATCGAGGTAGGCCTTCTCAGCCGTAGCTCCGATAAGCTCTCGTATATATTCCCGAGCCTGCTCATCACTCCAGTCTCGTCGGTGCACGCCAACAAAAACCGGACTCTCGAGGGTTTTGGCGACGAAGTTCTCGTGAAGAGCTTTGATGAGCTTTTTTTGAGCAAGGTCACCGGTGAAGCCAAATAAGACGATTGTTGTCGACATGGGAGTAGGACTGTCAGTATATGATAATTTTTCCGAATACAAAAAGCCGGCGCGACTGTAGGTCGCGCCGGTATAAAAACTTACCTCACAAGTTGGAATTCGAGCAATTCTCCACGACTAGCCGCATGGAATAAATCACCTCGATGCACCAGAATGCCTACAGTATCCAGAAAACTAATCGTCCTGTTTATGAAGGCATCATGCCTTTCCAAAGCGTTTAAGCTTTCCCTCATTCCAGGAATTCTCCAATCGCCCGACTTTTTAAGAACTTCAATCTCCTGCTGGAGCCTCAAGCTTTCGTGAACCGCTATAGAGATACGGAGGACGACACTCCTTTCGTCTGGATCATCTCCAGCAATCTCACACATCTTTGACCAAGCTGAGTTAAACTCTTCAATCTTTGTTGAGGAGTTTTTTTCCTTATTGAAGAGCCAAAGAAGCAAGCATAGCCCACCGAACATGGTAACCACGATCGCAATCATCACGTTGCCAACAACCATATAACGAACTTCACTACTGACTTCTGAAAAATACGAGTAGTGGACAACACTAGCAACAGAGAGTGAGAGTAACAAGTAGAATGCTTGATAGCACATGCGGATCGCACGTTTCCACCGAGCAACTTCCCGCTCAATGGTCTCGAAGTTGATACCCGCAGACTTCGAGTAGACCGTTCGAAACCAATTTATGTTTGATCTTGACCAATTCACGTTACTATCCTCTTTTTCAAATCAGGGGGTTTCAGCCCATTCTCAAAGACTTTCGGTCAAAGAGAATACTTCCTGCCATTTGAGACATGTCGAGGTGCTCATATCTATGTATAGTATACTACACAAAAAGTAGTGTGTCAAACACTACTTATGCTCACCTTTTGGGCGCATCAGAGGAAACAAGACAATCTCACGTGCCGGACGGTCAGCGAGCATTGCAAAGAGTCGGTCACCATACGCAAAGCCAAATGTTGGCGGCATACCATGCTCGAGCATCTCGACGAATTCCCATTCTGGCATCATCGCCTCACTGTCTCCTCCTTCGAGAAGTTTTTGCTGGGTCAAGAATCGTTCACGCTGATCAACTGGATCATTGAGCTCCGAGAAGCCATTGGTACACTCTGCTCCGGCGAGGATGAGCTGCACTCGCTCAGTCAGGAGTGGATTGTCTTGTTTTGCTTTTGAAAGTGGAGAGACGAGTTTTGGTACATCGACAAGCCAGACTGGGCCCGAGATTTGCTTTCGACAGTATTTCCAAAGCGTGTCGGTGAGGCGCTCACGATTCGTACCTTCGTATTTGACCCCAAGCTCAGTGAGCTTTGCCTCCATTGCCTCTGTGGTGGCCGTGAGCACGTCGATGCCAGTCTTTTCGAGTACAGTGTCGACATAGCCGATACGTGGCCAAGTACCTGCGAGTGAGAAGGTATGTCCACGAGTTGAAAAGTCGAGTGTGCCGAAAGTCTCCTGTGCCACAGTCTTGATCATTGCTTCAGTAAACGTAATACCTTCGAGATAATCCATATAGGCACAGTAGAACTCGAGATTGGTGAACTCTTGTAGGTGCTCAGGACTTGAACCTTCATTTCGAAAGACTCGACCGATTTCAAATGTTCGAGGAAATCCTCCTGCCATCAGTCTCTTTTGCCATAGCTCTCCGACTGAAATACGCAAAAATACATCGAGATCATAGTCATTGTGATGAGTCTTGAACGGTGTCGCTTCCGCACCACCCGTTGTGAGCTCAAGCATCGGTGTCTCGACTTCGAGGAAACCAGCATCTTTCAAAATCCGTCGAGTTACTTCCCAGAACTTCGCTTTTTTGTAGAACAAATCTCGAACCTCAAAGTCAGTGAGCGTCTCGAGATATCGCTTTCGGTAGCGCTCTTCAACATCGACAAGGCCTGCCCATTTGTCTGGCAGTGGCGCGAGCGACTTCGTCGCCATTTGCCACTTCAAGGCCAGAATACTTGCCTGTCCTCGTTCAGTCGTAAAGGCTGTACCAGTCACCGAGATGAAATCACCAATATCAACCGTCTCTCCAAAGAGGTTGAAATTTACCTCTTCCATCTGATCCTTCTTCAAGACTGCCTGAAATTTTTCGGTTCCGTCATACAAAACCACAAAAAGTATTGCTCCTTGGCCACGGATAGCGAGCACTCGACCAGCTACGGCAAATTGCTTTCCGCTTGTCGCGAGCTCAGCGTGAGTACGTGCGACTTGAGCGAGTGAAAAGTCACGGGGGACGCGGGCTGGATACGCCTCCATCCCTGCACGCTTGAGCACTTCAAGTTTATCGAGTCGGGCTTTTTTGAGTTCTTCGAGTGAGGCCATGGTGATATGTATTATGAGATATGTCTATTGTATATGTATGTGTAGTAAAACGAAAGCGAGGCACCGGAGGTGCCTCGCTTTCAAAAAATAGCGCGTGACACCTATTCAATACTGACAAGCTTATATGAAGTCTTACCAGCTGGAGTTTTGACTTCCACTGAATCCCCCTTCTTTTTACCCATAAGCGCTGCACCGATCGGTGAGTGATTTGAAAGCTGACCCTTGGTCATATCCGCTTCATCTGATCCGACGATTTTAAATTTCCGAGTTGCAGACTCGCCAACTTTTTGAATGACAATAGTTGAACCCATACCCACAGAGTCTGTGTGTCGGTCTTTGACGATCTGAGCGTTCTTGAGCATTGACTCAAGTTTTGCAATACGCTCTTCCACGACTGCCTGCTGTTCACGGGCTTCTTGATATTCAGCATTCTCAGATAAGTCTCCGAGTGATTTAGCATACTGGAGTTTTTCTGCAATCTTCTTACGCTCTTCATGCTTGAGTTTCTCAAGTTCAAGAGTCAATTCATTAAACTTTTCTTGGGTAAGGAAATGCGCTTCGTCTGCCATATGTTTATATTAGTAGGTGTATTATACCTTATTTTTTCTTTTTACTCAATAGATTCGTGAGCGTCCGTCTGAGCGAATCTCGTAGCGTGAACTGCAGTCGTCGGAGAAGAAAGATAGCGTAGTGCGGGTACCGGAGGACAATATCACCCGCGTGAGTGTGATAGAGCGCATATCCGCCAAATTTTTTCTTGAAATAGGTCAATGATTCGTACTTTGAGCCGGGAGTCTCGTCGATCGCTCCGAAATTATACGCCGTGAGCCCGCGCCGATGACTTTCCTCGATAGCATTCCAGTGTGCAGCATAGGGTGGGTTTGCCTTGCGCTCACTTGAGTCAGAGCCACCAAAGACAAAATGTGCAACAGTACCAAAGATAAAATACAAATGTATGGTGTGCAGCGCCCCGTTGATGCGAGCCACTGAAAGGAATCCATTTCCAGGCAGAGTCTTGAAGATCGACTGATAATATTCTCGCGGGTGCAGGAGGAATCCGTTTCGCGCACCGGTTTCCGACATCAGACGATAGAAATCCTCAAAATACACCTCAAACTGATCGGTGATGATTTCGCTTTCTACACCATGACGGAGCGCGTTGCGTATCCCATAGCGAGTCTTCTCGTGAAGTGACTTAAAAATTTCTTCAGTTGACTTTGAGAGTGGAAGTAGCCACTCCGTTCGTGGTTGAAAGGCCGCCGAGAGGTACGTGAAAGCAGGCGGCACCAGAGTACCTGCTACTTGTTCTTGTTTTGATTCACCCGTGAGGTACGTACTGTCGATACGCGTAAAAAAGAGTCCAAGCGACTGTGCGCGACCGCGGAGGAACTTCACCACCTCACTCATATCAAGCGAAGAATCAAAAATCACTGGACCATAAGGTATGTACCCGTAGTTCCACTTCATAAACGGAAATACGATCAGTGCGCACACCGCCATGAGCGCTCCCTGCTCATTTGTCACACGATACACCTCTACCCTGCGACCTTGAGCCACCTGCCATGACAAGTAAATATTACTTTGTAGAAATGGGAAAAGAGGTCGATCTTTGTACTCAGAGAGAGTCTCCAGTGGAATCTGTGTGAACTGATAGATAGTGCTCATTGCTATTATTCTATCTCAACTCTGATTGGTTCGGTAATTGACGGAAGGATAATTGGCTTTGATGAAGTACTCTGAACTGGTACCACTTCAGTTTTGGGCTTAAGACCAAAATATGCCGGTCGATTCTCGTGGATCCATCGCACTGCCTGAATCATCACCGATACTGCTCCTCGATGGGTCGAGTCGGGCCCGCGTTCCATCATCACTACGTAGGCATACTGTGGATTATCGTACGGGAAGTATCCTTCAATCCAGGTATTTACGAATCCTTTACGCACACCGACCTCAGCTGTACCCGTCTTACCGGCAATTTTTACATATGGAACATTGAGTGATTTGGCTGAACCATCGGTGATTGTCATGCGCATACCCTCTCGAACAACTTGAAGGTATGCGGGAGTAAGGCCGAGATTTATATCAGCGCTTGTGTCGGTATCTCCGTAGATAAGTGTCGGGGCAACGAGCGTGCCACCATTGGCAATGGCACCAACTGCTCGTACTACTTGTAGCGGACTCACTTGAAAGCCGTACTGACCGATCGAAGTGAAATACGTATCACCAAGGCGCCACGGGTCATTGTTGAAATTTTTTGCCTTCCACGCCGGATCTGGCACCGTCCCACTCACCCCAGCGAAAAAACCTCCAGGAGCAACCGGACTACCGAAGCCAAATAGACGAAACGTCTGTGCAAGTTTGGTAATACCTAGACCTTTCTGGTCTTCAAAACCTCCACCAATTTCATAAAAATAAACGTTAGATGAAACCGCTATCGCTCGTCGCATGTCTACCCAACCGTGCGCCTTCCAGTCGTTAAACACCGAAACTTGTCCGGGATTGTAAATGTTTGGTATTGAAATAGATCCAGTACTCAAAATAGCTTTCTCAGGCTTGATTATCTTCTCCACAAGTGCACCGTATGCGACGTAGGGCTTCATGATCGAACCAGGAGTAAATGCACCGTCAATAGCACGATTCAAGAAAGGCTTCAGCGGATCTGTGATGTATGAGCCAGTCGACGACGCGCGTCCCATCAAGACATTGGGATTGTATTCTGGGTAATTTGTCAGTGCGACTATCTCGCCAGTATGAATATTCATCAACACTGCCGATCCTGAACGATACCCCACTTCAGTAGCGATTGAACGTATCGAGGTGTGGAGCATCGATGTTAGTTCTGCATCGAGAGAAAGTGTGAGTGTTTTTCCGTCTTGCGGGGGCTCGAGCCGTGACTCAGAGAGCTCTACGCCACGCGCATTCACTTCAACCACTTTTAACCCATCTCGCCCGGTGAGGAGCTGATTATATTCTTTTTCCACACCGTCGACACCCTCATACAGACTACGAAAATAATTACCCGCACTGTCTTTTGCCGGATAACGGACGAAACCAAGCACATGAGCTACGCCAGGGAGAGTTGTATATTCGCGACCGGCAAATTCCTCATCAGGAAGTGGGACGTTCCAAGCGAGACGAGTACCAAATCGATCAGTGATGATTCCTCGCTCGGCAAATACTTTTGTATGTTCGAGACGATTGTTTTCGCTACGCTCACGAAACTCTTCGCCACGATTGATCTGTAGATACCACAGCCGTATCACAAATACTGCCACCAGCATACTCACTGCAAAAATAAGAGCACGGTATGAGAATTTCGATAGCGGCATATCGAAACGACCCTCGAGTTGATGCTCGTTTAAATTAGCGAGGTTTTTGGAATCAATTAACACCTCATCGGGGAATAAATCGACTTCGCGAGCACGTTTCTTCATATCACTAGTATCTCAAGTCTGCCTTTCGCAACACAAAGGATTGTATCGAGAGTGCCACCACAAACAACACTGCCGCACTCAAGGTGAATATCCATCGCTCAAAGAAAGGATATGTTGCGGGTAGATAGAGCGAATCAAGTATAAGCGAGATTATAAAAATCTCCACGTAGTAAGGGTGACGCATCAGGGCATAGAGGGCGCCACAGATGACTACCCACCACGGCAAGATAAACAAGGCTATACAGAGGACGACGGTAGTGAGAACACGTTTAGCGACGAGTAGCATGAGTGGTCGTAGAATTACGTGTCGAAACGACGTCAACAAACGAAAGCTCAAGTATGTTCTGATCTGGACGAACAGTGTAAGTAAAGACAGGATCAGTTGCTCGGCCACGCTTATCAACTATCGTGCCAAACACCGCACCCTGATTGTCCGGACTACGCACTGAGTCTCCGACTGAAAACTCAAGATCACGAGAGAGTTCGAACTCGACATTGCCCGCACCAACTCCCCGCAACTCTACTTGTATGTTACGACTACCGATGAGTCCCGTATGCTTCATTCGTGTCGATGAATACAATACTGCCTGCGAAGTCTCTTCACTAACACTACTTATCTCACCGAAAACGAATTTTGAATACATAAGAACGTCGCCCACAGACACACCGGCGCGACTTCCTTGGTCGAGAATAATTGTCTCGACTGGCGAGAGTGGTGGTCGGGCAAGTATACGGGCCGTGACGGCATGTTTAGAGCCATCTCGAGCGCCGAGTAGTCGCTTAAGCTCTTCATTCTCATCAAAAATGATATCGACGAACTGCATATCAACCGTTCGCTTCTCCATCTCTTCTTTAAGACGTCTATTCTCCACGAGTAATTCCTGCTTGCTTTGGAGAAGAGCAAAAGCACCACCAAAGAGAAACGAGCTTTCAGCTTTGTATTTAAACCCATTCCCCATCACAACAGTAATTACCGACTTGGTGAATGAACCGGCGGCAATGAGAATCGCGAGTACAGAAAAAGTAGCGAGAACAATCCAAAGCGCTCGAGGCTTACTACGTCGTACATGCTGATTTTTAATTTGAAAATTCCTCATCACTAGGGATTAAGACATCCTGATAACTTGAGAGATTTTCGATAATCACCCCCGTGCCACGCACGACCGCCGTCAGCGGATCTTCAGGAATATGCACCGGAACCTTTGTATAGTCTGAAATAATTTTATCAAGACCTTCAATGAGAGCGCCGCCGCCGATCAGGTACATACCTCGATGCATCACATCACCGAGAATTTCCGGCGGAGTTGTCTCGAGTATTTCTTTCACTGCCTCAATAAGCATATTGAGTGCAGGGATAATCGCCTCTCGAATATCACTATCGGTAATCACTACCTCTCGGGGTAAGCCCGTGACCAGATCGCGACCCTTGATTTGCGCTTCGACTGGTTTGTCTTTTGGAATCACCTTTCCAACTTCTATTTTGAGCCGTTCTGCCGTCTTCAAGCCGATTAAGATTTTAAATTCATTTCGAACGTACGAGATAATGTCCGCATTGAGACGGTCACCGGCAATTTTCAGACTCTTCGAGCGGACGATGCCACCAAGCGAGATAACCGCAATGTCAGTCGTCCCCCCACCAATATCTACGACCATCGAACCAAGTGGATCATGTACGGGGAGGTTGATTCCAATCGCCCCGGCCATCGGCTGCTCGACGATATATACTTCTCGCGCACCAGCACTTCGAGCTGCATCCCGAACAGCACGCGTCTCGACGTTGGTTACCTGACTGGGCACACCGATCACGACTCGCGGGCCAAAGAAACGTTTACGTCCATCATTCTCAGCTTTATTCAAAAGATACGCCACCATTTCCTCAGCCACTTCAAAATCAGAGATCACACCATCGACAAGCGGACGGACGACTTCGATATGAGCTGGTGAGCGTCCGAGCATGTCTTTGGCACTATTACCGACCGCTACCACTCGACCGGTCTTGGTATTGATCGCTACCACTGAAGGCTCATTGATGACGATTCCTCGACCCTTTACATAGACCAGTGTATTTGCAGTACCAAGATCAATACCAATATCATGGCTGAATTTTTCATACACCCGAGCAATATATTCACTGATCTTCATGTATTTATCCGAGTTTAGTGTAGACCGATTCTAGAGTGCAGATCACTGCGTCGTTGCCCGTGCGAGCTTTGTACTCCACTCCACCAGCGGCGAGTGATTTTTCACTCACGACGACTCGGTGCGGAATGCCGATCATGTCTGCTTCGGCAAACTTCTCTCCTGGGCGCATATCACGATCATCTACCAGCACCTCAAAACCTCGTGACTCAAGATCTTTGACGAGAGCTGAGGTAGCTGTCTGTACTGGTTCTGAATCTGAAAGACGAATCACATGCACATCAAATGGCGCAACCTCTGCTGGCCACACCAGACCTTTCTCATCCGCCAAAAGTTCCACAATCGTTCCCATCACTCGAGCTGGGCCAATACCATAACTTCCCATCACGACAGGTACTGATTCGCCTTTTTCATTTTTATACATGAGGCCGAGCGCTTCAGAAAAACGCGTACCGAGTGAGAAAATGTTTCCGACCTCAACGGCTTTTTCTTCACGCAGTTCAGATTCCTGCACACCAAGATCAGTCAACACTTCTGGAGTGAGTACTTCTTTATTGATCGCGATCTTTTTCCCTTCATGGACATAGACAATGTCCTCTCCAGCACTGGTGAGCGCCTGAAACTCATGAGAATACTTTGCAAAACTTCCACCAGAGGCAAAGGTAACATACGTCTTATGACCGATTCCGAGGCGATCAAATATTTTTACATAGGCATCGCGCATCTTATCATAGAGCACCTGATGCTCAGCAGTATCTTTGGCGAACGAATAGAGATCCTTCATGATGAACTCACGACTGCGCATAATACCACTCTTGGCTCGAACTTCATTACGGAACTTTGTCTGAAACTGATACACGAGACGCGGAAGATCCTTATATGACGAAACATATTCTTTGAGAAGCGGTGTGATTGCCTCTTCGTGAGTAAAACCGAGGCCGAGCTCTGAACCACTGGCAAGCTTTGTCTTGAACCAGTTATCCACCACCTCGTCTGACCAACGATTTGTTTTCTGCCAATGTTCAGGATTTTGTAAAGCGGTGAGCAATAACTCCGAGCCACCGACCGCATTCATTTCTTCGCGGATGATTCCAATTATCTTTGAAAGTACTTTAAGTCCCAGGGGTAGAAACTCATACACACCAGCGAGATGCTTATGTACAAACCCCGCTCGGATCAAGAGCTGTGCGTTCTTTGAGACCTCGTCCGCTGGCGCTTCTTTTCGAACTTTAGTGAAGATGGTGCTCTGGAGCATTGAAATATAGTTATACAGCTAGTGTACATGAGAACTCTATGTCTGTTAACTTTACGTACAGGCTAAGTCGCAGGCCTGTAGCAGGTACTTGCTTTTTACTGCGGGCGTGGTATAATAGTGAATGGATGAACCACCCTGCAGGAGGGGAGACCGCCGAGAGCGGATCCATCCGGACCGGTCAGGTCCGGCTTGCTGACGGGCTCGTCGTATCCGCCCTGGATATGATGAACCCCGAAAAACTCGCAGCCCTAATATTTGAAGGGCTATTCCCGGGATAACCAGGGAACTATCGAGGCGCCGGCCGTGCAATGCACGTGCCGGCGCTCTTTCATTATTTTGTAGATTTAAAAAGCGGCGCCCGAAGGGCGCCGCTTTTTCTTACCGTACCACTTTAAGAATATCTTTGATTGTAATCACCAGCATCAAAAGCATGAGAAGTCCAAAGCCAACGATATTTATCCAGTTAATAATCACTGGTTTTATCGATCGACGGATAAGACCCTCCACTGCCACTACGAGCACTCGCCCACCATCAAGCGCCGGGAACGGCACCATGTTAAGCACAGCAAGATTGATAGAAATAATCGCTACGAAACCAAACAATTCTGAAAGCCCAGTACTTGCCGCGTCTTTCACGAGTCGTGCAATCCCCACTGGTCCAGAAATATTTGAGAAATCACCGTCGCCTTTGAAAGCCTGCATCGCGAAGCCAGCCAACCCTTCAACCGTGCGCACTATACCATAGAAGGTAGTCTTCACAGCTTCGATCGGAGCTTTATAAAACGGCAGACGGATTCGTGCCACCTCAGTAAGCTCTACACCGATAACAAATCGTTCTCCGACGAGTTCAGGCGAAGCTGAGACAAAGACATTCTCCTTATTTCGCAACATTTCAAAACCGACCGGACTGCCCTGTGACCCCTGAATCGAGAGACGTACCTGCTCTGAAGCAGTCGGCGCCTCGACATAGAGTTTACTTGTACTTGCATTAAAGACCTTGAGCACCGCATCTCCTGGTTTTATTCCTGCTCTATGAGCTGGAGTTCCTGAGGCCACCGCAACAATCACGACTCGAGAGTTCGTAGCATATGGCATTAGATGTGCCTCGGGAACGCGATCAAAACCGATCATGTAACTCACCGTGAAGAGCATCCAGGCAAAAATCACATTAAATGTAACACCAGCAACGAGTACCGCCACTTGTATCCAGCGACTCTTTGCACCGATAGACCGACTCGCATCAGCATCACCACTGGTATTCTCCTCAGGATTCTCGCCATGTATCTTTACATATCCGCCAACTGGGATGAGTCCAATTGAATAGGTAGTCTCCCCTACTTTTTTTGAATAGATACGCGGAGGAAAACCGACAGCGAACTCATCGACTCGGATTCCAGACTTCTTTGCGACCAAGAAGTGTCCAAGTTCGTGAACAAAGACGAGAACCGAGATAACGACAATAAAGAGGAGGATGATGGAGATCATGGTTGATTATGAGCGAATTTCTTTTTCTTTTTTTGCAAACAATTCATCAAGGGCTTTTGTCGCTTCATCAACATACTTCTGGAGGTCTTTCTCACTTCGCTTAACATCGTCTTCACTGACACCGCCAGCTTTTTTCTGCTTTTCAAGATCCTTCACGACGTCACCTCGTGTTTGGCGAACCTGAATTTTTGCCTGTTCGAGCTTCTCTTTAGCGAGTTTTACATACTGTTCACGTCGCTCACCAGTGAGCTCAGGGAAAATCACTCGCAAACCTTTGTCGTCAGTGACCACTGAGAGGCCGAGATTTGAGCCAATAATGGCACGCTCTACTTCTTTCGCCACTGACATATCCCACGGAGAAATACGAAGCGTCCGAGCTTCTTCAATGGTAATACTCCCGACTTGATTGAGAGGAACCATATCTCCATACGAAGATACTTTAACTCCATCGAGAATAGCAGGGTTTGCTCGGCCGGTTCGGATTCCACCAAATTCAGCCACGAGCCACTCCTGCGATTTCTTTAGTTTTTCTTTAACAGTATTTGGATTCATAGGCTTATATCATAGCATATTAGTCATCTTTTCGAAGGACTTGCTTCATGACTGGTAGTACATGGTCGGAGACAATTTTACGATAACCATCGGCGTTCGGATGGATCTGATCGGCGATCTTAAGACTAGAATTGAGAGCTACCCCTTCAAGAAAGTACTCGATGAAAGGCACGTCGTACTCCTCAGCCAATCTCGGATAGAGTTCGTTAAAGGCAGGACGATCCGCACTCCCAAGCTTGATCGAACGCATACCTCCAAGTACCACTAGCACTTTTTCTGCTTGAAGGCGCTCAATGAGTGTTCGCATATTGGCTTCAGTCTGCCCGACCGGTACATTTCTGAGCATATCGTTACCTCCCAGAACAAGAATCACGACTTCTGGTTTTTCATCAATGACTTCATCGAGGCGCTTGAGAGCGTCGGCGGTAGTGTCACCACTCACCCCTTTGTTCACAAGTGTATAGCGATACCCTCGTGTGCGGAGCTCCTCTGTGAGGAGTGCAGGATAGCTCTCACTTTCACTCACACCGTAGCCAGCAGTCAAACTATCCCCAAAAGCCACCACGACTCCCGTTCGGCGATGAGGATTTGGCGAGTAGCGAGAAGATCCAACAAAGTGCCAGAGTATTCCGGCAACAAGTACAGCACTACACACCCAGATTATTTTCTCTTTCATACAGATATCAGTGTACCCTAAAATACATTTCCCATGCAGGGCAGAGACAGCGGACGAGTCTTGCTGTACGAGGACACTTCACCGCCCTTCTTATTTTGCACCACGAGACTAGCCAGACTTGAAGCCATGACCACACTGTAGGCACCAAAACGATGATCTAGAGTATCTGTGATTTGGTGAACTTGATCATGCACCTCTGCCTTTTTAGAATAGCCAAATAAATCCTGTCCAAACCCAGTGGAGACTAAATCGCTGCAAGTGATACCTGTCGCTTTCACTGTTACTGCCTGAGTACACAGAGAAGTAAAAGCGCGTCTCACGATCTGAAGTATTGGTTCTGGTGAACATGTCGGAACAATGCATTTCCAGGCGCGAGTGATAAAACGACCTTCTTTTGTTTTAAGAAAAATTGAAAACTGTCGGGTAACAAGTTTTTGCTTGCGCAATGTTTTACAAGCATTCTCAATATTTTTTGAAAGCTCGGCATAGATATACGACTCTTCCGAACTTGTAAACCCAAACGAGCGAGTGTTTGAAATAGATTTCTGCGGTTCATATTCCGATGAAAACAGTAAAACTGATTCTCCTCTCAGCTCGTGCCAAATCTCACAGAATGGTTTAGAGAGAGCCTGGTACACCCATTCTCGACTACGACTTACGAAATCCTGTGCGGTACTGATCCCGTACCCGCGTAATTTTTGTGAAGTCTCTCCGCCGATTCCCCACACACTACCGATATCCAGACACGAGAGTACACCCGCACTCTTCTCGAGAGGTAGATAGGTAAAACCATTCGGCTTGCGTTGCTTTGAAGCGACCTTCGCTAAAACTTTTGAGCACGAAATACCACATGTCACCGTAATCCCGAGTTCACGATGAATATCGTTTTGTATATTACGTGCACAAGTGAGCACAGAATCTACAGAAGTAAACCGAGAATCGAACCAAGCAAAACACTCATCAATACTATAACGCTCAATGTACGGAGTATATCGTTCGACGATACGAAACATCCGTTCAGAAAATAATTCATACAAGTGAAAGTTGGAGGGGAGGATAATCACCTGCGGAAACAACTTCCTAATCTGGAAAGACGGCATCGCTCGCACCACCCCGAGTCTTTTGGCTTCATAGCTCATCGCGCAGGCGATACCTCGATCACCACCGACCACGACCGGCTTACCGACGAGTTCACGCCGTAGAGCTACTTCCACACTGGCGAAAAACGCATCTCCGTCGAGATGGAGAATCCATGGAGAGAATGTATTCTTCATACTGAAGTTCTAGAGATACAAAGTAAAAGAGAAAAAGCGATTGGTGACTTTCCACTCCCTAACTACTTTTGTGCACGATGAGATGCAGAGTCGGAAATTTCGACGATACTCTGGGTATAGGAACCCGCTATCACGACCGACGAATTCATTGAGACGTTTTTTGTGTACAAACATATTATTTGGAGTATTTACGTATCACCGCTTTTACTACCGCCACGACCTTGAGCTCTCCTTCTGGGTAGATATCATCATAGTCTTCATTGGCTGCCTCGAGATAGACTCGTCCGCTTGGATCTTTGCGGTAATACTTCATCGTGTATTCACCATCGACATCAGCGATCACTATCTCTCCAAGCCGAGGTGCACGGCCTCGCTCGACGATCACCATGTCTCCTTCCACGATACCTGCATCTTTCATCGAGAGACCTTTTACTTTGAGCATGTAGGTAGCTTCAGGTTTTTCGACAAGCCACTCATCAAGGCTCATCGTATCATCGAGAGTTTCTTCTGCTGGCGAAGGAAACCCAGCTTCCACAAGACCAAGCATCTTCAAATTTCCAAAACTTTTCGGGACGAGCCGTCCGAGAGAGTCTTTAGCTACGAGCCCTTCTTCAAGCATTTTTTGCACGAGTCGGAAGACCGCATTTTTAGACTTGAGCCCGAGAAGCTCGCCGATCTCAGAGTAGCTCGGCATACGCTTTGACTCACGATAGAAAGCAAATATTTTTTGAAAGCGATCATTCATAGTTTTGAGTATAGGTGAACAATCGTTCACCTACAAGAGCTGAGTGTGGATAAGCTCAGGAACTTCTTATATAAAAAGCCCGGAATCAAAATTCCGGGCTCTGTAAAACGTGTGGGGTTTATTCCCCACCATGAGCATCCCACATACGTTTAAACTGTGGGCATGAATTCAAGAGTTCTGGAAGTGTTCCAGAAGCAATGACTTGTCCTGATTCGAAGACAAATATGTGATCAAAGAGTGGCAAGAGGTGGAGCTTGTGCAAAGCTGATATCACCAACCTTCCCTCGAAAGCTCTGAAGAAGCTCTCATAGATCTGCCTCTCAGTAAATGAATCCAAACCACTCGTCGGTTCATCGATAGCAACAATTTGTTTATCGGCGGACTCGAGCAACCCCCGCGCAAGCGCGAGACGCTGACCCTGACCACCAGACAAATTAACACCTTTTTCAGTTGCAAGTGAATCGAGACCTTTCGGAAGAAGTGGAATGACTGAATCGAATCGTGAGATTCGGAGTGCCTCGGCAAGTTGCGCCTCAGTGTATTGGGCTCCGAGAGTGATATTGTGTAAAATGGTCGCTTGAAATATTTCCGGATTTTGAGGCACAAGTGCCACAGAATCACAAAAGTCTTCAAATCCATTCTGACAGCGAACACCATCGACCCACACTTCACCAGTCTTCGGCTTAAAGAGTCCCCGAATCAGCTTAAGAAGTGTTGTCTTACCACTGCCGCTTTCACCAACAAACGCAACCCGACTACCCCTTGTAAGAGACATCGAGATATCTGTTAGCGGTGCGGAGCGCGAGTCCGGATAGGCAAACCCGAGTGATTTGATCTCGATAGTTTGCCACCCGTGCGGAAGTTCGCCAGTATCGTAACTACGCTGAGCGAAATTCTCTGCAACATGTTCTGCATTTTGAGCACGCACTCTCCATTTAACAATATTCGAGTAGAAACTAGTGAAACGGAAGAATACCTCGTTAACTCGCTTCAGATACGACATAAGTAAATACACCGTTCCGATGAGCACTGGTGCATTGCTGTTCGAGAGAGTCCAGAAATAGTGCCCAAGCACCGACGCCGTCATCAGTGCACAGCACATACTAGTCAGGAACCATTTGGTTTCGCTAAGTCTGTTTGTGCGAAAGGTCAGAGCTTGTTGATCTCTCATTTTGCTGACAATAGAACTCAGGACGAGTTTTTCAATCCGCAAAATTACCACCGTAGTGATATTTGAAAGTGCATCGAAGACTGCCTGCGATACCTTATTCTCACCCCGCGAAATTTCGGCATAATTCTTTACCAGAATCGTGTCGATTTTGATCGTTATCAGAACTGAGATGACCAGAAACACAAGCGCGAGTGCTCCAGCTGTTAGACTGAAGAATGCCAAGACCGCGCAACAGATGATCAGATTTGCGAAAGTATACAGCAACTCATATGTCTCTTCAGAGAACAGATAGAGAGCGCTAGTTCCCTTCTCAATTCGATCAATCGTATCACCAGAATGATTATCATTGTGCCACTGCATCGGTAGATGCATGACGCCGTTTAGGAAAAATCGGCGATAATTCATACGGAGTAAAAACGCATTATTCATTTCCATCACTCGTGCTGGCCCATGAAGCGACCAGAACACAAACGTGCAAGCAAGTGATGCGACCAAATACAGAAAGAGTCTTGGAAGGTTAGCTTCCGTCACCCCTTCTTGTTGAACCGTATCCATAATTCTCGCTATGACCAACGGTTCTAGTGAGAGCGGGACAAGACTTGCGAGGGCGAACATACACCAGAAGAGAATCACTGTCTTTCGATTACCCTCTGAGTATCTCCACATTTTGCCGAAGAGATAGTGAATCGGATTTTTTCTTTTTTGTTTCATGTAACTTCCTTTCCTGCTTGAAGTGTTTACCAAAGAGCAAAATAAAACGCCACACATGTGGCGTTTTAAATACTGAACGAGTAGTTTAGCACTTACAACGACACACGAACGACAGATCACTCCATGAATAGTGGAGTTCGTTTGGAGCGGTATTAAGTTTTGACATGTGATATGTCATATAATTCATATAATACACCATATAGCGGTATATGTCAAAGTTTTGATTTCAGTATTCTTCACCGGGAGTGAGTGGTGGACTTCAGTTTTATTTTTCTGAACCAGCCTGTGAAGGAGATGAAATATTTAAGAGAAATTTTGAAATAATAAAACCCAGACCGAATTGTCTGGGTTTGAAGAATTTATCGAACGCCCTTCAAAGCGTCACTAGCTGTTAGTAGACACCTCTAGCGTGATCCTCAACAAGTATTTTCACGAAGCGTTTATTTTGGCATTCATACGTCTCACGCTCGATCTTAGGACTGGATGAGCAATAGAAAGCAAAACGCCCGAGCTTCTTACCTGTTACACTCAAACTCAAGAAACCGAGTCCGGAGTGGACGGTGTAACCGGAAGCCTCACCTTCATCAAGAACTTTTTCTTTTAGCCCATCCGCTTCAACGAGGATGAACTTGTTCTTACCAAGACTAGGTGCGCCACCTAGCTCGTCCTGCGTGTAGTGATACACGAAGAACTTTGTGCTGGGCGGTATTTCGGAAGCACTTTTCCGAAGTTCGATCGGTGGTGTCACTTCACAACCAAGTATTTTTACGATTTTTGCAATTGGTAGACGGTTTGTCTCGCGATTGCACATGTTAATGAGCGGTAGTCTATACATACTTTCTTTACTCCTTCTGTATGTACTTGCATAGTTGCAAGCAACTGTCGCTGCTTTTGAAGCAGGTACAGCATAAAACAAAGAGATTATCTTTACTTTATGCTGTACCCATTTTCGACTATCTCAATTTATTATATCACTTGTAATCTATTTGTCAACTATTGTGGAATGTACAGGCCTCGGTCACAGGTCTCGCACTGCTGTGCTCGCCCGCGACCCCGCCTCGCGCCGTCGCGCTCCGGCTTTCGAGTCCTGTAATACCCAGCCAGCAAGAAAAAACACCCGCGCATGCGGATGTTTTTTCTTGCTGTGGACCCTACAGGACTCGAACCTGCCACCCCCGCTTTGCAAAAGCGGTGCTCTACCAGATGAGCTAAGGGCCCAAAAACCTACGATGTAAATAGTACTATTTTTGGTAAAAAGTGCAAGGTGGGTTGACGCGCAAGCTACAGGTACTACAATAAATCTATGCATCGTGTACACACGCTCATCGCTACTGTACTCCTTCTCTGCGTTACAATCACAGCTGGCTTTGGTTTTATCTCTCTCTTCCATTCAGGCCATCACGCAGACACCTCCCTCTCGTGCCCGTTCTCAAACCACGTCGAACGTACCTGTAGCAACACAATACTCGGACACTTTGAAGCTTGGTCACATACGTTCCTTCTTATATTTGCCCTCACCCTCGTCTTCATACCATTACGACGTCTTGTACTAGCACGGACCCTCTCTATTTCATATAGCCCACCACAAAGACCAATCCAAGCAGATACCGTCCCTTCTCCACTACAGTGGGCATTCTCCCGAGGCATACTCAATACCAAGGCCTACTAGTCACTCTACTGGGTTTTCTCTTATCTTGATCAAATAAACGTTTAATTTTATTGACTACTAACATAACATTCATGGACAAAAAAAATATTCTTATTGCAGTCGGAGGAGTCGTTGCAGGCATAGTCATTGGCGCACTTCTTGTACGGAGTGGTGCTTGCCCGATGATGAACAAACTCAGCGGACACGGAGGTAAAAACTGCACGATGATGGGGCAAGGTCACGGAAACATGTCTCACATGATGAGTGACATGGTAGAGGGACTTGAAGGAAAGCGTGGTGATGCTTTTGATGCCGCTTTCCTGGATGAGATGGTTATTCATCATGAAGGAGCAGTAGCGATGGCTGAAGAAGTGCTCGAACACTCAAAGCGACCAGAGCTCTTGAAACTCGCTGATGAAATTATCTCGGCACAGACAAAAGAAATCGAGATGATGAAAGCGTGGAAGGCACGGTGGTTTAAGTAACTACAATCCGTCGCTTCCAACAAAAACCACCCATACGGGTGGTTTTTAATTGTCTAGATCCCCCACGCAGAGCAAAGCAGTTTGCTCTGCTCCACCTCACGATGTGTCGGCGGGTGGGATCGGTCACAACTCTTTTACTTCGTAAAAGGTCGCTACCCCGCCTCGTCTGTCTCGCATAGCTCGACATGACTCTGGCCTTCGATCCCCCACGCAGAGCAAAGCAGTTTGCTCTGCTCCACCTCACGATGTGTCGGCGGGTGGGATCGAACCACCGACCTTGGGCTTATGAGTCCCACGCTCTAGCCAACTGAGCTACGCCGACATCTACTTTCTGTATCTATTCTGCCAACTATACCCTATTTCTGTCGTTTTTCAATAGATCCGGAAGGTAGTTTCTGTGGAGATTTATCCACAAATGTCTGAGTGAAGGCACACCACGGACACGTGAGGCGAGTTCGTGGAGTCATGTGTATGTCGGCGATCGTCCACCACTTTGAACACGAGACACACAAAAAGTGTACCAAGATTTCTCTTGAGTACACCCCTGTAGTTTTTCGTGTGGATTGTTTACCGGGCTTCATCAAGCGTTTCGAGCGGAATGCGTTCATCTGCAGGAGATTCCTGATTTTGCATCATATCAATCCGAATTTGTCGCTGATAGTCTTCTACCATCATCTGTTGTCTGCGTTGTGCCTCAAGTCCCTTCATACGTGCAGTATTAAGTGAAGCAAGGACTATACTTCCCAGTAGTACTGGCATAATGAGGACTGAAAGAAACGAAAGATAGTACCACTTCTTCTGGTGAGTGAGCGTGGTCTCTATTGCAGTTTCAAGATTACCACCGAGTTCAAACTTCTTTGCACCCACAAGAGCTTGATACCACGTATAGACGTAAACAAGAACTATCACGGTAACCATACTAGAGACAAGCGCCACAAAACCAGCAGCAAGATATGGAATTCCCAAGCTGCCTGCGACAATTCCTAGCCCTATCGCCACCAGAAAGAAACAAATAACCATAATCACACCAAGACCGAGAAAGTGACCAAAGGTTACCCAAAACTTACCACGGAGGAGTGTCATGGCTGTCGCAATCGCTCGCATACCTTTTCGACCAGAGACAATATAGTCAGTGAGGGCGAGATACATTACTGCGCTCAAGAGCAGACCAGGGATAATAAAGAGTACTGAGCCAGCGAACGAAAGCGCTGTACCGATAATTGATATCCAGATAAGTGAGAAGATGCCTTTTGTAAGAGTGAGGGCCTCATCAGTGGCGGTTGTCTGTAAGCCACTTTCGCGTTTATGTATATAGGCCACAAGTGCATACCCGAGAACAAACTGAACAACCGTCGCAATGATTGTACCTGCAAGAAGATTGAAGAGAAGGAGGGTTGAGAGGTGATCTGACTCTGAAGACGACTTCAACATGTCTGCCATTATTGACTGACCAAGAGAAGCCAGGGCAATCACGACAAGCACTCCAACAATCTCATAAAAATATTTCTTAAATAAACTAAGGGTGCTGCTCACATGCTGACCGAATGTAGGATATATTCCCACTAACTGTGCTCCAGCTGGCACAGTGTTTGGTGTTATATTATTTTCCATGTGCCAATTGTAGCACGTGTTCGACGAACTCCGGAAGTGAAGAGCCTACTGAGCGAAGAGCTTTTGGGAGGAGTGATTCACCCGTGAGACCAGGGAGTGTATTAACTTCGAGAAAGTAGATTCCTCTACGCGGAGTGACGATAAAATCCGAACACGAGTAGTGATCAAGACCGAGTATAGTGTGTACCTCACGAGCAGCCGATTCAAGTTCCACCACCTCGTCACGAGAAAAGTTACCTGGAAATATCTCATCACTCGCCCCTTCGTACTTCGCCTCATAATCAAAAAATCGCTTGTGTGCATGAGGGATAATTTCTCCTGGCGGAAGTGAATACAGTGACTGCCCACGAAAATCTTCCACAACCCCCACCGTTGCTTCCTTCCCTTTGATGTATTCCTCGACCAGCACCTGATCACTCACCTCAAAAGCACGAGTGAGCGCCCGGTCTAGTTCATCTACAGAGTGAACAATAGATATTCCTACCGATGAACCCAGCGAGACTGGTTTGATGATTGCTGGATGAGGAAATGTGCGGTATAGATCGATCACAAAATCCCGCGTGTGCTCATTTTTGTGTACGAGTCGATGCAGGGCAAACTTCACTTTTGCTCCGAAACGCTTCAAGACATCTTTCGTATGTGCTTTGTGCATCGCAAGAGCTGAAGGAACTTTACCAGAACCCGTATACGGAATCGCATGATGGTCAAGAACATGTTGCACCTGTCCATCTTCACCATACTCACCATGAAGAGCATTAAAAGCGACATCAATCTTGCGATGAAGCATATCTGGCGTGACTACCATCCCATCGATACGCCATACACCGTCTTTCCCGATAAAGACATCAACGGGAATGTATTTTTCTTGATTGAGCGACTTCAAAACATGCTCGCCACTTTTGAGCGAGACTTCGTATTCAGAAGATGGACCACCACGCAAGACTCCTACTCGTATCATGAGTCTAATTCTATCCTAAATATTGCACCTCGGGTGACTACCTGTTTATGAACGCTTCGCGCGAGGTGTAAGAAAGGTGTTGGCTCGAGTTTTACGATGATACTTTACCGCAAAACGATGAGCTTCACTGTTGACGAGGACTATTTCTTTTTCATACACTTTGATAAATTCCTGATTCCCTAGGAGCTTCTCAGGTTTGTGTTTATCATTCTTCGTCACTGCCACTACTTCAATATCAAAATGAGTCTCGGCAAGCAGCTTCAATATACTCGAACGCTGCGGCTCCCCACCATCAACGACAATACAATTCGGGAACGGCCATTCTGGATGCTCAAGTCGTCGAGAGACGATTTCTCGGGTGTTGGCAATATCATCATTACCTTTTCCGCTTTTGATCTTGAACATACGGTACTGGTTTTTCGAGACCACTCCATCCTCGATCACCGTCATCACACCGACTGTTCCTCGTCCGGCTGTATGGGCAATGTCATACGCTTCAATACGCAGACGAGCCGCTGGTGCAGAAGGCGTCAGTGTACGCTTAACTTCTGATTCACTTCGAATGAGCATTGAGTCTCGGATATGAGTGAGTGCAAAAATAGTTTTTTTGATTTCGTGTGCCTCCTCAAAGTGAAGCTCTTTGGCATATGCGTTCATTTCTCGAGTCAGGTCCTGGATTAGTTCACCTTTCTTGCCCTGAAAAAACAAAACAATGTGTCGTATATTTTGCGCATACACCTCTTTGGTAATCGCCCCTACACAGACACCCGGACAAAGTCCGATTTGTGCATTAAAACATTTTTTCGGTTTCGTCTGTTTTGTAGCGTCTGGCACTTCGCAACGATCACGATATGGAAATATCTTTCGGATTATCTTTAACCCTTCACGAATCGCTGGGCCATGCACAAACGGGCCAAAAGAATACTTACGTGGCAGGGTGAAGTCTCCATTTTCAAGATCTTTCTCACGAACAAGGACAATGCGTGGAAACACCTCATCGGTAATCACAACATAGTCAAAACTCGTATCGTCTTTCTCCTTGGTATTGTAATAGGGTGAATACGTCTTAATGGCATTGGCTTCAAGAACAATCGCATCCAGCACTGAATCTGCCTGCACCCACGAGAGCTCAGTCGTCCGAGTGACCATATCGACAAAATGTGGACCGCGGGTCGCGATTAAGTCTTTTGCAAAGTAGCTACGTGTTCGGTCGGCCAATGATGTAGCCCGACCAATATACAAAACTGTCTCACCTTCTTTAAAGTAATAAACGCCTGGTGAATCAGGTATTTCAAGTTTTTGATAATCTTGAATAGTCATCAATTTTATGATATAACTTTTTCCGGAGAACATCAAATGAACATCACCGGACAACACCTCCTGCAGGCACACTATCTCGCGGACTCACGGCCTGGAAATGGCTTTACAACGTGGTGGATGAACCGAGTCAGGACCGACACACACCCGGTCAGCACTGCCCGTTTCATTAGCGATCACTCGTCGAAACGGGCTATGTATTTAACCATCGTTTGCATCATCACGTGCATCATGTGCGGGATTGCGTTCTGCTGGTGGAAGTCACTGCTTCCGAAAGCGGTAACTCTCACCCTGGGATGCATCCTCACCGTGCTCAATGTCGCATGGACTCGGCGCTGTATCGTCCACACTCGACTCCTCGCCTCGGTCTGTGCAAGTGACCTGACCGAGCTCTCGAAATTTTACGAGAATCTCCTTGCTTTCCGTCGTCTGGCTCTCCCCCTCGATGAAAAAGTCCAGGACGAAGCATCCTTCCTCGAAGGTGTGCGCCGGGCCTTTGCAAATCTACGTGATCAGCGGAGGGTTGAAGCAGAACGAGAACTCGTCGCACTCGGGATCACTCCTGAGTAGCTCGGCGTAAAGACCCCTTGAAAGGGGCAATCGAAAATGGCGGCGCTCGGAGAGCGCCGCCATTTCTTCTTACCCGCGAGCTAATATTTTTTTCAAATACTGACCAGTGTAAGACTTTTCATTACGCGCCACTTCCTCCGGCGTACCTTTGGCTACCACTTTTCCTCCACCCACCCCACCCTCAGGGCCAATATCGACAACAAAATCAGCACATTTAATTAAGTCGAGGTTGTGCTCTATGACAATCACGGTGTTACCCGCCTGGACCAGCTTTTGGAGAATCTCAATGAGGCGTTTTACATCTTCATAATGAAGACCGACAGTCGGCTCATCGAGAAGATAGATTGTCTTTTGTGTATGTGAACGATAGAGCTCAGAAGAAATCTTCACTCGCTGCGCTTCACCACCCGAGAGTGTAGTTGCCGACTGCCCGAGCTTGAGATAGCCGAGTCCCACCTCGTCGAGAGTCTTGAGCCGGTCATACACAGCCGGAATGTCCGCAAAAAATACCAAGGCTTCCTCAATGGTCATCTCGAGGATGTCGTGAATATTCTTCTTATTGTATTTCACTTCGAGAGTTTCTTTCGTGAAGCGCTTACCAGCACACACATCACAAGGCACATACACTGTTGGCAAGAAATGCATCTCAACTTCTATTTCACCATTTCCCTGACAAGTCTCACATCGGCCACCTTTCACATTAAAACTAAATCGTCCTGCTCCCCACCCACGAGCGCGCGCCTCGGTCGAAGCGGCAAAGAGATCACGGATATGAGTCCAAGCACCAGTATAGGTAACTGGGTTTGAGCGCGGTGTACGACCGATCGGGTCTTGGTCAATGAGAATGGTACGTCCGAGATACTCTGTACCAGAAAAGCCAGTACAGTTATACAGTGTTGCAGTGCGGTGTCGACGCTCAAGCTTGCCAAGAAGATTTTTATGAATGATCTCGTACATCAACGAAGATTTTCCTGAGCCAGAAACTCCCGTGATCACATTGAGACAGCCGAGCGGAATATCAACATCGAGATTCTTAATATTAAATATATTTCCGCCACGAATCGAGAGCTTTCCTTTTGCCTCACGACGAACATCAGGCACATCGATTCCTTTTTCACCACGGAGATATCCAAGGGTGAGTGAACCAGAATCATTTTTCTTGGCCGTGAGGAGCTCTTCGAGCCACCCTGAGACAATTACTTTTCCACCATGCACTCCCGCACCCGGACCAATATCGACAATATAATCAGAGGCAAACATCGTATCCTCATCATGCTCTACCACGATAATGGTATTCCCAAGGTCGCGAAGGTTAAGCAGTGTCTTAATGAGACGATCATTATCACGCTGATGCAGACCAATAGTCGGTTCATCGAGCACATAGAGCGCCCCGACAAGTCCCGAGCCGAGCTGGCTCGCGAGTCGGATTCGCTGCGCCTCACCACCCGAGAGCGTATGCGCTCGACGATCGAGCGCGAGATACTCAATACCCACATTGATCATGAATTTCAATCGCTCCTCGATTTCTTTGAGCACCACTTTAGCGATCTCACGCTCAGTCTCAGTGAGAGCGATGCTTTCAAAATAATTTTTTGCATCAGCAATCGAGAGCCCTGTCACATCGACAATATTCTTTGAGTCGATTTTGACATGTAGTGCCTCTGGACGAAGTCGCGCCCCCTTACAGGTCAGACAGTTTTCATTTGAAAAAAATTCACGTGTACCGAGACCGTTACAATCCGGACATGCCCCATAGGGTGAGTTGAATGAAAAAAGTCGTGGCTCGATCTCAGGATACGCAAACCCGTCATATGGACACATGAACTTTACCGACATGAGTCGCTCATCTACTGTCCCCGGTTTTTCGCCTGGATACTCTACTTTGATGAGACCTTCAGCTTGAGATATTGCCCGTTCAAGAGCTTCAGAAAGTCGCTCACGAGCATTGAGAGCAAGCTCGGCATCTTTAAATTCAGAGATATAGATCTCATCGACAAGCACATCAATATCATGCTTCTTGTTTTTATCGAGCTCAATTCGCTCTCGGAGTTTTGAAAGTTTTCCATCTATCTTTACTGTCTCATACCCCTTACCGAGCAAATCATATAAAAGTTGATAGTACTCACCTTTGCGGCCGACGACGACTGGAGCAAAGATTTTAATCTTTGAATTCTTCACCTCAACACCGAGAAGCTTTTTTGAAGCGATCTCATGTTCTTTGACCTGTTTTAACACCCCCTCGAGAATTTCTTCTTTCGAGATTCGTTTTATTTCCCGACCACATTCGAGACAGTGAGGTTTACCACAACGAGCAAACAAAATACGCAGATAGTCGTATATCTCCGTAATGGTCGCCACAGTTGAGCGCGGGTTGTTTGACCGAGACTTCTGGTCAATTGAAATCGCTGGCGAAAGACCCGAGATCTCATCGACATCAGGTTTCTGCATCTGCCGGAGAAATTGACGAGCGTATGAAGAGAGAGACTCAACATAGCGTCGCTGACCTTCGGCAAAGATCGTGTCAAAGGCGAGTGAAGATTTTCCTGAGCCAGACAAGCCTGTAATCGCAATCATCTTGTTGCGAGGCATACGGACGGTAATATTTTTGAGATTGTGCGTTCGGGCACCTTTAACAACAATTTCTTCCGCACCGGCAAAAAAGTCTGTTTTTGTTTGTTTTTTTGACATAGAGTGTTCGAGCCGAACTACACATTTTTAGCACACTTTGAAACTTTTGTCGAAAGACCCACACAAGAGGAATTACTCTTCTTTGATCAGTTTTCGCCCTTTTTTCTTTCCTTCCCAACGAGTATGTTTTTCGGCAAGTTTCACCTTGGCTTTAAATTCTGGATCGGTCTTCATACGACTCGCTGTCTCATGCTCGCGTAGTTTTTCTAATTCGAAAATCTCATCACGCAAAAGTGCGGCCGTCTCAAAGTCGAGATCAGCGACCGCCTGCTCCATCTGCGCATACTTTTCTTTCAGCACCGCTTCTGGATTTTCTTCAAAGCGGATCTTGTCGATTGCCATTTGTGAATCGACTGCCTTACGATGATCACTTCGTAACTCTTCAGTAATGTCTTTGATGGTCTTAATGATTGTCTGTGGAGTGATATTGTGCTTCGTGTTGTAAGCAATCTGTAGCGTGCGACGACGAGCCGTTTCTTTCATCGCTCGATCTATAGAGCCCGTAAGTGTATCGGCATACATGGTCACATGCCCGTTCACGTTTCGGGCTGCACGACCGATAATCTGAATCAGCGAAGTCTCTGAGCGCAAGAACCCCTCCTTATCAGCATCAAGAATACCGATAAATGTAACCTCGGGGAGGTCGAGCCCCTCTCGCAAGAGATTCACTCCGACCAAGCAGTCAAACTCACCTCGACGGAATCGTGTCAAAATCTCGATTCGGTCAATCGTCTGAATTTCAGAGTGGAGATATTCAGCTTTGACTTTTTTCTCTCGGAGAAACTCAGCCAAGTCTTCTGCCATTTTTTTGGTCAGTGTCGTCGCAATCACTCGCCCACCTTTTTTTACTTCGGCGACGGTATGCTCAATAAAATCAAATACTTGACCTTTGTACGCACCTGACTCCGTCACTGGACGAATAGTGATCTCTGGATCAATGAGCCCGGTTGGACGCACAATCATTTCCACTGGAGTGGTTACTTTTTGCATCTCATACTTACCCGGCGTCGCCGAGACGAAGATTGTCTGACCGACTGTCTTTTCAAACTCTGCAAAGGTAAGCGGACGATTGTCGCGCGCACTTGGTAATCTAAATCCATGTTCCACGAGCGTGTCTTTTCGAGACTTGTCACCAGCGTACATACCACCGATCTGAGGGATAGTCACATGCGACTCATCTATCACCGTTAGGAAATCCGGCGTACCGTCTGCTTTATGAGGAAAATATGAAAGGAGCGTATCTGGTGCTTCACCGGCTTTTTTTCCAGAGAAATGTCGCGAATAGTTTTCAATACCCGAGCAGTAGCCAATCTCACGAATCATCGAGAGGTCGTACTGCACACGTCGCTTCAGACGCTGGGCTTCTATATCTTTCCCTGCTTTTGTAAGTTCAACTAAGCGCTCTTCAAGCTCGAGCTTAATGGTCTCAAACGCTCGCTTACTCTGCTCCTCACTGGAGACGAAGTGCTTTGCCGGGAAAATAAACAAAGCTTTCTCTTCACTAATGATTGCTCGCGTCACCGGATCAATACGCTCGATTCGCGCCACTGTATCACCATCAAAAAGTACTCGAATAATCACCCGATCACTTGTTGGCATCACTTCGACAGTGTTACCAAGTGCTCGGAAAAAGCCGGGCGTAAGATCTGTGGTGATTCGATTAAAATAAATCCCGATCAGTTCCCGGATAAACTCCGCACGATTCTTTTCCTTCCCCGCTTCGATTTTCAGATTCACCTTCTCGTATTCTTCTGGACTGCCCAAACCATAAATACATGATACCGAAGCGACAATAATCACATCTTTACGAGTCAGGAGAGCTTGTGTTGACGCATGACGGAGGCGGTCAATTTCTTCATTGATCTGAGCCTCCTTTTCGATATAGGTATCAGTGACTGGCATATAGGCCTCAGGCTGATAGTAATCGTAATACGAGACGAAATAATGGACGGCGTTTTGAGGAAAAAACTCTCGATACTCTTGAGCGAGCTGTGCGGCAAGCGTCTTATTGTGAGCAATGACGAGAGTTGGTTTACCGATCTGGGCAATGACATTGGCGATGGTGTAGGTTTTACCCGATCCGGTCACACCCAAAAGAGTCTGTTGACTCGCTCCCGAGCAGACACCCTGCACCAGCGACTTAATTGCCTGAGGCTGGTCACCGGCTGGCTCGTATTTACTCGTAAGTGTAAAGATTTTTTCTGACATCAAGAGTTTAAAAATACAATACAATCGGGCAATAGTAAACAGACCCCTCTTGCAATTATTTTTTACAGGAGTAGCATTTGACATAGACCAGTGCATGACGTACTGGCAGCAACGCAACAACTAGCACCCCCAACAGTTATGGCTCTTGCAGGAGAGACCACACCACCAACCCGCGAAGATATCTACTCAGCCACCAAAGACCAAGTTCTCAAGTGGCAGAAAGATTTTCCCAAGAATTGGCAAGTCACTATGCAGTGCAGTGGACGTCTCAGGCAACTCGAAGCTGAGCGTGCCCCCAATATCCTTGCTGCTCTCGCGACCGCGAGCGCTGGCAGCGGAGATTACAGCCGATAAATACCCCCCAACCACGACCCCCCGCCAGTTAAACTGCGCGGGGGTTTTTGTCTTTCAAATAAGAAAAACCCAGCAGTCTGTCACACTGCTGGGTTTTGGAAAGATGCCTGTCTAAGTCCCATAGCATCCAAGTTGTATACGACCATGACCTTCGAAAAGGTGCCTTTGCCGCAGCCGGCTTCGTCCTGGTCGATTTATCTTTGCCCACAACTGTCCACGCTCCAAATTCCTCTGCTTGAATTCCTCTCCAGTGCACCATCCAGGAGTAGTGGAACGTGCGTCGTAAAAGACATGTTCAGGTGTAGCGGCAAGTGATTCAAAGCGCCACCCATCTTGACCATGACGAGGAGAACTGAGAGTCTCACCCCCTTCTCTACGACGAGTAACTCGAGGGAATTGGGGAATGCCATCCCCGGGTTGTCCTGCATTAACTGGCATAACAATAATGAGCTGTAGTGTTCGTTCTCGTACCACATGGTAACGAAAAGGAGCTCCGTTTTGGAGCTCCTTTTTGCTTACGAGAATCTCTTAAGCAAAAACCAGCTCCAAAACCTTCGTAAAGGTCTTAAAGTAGACGTGCTTAGTAGTAATGAGTGCCGAACGATTCATGGGTACAAGTATATATAAACGTATATCAAAATCAACTACTTTTTACGGTGATATGTCTCGAGGAATTCTTTTTTGTACTGAATAAAGGTCCCCTGAAGAATCGAATCTCGAATCCTATCCACTAGTCGCACCAGAAAACGAATATTGTGAATTGAGGCCAGTACCATCCCGAGCATCTCATCTGCGTGGAATAGATGAGAGAGGTACGCTCGTGTGTGGTGGGTACAGGTAAAACAATCGCACCCCACCTCGACCTGGGTGTAGTCTTCACGAAACTCAGCGTTCTTGATGTTGATCTTCCCTCGCGAAGTAAATAGTTGCCCGTGCCGACCAATGCGAGTTGGAATCACACAGTCGAACGTATCGCACCCATTCTCAACACCAATGAAAATATCTTCAACTTCACCAATTCCGAGCAGATGTCGAGGCTTGTCTTCCGGAAGCTCTTCATTAACCCAGCGCACCGCCGTACCGAGATCGTCTTTGGAAAAAGATCCACCGATTCCAAACCCATCGAAATCCATAGCCCCAAGCACCCGAGCACTCTCTCGACGAAGATCCTCATAGCGCCCACCCTGAACAACACCAAACAGTGCCTGTGGTGAACGAGAAGGTTCGGCCGTTTTCGAGAGTTCACTGTGTCGTCTGAGACAACGCTCTGCCCACGCATGGGTGCGAGCAAGAGCTATTTTCTGATAGTCATATGGGTCGTGCGGAGACGTGCACTCATCGAAGGCAAAGAAGATATCGGCACCGAGGGCGTGCTGAATTTCAACAGACTTCTCCGGTGTAAAAAAATGCACACTTCCATCTTTAAGTGACTTAAACTCAACACCATCATCGGTCACTCGAGCTTTCTTTGAAGTATTCTCGGTTACATTATTACTCTCGTCTCCATCACGAGCGACCTTTGAAACACTCTTACCGAAAGCAGCGCCAAGTGAAAAAGCCTGGAATCCACCGGAGTCCGTCATAGTCGGCCCCTCAAAGCCAATCATGCGCCCTACCCCGCCGAGACGTTTTACTTTTTCTTCCCCTGGCTCAAGGTAGAGGTGATAGGTGTTGGCGAGGACGGTATGTGCTCCAGTAGCGCGGATCTGCTCACTAGTGAGTCCTTTGACCGTACCCTTAGTCCCAACGACGACAAAAGATGGCGTCGGAATATCGCCGTGCGGTGTATGAATTGTGCCCGCCCGGCCGAGTGAGCCGGGTATTTTTTGTTTGATCTCAAAACCAAATCCTTCTCTCATTACTTCACCTTATCACAGACCTTTTAAAGATACAGCGTCCGAGGGAACTTTTGCATTTCTCATTTTACCTTTATACTTGAGCGCATATGTCTACTCATACCGACCTACAGAAAGGAGTGCGTTACGGCAGCTTACCGCGTGACTCTCGATCATTTGATGCAAAAGAAGCAGAGACCACCTCAATTGTCACAAACGAAATCCATCAAACATTTGAGACCATGCGTCATGTGCCAAAATCAGTCACTTTCTTCGGCTCTGCCCGTCTCAAGGAAGGTAGTTCTGAATACGAGCACACTCGTCGACTCGCTCACCTGATCACCAAGAAGCTCGGCTATGCGATCATTTCAGGAGGCGGAGGTGGCATCATGGAAGCTGCGAACCGTGGCGCGTTTGAAGCCGGCGGTATGTCTATAGGTATGAATATTATTTTACCGAAAGAGCAACATATCAATCCGTACGTTCATCGGTATGTGACCTTTGAGCATTTCTATACTCGCAAAGTCGCCCTCTCACTTTCTGCTGAAGCATATATCGTTTTCCCTGGTGGTTTTGGCACATTCGACGAAATGTTTGAAGTGATAACTCTCATGCAGACAGGAAAAATCCCTCGTGTACCACTCTTTCTCGTTGGCTCAAGTTACTGGAATGCACTCGATGTCCTCATACGAGAAAAAATGATTCCACTCGGTCTCATCAATCCGGACGATATTCATCTCTATCACATCACAGACAATGACGAAGAGATTATCGACACCATACGAAACTCCCCGGTGCATAGTGGCCCGCCAGAACTTAAAAAACTCCCTGCCTAGGGAGTTTTTTGTTTGTGGGAGTATTAAATTTTCGTGAACATATTACCCTCATCAGCCACGATAATCTCGCGGTAGATATCAAGTAGGGCGAACAAGAGACTGATGATGACTGGGCCGAGGACGAAACCGACTGGACCAAAATAGATAATCCCTCCGAGTACCGAAAGCAAGATAAAGAGCGGATGCACCTTGAAGCCACTACCGACAAGCATCGGAAACAATGTATTGTCGATGAGTCCGACCGCAAAGATCGCCCACACTGCAAGGAACACTGCCCACCCGATACCTGAGACAGCGGCCAAATAGATGATCGCTGGGACGAGGACGAGAGCCGTACCAAGGCCTGGGATAAGTGAAGCGACAGCGGCCAAGCTTGCCCACAAGACCGCATGCGGAACACCAGCTATCCACAAACCGAGACCAGCGACGATACCTTGCACGAGCGCAACGAGCACCGTCCCCCGCATGACAGACATCACGGCCACTTCAAGACGCTTTGCGATACCACGATCATACGAATCCTTGAGTGGTGAGAGTTTGATGAGTTGCTCTTTGAATACGTGCCCGTCTTTGAGGAAATAGAACAGAATAATGATTCCCAAAACTACATTGGCAGCGATATTAGCGGTCTCTGAAAAGATTGTGCCGAGATTTGTCTGTATCCAAGTCACGACGAATTTCACAATACGCTCAACATCAAGCTCAAACGTCGGAACGAGTTTCTTGATAGGAACCTCGAGCGTATCACCGAGCATTGTGAGACCAGGGTTGTTACCAATACTAAAATCACGCACAAAGTCTCCCGTCTCTTGGAAAAGAGTATTACCGAGAAATAAAATCGGGGCGACGATAGCGATAGCCAGGATCAGCATTGAAAGACTGACCGCCAAGCCATTACGAGTGGGCATTTTTGAGAGAAAATATTTCTTCACCGGATTGAGCACAACCGCCAGTGACGCAGCGATCGCCAGTGGCACAATAAACGGTAAGAACACTCGTCCAGCCAAGGCGAGCACCAGGACAAGAATCGTGAAGAAGAAATACAGTTGTAGTTTTTGTGTATTCATAATTACTTTCAGTATAGCAAGAAAAAACACCCATACGGGTGTTTTTTCTTGCATATTATTTTGCTGCCACTGGAGCAACTTTAAGCACTTTCTTTTCGCAAGCTACACTACAACCAGTTTTTCCCTGCGCCTCACAATCTTTACAAATTAAGAACTGCTTGTGGCACTGCATATTCATACAGTCGCCGAAGTTTTCTGTTGGCGCTTTACAGAGCTTACACTTCCCGATCGGTACACGAGCCGGATCTGTCTCATAGGTCATCGTCTTTCGCTTATCAAATGTATAGAGCGAGCCAAGCCAATCTTTTCCTGGATACTTTTTCATATATGAGACGATTCCGCCGGAGAGCTGATACACATCCTTGAAGCCGTTGGCCACGAGAAGACCACTCGCCTTCTCACAGCGCACTCCACCAGTACAGACGGTGAGCACTGTTTCGTTTTTATGTTTCTTGAGCTTTGGAAGAAATTTCGGCAACTCACGGAAATGCTTCATCGGTGGCAAGATCGAACCTTTGAAATGACCCACCCAGTGCTCATAGTCATTGCGCATATCGACAATTTTGAATTTCTTCCCCTTTTCAAACCACGTACGGAGTTGTTCTGGACTCAAGTATTTTCCAGTGATCTCTCGCGGATCGATATCTTTTTTTCCGAGCGTGAGGCTGACAATCTCTGGGCGAGCTTTGATTGAAAGTTTCGGAAAAGCATCTCCCGTACCTTCGGAGAGCTTCCAGTGAATATTCTTGAAACCTCGAAGCTTGTTCATGTACGAGACATACTTTTTCACATTTTTCTCAGTACCCTCAAGTGTTCCGTTGATTCCTTCTCGGGCAACGATAATACGGCCAGTGAAGCCAAGTTTCTCACAGAGAGCGCGTTGTTCATCCCGAAACTTCTCTGGATTACGGATGGTCGTGTATTTGTAATAAAGTAATATCTTGTACTGAGGATTCATGAGCTTCATACTATCTACTGGCAAGGCAAAAGCAAGAGGGCGGGCACTTCGTGCCCGCCCTCTTGCTTTTTTAGCGCTGATTAGAATCCTTTACGCTTCACGAATGTAAGAGCGATACCTGCCTTTCCTGCTCGACCAGTACGACCGATTCGGTGTACATAGTCTTCATAAGTAGACGGAAGGTCATAGTTGATCACATGACTCACCCCTTTGATATCGAGACCTCGAGCTGCGACGTCTGTAGCCACGAGAATATTCACATGATTCTGCTTATACAAATCAAGTGCTCGCTTTCGCTGAGACTGTCGCTTGTCACCGTGAATACAGTCCGCTTTAAATCCGCGAGCGATGAGCTCTTTGGTAAGTCGATCCGCCGAGTGTTTCATCTGAACGAAAATCAATACCTTTGAAGCGCCGTCTTTGAGGAGCTCAGTATGAAGTACTTCGAGCTTCTTTGACTCGTCACCGTATTCCACCACATCCTGATCAACGAACTTTGAGGTATCACCAGTCTTCACTGAAATCATTTTTGGATCTCGGAGAAATTCACCAATGAGTCGATTGACCTCTGGAGTAGTCGTCGCTGAGAAAAAGAGCGTCTGTCGAGATTTAGGAGTTTTTGAGACAATGTATCGCACGTCAACAATGAATCCCATATCAAGCATTCGGTCTGTTTCATCGAGAACGAGATGTGTACATTCCGAAAGGTCGAGAACGCCACGCTCGATCAAGTCCTTGATTCGTCCTGGTGTACCGATGACAAAATCGTTCACGTACCGGAAACTTCGTTCCTGAGCACGCATGTTCGTACCACCAATACACAATACTGAAAAGAGTCCCATGAGTCGTGAGAGTGAGCGAAGTTCTTCTTCAATCTGCACTGCGAGTTCTCGCGTCGGAGTGACGATGAGCGCCATGAATGGCTTCTTGTGCTTTGCGTGTTGAATAAGAGGGATCAGAAACGCACCTGTCTTACCAGTTCCTGTGTCAGCAATACCGACAAGGTCTTGTCCGGTAATAAGCGGGCCAATCGCCTGATCTTGAATCGCACTTGGCTTTTCATACCCCTTGGCAACAATGTTTTTGTAGAGATTCGGGTCGAGGGCAAAGTCTGCAAATGTGTGAGTAATCGAGAGTGGTGAAAGAACTGCTGCTGGGTCAGCTTTTTTAATAAATCTTGAGATCTGAATATGAGTTCCATCACTACGGCCACCGCGACCACCACGGAAACCACCACGGCCTCCGCCGAAGCGAGAACTACCACCACTGAAGCGCGAACGTCCACCAAAACTTGGTCGACTTCCTCCACTAAAGCGAGATGGGCCAGCACTACGAGAAAAACTTCCTCCACCAGTACTTGGTCGAGAAAAACCAGTGCCACTTGAACGAGGTGCACTACTATTAAAACTACTAGTTCGGCTACGACCTACTCCCGGACGGGATGCAGACGCACCACTTCGAAATGAATTCATATTGTCTAAAATAAGATTAAGACGAGTCCCAGAAGATGCACTCGTCTTATATCGAGAACAATACGTATCTTTAGAGAATCGTTACTTCGTATTATAACATATAATGTATAAAAAAGAAAGCCCATCCCCACTTCGTGGGGATGGGCTCGAAATTCACTACTGCAGCTAATGAGCTAATTGACGCCTCCTAAGTTCAGACTGCTTCTCGATAAGTGCAAGAACCTCATCGCAGCTAGCACAGATCTGCATATAACGACCATCGAAATCAGGGTCTTTAATGTTCTCGAAGAGGATCAAGGCTCCGACGGTTTTCAATTCTCGATACGGCCACCCATAAAGAGTACAAGCCCCGCCCTCTTCCGATTTAAAACAGATTCTCTTTCGGTCTTTCGCCCCAGCAGAGAAGGTGTCTGTTACCGTAAAAATACCCATCGACCAATCATCATACGGGTGCGCTAGAAGCGCATAATCGACGCCATCAACAATTTTTGCGACTTCAGCACGTGTATTCGGCTTATGAAATTTCCAAGTATGCCTAGGGAAATATCGACGCAGGTGTGGAAGCGGATTCGCACTAAACTCCAAACAGTTCTCAATATAGCCGAATATAGCGCTGAGTGTGCTGAGCATGGTCTCAGAGGTATTATTACCTATCTTTACCTCATCGAAGGGACCACTCATTACAAGGGCTGCGTTTCGCGAGAGATACGACTCATCACTCTTAACATCAATGTTCATATAGGACTATCCTACGATCTCACGGATCAGTTCACGCTTGAATTATTTCTTGTTGCCTAGGTGCAGGCAAATCTTACTCTTCGCAAGATATACAAATAATAATACACATATTACAGATTGTCAATATTTTTGCTTTACCAGCTAAAACAAAAAGCCCATCCCCACTTCGTGGGGATGGGCTCGAAATTCACCTCTCCGTTCATGGACAACTCCGAAGTTTCTTCCACCCAGCGCTTCTCTCTATAGTTGTGAACGTTGCCGTATGCCGAGGCATCAGATTCACGTTCATGACTGGCTCCGGAAGTTTCAGATCGACACTATCAAGAGACCACGTCACCCCAAAGACTTCCATCCTGCCCTGATGGACAAGACGGAGTGCCTCCCTGCCGGTGATCATTCCTGTCCTTGTGCTGTGAAGTCTCGGTGTAGTTCCACCGACCTGGCCAACATTGTAGAGGTGGTAGATGACCGCCACGAGTGGCGTATCGATTGGATGTGCACTCATTCCCCACCACACTACAAAGGAGTTGGTCTAATAGCAAGGACTTCCACTAGGGCTCATTTTGTGTTAATTTCTACAGTATTGCGGGATCATCTAGTGGTAGGATGCAGCTCTCTGAAAGCTGTCACCTTGGTTCGAATCCAAGTCCCGCAGCAAAATTTTCTAACGGAAGATTTTCCGCGGGAAGCACGCAAATGACTTTGCGTGCGACTTGGATGAGAAAAGGTTGAGTGTATCGCACGGAGCAAAGCGAGTACGATACGAAACCTATACCGTCCATGTAATGGAAGAAAAGCGAAGCGGTCCAAGTCCCGCAGCAGTCATGTGATAGGTTCGGGTGACCGAAGGGCGTTAAAATTACACAAAATGCCTAATTTAAACTAGTATTAATGCCGTGTCGAAAAAACTTAAAAAAATACTCTTGGTTACTTTCGGCATCCTTGTTGGAATAGGACTTATTTTGGTCTTACTTTTTGGGGGTCTAGTATATCTTTTAAGTGGAGGAAAGATGACAATGCCGAATGATCAGAAAATGATTTCCTCTTTTTACGAACATCAAACAGATTTCGAGACATTAGTAAAAATGTCTGATGAAGACTCAAAAGTAACTAGAATCGCTAAAGATTTTACCTGGCTTGATAACACTGTCGCATGGCCACGCTCGGATATTGGTTTTACAGAAGAACGCTGGGATGAATATCGGCGTTTATTCAACAATGTAGGTTCCGATACAGGGATCAATCGGAGTAAAGATGGTTCAGTATATATTACAACCTACGCTTTTGGCCTGGTAACAGGTGGCAATGAAAAGGGATATGTCTACTTGCCAAATCCTCCTAAGAATACTGTTGTTTCAATCGATGACTCAAAATCGTCTGCTCAAAGCAATATTCCTATTTATCGCCATATTAGTGGTAATTGGTATCTATTTTACAGTTGGGATGACTAGACCGAGACGGTTCGAATCTAAGTCCCGCAGCAAAATTTTCTAACGGAAAATTTTCCGCGGGAAGCACTAAACGACTTTACATCCTCATCTTTTTTGCAAAATTATGCTAAAATTTTGCACATCGTATGAACAACGACTTTTACTTTGTAAAAAGCTTGGAAGAAGATTTTCACACTAAAACCCTCAAGGACAAACGTAAGGTTAATTTTCAATCTGTCCAAAACATGATCCGCACGAAAGTGATTCATCCAAATACGAAGAGTTTTGGAAGAGAATCTCGTTTAAGTACCACTATTCTTAATCCAAACTATCTCAAGACATATCGCCCACAAGGTATAATCTTCAAGACTCGGATAGCCCCTTCATATATTCTTCCCTTTGACCTTGTCGTACTCAGTGATGCAAAGAAAATTGTCGTCCACTATTATCGAATAAAAGATAATCTTCATTTTTATTACAACCACGAGCTAATCCCCGGCTTCGAGCGATTTGTCTTTCGTGATTTTGCAAAACTCATAACCCGATTCCCTACTCATCAGAGCGTCTGGAAAGAAGTAAATGCATTCAGGTCTAAAGCAGGATACAAGAGAATGCCACTTACCAAATGGAGACTCATTGAGTATAACGAAGCGGTATTCGAACGACCAATACAAATCACGCCAGTCGCTATCTTTGGCTATGGTAAAAACGCGAGAGCGGTAGCAAGACAGTTTGCACTACCCCACTTTAGGACCGCTAAAGATTTTTATAAAAAAGTGGTTACCGCTAAGGCATAATATCTTTTCTTGTATTATTCAAGAAAGTTACACATGACACACACTCCCGACCCAAAGTTCACCCTTCCTCTCCTCGCTATCCTCTCCCTCGCCTGCTCTCGAGTGACTTTCTTTTTCATCAACGACCCAGAAGGCCCAAACCTACTCATTGTCGTTGTCCTCGCCCTACCCATCTTCGCCATCTTTTCAGTAGCATTACACTTTCTACGGAAAATAAAAATCAGTCGATAGTCTCCCAGAGTAAAAAAGCACCCCTACGGGACGGCTTGCGCATTGAAATTTGCACACCTTTGTTGAGACACCTTTCCTCAACTACTTACTATAAGTATACTTAGCACTACTCTAATTTAAGCTAATTATGTCTAACTTTTTAGTAATAATTGATGGGCCGATGGGTTCAGGAAAAACAACCATCGGTAAGATTCTTCACAAAGAGCTCAAAAGAACAGCGGTCTTAAGTACTGATATGATTAAATTTTTTCTCTCCGATTTTGAGAGAGGTGAACGAGACAATGCCTTGACCGCTTCTGTCTTAAGACAAATGTGCAAAGAATACATACGAAATGAAATCAATCTTGTACTTGCACAAGGCTTCTGGAAAAAAGAATATCTCGAACCGTATCTTGAAATAGCAAAAGAAAATAATTTGGAAGTCTTTATATATCAATTAGAAGCACCCAAAGAGTTTCTTCTTGAACGGATACGGAACCGACCAAAACCGGAACTGGCACGCACCCCCGTCCCCGAAGAGCGAATACAAAAGAATCTTAAAACTTGGGAAGAAAATAGATACTCACTCGGGAAAATATTTAACGTCACCGCCCAGTCCTCTGAACAAATCGCGGCGGAGATATTACTGGATTTAAAGAAGTTCAACTTCTCAGAATAAGATTATTGCTCATACTCGCCTGAAAGGTTTTCTATTAATCACAAACAAGGCTATCTCTTATATACTCTCAACATGCACCCGCAAAAACCTCCCCTTCTCTATCACGGTTCAGTCACCCAAGACATAAAAGCACTCGAACCCCGTCACCGCTATTCACCAGCAGGGAAAATACACTATGGAGCAGTGTATGCGACCCCGCTTCCCGCTTTTGCTGTCGCCCACAGCTTCCCTTGGTCGAGTGATGAAGGGATCGGACTCGATGTCGTCGGCGAAACTGTCTCCATCTCCATACCCACAAAACTCCGAGAGCGCCTCTTGCAACCTATTTCGATATACACAGTCTCATCAGCAGATTTTGAATTCACCACAGAAGAAAGTTCTGGTGCTACCTGGCACAGCAAAGTCGAGGTTCCAGTCCTCGAAGAAGTAAAATATGCGACAGTGGAAGAAGCTCTCAAAAAATACGGAGCGACACTTGAATACATCTAGCGCTCACCCCCCGTCGGAGTTCTGTAATCCATACTCAAAAATAAAAAACCGCCCCTACGGGACGGCTTGCGCATTGAAATTCGTATACCATTCTTCGGATCCCATTTCTGGATCCCACATTCCCCTAATCTGTTCAATGATCAGACCGAGGTCAACACTCTTTTCCACATTGACTCCAGCCAAAAGGTGGATCATGAGAAGAGCGATTGTGAATTCGATTTGTCTCGGCGGGATAGGAGTACTGGTGCCATCAAAGGTGATCGGAAAACCACCGTTCACGAGCACCCGCGACCCACGAGTGTAGTCGTGGTGGACTCCGCTATCCACCACTCGAAACAATGCCGACGGAAACTCTCGATCCGAAGACGACATACTTATGAGCATCACTTCGGGATGAAGCGTATCGACATCACCTTCCGACAAGACACTACTCCCGGTAGTGCCAACAATCACGTCATACCGGCTGAGGTTTCGCTTCGCAGTATCAACGTCGATATACGCCCCGGGAGGGATCATGTCGAACACCCCTTTGCAACCAAATGGCTCACCATGAATCTTTTCCGGATGTGCGTCGAATACTGATCCGGTGAGGCGACTGAGACCAAATAGCTGACCAGCAATCTGTCGCCCGATATGACCGAGACCATACACAAGCACATTAGGTGAAGTCCGTCTGTGCTTTTTGAGGGCGCGGTGAATCCTACAGGCTCCAATTCGGCCAATGTATGGAGACTCGAGCATAAGCTTGTGATATGAACGTGCCACAGAGACCCACTCAAATGACACACCTGCCTTCACAATTCTGAAGTGACCAGACGAAGTCTGCTCGATCCCAAACACTTTACTCGGATCGAGTTTTTGCTCGTTGACGATGAGGTGCATATGTCCGCCATCATCGAGAACAATGATCTTACTGTATCGAGACAGATCTCGACGGGCGAGCTCTCGCGTGACAAACGCGCGAAGATGATCCTCGAACCATGAGTCAAAGCGGGCACGAGGATCAAACTCAGTGCTAAATGGTGCAACGACACAGCCGAGACCGACAAGTCTTTGCAACACCGCTTCACTCGTTGAGTAGTTTTTGCCGAAAATCACACAGTTCTGAGCAGGCAAGCCCAGCGCAAGTAACGCCTCAAACATTCTCTGCTGAGGCTCGAGTAGGTGCTGACAAGCAAAGAGAAGAACCCTCTCGAGTCGCACCCCACTGAAGATTTCTTTGACTCTCTGCAAGAGGAGAAAATCGTAATTCATATTCAATGTTCCTTCATATATTATTATACAATATATGCTACTAATGTCAATTTGTTCTACCTATACCGTTCACACCCTTTTTTGAAGTACTATATACGAGTAATGAGCACCCCCTACCACCTCTACATACTACGTTGCACCGATGGGAGTCTCTATACCGGAATCACCACCGATGTGGAAGCGCGATTTATTGCCCACAAAAATGGCACTGGCGCCCGCTATACCCGCGCTCACCCACCTGAGAAAATCATCTACCGAGAAACTCACCCGGACAAAAGTAGCGCCCTTAAACGAGAAGCACAGATAAAGAAACTCTCCAGGCGAGAGAAACTACTTTTGATTTCTTCTACTCACTAAAACTCAGCAGAGATGATTGCCCTCTAGTCAGCACCGATTTAATTACATACAATGGAAGATATTAACTAAAATATATGAAAAAAATTTGCGACTTCTGTTCAAAATTTAAAAAACCAGACATAGCTATTCTCCTTATCCGAATCGCCATCGGTGCAGTGTTTGTAAACGCTGGCTGGATGAAAGTAACTAACGTTGAAATGGTTATTGGTGGCTTTGCGTCTATGGGCTTCCCTGCAGCTCTCGCTTATTTTGTCTCATATGCGGAACTTATCGCCGGTGCGCTTATTATCCTCGGTGTAGCTACTCGAGGTATGAGTGTTATCCTTGCCATTATCATGGCCGTTGCCACCTTCAAGGTGCACTTCGCGGCTGGATATAGCCTTGCGAACGGCGGATATGAATACACTCTCACTCTCATGCTTACTCTCATCGGTATCGCTCTCTTTGGTGCGGGGAAATACGCTGTTGAATATTGTCTCTGCAATCGCCACACTTGTGACGCGGATTGCGACTGTGGACACGACACTCCAAAGACAGTTTAAGTTTTCTTTACGAAAAACCACCCATTTGGGTGGTTTTTTATTTACTAGCTTCGGCGATTTTCAACACACAGATCTCAAACGGAAGCACCTGACTCGTTGAAGTACGCAGGAGTGTCATGGCGTCGATAAGGTGAATCAGGGTTAGCGAATTGATATGCGTCGCGCTCTTGGCGAGAAGACGAATTTCACTTGCCACGTCTTTACCAAACTGCTCAATCACCTGCTCATCAGAGAGCGCTGAAAAGCGTACCAGCAGTACAGCTCTCACATAGTCGAGCACATCCTCACCGAAGTTTTTTGCGTGGGAATTATGCACTGAGAGTGACTGGGCAGTCTTGAGGGCTTCGGCGAATTTTTTCTCGCACAGTGAGCGCGCAAATGTATATGCCAAAACTCGTGGCGAGGCTCCGACAATTTTCTCAATATCCGCTCGGGTGATTGGCGTATGAGACACTCCAGCAAGAATCTGCTGTAGGAGTCCGTACGCGTCACGAAATGCACCGTCAGCAAGACGAGCCAGGAGCAGAGCAGCGTCTTTTTCAAGTGCACTCCCCTCGGCTTTTGCCGCGTCGACAAGCGCACTCGCGAGCACCTCGAGAGTTGGTCGTTCAAAACGGTACACTTGTGCACGAGAGATGATTGTCTCGGGCACTTTCGCGAGCTCTGTCGTAGCGAGAATAAAGACAACATGCTCTGGCGGCTCTTCAAGAGTCTTCAAGAGTGCATTGAACGCCTCTTTGGTGAGCATGTGCACCTCGTCGATAATGTACACCTTTACGGGCGAAGAAAACGGCTTAGTCGAAACCGACTCCTTGAGATCACGGATATCATCGATACCGCGATTTGAAGCTGCGTCGATTTCATAGAGGTCTTCTTCATGAGCTCCGAGTTCACGAGCCAGGATGCGCGCAATTGAAGTCTTGCCCGTACCTCGTGACCCCGCAAAAAGATAGGCATGACTTGTCTTTTTCTTGGCCAGTGATGCCGTAAGGGCTTTAACAATGTCTTCCTGACCTCGAACTTGCGCAAAGGTTTGTGGGCGGTATTTTCGGTAGAGTGCAATCATACTCCCAGTATACCGAGGAGGATACAATACGCAAAAACCCCGCGCAGAGTGCGCGGGGTTTTTGAATTCACCTGAAAATGAGTGAATTTAGTTATTCATTCCGAAGAGCCATTTGAAGAAATCTTTGATTCCTCGTCCGACTGCTCCGAAGACGTTACCAACAAGAGATGAAGATTGACCCTGAGTGTTGTTCTCAATTTTAATTGGGAATTCAGTAGAAGTTGCCGTCTCAGCAGGAGCAACAACTGGTGCTGGTGTTCCTGGAGTAAGGATTGGTGCATTTTCACCAACGACAACAGTAGGAGCTACTGAGCCGTTCTGGTAAGCCTCGACGATTGCTCGTTCTGAAGCAGAGAGAGCTCGTGAAGTACCACACATGATCTCATTGATTTTCTTGAGAGTAGTGATGTATACCTGACCAGATACCTGAGCTGTAGGACCCCATGGAGCGATCGTATCAGCAAAGTATTTTGTCTGGAACGCTCGAACTGCATTTACCGTAGCAGTGTCATAGACACCAGTTACCGCAATACCGGCACGTTCGAATCGATTCAAGAAGTTTTGAAGCTTAGTAACTTCAGCAACTGAGTTTGAGCCTCCGAAAGTAAGGTATGAAGTAATTGGCGCACAGATCGCTGCCCCACCATTTCGTCCACCTGATCGAGAGCCACTTGATGATACACTCGCTGGGATAGCAGGAGTAGTATTTGTGATCTGACCTGACTGGTTGCCTGAAGTCTCAGTTGTAGGAACATACGGTGCACCTGACTGGTTGCCTGAAGTTTCTACTCGAGGTGTATAGACACCTGGCTGATTGTTTGAAGTCTCAGTTGTAGGAACATATGGGCCAGACTGGTTACCTGAAGTTTCTGTCGCTGGGATCACTGAGAAAGTAACAAGTGTACTTACTGAGTTGTTTGCACCGAGCGAAAGATTCTGTGTTCCAAGCACTACTCCTCGTGGAACAGTGATGGTATAGGTGAATGCTCGTGACTCACCACCGGTAAGGGTGAATGAAGTCGCTGATGGCGTGACCCATGTATGAGCACCTCCGGTTGCACTATAGAGAGTGATTGTTCGAGAACATCGAGCATCCTCTGTGTTAGTGATTCGAGCTGGGACAACTACTGTTGAACCAACAGCAATTGTTGCTGGCCAAGTTGCTGTAATGATTGGTGTATTGATACCGCACACTACAGAACTTCCACCTCCAGCTGACTGGTTGTTTGAAGTCTCAACTGTCGGAACGTATGCTCCGGCACCTGATTGGTTACTTGAAGTCTCAGTTGTTGGAACATATCCAGCACTCTGGTTTGAGTTCGATTCAGCCTGAGGAACAAACTGTGCAAACATACCCTGTGGAGCGATGAACGCTGTCGCAAGGGCGATTGCAAAGAAGATTTTTGTATAAGTTTTCATAATTTTTGGTCAATCTGCGTTTATAACAGATTATATATATTATAGTCTATACTAGACGAAATGTCAAGTATATGGTTTTCATATATGTGGGCTTACTGCCGTATGTTTTACATTACGTATTTCAGGGTAAATAGCAACCGCAGCCAGACTTTCTACATAGAAAAAGGGCGCCTGCTATGCAGAACGCCCTTGTGGAGGTTTTTAACGTGGGCTCAAGCCACGGGGCAATGTCAGTCTACCCACAAGCGGTAGAACCGCTGTTGACCGCCAGGGAAAGACTGGTCGGGAGTAAACTTCCCACCCGAGCGAATCACCCCGACATTCACCCAGTTAGTCTGCCCGAGAGCAGAGCTCATCTGCACAGCGGCCCAATGACCGGTGTTAACCGAGAGGCTCATCAGATGGTCGGGCATGACAGCGACACGAGGATCCTGTGGGAATCCTTTAGTGCTCACCATCGCCTCGACCCCATTGACGGAGCCAATGACCTGGTAGTCGTCGATGTCTTGCCGGCTGATGTAGCCAGCGATCTGCGCGATTTCGCCAGTCGTGGTGATCCGGAAGTTTCCAGCCGGCCCGAGACCAACGATCTGCGTATAGGGCGCGGATGACGAACTAATCGACTCCCATACCCCATCAGGACGCTTCCCCATCACCTCTGGCGAACTGTTGGCGAGAATGGTGAATGAACCATTGAAGATCACATCGAGGGACTCGATGCGGCCTGTCACCTGACTGGCCGTGATAGTGCCATTGGTGGCCACGATGCGGAAAGCAAAGTTCAACTGTGAGTCGAACCCAGCTCCGGCAACCATGTTGGTCAGATTGATCTTGGACACCGGAGACAAAGCCCCGAGCGTTCCAGTCAGACCCCCGATAACTCGGGAGACGAACTGGCTCCGACCCGGCGCCCCGATGCGGGGGCCGTAGGTGGGAACTATTTCCACCATATAGGGACCCGAAGGGATCCCTTGGCGGACAACGATGATCTTCGATAGCGGCCTGAGAGCCACACCTTCACCAGCGGTCAGCTCCCCAACAGGCCGATACTCCTGAGCGAAGCTCAGGAAGCTGCTGAGGATGAAACTGAAGAGAACAACCGACAGAGACATGGATGTCTTCATAGGAACCTTTCAACGAACACGATCCTTGAGTCTTTTGGGTTTAAGGGATTGAGCGATCTTTATTGAGCGCCGTACCCTTGTAACCTTTGATTACTATGTCGTACACCTGCCCGACATATTCAATAATCAACTCAAAAACCTTTGTATATAATGATAGCAGAATACTTGCTATCTGTCAAGTAGTATTATATGGCTTAAAACAAGGCTATTTATCCACTTTTAAGCCTTTCTCTGGAGTTCCAGATATGCATCTATTTCCCTCGTCAATTCATCGAGTGTGTTGCATTCCATGAGTCGAGCTCGTAGTTCTGCCGAGCCAGGCCAGCCATGCACATAGCCTTTATAGTGCTTTTTCATCGTAGCAAAGCTTTTTACCCCACCGAGCTTCTCCAAAAAAAGTGCACTGTGCTCAAGAAGTGCTCGTAATCGCTCTTCGACAGTGATCGACGGATCTATCGAGCTATAGAGTTCAAACTTTCGAGGAGTGAGCACCCCTTCCAGAGGAAGCACTTCTTCTTTCACTTTTTGCAAATCACGGCAAAGCCATGGATTTCCAAAAAATGCTCGACCGATCATTACCCCATCGGCACCAGAGGCACGCGCCTTGGCGATACCATCTCGAAGAGAACTCACATCACCATTACCAAGTATTAATGTCTCAGGCGAAAGAGTGTCTCGCAGAGCGACAACTTTTCGTATAAGTTCCCAGCGTGCTGGTACAAGCGAGAGCTCTTTTCGTGTACGTGCATGCACGGTGAGGGCAGCTGGCTTTTCTGCGAGTATCCTTGGAATCCAGGTATCAAGCTCTTCCTGGTTGAACCCCACTCGCGTTTTTACCGAGACCGGAATATTCCCTGCCCCACGTTTGGCAGCACGAAGTACAGCCACCGCTTGATCGGGAGTGCGGATCATTGCCGCACCAGCTCCTTGTTTTTCTATCGATGCGTCGGGACACCCCATATTGATATCCACTCCATCAAAACCAAGCTCGTAAGCCAACCGGCAAGCTGCCTCCATATGTTCTGGATGTGCGGTAAAAAACTGAGCGATGATCGGACGCTCCGCTTCCGAGAACTCCAAATCTTTCAGGAGTTTTTTCCGACCCTCTTCTGGTGCGAGTGCCAGTCCATCAGCCGAGACAAACTCCGTCCAGGTAACATCTGGCTTACCATGGCGAGCGATCAGTGCACGAAACACACTGTCCGTGACATCAGCCATAGGAGCGAGAGCGACGATTGGTTTTGGAAGTGTAGACCAGAAATTCATAGAATAGCTATGTAACGTAGACTAACGCACTCTCAGCAGAAAACAAGCTACTGACGGGTACTCGTCGCCCTGACAACACCACCCTCACGAAGGCGAACGAAGACCTTACTACCCAAAACAAGGTCAACCGAATCAATGCGGGTCTCGCCGTTCGCTTCATTAAATTTTTTGTTGGCGAGTACCGCCCGGAGATACTCAAGCGTCGCACTGAGATCTTTTGTCGGACGAATTCGTGCTTTAACACCATTGGTAAATTCAATTACATAATCCTCACTATCAACTCGAGTTGCATAACGCGGCTCCAATCCAGACGCGAGCGATTCTTGTGTAAAGGTCATGAGTCGGGAGAAGACTACCTCATTCTCGATGATATCGAGGAGTTGTTTGGTGCTCGTACTGGTGGTATCGCGGAAAATGACGTATCCACTACCGTAGTAAGGCGCACTCGAGAAGAGGCGGGCTTCTTTATCAATGAAAAAACAAGGAGAGTTCGGATCGGTATCAGCACAATAGAGTGCCACTGGTATGCGATCGACTGGAGCGATGGAGAGCACTCTTCCGTCGAGCTCGATCTGTACTGACTCGATTCGTGGGAGCGCCACAGTGATCTCACGAGTGAGGTGACCACGAGGAATAAAAAGTATATTCGTTTTCGGAATCAGCCACAGGTATTTTTCTCGCAAAATACCTTCCACCAGGGAAGAAATTTCTTTTGAATAAATACCTTCGGCCACACGAACCTGCGTAATCTGCATAAACGAGGCTCGGCAAAATAGTACAAACGACACCACCCACAGCACTGTCGCCAAAGAAAAAACTACTCGTTTATACGCGCGTGTCTTACGAAAACTTTTCTTTGTCTCTTTAGGAATATATGACCGTCGATGCTTGGCGACCATACACTAGAGTGTACTATTTTTTTGGAGCAATAACTGCAAAACCAGTGTATTTGTGGAGAACCTCAGGAATGATGATCGAACCATCTGCCTGTTGATTATTCTCAAGAAGTGAAATAAGGAGGCGCGGAGTAGCAGCAGCGGTGTTGTTGAGCGAGTGCACAAAACGCATTTTTCCTTCGGCGTCTTTGTATCGGAGGTTCAGGCGTCGAGTTTGGAAATCATGGAAGTATGAAGATGAGTGAGTCTCTCGATACGTATTTTGTGTTGGCACCCAGCACTCAATGTCGTACTTCTTTACCTGACCGAGACCAATATCTCCACCGCAGTTGAGCACAACATGGTATGGGATACGCAAACCCTGAAGCATTTCCTCAGCATTCTTGGTGAGCTCTTCATGGAAATCAACACTCGTCTGATGATTTGCCTCACAGAGAATCACTTGTTCAAATTTAAAGAATTCATGAACGCGCATGACCCCTTTGGTATCTTTTGAGTGACTTCCCGCCTCACGTCGAAAACATGGAGAAAACGCGAGAATCTTTTTTGGAAGATCCGTCTCTTTGAGTACGGTGTCAGAGTAGTACGACATTGTTGCCACCTCGCCAGTTCCCGCCAAATAATCCCCGTCTTGAGTCTTATAGAGATCTTCTTCGCCTTGTGGAAGGTATCCAGTACCGAGAAGCGCCTCGCGACGCACGAGTGAAGGCACGATCATTGGACTAAACCCTTTCTTCACAAACATCTCGAGAACATATTGCCAGAGGGCAAAATTCAAAATCGCTCCTTCGTTTTTCAAAAAGTATCCACGAAAACCAGCCACCTTTGCGCCCGTTTCGAAATCAGCAATGTCGAGCTTCTCCATGAGCTCAATGTGATTTTTCGGGACAAAGTTGAAAAAAGGTTTTTCTCCCCACACGCGCACTTCAACATTATCTTTATCAGTCTCGCCGTCTGGCACTGACATGTCTGGAATGTTTGGAACCTGAAGCATCAGCGCTCCCCACTTGTTCATGATTTTCTTGAGCTCCTCTTCTTCAAGAACCATCTGATCCTTGAGCGCCTTCATGCTTGCAATCAGGTTTGCGCGCTCGGTCTGGTCTTGAGTGCGGGCAATCTTTTCACTTACTGCATTTTGCTCTGCTCGTTTAAGCTCAATCTTTGTGAGAGCACTTCGACGGAGATCGTCGGCCTCAATGAGCTGATCTATCTTAAAATCGACTCGCTTCTTTTTGGCGGCGAGCTTGATAAGGTCTATATTGTCCCGGATAAACTTAATATCGAGCATAATACGTAAAAGTATAGACTATTTTGCCCAAAATTAAAGGGCACCGCGACGAGTTGCAGACTCGCAGTGCCCTTAACACGCTAGAGATCGGACATCAAATCACCTCCTTCTAGATATTTCAACAGTGGATCAGTTGAAACTCTCATAATATCTTACACTTATATATGTATGGATATCAAGACGCTCGCGCAGAAACAATTCCCCCGGCGACTTCTCGAAATACCTTCTCCACCTTCAAAGCTCTTTATTCGTGGATCGTACCCAGACGAATCATACAAATTCCTGGCTGTTGTCGGCGCTCGCAAATACACCCCGTATGGAAAAGACGTTACTGAGAAATTGATTGCTGGACTTACTGGATACCCGATTGTAATTGTCTCGGGCCTGGCCTTGGGTATCGACTCATTGGCCCATGAGAGCGCTCTTCGCGCGGGACTCACCACGATCGCTCTTCCTGGGTCAGGACTCGACCCGAGTGTGATCTATCCGCGGACACATCAGGGACTCTCGAAGCGCATTCTTGAAAGCGGCGGTGCGCTTGTATCCGAATTTTCTCCGAAAGAGCGAGCGGCGCCATGGATGTTCCCAATGCGAAATAGAATCATGGCTGGAATCGCTGACGCCGTACTCGTCATCGAAGCCGAGGCTAAGAGCGGCACACTCATCACCTCGAAATACGCCACTGAGTACAATCGCGACGTCTTCGCTGTCCCGGGGAATATTTTCTCCCCAAATTCTGCTGGGCCGCACCTGCTCCTCGACCTTGGCGCAAAAATCATTCGTGGGCCGGCTGATATTCTGGAAGGGCTTGGACTAGAGCAGACCTCACCCCAAGAGTCTTCGCTATCGGCGCTGGCCAAACAGATCATCGCAGAACTTTCTACACCCAAGACAGCCGACGAACTCAGTACGAGCACCAAAGAGCCCCTCGACACACTTCTCATGACTCTCACCTCTCTTGAAATCGACGGAATTATTGTCCGAGCCGAAGGTCTGTATCGTAAAAAATAAAGTCGCACCTACCTATCCCCAGTTTGCAAAAATAACAAATCTATCCCATAGTGAAAAAATAGAGAACGAATTTCTCTCACGATATTTATATGAAACTACTCATTGTCGAGTCTCCTTCAAAAGCAAAGACGATTAACAAATACCTCGGTAGTGAATACAAGGTAGTTGCTTCAGTCGGCCACGTTCGTGATCTTCCCAAGTCAAATAAAAAAGCGATTGATATCCCTGCCGGCTTTGTCCCTCACTACGAAATCTCAAAAGGGAAAGAGGGTGTTGTCAGTGAGATCCGCGAACTCGCTCACGAAGCAAAGGAGGTTCTTCTCGCCACCGACCCGGACCGTGAAGGTGAAGCTATCTCGTGGCACCTGGTTGAGGCAGCAAAGCTTGCCAAGGGAAAAACCAAGCGAGTCACCTTTCATGAGATCACCAAAGAAGCAATTCTTGAAGCACTCACTCACCCACGAGATATAGATCAAAACTTGCGAAAGGCGCAGGAGGCACGGCGAGTGCTAGACCGACTTGTAGGATATGATCTCTCGGGATTGATCTGGAAGAAAGTCCGCTACGGTTTGTCGGCCGGTCGAGTGCAATCACCCGCTCTACGAATACTCTGCGAACGAGAACGAGAAATTACCGCCTTCATCCCTGAAAATTATTTTGTTCTCGAGTTTGATGCTCTGACACCACAGAAAACCCCAGTCACATTCACTGCCGCGCAAATACTCAATAGTGCAGAGCAGGCAGACACCATTCTTACCAAGATTCGCAAAGCGACAATCACTGTCGGATCCGTCACTGAAACACCGACGACTCGAAGTGCCCGAGCACCTTTCACCACCTCGACTCTTCAGCAGACAGCCAGTACTCGACTTGGTTTTAGTCCGAAACGAACCATGATCGCTGCCCAGAAACTCTATGAGGCAGGTCTCATTACCTATATGCGTACCGATAGTACAACACTCTCGGCTCAGGCACTGACAAGTATCAAAGCAGTAGTTACTAAAGAGTACGGCGCAGCTCTTTCTGAATCAAGACAATTTCAAACTAAATCAAAGAATGCTCAGGAAGCTCATGAAGCAATACGACCAACCGACCCAAAGAAACTTCGAGCTGGGATCACTGACGATCAGAAAGCGGTGTATGAACTTATTTGGCGTCGAACAATCGCTAGTCAAATGATCGACGCTTCACTCATCCGGACAAAGATCATTCCCGCTTTTAGTGATACAGAGATACCTGAATTTGCGGTCACCGGCTCACGTGTGACAAGTCCTGGTTGGCTTTTGGCTGATCCAGAAAGTACCGGCGAGGAGCGAACCATGCCTCAAGTATCAGTCGGTGATACACTCTCGCTTGTTGAGGCACGACGACTCGACAAACAGACAGAACCACCAGCCCGTTTCACTGAAGCCGGACTCATTAAAGAACTCGAGAAGCGCGGCATCGGACGCCCTTCTACCTACGCATCGATTATTTCCACCATCGAAGAGCGAGGATACGTTGAAAAACTTGGACGATCACTCAAGCCGACCGATCTTGGTGATGTAGTCTCAAAGTTTCTTGAAACAAACTTCACAACTTATATCAGTGATGACTTCACTGCGGAAATGGAAAATAAGCTCGACGAAATTGCCAGTGGCGAGCGTGAATATGAAAAGACCCTGAAAGATTTTTATGTTCCTTTTTCTAAAGAAGTAAAAGAGAAGGACAAGAGTACCGACAAACTCACCACCCTTGGTGAAGCGGATGCAAAGTTTAAATGTCCAAAATGTGATTCATCAATGGATATTAAATTGTCTCGAACTGGTAAATTCCTCTCTTGTTCGAAATACCCAGACTGCGATGGTGCCCTGACCATGGAAGGTACTGAGCTCGTACGACAAGAGGATCAGACACCGCTCGGAATTGACCCAGTGACCGGCCTCCCTATCTTAGTACTCGTCGGACGCTTTGGGCCGTATGTGCAGCTTGGCCATAAAGAAAAAGGTAAGAAGACTAAACCGCGCATGGCGAGTATTCCAAAAGAAATTGATCCTTCGAAGATTACCCTAGCTGAAGCTCTCAAACTCCTCTCTCTCCCTCGAGTACTGGGCACTCACCCGACTACAGGAAAAGAGATCTCTACTGCCATTGGTCGATTCGGTCCATTCGTCGTGCATGATGGTGATTTCAGAAATCTTAAAGTCGACAGTCCATACACCATCACCCTTGAACGTGCCCTCGAGATTCTCGCTGAAGAAAAGAAACGACGAGGGTTTCAGAAGAAAAAGAAATAAAAAAAACCCGCACTCACCGTGCGGATTCCGTGACACCAGCTGGTGTCCTACTGCTCATCGAGCGAAGGTCTACTTCTTGCTCGCCAGCCATACCAAGGATCATCACAAAGAGGACGAGACACAAGGCGGCCGTAAGGACACAAATTACTCGCTCAAACGGAGTATAGTGCCCGCTCATTTCATTTTTAATTTCCATAGGGCCTCCATTGACAGAGTAGCATATTATAGATATATTCACAATATCGATTTATATGAAGACCTCGATCATACAAGAACCACATCCGACCCTCCGCGCCAAAGCCAAGGCGGTTCCTCACGGCTCTCTGACTTCACCAGAAGTGAAGTCGATAATCGAGCGAATGAAGAAAATCCTTTCCACTCAAGAGGACGGTGTTGCTATTGCCGCACCGCAAATCAACGAGCCATGGCGAATTTTTGTCGTCTCCGGCAAAGTACGAGAACTGATTCGTGCAAAGAAAGGCGCTGAGGCTGAGCCTACACAGTCAACACATGATCTGGTGTTTATAAATCCAAAGATTATTAAACGCTCACGTGAGAAGGAAGAAATGGAAGAGGGATGCCTTTCGGTACGCTGGCAGTACGGAGTCGTAAAGCGAAGCAAGCGAGCAACTGTGGAAGCTTACGACGAACACGGAACAAAATTCACCCTTGGGGGCGCAGGATTACTCGCCCAGATCTTCCAGCACGAGACCGACCATCTCGACGGAGTGCTCTTTATCGACCATGCTACTGATCTTCAAGACCTCCCTCCAGAAAAGATTGAAGAACTCGAAAAGCGTAACGCTTCGCACTCTCACGCATAACACTGCTCGCCGACACTCGTACACTCGGCTATACTTTCACTATCTATGCATCGCATTATATTTTTTGGCACAGGCCCTGTCGCCGAGCATGCCTTCAACACTCTCTGTGAGGCTGGCTTCACCCCTACTTGTCTTGTAACGAAGCCTGATGCACTCGTCGGTCGTAAGCAACTACTCACCCCACCTCATATTAAATCTCTCGCGATTGCTCGTAGTGTCAAAGTTCTCCAACCAGTAAAACTGGTAGATATTCGTGAGCAACTCGAAGAGTACAAAGACAGCATTTTCGTTGTTGTCTCATACGGAAAAATACTTCCCGACTGGCTCCTCGCTATCCCACAGCACAAGACAATTAACCTACACCCTTCACTTCTTCCACGATTCCGAGGACCGTCACCACTCGAATCTCAGATCCGCGCGGATGAATCACGTATGGGAGTTAGTGTGATGGAACTTGATGCTCAAATGGACCACGGGCCGATCATCGCAATGCGAGAGATCACTCTGCCACCCATTGAACGCTATGCAGAAATTTTTGAGACACTCATCAAGACAGGGGCAGAGTTACTTATCGAAGTGCTCCGACAGATTGGCCGAGGCGAGTACCACACCACCCTCCAAGATCACGGGAAAGCAACATTTTGCACTAAGCTTGATAAAAGCCAAGGTGAAATCAACCTGGAAGGAGACCATCGGACAAACTGGCTCACCTATGTCGCCTTCTCGCGTTCAATCCGTACTTTTTTCTATGACCAGTGGCATGACTCTCGCATACGAGTAATTATTAGCAAAGCTCACTTTGTCGACGGAGTTTTTACTCCACTCACCGTCATTCCAGAAGGTAAAAAAGAAGTTTCCTACGGGGACTATCAGAATGCTAAACGGTCGCAGGTCAATCGCGGACACATGCTATAATTCTCTACGTGAATTCATTTCTCACGAAACTTAGAGTGAGCTGGTTTATTGCCTGGCGTCAGCTCAAACGAGGAAGTATGTGGACAAACGTACTCATCGTTTTCATCATGACTCTAACATTTCTGAACCTGATCGCTGTCGGCGGTATTTTGGTCGGGCTCATTGAAGGCTCGAGCCGTGCGTATCGTGCGCAATATTCTGGAGATGTTTTGATTCGTAATGTTTCGGGTAAAGACAGTATTTCTCAAAGCCCCCACGTAGAGTCGCTCGTCCGAAACACTCCAGGTGTCGATGTCTTTTCTGTACGTGAACTTCGCGGAGTGAAAGTCGAATCAGATTATCAACGTAAAGGAATTACCGACAAAGGCGACTTCGTGAACACCGTCCTAGCCGGCATCGATCCAGAAACCGAAAACTCTCTCACCACGATTCGTGATTTCGTTATCGACGGAAGTTTTCTTGAAGCCGGACAAGAAGGATTTGTCGTTATTGGATCCGACATTGTCAAAGGATACGCGCGAGGGATTCCCCGAGAAGACGAGGTGATCGGCAATGTCTATCCTGGTTCAAAAGTGCGCATAGAATACAAAGGAAAGTTTTATGAAAAGACAGTCAAAGGAATCATTCGTAGTAAAAATGAAGGTATGGGACGGCGTATGTACATGAATGCTTCAGAGTTACGAAAGATTACCGACAACAGTGCTCGAGATAGCAATGAAATTGCGATTCGCCTCCTCCCTGGATACACCCCGGAGCAAGTTCGAGACTATCTCGTCGGAGTGATTCCTCCGACCGCTAACGCTCAAGTGGAGACCTGGGAAGAATCTCAAGGTTCATTTTTTCGTGATATCAATATGACCTTTGCTCTTTTGGGAAACTTTATCGGCGCCATCGGCCTCTTCATTGCCTCGATCACAATTTTCATTGTTATCTTCATCAACGCGGTGAATCGTCGTCGCTATATCGGAATCCTCAAAGGTATCGGAATCCCCGCGGATGTGATTGAAATCGCCTATGTAATTCAGGCCTGCATTTATGCCCTCATCGGTACGGCCTGTGGTATGGCGATTGTCTTCTTTGTGCTCATTCCCTATTTCGATGCAAACCCGATCAATTTCCCCTTTAGTGACGGCATTCTCTACGCCACATTAAGCGGAGCACTTATCCGTGCTGGTGCTTTGATGATCGTCACCCTGCTTGCAGGCTATATCCCGGCGAAAATAGTGACCAGTAAAAAGACCCTTGATGCAATACTTGGCCGATAATTTACATCCATGATAAAAATCGAGAAACTTATAAAATCATACTTCACGAGCGGCGTTGAAACACAGGTGCTCAAAGGCGTAAACGTCTACATCCCTACCGGACAATTTGTGGCGATCATTGGCCCGTCGGGAGCTGGTAAATCTACTCTTTTGTATCAAATGAGTCTGCTTGATAAACCGACTTCAGGCACCGTGACCGTCGACGACACGCTCGTTTCAAACTTCAATGAAGCCGAGGCTACTGCCTTTCGCCTACGGAATTTCGGTTTCGTCTTTCAAGACTACTCCCTCGTACCGGAGCTCACCGCCCTCGAGAACATCATCACTCCGATTCTCATGAAAGGTGTTCCCGAAAAAGAAGCCGTGCGACGAGCGCGAGAGATCATGGCCACCCTTGAAGTAGAGCGTCTCGCTCACAAAATACCGAGCCAAATGTCTGGCGGTGAACAGCAACGAGTCTCGATTGGTCGAGCGATCGCTGACAAGCCGAAGATTCTTTTTGCTGACGAGCCCACAGCAAGTCTTGATACTGTCCGCAGTGAAGAAGTGATTGAAGCTTTGCTCAAGCTCAATCGCGAGCAAGCACAGACAATCGTCATGGTGACTCATGAACTCGAGTATGCACAGCGAGCGGATCGCATCATCGAGCTCAAGGACGGGATCGTCGTTGGTGATCGTATGCGGAAATAAAAGCATAGAAAAAGCCCGGACAACGTCCGGGCTTCGAAGTGATGACAAGATTATGCGTCATCAGCTGAATCCAACCTCCTCTGAGCCTCCGCAAAGACATCGTCAACCCGAGGTGCTCGATAACCATAGTCGCTGGCAATCGAATTAATCAGCATTAGTAGACTCTTCCACTCCTGTGACCTTCCTTTTTCGTGTTCATCTGGGAAAAACCTACTTAACATCTCTCCCACGAGAACCCTAAGCGCGATCTGAATCAAGACCTCCTCGACTTCATCGCCATTCAGAGGGGGTATACTCTTACGATCCACACACTCAGTGAGGGAGGTGTGTAAGTGTGACACGAACTCGTCTGGAGTCCACATTTTGTTCTGGAGAGCATCAGGTCCGAATGCACTCACGGCAACCAAAAACAAACTCTCGCCGAAGTATTCTTCGATTTGCTCGCGACGAGCGGAGTCTGGCCTGGACTTCAGCATTTTGGAAACATGCATCAAAGGAATTCTTCCTATCAATATGGACGCCAAAGCAAACATCGCTCCAACTTGTGCACTAAACACTGCAGTAATCAAAGTGGCAGATACGAGAATAAGTAGCACCACAGCAGATTTTTTGACAGCACGTCGTGCATAGACATACGCCGCGATATCCTCTTTTGCACGGATTATTTCTGCTGGTCTAGCTGGAAGTAGTGCTGGATCCGCATCAAATACTTTCGTCCAAAGGCTTGCAAAGGGCTTGAGTTTTTTTCTCATAACAATGATCTTTCCGACATGCCAATTTTTGAGCTATGGGAGTTCTAGTTCCATTCGATACCAAGTTCTAGTTCGGCACCAAATACTTCATATACTCAAGAAAAGCTGGCAACTTTTCTACTATATATTATATCATATATAGCTATAATGTCAATTATAGGTACTTCTGCTCTCCAGTACTTGTTTTTGCCATTTATATGGGAGCGTGATAGGATTTTTTCAGAAAAACAGAAGGTACAAACTCGAGTTGGGTTTGCTTTTTGTTTCAATGCAGGAACATTGTTACCCCATGCTTCCATTGTTAGTTCACACTCTTGCAGGAGAGACTTTTTCATTTCCTGAACTGAGACACACCGACATCCTTCTCGCCCTAGGCCCACCCGGCGGAGGGAAAGGCACGGATTTCAAGCACTGTGTCGGTGCCTTACTTGAAAGGAAGTCTGCCTGTGTTATCACGCAGAGCGCTATCCTTACTTCCGCACAGCTCGACTCGGCGTTCAGTAACACTCATCGAAGAATCATCACCCACTCCTTGGCCAACGACATCCTTACACCGGATCATATTGCCATGAATGTTCTCGGGCGCGAATTAGCATTGCGTCTGGACAGTGGTGTGAAATACGACTTCGTCGCCATCGATGGAGGAGGACGGTCGCTTGGCCAGGCACTTGGCCTCGCAAACTCTGGAGCAAAGATCTACGTGATCAATCTGGAATACAGTGACACGGACGAAGAACTTCTTCTTGCTCGGATGCAGTCGCGTGCTCGTAACCCACGTGAACTCGACTCACACTATAACCTTCAACGCTTACGGCAGTTTGAAGAGGTGACAGTCCCTGGAATCACAAAGCTTCGGACACTTGTATCCTCCATGCAGTGGCTCGACGTCCCTTGTTCCCTTGAAAAAGAGGAGCGACACCGCCTAGAGATGCAGTTTCTGAATCGAGCCTTTGGGCTCGTGGAGACCGTAGAGGCAGTAGCTGCCTAAACGGTCAAAGACATGCCCGGCGGACAAACGTTCGCCGGGCTCTTTTTTATTTACGACCAACTAGACCAGTATAAAAAATTGTGTTATTCTAACCTCACCAAGCCTTTCTCAGGCTTATTTATTTACTTCGCTCGTAATTCGTTATCATCATGGAAATTAGAAATATTGCTATCATTGCTCACGTGGACCACGGTAAGACTACCCTTACCGATGCGATACTGCGACAATGCGGCGCAGCTACTGAAGGTGTCTCAATGGACTCAAACGCCCTTGAACAAGAGCGAGGTATTACTATCTATGCCAAGAACACTTCTATTTTTTATAAAGGCACAAAAATCAACATCGTTGACACTCCTGGACACGCGGACTTCGGTTCTGAAGTAGAGCGTGTACTTCGAGCTATCGACACCGTGCTTCTCATCGTCGACGCACAGGAAGGCCCGATGCCACAGACTCGTTTCGTCTTGAAAAAGTCTCTCGAGCTTGGGCACAAACCAATCGTCGTTATCAACAAAATCGATAAGCCAGCTGCACGAATCAAGGAAGTCATGGATGAAATCCTCGAACTCTTCTTTGAGCTTGGTGCCAATGATGAACAGCTCGGCTTTACTACTATCTACGCTGTCGGACGTGATGGTGTAGCGATGATCAACGCTGAAGACGAACGAAAAGACCTCTCTCCTCTTCTTGATACGGTATTGAAGCTTGTCCCTCCAGCTAAACAAGAGCTTGAAAAGCCGTTCCGAATGCAGCCGTTCAACCTCGCCTACGACAACTTCGTCGGCCGTCTTGCGGTCGGTCGTGTGTTTGAAGGAGTGATCAAAGTGGGATCAACAGTGACAGTCAAGAAAGCGACCGGTGAAGCGCGTACAGGAAAAATCACCAAACTTTCAACCTTTGAAGGTGTTGCAAAGAAAGAAGTGGCTGAAGCTGTCGCTGGAGACATTGTCATGATTGCCGGACTTCCAGATATTTATATCGGCGAGACGATCTGCCAGACTCCAGACCAGGATCCCCTTCCCGCAATCGCTATCGACGAGCCAACCATCTCGCTTAATTTCCTTGTTAACAATTCCCCATTTGCTGGTCGTGAAGGTAAATACGTTACCACTCGACAGATCCGTGACCGACTCGAGCGCGAGCTTGAAGTCAACGTCGGTTTGAAAGTCGACTTTTCAGAAAACGATACCTTCAAAGTCTATGGTCGTGGTGAGCTTCATATCTCAGTCCTCCTTGAAAACATGCGCCGTGAAGGATACGAAGTGCAAGTCTCACAACCACAAGTAATCACCAAAGAAATTGATGGTGTTTTGCACGAACCATTTGAGGAACTCATCGCTGATGTTCGCTCAGAATGTTCTGGTGAAGTGATCCGAAAACTTGGTATGCGAAAAGGTATTATGACCAACATGAAAGAGGAAAATGGACTTGTCCGCCTCACCTTTGAAATCCCGACTCGTGGACTTTTGGGATATCGTGGAGAGTTTGTCATCGACACAAAGGGTGAAGGTATCATGTCATCTCGCTTTATCGAATTCCGCCCATCAGTTGGTGAAATCGAACGTCACGAAGTCGGTTCAATGGTTTCAATGGAGACCTGTAAGTCGATTGCGTTTGCCCTCGATAACCTCCAGACTCGAGGAACACTCTATATCGGCGCTGGTGTTGATGTATACGAAGGTATGGTGGTCGGTAACACCTCAAAGGGTGAAGATATGGAAGTAAATCCAGGAAAGGCTAAGCAGCTTTCAAACTACCGTTCAGCCGGAAAGGATGATGCAACTGTGCTTACTCCTCCATGGGAGATCACCATCGAGCGAGGACTTGAAGTGATGCGAGAGGATGACTATCTCGAGATCACTCCTGAGTCAGTCCGCCTCCGAAAGAAACTTCTCACGACATCAGAACGAGCAAAGAAAAAGAAATGATCAAAATAACCACCCTCACGGGTGGTTATTTTGATATATTTTTTGTGTATAAAAAATCCCGCGCAAGTTTCCAAGCGCGGGTAAGAGATAAGGGTGTAAGCCTTAAGCTGTAAGAGGAACCTCTTTTGCTAAACGCGGACCGCTGAAGGCGTACTGACGGTCAGCAAGCCGGCTGCTCAAGTTAACCTGCAGGCGGCCGCAATCCCAGTCGCCGCACGCGACGTCCTCGCCGAGACGTTGATGTGGGAAAATTGTGTGTCCACGCACGTCATGCGTCAAAACCCTCCGCCACACGTTGAACGCTTGGCGAATAATATACTCAGCACGAGTCATCCACGTCAAACCAAGACCCTCGGCGTCTTTTGCAGACCTGCCGAGATATTCTGTGTCAGGCTCAACAGAATCTGCAAACGACCGTAGAGTCATCTTGCCCGACGCAACAGAATGACTGAAGGGGTCGAGGTCAACGTGGAGATAATACGGAACCAGAGGCCTCAAGAGCTCAACGAGTTCTTGGTCCGACATCGTGCCGGGATTAACGACATACATTCTGCCCTTCTCGGGGATAATGCTTGCGAGTTGCTTGCTGAAATCAATTTTGAACATGAGCCAAAACTGGCTCCAAAGTTCGATCTCGGTCAAACCAGCTTCGGCAGATGGAAATACCCGTGCTTCGGGGATGACTGGAGCAGGAGCACTGCCTGTGCCCTTCGCCAAGTCCCCCGGAAGGACAAACCCGCGCCTCAAAGCGACGGGAATTTCTCCGAGATTACTGAGATAGTAGGTCACCGCCTCATGTGACAAACACAGGATGTTTGCCACAATCTTTCCTGCGAGGGTGATGTGTTGCTTCGAGGGTGCTGTTTCCATAACAGGTGCCTTTATTGTGCCCCAGACTGATCGCGACTTGACGGTGATCGTTGTGTTGTATTGCCAGGGCTAACTACTCTTAACACATTAAGCACAGTTAGCCCTGTAATACACAAAATCAATGTGCTCTATCACTATACATAATAACATATATATTATATATAGTCAATTCATATGCATTCCGCCTCGATACTCCTCCGAGCAAAATAACCACCCTCACGGGTGGTTATTTTGCTATACTATTTTCTATATAAATAATATAAACCACATGGAAGCAGCACCAGGAACACCAGAACAAGTGAAGTTATCAGTGACATACGAATTTGAAATTGGACAAGTATTCAATCGAGCTGAGTCTGGAATGCCACTTCAGTACTTTTTAGAAAATGAAGAGAAACTTACTTCTGAACAGATTGCTCAGATAGAGGCACTCTTGAAGGATACAAGCCTCTCAGCTGGTAAGCGCGCTGCGGCTGTCGGCAAAATACTACGAGATTTGTAACGCTACAAAAAACCACCCTCGCGGGTGGTTTTTTGTTACTAACAGAAGTTAGTTTCGTGGGCGGAATTCTCGTCGTGGAGGTCGCTCTTCAAGCGGCTTTGCCTCGTTAACTTTGATTTGTCGTCCTTCAAAATCTTTACCATCAAAAGCTTCGATAAGCTTTGCTGCATCAGCATCTTCACATGTTACGAAACCGAATCCTCGACTTCGATTTGTCATCTTGTCGATCATAACGATTGCGTCTGAGATAGGTGCAACAGAACTAAAACCTGCTTTTAATGAATCCGTGGTAGTTCCCCATGCGAGGTTACCAACATACAATTTGATTGCCATCTAATTACTTAATTATATTAACGTACAGTTCCCCGTACACTCTTGGATAGATTTTGATGTATCAAGCTCACGCCAACGTTCCTTTCCCCTAACCTTGAGATACTCATGATACTACCACAGGTATGAGAATATGCAATGCACGAGTTGACATACAAGTCTTTTTGTATTTTTCTTATGTTGCGTATTGAATTCATCCATAAGAGGAGTACTATCGTATGTAGAGCTCGACGTTTCGTTGTCGAAACGAGACCCCAATCAAGCGAGCGCATACCGCTTTGCAAAACGGGGGTGAACCTTCGAACCACGTGCGACCGTGAGTAGAACGAATACGCCTCACATTCGCAAGTTTCCCTGAGGACTGCAGGCTACATCACGCAATCGCCAACACTCCGAATCTCAAGCTCACTCGCCGATGCCTTCTCAAAAGCAGTCGGTCGCCCTTGTCCCCGCTCGCCTTGTAAAAGGCGACGCGGGGGCTTTTTTATACCTTTATTTTCCGCGCAAATCCGTATATAGTGATACCTATATGGCACTCCCTGAAAAACTAACGAAACCCTACAACCCCCAAGAGACCGAACCTCGAGTCTATAAGCTCGAAGAGGAGTCGGGACTTTTCAATCCAGATATCGCGGTAGCGCAAGGCTTTACTGCAGCAGATGCAAAACCCTATACTATCATCCTCCCGCCACCAAACGTCACCGGCGTCCTTCATATGGGACACGCCCTCATGGTGACCATACAGGACATTCTCATTCGTTTTCATCGACTTAAGGGATACAAGACGCTCTGGCTTCCAGGGACAGATCACGCGGCAATCGCCACTCAGTCTGTCGTCGAAAAAAAGATTTCTAAAGAAGAAGGCAAGAGTCGATACGATGTCGGTCGAGACGAGCTCCTTCGGCGTATCGGAGAATTCGCTCAATCAAGTCACGACACCATCGTCGGCCAAATGAAAGTACTCGGTGCATCACTAGACTGGTCACGAGAAGCCTTTACTCTCGATGAAAAACGTACGCGCGCGGTATATACCGTGTTTGAGCAGATGTACAATGACGGACTCATCTTTCGAGGAAATCGAATCGTCAACTGGGATCCAAAAGGCCAGACGACGATTTCTGACGATGAGATCGTTTACGAAGCCCGGAAAGCCAAACTCTACACGTTCAAATACGCTCCTGATTTCCCTATCGCGATCTCAACTACACGACCAGAGACGAAAGTCGGAGATGTGGCTGTGGCTGTGCATCCGAGCGATGAACGCTATCGTGAGTATGTCGGAAAAGAGTATGACCTTGAATTTTGCGGCGCGCCAATTCATGTTCGCATCGTCGCCGATGAGTCGGTAGAAAAAGAGTTCGGTACAGGAGCGCTCGGTGTTACTCCAGCTCACTCGGCTATCGACTGGGAGATTGCGAATCGACACGACCTCCCTCGCCCGCAAGTGATCAATGAATATGCGAAGATAACCAATATCCCGGCAACAAGTCCGATTTTTGGTAAAAAAGTAGCGGAGGCGCGGGAGCTCGTCGTCGCTTGGCTGACCGAGCAAAATCTTCTCATCGAGGCAAAGGAGATTGAGCAAAACATCACGACCGCAGAACGAACTGGTGGCATCATTGAGCCACTTCCAAAACTTCAGTGGTTTGTGAATGTAAATAAGCCGATCCCCGCCCGAGGTAACAAAACGCTCAAGGAGCTCATGCGCGAGCCAGTAGAGTCTGGTCGTATTGCGATACATCCAGATTATTTTGGAAAGACCTATTTCCACTGGATTGACAATCTTCGTGACTGGTGTATCTCACGCCAGATCTGGTACGGACACCGAATTCCAGTTTGGTATAAAGACACCGTAGCAGCTGACGGAACAGTGAAACAAGAAATCATGTGCACGACCACTGCACCAGTCGATTCTGGATGGAAACAAGACGAGGACACACTCGACACCTGGTTCTCATCAGCTCTGTGGACGTTCTCAACTCTCGGCTGGCCAGAGAAAACTCCAGATCTTAAAATGTTCCACCCAACAGACGTGCTCGAGACCGGGTATGAGATCCTCTTTTTCTGGGTCGCCCGAATGATTCTTATGTCTCAGTATGTACTTGGTGAGATTCCGTTCAAGCACGTCTACCTCCACGGAACGGTGCGTGATGCTCAAGGGCGAAAAATGTCAAAGACACTCGGTAATGGACTCGACCCGCTCGAGATCGCAAAAGAGTTTGGTTCAGATGCTGGACGTATGGCACTGATTTACGGAACAGCTCCTGGAACTGACTCAAAGATTTCGAAAGACAAGATTAAAGGGTATCGAAACTTTGCCAACAAAGTCTGGAATATTTCTCGGTTTATTCTCGAGTCGACTGAAGGCATTACCTACGATAAGGTGTTCACCGCTTGGACACCGGCAGACAAAGCACATATTGAAAAACGAGATCAGGAATTTGCCCTGCTTACTCGAGAGCTCGATGAATTCAATCTTCATATCGCCGCTGAGCGTATCTATCAGTACCTCTGGAAAGAAGTTGCCGATACTATCATCGAGGAATCAAAACCAATTCTCAAAGGAACTGATATGACTGCACGAGAAAGTCGTGGTCAATTCTTGCTCCACACGCTGAGAACGAGCCTTGTCTGCCTGCATCCATTCATGCCACACCTCACCAACGAGCTCTGGACACTGCTCCCATTCCGTTCTACACGGCCTTTGCTTGTCGAAGAGTGGCCAGTCGTGCGAAAATAGAGAGGTGGATTCAACTCAGATCTTACAAGCCTTCGCTTTTTCATTCTTCGGAGGAATTATTCCAGCACTCGTCTGGCTATGGTTTTGGATACAAGAAGATAAAGCTCATCCCGAGCCAAAGAAAAATATCTTTCTCGCCTGCCTAGCTGGTTTTCTTTCAGTCATCATCGCGCTTGGTTTACAAAAACTTGTAGTCGCGTTTGGTTTTGACCCTTATCATGAGCAGACAGTAATTATATTTGCCAGCATCGAAGAACTCGTGAAGTACTACATGGTCTTTTTGATCGCCCTTCGCCTACCGATCTGTGATGAACCGATCGATGAGATGGTATACATGGTCGCCGGAGCGATCGGCTTTGCAGCACTGGAGAATATGCTCTATATTCTCAACCCCCTCCTTGACGGCAGAATTGCCGAGAGTATTTCAACAGGAAACTTACGCTTTATTGGGCCAACTCTACTTCACATTGTAGCTTCAGGGATCATCGGATACTTTGCCGGGCTCTCCTTCTACGGAAGCCGTCTCAAAAAAACCACCTATCGAATCCTGGGGATCACGCTCGCCTGCATCATCCACATCGCCTACAACCTCTACATTCTCAATGCTTTTTCGATACAACTTTTTGCCTTTGTGGGTGTGTGGATAGCGGTCATTGTGCTCATCCTACTATTTGAGAGAATTAAAGGAGTAACACAACCACAAAACTAATCTCACCACTATGGCACCAAAACGTACTTTTTTCGAACGACTCACCGGCTCCCTCAAAGAATCCGACTCGAGTTCAAGTAAACACTTGCACGTCTCTCACGAAGACGGTGATGTGACGATCCCTGACGAAGAATCAGTCGATGGTCAGCTCGCGGTAGATGTATATCAGACTCCCGATGAGATCATCATCAAGACAATGGTCGCCGGTGTAAAGCCTGATGATCTTGATATTCAGATTACTCGTGACATGGTCGTCATTCGCGGTGAACGAAGTGAACTCCAAGAAGAACAGTCGGCAGACTATTTCCACAAAGAATTGTACTGGGGAACTTTTTCTCGAGCGGTTCAACTCCCCGAAGAGGTCGAGGTTGAAGAAGCAGAGGCGGTCGAAAAGCACGGTCTACTCATTCTCCGATTGCCAAAGATAGACAAGACAAAGCAGAATAAAGTAAAAGTAAAATCACTCTAAACAAAAACTCCCTTCGGGGAGTTTTTGTTTAGAGTGAATCTACGAAGTCACAGATCTCCTGATCTGCCCGAGTAAACTGTGTCGCTATGTCTCCACGAGGTTCCGTGCCAATAAGTGCTAAGAACAATTGACTTGTGCGGAGTAGTTCTCGACCTCCATGACGTTGTTCAAGTTTTTTAACAAAATCAAATATCGAATCCTGAACTCGTTGGAGCTCAGTCGGGTCGCCTGATTGTACTTTCGCGAGTAATTTCTGTCGAATACGATCGACTGATTCATTTCCATTACATTGTTCCATGACTGTATATTTTGGTTAATTCTTCACGTACTACCACTCTATCATCCCATGGTAGTTCTTTTCCATTGACGATCATTGATTGCTCAGCTCCTTTGCCAGTAATCATCACACAGTCCCCTGACTTTGCTAGAGAAAGAGCCTTTCGGATTCCCTCGCGACGATCCTCGATTGTAAAGACGGTCTCGTTCTCAATTTTTCCGAAAGCGACAACAGAATTTTTAATATCCAAAAGTATTTCTTGCGGATCGTCTTCATACGGATCAACATTTGAAACGACCACGTAGTCGGCATACCGACCGACCACTTCACCCATCTGACTTCGCTTCGCCTTGTCGCGCCCTCCACCCTCAGCTCCCAAGAGAATAATTACCTTACCACTCTCGCCCGCAAGACCGCGTGCGGTGTCGACGGCATACTTCATACTGATCTTTTCGTGGGCATAGTCTACAAACACCTTGAATCCTTGACCGACGGTTATTTCTTCCATACGGCCAGGAATCAGAGCTACATTACTCACCCCGCGAGCGATTTGCTCGAAGCCAAGACCAAACAGTTCACCGACGCAAATGCCGCCTAGGGCATTGTATATATTGAACGAACCAGGCAGTGAGAGCGTGTAACGGACTCCATTGACCGAAAATGAAACGGTATCAGAAGCATCCGTTCGTAGTGCCTGATGAGACGACTCAACCAGGAAACTGAAATCCATCTTTTGCGCATTACCACTTACTTTAAGAAAATCCTGAGCATGCTCACTATCTTTATTGACGATTGCAGTCGCTGGAATCGCATACGGCACACCCGGTTTCTTTTTCCATGACTGCAGCACCTTAAATAGTTTCAATTTCTCCCCCTTATACTTTTCAAAACTTCCCCCATGCGAAGGAAGATGTTCTGGAGTGAGATTGGTAAAAACAGTCACGTCATACTGGATTCCCAGATGTCTATTTTGCTTAATCCCTTCTGACGTTGTCTCGATCACCGCCACTCGTAACCCTTCGGAATACATGTCCTTAAGGAGCTTCTGGATGATGTACGGATTGGGCATCGACATATGATAGGGATTCAATATCTCTTCTTTACCATCACGAGAAATAAACGCTGTAGTGAGGTATCCAACACGAATTCCACCTGCCTGAAGTACTGAAGCGATGTATTTTACGGTTGATGTCTTTCCTTTTGTCCCCGTAACTCCGATCACAATCATGTTCTGCGTCGGGAACCCGTTCAAGGCACTGGCAAGCCAAGCGTGGAAGGCGTGATACAAGAGGAGCAGCGGCTCGGGAACAAGGTTTCGTATCAGGCGAAACTGAGAGATAAAACGTTGTAGGTGATGCATGTTTTGAGTATAACAAACCAATATGCTCAAGCGAACCTACCACATGCGCTGCATGTGGTCTTAGATTGTAATTTTGTGCTGGGACCCAGGTTCGCCCGCACCTCTCGTCTCGTCGTCACTCGACTCGGGTTGGGCACCGCCTCGCTATTTTTCGAAGCGAAAAATAAAGCTCCGGCGTTCGAACCTGCCATACGCTCTCGCATATGGCACTAGATTCTAATTATGTGCTGGGACCCAGGTTCGAACTGGGGACCCTTCCCTCTTCAGGGGAATGCTCTACCAACTGAGCTATCCCAGCAAAATCATTCGTACTCCTATCGCTTTGGGAGTGTAACGGGCTGCTTGATGGTCTCGGTGACTTTCTCTACAGAATTAGTCACCGTGTCCAAACCAGACTTAACAGTTTCAATATTTGTCTGCATCTGCATGTAGACCGTCTTTAATTGGTCGTAGTAAGGCAGAATACTGTAATACGCCCCTACCACTGCCGCGATCATGACCCCCCAGTAGACGACCTTAAAGAAGGCACCCATAGAAGCTCGTCGCTGCATCTTTTTCAAGATCTTATTGTTCTCTTTTGAGAGTTCAGCTACTTCTTGAATCAAGATTCGTTCTTCTGGGGTCATGCACCATAATTTAGCATATTTTTACTCACGGGTAAATATGCCCCAAAGGCACTTGTTCTCGCGCACATGGTGCCCTCGGCTGGAATTGAACCAACATCTATCCCTTAGGACGGGACTGTTCTATCCGTTGAACTACGGGGGCAAAGACTAGTACTTCACAGCCTATCAAAAAAGTCGCCGCTGGGCGACTTTTCTTTTATTTGATTCCGACCACCTGCTTGAGCGCGTTCTCATCGAAACCGACCATCACCTGTCCATCAACATCAATCACCGGAACACCCATCTGACCAGTCTTCTCAACCATCTCCTTTCGAGCAGTAATATCGGTTGCTACATTAATATCCTGAAATGGAATATTGTGCTTTGTCAGCAAATCTTTTGCGAGATGACAGTAGTGACAAGTAGGCGTTGAATATATTTTAATCGTATGTGCCATGTGAATATTGATTAGGGTTTAATTGTACGCCGACTTGAACGAGAAAGCAAAAAACTAATCAATTCTATCAGCCTGACGCGCTTCTTCGAGTGCGCGTAACTCTTGACGTTTGATCGCATCTGGATTATCAGACTCTGCAACCTTGTCTGGTTCTGGTAGAGCGGCAACAAGTTCCTGTACTTTGTCACGTAGACCATAGGTATGAGCGAAAACCCTAAGGAGACTCTTTGAGTGCGCCATTGCTGGTACACCCTCGAGGACAAAATCACGAAGTAATTCTTTTGCGTCTAAAGAGACTTTAAACTCAGGGTCTTGGGCTTCTATTTGTTCAATCACCGTCTGTAACTCACCGATCGATCCGACCTCGGCAATCATCTTTGCTGCACCCTGTTCCACCGAACCTTCATCTGCATTAAATGTTTCTGGATTCATTGCTTTGTTATCGTATTACTTTTATGGAGCAAGTATATCACTTTCGAAAACGGTTCGAGATATAATTTTGAACTTCCGACAAAGAAAGTGAGGTCGTGCTATTGCCTGTCCGGACGAAAAATTCTTCTTTTGAATCACCGACCGAAACATACACCGGCTCATGAGCCGCATCTACCTCGACAACACACACTTCTCGCCCTTCATGACTCTCGAATCGTGGTCGTACAAAAGGCACGAAACGAGCGCCGAGGTTTGACTTCAGTGAAAGATTTAAATGATTATGAAACCCATCTCGATCCTTTCGATTTAAAGTGTCAAAATCTGGAGAAATACCCGTTACTTCCCGCTTATCATTCACACCAAGTACGAGCACTCCGCCACCACCGTTCAAGAAACCTGCAATTGTCTTCAGAGCCGCTCGCTCAACATCTTTTGAAACCTTACCCTGCCGAACATCGAATCGATAGGTTTCTTTGAACTCGAGTCGCTCATGCTCGTCTTGCTTGAGTAGTTCATTGAGTGGAATCGATTCTCCCCTGCGTCCATGAATACGGTCTAGCGTACGCTTAATTACCGGCACAATGTCGTAGACATTCTCCACGTTTCGGATGAGTAGCCGAGAATCATCTGCACGATCAAGCTCGATAGTGGCATGATTAATTATTCTTTCAAATATACCTTGTCGTGTCGTTACTGAAACGAAACTTGAAAGAGGCATTGTCGTGCCACGGCGAGAAAAGATTCCTCGTCGACGAGTAATTTCTCGATCTTTGATTTCAAAATATGAGAAATACCAGAGTAAAAAGACAAAGAGCACCGCTCCGACCTGGAAAAGCGAAAAAGCGAGCATTATAAAGAGGTCGTATCGAAAAGCTTTTAGCAGCGGAATCCCTCGGTAGAGCTGCTCATAGTTGGCCAAAAAAGAGACCGCATACAAAACTATCCCGATTATGATTTCGGTCGTAATAATGTTGCGAACAAGTACTAGCGGGCCTTCTTTTATGACTAAACGGTTCATATTCCTGAGTATACAGGAACAACTTAAAAATCAATATCCTGGAGCGTATAGGCTCCGATTTTTGTCCGATGAATACGCCAGGCGAGCGCTGGTAAAGTAGCTAATTCACCAAGTTTCTCTGCCACTACTCGTATATATGCACCTGAGGAGGCCTCTGCTCGATAGGCTACGCACACCCACTTGCGCCCCGGGTGCTGATGCGCCCATTCCTGCCACGTACGAGCGATGACCTCCTGACGAAAATCTCCTTTGACCATCGCGATGTCTTCAAGTGTTTTTTTGACAATTTCCTCTGTTGTCTTGATAGAGGTACCTGAGCTCACCAATGAACTGATAGTAATTTCTCGGGTAGGAATATCTACTGCCAACCCTTCTCGAGCATAGGCAAAAAGAGGTTTTCCATCCACTGTCTTACTTGAATAGAGTGGATATGTCTGGGTCGATGTCCCGATGAGCTGCTCACAGGCTGCTGAGGATTGCATCCGTGTCTCGAGTGCAGACACATCACTTATTGATGTACTTGCTTTTATTTCACCCAGCGCATCACCGGTGTCAGTCCCTACCCCATAGAGCACCTCAAACTCATACGTTTTATCAAGCCCAAGATAGCGTTCTTTATTCTTGCACTCTTCACCGACAAGAAGTAACAGTAGGCCTGAGGCCAGCGGATCGAGTCGACCAGCGTAGGTCATTGGCACCGAGTCATCGATGCCGGCCAATCCTCGAACCCGCTCCAGCGCCTCAAGTGGTGTTTCGCCTCGCTTCTTTTCCACACACAATAGAGATTTCATACAGAACCTAGACTATCACAGTCGGAATCGTTCTCACACTGACCGGACTGTACTTTCCAGGTAAAAAGAATAGACTACCAAATGAAAGCAGGACATTTTATGGACACACCTACCCATGTAGTAAACATCTGTCTCATCAAAGGAGACAAAATCCTCCTTGTATGCAAACAAAAAACCAAAGGACAATACTGGATACTTCCTGGCGGTAAACAACTCTCCAATGAAACCGATCAGGCGACACTACAACGAGAACTTGGTGAAGAGATTCCTGAGTTAACTTTCAGCCTCGGGGCACGGATCGTCGAACGACACGCAACACAAAGTATTGGCGGGAAACCAATCACCGTAAGTGCTTATCTGGGGACTATCACTTCCGGCAACATAGACCCCTCGGACGATGACCCGATCATCGGCACAGGATGGTTCGCAAGCGGTGAAGTGTTTGACGATGATAAAGACCCTGAGAATGAGTTCATCATCTCGGACGCCACCTACGAGATTCTCGACGCAATACGGGCCGATGGTCGTTTCTAGCCAAAGATCAACACAAAGCCTCCCTGTACCGATGTGTGCAGGGGCTTTTTTGTTCCAAAAAAGCCCCTGCTAGGCTATACTAAACACCACTATGAAAGAGAAACTTGGAACAGAAAGCTATAAAGGTGTACGCGATTTCTACCCAGCTGACCAAGCTCTACACTCATATATCCTCGACACTTGGAAGCGAGTCTGTGTATCATTTGGATACGAAGAGTATCACGCTTCAGTACTTGAGCCTGCCGAACTCTATCGCTCAAAGACAAGTGACGAGATCGTCAACGAGCAGACATACACGTTTACCGATCGTGGTGATCGTGAAGTGACACTTCGTCCCGAAATGACACCCACTGTCGCTCGTATGGTTGCCGGTCGCCGCCGTGAGCTCGCCTCACCAATCCGATGGTTTTCGATGCCAAACTGTTTTCGTTACGAAAAACCACAAAGAGGTCGAGTCCGTGAATTCTGGCAATTGAATGTTGATATGTTTGGTGTCTCGGACATTTCAGCAGAAATTGAAGTGATTGTCCTTGCCTCGAGACTCATGAGCGCTTTCGGCTTTCTCCCAACCCAGTATGAAATCCGTATCAATAGCCGAGAAATACTCAATTATCTTTTTACCACGGTCTTAGCGGTATCAACCGAACAGAAAACACAGCTTGCTCGACTCATCGACAAAAAAAGCAAACTTCCCGCTGTTGAGTTTGACTCTCTCGCACGAGAGATACTTGGCGAAGAAAAAGTTGCCCTCTTGCATAGTTACCTACAGACAACAGACGTACAGACACTTGAAAGTCAGTACGGAGAGTCAGTCCTACTAAGTACAAAAAAGACTCTCGCCCACCTTCGGACTCTCGGCATCACCAATGTCGTCTTTGACCCGACGTTGATGCGGGGTTTTGACTATTACACTGGTGTAGTTTTCGAAGTCTTTGACCTACATCCAGACAATCGACGCTCAGTCTTTGGTGGTGGTCGATATGACGACCTTCTTTCACTCTTTGGTGAAGATAAAACTCCTGCTTTTGGATTTGGCATGGGAGACACTGTTTTGGCGGACATGCTCGAGACATACGGACTCCTTCCTCGCTATTCCCGCGAAAAGGAACGAGCGCTCATCTGTCTCTCTGAGAACGAGCTTGAGTACGCCTACTCAATCGCTCAAGAACTGCGATCACAGGATATTCGAGTCAGTGTTGAAGTGACTTCTGACATTGGAAAAGCGCTCAAGAACTGCGACAAAAAAGGAATTACCGTTGTCGGGATTATTGGCTCAAACGAAAGAGAGACACAGACTATCAAGCGAAAGGATTTAACAACTGGCACTGAATCAGTAGTTCCCCGAGCGTCACTTGCCGGTTTCTAGCCTCACTATCACCAATGCGGAAAATATTTTTTGATATTGAAACACGAAACACCTTTCAGGAAGTAGGTTCAAATGATCCGGTTGCTCTCGATATTTCTGTCGTCTGCACCTATGACTCTGAAACAGATACCTATGAAAGCTTTCTCCAAGAGGATTTTCCTCGACTTTGGAAAGTGCTCGAAAAGGCGGACATGTTTGTAACGTTCAACGGTGATCATTTTGATATTCCACTTCTTGATAAATACTATCCCGGCGACCTCTCGCAGATCAAATCACTCGACCTGCTTGTCGAAGTGAAAAAATCTCTCGGTCGTCGAATCAAGCTTGATACATTAGCCGAAGCAACTCTCGGAAAGAACAAGATTGCTCACGGTCTTGAAGCGATTACCTGGTGGCGAGAAGGTAAAATCGACGAGATTATCAAATACTGTCTTGAGGACGTGAAGATCACTAAAGAGATTTATGATTTTGCTCGGGCAAGAGGCGGTCTCTACTATATTGAAAACACCGTTGGTGGCACAGCAGAGAAAAAAGGATTCAAAGTTGACACCAGTGATTGGGAAAAACCGAAAGAGAGCGCAATGACATTCACCCTCCCTTTCTAATGCCCAGCTCCGTGGGCAAGTAAAATTGCCACATACATGAGCCCTGCCCCGACAAAAGTCATAATGGTCGTCATCCGAGTTGGATGTGCGTGATGACTCTCCGGTAGAAGGTCAGCCGCACCAAGATACAAAAAGAATCCAGCAAAGAGTGCGAGCATATACCCAAGTGAATGTTCGCCCAGAGGCACCACAAACGAAAGAGCGATACCGAGAAGTGGTGCAATGCAGTCTGCCAAAAGCCAGACAATTGCCCGAAGTTTTGAGCCACCGAAACGCAAGACCGAACTGACGACGTTTAACCCATCTGAGAAGTCGTGTACCAACACTCCGATAGCGACCACAAAACCAAGCGTCGGATCCGCTTGAAATGAAAAACCGATCGCGAGACCATCAACCAGACTATGAAGAGAAAAACTTCCGGCTCGTAGCCATGATTTCTTGTGATGAGGATTCTCGCAGACTTCTTCGTGATGATGTGAAAGAGAAAGCACTCGATCGACGAGAAGATAGAAGAGAAAACCTAGGGCGATACAAGTACTGACAACATGTAAGTCGGCACCTGCTTCTGTGGCGATGTGAATTGATTCAGGAATGAGCTCGAAGAAGGCAACTCCAAGGACTGCCCCCGCAGCAAAACCAAGTACCAGGTGAAGCTTATCCTTGAAACGTAGCGCGACGAGCCCGCCACAAACAGTCGCGACCACAATACCACAGCCAATCAAAAATAGTGACATATAATCAGATTTAAAGTGTAATACTAGCACAGAATATCTTCTTTTTCTTTACAGGGAGGCAAGGGTATTTTTGAATCTAGACGGGCTCTTTTGTGCCAGTATACTTAAAGCCATGGAAACAAAAAAATCTACACTTACGATGCCTGTCAGTATTATTCTTGCTGGCGTACTGATCGCCGGAGCCATCTTCTGGCAAGACCGCGGATCATACAAAACCGGTGCCTATGTGGCCGAAAGCGTATCGACTGCTCGACGACTTGAAAATATACCCACTCCACAAGCAACTGACCATCGACTCGGTAAGGTTGATGCGCCGGTTCAAATCGTCGTTTACTCTGACTTCGAATGTCCATTTTGCCAGCGTTTTCATGTGACCATGAAGACAATCATGGATCTCTATGCAAAAGATAATTCTGTTGCTTGGATCTATCGACATTTTCCACTTGAAAGTCTCCATGCTCACGCGCTCGATGCGGCAAAGACTAGTGAGTGTGTCGCTACACTCGGCGGGCCAGAGGCGTTCTGGAAGTACACGGACTATGTCTTTGAATCTGCTGCCGAACAATCTGGTCGTGCTGCAAACATCTATGGAGCGGCGAAGTACTCAGGAATCACTCCGACTGCTCTCGACACTTGTCTTAGTGATGCCACACTTGAAACAAAGGTACGAGCACAGGCTCAGGACGTTATCCGTGCCGGTATACAAGGAACACCATTTGGTGTTGTCTTTGGGCCAAAGGGCGTCGCCACGATTGACGGCAATCTCCCTCTCTCACAAGTCCGCTCTCTCATTAACTATCAGTTGGAAAAATAACCTCACATTCGCAGATGTCTTGAAAGAGTGCAGAATTCGCACTCTTTTTTGTTGCATGCGCGAGAAGCAAATGAGCCGGTACGTAGCGTAGATACGAGTGAGTGAATAAGCATCTCGACTGGTTCGGTGCTCTCACCCTGTAGGTCAAAGACTTCTCGTGTGTACTCACCCTCTTCTGGTTCCACGAACAATATCATTCCACGATCCGGAGAATATTCCTGATGCTCTTGAAGTAGCAGCTTGTAAAACAGAAGTTGCCGCCAATAGTCACCACTTCCTTCACCTTGAGTCTTACCTAGAATATGATTTCGACTTTTGACCTTACCGGTCTTATAGTCGACTACACAGACACCACCTTCACCCCTATCGATACGGTCAATCATTCCCACTAGCCGTAGAGACAGGCCATCACTTGTATATGTCCGTTCAGCACGATACTCGGGATGAGTTGAATCTGGGAGATTGATTAACTCTTCTTCATAGAACCCCATTAAAGCTTGTCGACCTTTCTCTTCTATCTCACTACGCAGTACCAGGTCGAGTTCAAGGGCCACTTTATCAACAAAATTTTGGACAAATTCTTCCTGCGAGAGGCGTTTTCCATTACGAAGCTGTGAAGCGAATCGTTCGAGAGCATAGTGAATTGCAGTTCCATACGACTGCGCTCGTGAAGGTGACTGTGGTAGGCGGATTAAATTAACGAAGAAATACTTCCATGCACATGAATTAAAGTTATTGAGAGCAGTCACCGAAATACCCTGCGATGCTACGAGACCCAAAAGCTTTTCACTTGCACGAGCTTGTGGCGACTCGACGATAGCCTCACGGACAAGTAGCACCTCTTCTGCTCGAGTGAGCGCCGGGGCGATCACCGTACATACGGTAGATGGGTCGAGCTCTGATACAAACTGGCTCGGTAGCTCTTCTTTGCCATCAGCACCGGTCACGGTATAGGTAAGAGTGGCTCGCACCTGTGCACGAGTGAGTGCCACATACATCAGTCGACGCTCATCCTCAGTCCGCTCGTTTTCCGTGGTCTCACCAATTTCTGGAATATAGAACCGTGAACGATTCGGGCGTTTGCCCCACTTTGATTCAGTGACGTGCGCAACAAACACATATTTAAATTCAAGACCCTTTGAAGCATGCGCTGTCATCAAGCGAACTGAATTCTCTTGTGTAGTCGCTGGGATTTTTATCGGATATCCATGTGTAATAGAGGTATCGATATGCGCGAGGAAATCCGTGATGATGAAAGTGAGTTTTCGAGTCGAGAGGTTTTTGATCAGAGCAAATACCACCTCAATATGAGCAAGTGCATCAAGGACGGTATTTTGAGTAAGGACATAGGCCAGGAAACCTGTCTCTTTGATGATTCGTTCAAAGAGCACTGAGAGGTTCTGCACCTGAGCTTCTCGCGCAAGCTCCCCGCACGTTCGGGCAAGACTTTGCGCAGGGCTTTCTTCAGTTTGAAGTATTTCAAGTAGAGGTTTCTTTGCTTTGCGCGCACTTTCAAGTAGTGCCCGTACTTCAAAGACCGTCAACGTAGTAAGTGGTGAAAATAAAAGCTTGGTAACCGCCCCATCATCAAGCGGATTAGCAATCACTCGCAAAAGCCCCATAAGCAGAGCCGTTACTTCATTCTCAAAGATACTCATATTCGATTCAATATGTGCTCTCACTCCATATTTCGATAGAGCAGAAGCGATATCTTGTGCATCTTTGTTATCACGATACAGCACCGCTATCTCATGAAGTGGCACCACTCCTTCGTCACAGAGTTTTTTGATCTGCCCAGCAAGGTAGGAAAGCTCATGTGTTTTATTTTGACAAGCAACTACCTGAATCGGCTCAGTACCCACACTCACCTGAGAAATCAGGCGTGTACGCTCTCCTTCTTCGATACTTGGATTATTGGAAATGAGTTCATGAGCACCATCGAGTACACTCTGCGGTGATCGAAAGTTGTCTGACAAAGCAATACGAGTCGCATCAGCGAACGTCTTAGAAAAGCCTTGGAAGTTTGCAAGCGTCGCCCCCTGAAAGCGAAAGATGGCTTGCTTATCATCACCAACGACAAAAATATTTGGCCGTGGATCATAATCAGTGAGGAGTTTCAGAATTTCATTTTGAGCACCGTTTGTATCCTGATGCTCGTCCGCCATAATATAGAGAAATTTTTCCTGAACTATCTGCTTATAGTCTGGATCAGAGGCGAGGCGCGCGATTGGGACAGCAATCAGATCTTCAAAATCATAGAACCCTTGTTTTACCAATGCGTCCTCATAAAGTTCATACACTCGAGCTAATTCTCGATTGCGCTCAATCCGCTCGAGTATGACTTTGTATTGAGATTTCATTTTACCTTTATGCCCGCCTTTGGTATGGACAAGATCCTCTCGTGAACGAATATCTTTTTCCTGAAGTTCAATCATTGCTTTGAATCCTTCTACCGATATTGCCTCTCGCTTGAGTGTTTTGATTGTTGAGACACAACTTGAAAGATAGTTTGTCGGATCTCCAAATGGCTTAATCGCCGAGAAAGAATTCTCAAGTAATATCTTTTCGATAATTCCAGCAATCTCAACATCAGATACCAAAGCCCCACGACTAATTCGTGGAAAGAGTTCAGGCGACTGTGAAAGGAGACTCTGGGCAAAACCATGGAAGGTTGAGATCACGACTCGATGCGCCTGAGCTCCGATGAGCCCGTGAAGTTTCGCTCGCATTGCCCGAGCCCCCGATTCCGTAAACGTCAGTGCCAGGATTGCATCAGGCGGAGTGTCAGTCTTGAGTAGTATCGTCGCTATACGTAGGGTGAGGATAGTAGTCTTACCGGTTCCTGGCCCTGCAATGACCATCACCGGCCCATCGAGGGTGTCTACGGCCAATTTCTGAGTCTTGGTGAGCCTTGTATACTGCTTTTGATACTCTGCGTGGATGTCGACTTGCATAGACTCAGTTTAGCAAAAAAACAGCCTTTCGGCTGTTTTTTCTAACTATCTTAGTAACTCTTGAGTCGGTTAGCTTTCTCATGCTCGCGAATCTTCTGATGAGCCTTTGCCTCAATCTGTCGGATTCGTTCACGGGTCACCGCAAACTCCTTACCCACCTCTTCAAGTGTGTGAGTAATACCGTCATTGAGACCATGTCTCATCTCGAGAATTCGTCGCTCTTTTTCTGAGAGTTCACTCAAGATTTCTTTCACCTGGTCAGAGAGAATTCGTCGTGAAGACTCCTGGTCTGGAGAGAGAATCTTATCATCGTGAATGAAATCAGCGAGAATAGACTTTGAATCATCGTCATCACTGTTGATCGGTGCCTCAAGTGAGACAGTATCCTGATCAATTTTTTCAATCTGATACACCTTCTCCACCTCGAGATCCATTTCTGCCGCAATTTCTTCCGGCATTGGATCACGACCGAGGTCTTGTGTCAGTCGTCGTACGACCTGCTTGTACTTGGCAATAGTCTCTACCATATGCACTGGGACACGAATCGTACGAGACTGGTCTGCCAATGCTCGAGTAATCGCCTGGCGTATCCACCACGTAGCGTATGTCGAAAACTTGAATCCTTTTGTCCAGTCAAACTTTTCCACGGCTTTGTGAAGACCAAGATTCCCCTCTTGAATAAGATCAAGGAGCGTGAGATCTGCACTGCGATTTGCATATTTTTTCGCAATCGAGACCACGAGTCGGAGGTTCGCTCTCATAAGGAGAGTCGCTGCATCTCGATCACCGGCCACGATTCGTTTTGCCAACTCTTTTTCCTCAGAGGCATTGATGAGACTGTACTGACCGATCTCTTTCAAATACATCTGAATCGAGTCGTATCCTGCATCTCGAGAACCGAGAAGTCCCTTCTTTCCAGTCTCTTTCGGTGCCAATGACCCATCGTCGAGCATGCCTCCACTGTCGAGAATATCGATACCGACCGTCTGGAGACGGAGATAGAGTTCATCGAGGAAGTCGATATTTGTTTCAATGGTCGGAAATTCTTTAAGAATCTCATCATAGGTAACAAACCCTCGCTCTTTACCACGAGCGATGAGTGTATGTGTTCGGGATTCGAGATCCTTTGGAGAAAGTTTTCGATTACTTTCTCGTTCCTTCTTTTTTTCTAGTTTCTTTTTTGCCTGAGTCTCTTCAACTGGCTTGATGCGAAGCGCTTTTCGTACTACCGCTTTTTGTGGAGCGGTTTTTTTTGCTTTCGTATTGAGTTTTGACTGAACTTTTTTTTGTTTCGCCATATATTCTGCTCACGGATTCTGTGAGCATACACCAATAGAGCGTTTCGCGCCACACTGATGTCTGCCCGCAGACCGATATACCTACTTCGGTATGCGTGACAATAGACTGAATAATTCTTTAACCTTACCGATATCCCCTCTTTTTTCTGCTTCCTGTATTTCTTTAAGGAGACGAGAACGTGTCACCTTCTGAGAAATTCGTGCAAACATCTGATAGGCCTCTTCGTAGAGTGTGGGAACTTTTGTTTCATCTTGTATCTCTGACTCTATTTTAAACAACTCTTGATCTTTCAAGACACGAGCATCTGCCCAGGCTTCTGACTGGTCCGGGTAAAGCTCATTTACTTTTGTCTCATAGGTTGCTTTGAGTGGAGCAAGAGCTGGTCGAGATTCCACATATGCGCCATACGCGAGAACTCGCGCGAGAGCACTCGTGAGAGTTTCTTGAGGAATTCGCGCAGAGTACTCACGTGTCAGTGGCTTCTCATCACGGACAACAACACGCTCGAGATCCTTAAGTAGTGCCTCGCTCGGGAGACCAAGCTCTTGCGCTGCTCGCTTAGCAAGACTTGCCCGCTCTACCGCAGAAGGAACACGAGCAAGGACCGGCAGAAGTTTCGTCGCTACGGCCTTAGGTATATCTTTTTCCTGTAGTGTTGAGTGCATCTGTGCAGCGATATGCAATATGACATGCACCGGCACAGAAAGAGCTTGCACCCACGCATGAGGATTTTCCTTTATCGTATCAGCTGGATCCTTGCCCAGTGGCGCGCGAACTACTGACACATCAAAGCCAAGCGCCAGAGCAATCGAAGCGGTGCGTAGTGTGGCATTTTCTCCAGCACTATCACCATCGAGAGCCAGGGTAATGTTTGAAGTGAGTCGTTTGAGCACACCGAGATTTGTCGCGATCACTCGCACCGAGCCTGAATGCTCCTCGCGCGTCCGCACTAGGTCTCCGGTAAACGCTGTGCCCGAAATAGCGACAGTGTTTGTCACTCCGGCTTGATGCGACATGAGCGCGTCCATTTGCCCTTCAACGAGAACTACTCGATCTCTTTCTCGAATCGCCTGCTTTGCCTTGTCTATCGCAAACAAAACAGATGACTTATTGTAGAGCTCAGTGTCTGGAGAGTTAAGATACTTTGGCGCCTTAGGATCTTCTTCAAGAATTCTGCCGGTGAACGCAATGACGCGACCAGCAATATCCATAATTGGAAACATGAGACGCCCACGGAAGACATCATACACACTCTCAAGCTGCGCTGCCTGACTTGGATCTTTTTGCTTAACGAGACCCGCCCGGAGCATTTCATCGACCGTCCAACCTTTCTGATACAGTGCATGAGCGAGGTTGCGCCAACCAGACTTCGCCACACCGACACGGAATCGAGTCAAAGTCTCTTGTGTAAGTCCACGAGAGAGAGCGTACTGATGAGCTCGCGTATCTCGTATAAGTTCTTCTTCAAAATAGACACAGGCTTCTTCGAGAATTTTGTAGAGTCTATTTTCCGCCTCAACTATTTTACTGTCACGCTTTTCGAGCTCAACACCAGCTCGACGAGCGAGCTCTTTAAGAGCGCCCGGAAAATCGAGACCTTCATACTCTTCAACGAAACTAAAGATATCTCCCTTGGCTCCACATCCAAAACAGTAGAACGAATTTCGGCTCGGTGAGACGTAGAACGAGGGTGTTTTTTCGTTATGAAAAGGACAGTGCGCTTTGAAATTGGCGCCGGACTTTTCTAACGTTATATACGACCCTACGACATCCACAATCGAGAGTCGGTTTTTAATTACCTCGACCGGACCGGACATATTTTGTGATGGGTGCTTTAAGCGATACTTGTCGCTTCAGTGATAGCCGCACCAGTAGAATCAGATGCTTCTATGTGCTTTGGTTTTGAGTCTTGAACGAGCTTATGTTTCTTTGAACCTGGGAATCCAGTACCAGCTGGAATCAAACGACCGATGATAACGTTTTCCTTGAGACCCTTGAGATTATCTTCAGTACCCTTGATAGCAGCGTTAATGAACATACGCGTTGTATGCTGGAATGAAGCTGCTGAGAGGAAACTCTTTCGAGAGAGCGAAACTTCTGCGATACCCATAGGAATATTCTCAGACTTTGCCTCTTTACCACCCATCTCCTTTACTCGAGTATTTTCAATCGCGAGATCTTCATCAGCAACGATTTCATCAACTGAATAGTCTGCATCACCTGGGTGAGTAACCACCTTTCGTGAGAACATCTGACGAACGATGATCTCAATATGCTTTCGTGCAACTGGAGAACCCTGAAGTTCATAGAGCTTACTTGTTTCAGAAATCACATACGTCATTGCCACTTCCTTTCCTGCATACTTGAAGAGTTCTTCGATGTTTGCTGAACCGTCAGTGATGATTTGACCCTTTCGAACCTTGTCACCCACTCGAACAAGCGGCATACGTCGATAGTGAACTTCGTAGGTAAGCTCAGCTTCCTTCTTGGTCTTACTTTCACCATCCGGGAGGATAGTAATTGTCTTAAACTTACCGTGATCTTTTACTTCTGAGACCGTACCGTCGACTCGAGCAATGACCGCTGGAGTCTTTGGCGAACGGAGCTCAAACACTTCCTCAACTCGAGGGAGACCAGAGGTAATGTCACCGCCAACAGACGCCGTACCACCAGAGTGGAACGTACGCATCGTCAACTGTGTACCTGGCTCACCGATAGCTTGAGCAGCGACTGTACCAACTGCTTCACCGATATCAACAAGCTCATTCTTACCGAGATCAACTCCATAACATTTTGCACAGACACCACCAACTGTCTTACACGTAAGCGGTGAAAATACTTTAACTTCTGCAATACCCGCATTCTCAATCTGTGCTGCTTCAGCTTTCGCAACGAGATGACCTTTTTTGAAGAGAGTATCCCCTGCTGCTGTCTTTACATCTTCAGCGAGTACACGACCATTGATTGTCTTTGAAATTCCAACCTCAATACCAAGAGCGTCTTCTTTTCGAGCGACAATGCATTCTTTCGTACCACAATCAGCTTCAGCAACGACGATATCCTGAGCCACGTCGAAGAGTTTTCGAGTGAGGTATCCCGCGCGAGCAGTGTTAAGCGCCGTGTCAGTCAAACCTTTTCGGGCACCGTGAGTAGTGATGAAGTACTCGAGAGGTGAAAGACCTTCTTTGGTTGATGAGATAATTGGAAACTCGATTGCTTCACCCTTGGTATTAGTAATGAGACCCTTCATACCCGCCATCTGAGTGATGTTACCCATCGAACCTCGGGCTCCTGAAGTCACCATGTCGTAGACAGAGCCGAGCTTGTTGAATGAACTTGGCATTGCCTTTTCAAGAGTAGCTTTTGCATTCTGCCAAATCTCAATATTCTTTCGCTTTCGTTCGTCATCAGAAAGCAAACCTTCTGAGTAGAATGAAGTCACCTCGTCTGACTGCTTCTGTGCCGCTTCAACGATGGCCGCTTTTTCTTTTGGCACAACCACGTCATCAATTCCCCATGACACACCCGAGATTGTCGCGTAGTGGAATCCGAATTTCTTAATACTATCAACTACATGTGGCAATTCATTCATTCCATATCGGATACTGACATCCTCAGAAATTGCAGACATTACTTTTCGATCAACCTCTTTGTTTACGTACGGATAATCAGCAGGAAGTACGTTGTTGAAGAGGATTCGACCTACTGTTGTCTCGATAATTGTTCCAGCAACTGCCTCAAATTTCTTAGTGTTTGGTGCGAGAACTTTGATGAGTGATCGATACTCTACCTCACCCCAATCTCGAGCCAAGATAGCGTCTTCTGGAGTAGCAAACACTTTTCCTTCGCCCTTCTCTCCCGTGACGACCTTGGTCATCCAGTATGATCCCAAAACAATGTCGAGCATTTTGTTGGTGATCACCGTCTCGCCTGAACCAGGCTTCAAGACGTTTTTGTCAGCTGCCATGATCTCTCGAGCTTCTGTCTGAGCCTCGATAGAAAGTGGCAAGTGCACCGCCATCTGGTCACCGTCGAAGTCCGCGTTGAATCCAACACACACGAGTGGGTGGAGCTGAATCGCATTACCTTCAATGAGCTTTGGCTTAAAGGCAAGAATACCGAGTCGGTGAAGAGTTGGAGCACGGTTCAAGAGAACGTACTTACCAGAAATCACCTTCTCAAGAATCGCCCACACCTCTGGAATACCGTCTTCAATGAGACGAGTAGCTCCTCGGATGTTATAAGCAAGCTCTTGTTTCAAAAGCTCAGCGATCACGAATGGCTTGAAGAGCTCAAGCGCCATATGCTTTGGAAGACCACACTCATCGAGTTTCAATTCTGGACCAACGACAATCACTGAACGTCCAGAGTAGTCGACACGTTTACCAAGAAGGTTTCCTCGGAGGAGACCTCGTTTACCTTTCAAGTTATCCGCAAGAGACTTAAGTGGTCGCTTGAGTGCTGAAGAGCCCGCTGCAGCATTCTGATTACCGTGACGAATCGAGTTATCGATCAATGAATCAACCGCTTCCTGGAGAATACGCTTTTCATTTCGCAAAATAACGTCCGGAGCAAAAATCTCCTTCAATTTGACGAGACGATTGTTTCGGTTGATTACTCGACGATAGAGATCGTTGATATCTGAAGTTGCAAAACGTCCACCTTCAAGAGCCACCATTGGACGAAGTGCTGGTGGAATTACTGGAATTCGTGACAAGAACATCCACTCTGGACGAACACCTGACTTGATCATTGCCCGAACTGTTGAAAGACGCTTTGAGAGACGTTCTCGGTCGACAGCACCTGCCTTGTCATAGAGAGCCTTGATTCGCTCTTCGAGCTTCTTGAGATCGAGATTTTTACAAATTTCATAGAGAGCTTCCGCGCCGATACCCGCCTCGATGAGCGTACTGTACTTCATTGCAAACTTTCCGTACGTCATTTCATCGAGCACCATTCCTTCATGAATGTTTTCGATTTCTCGCTTAACATTCGTGAACATTTCTTTGATCGCCTCCTTAGTCTTTTCATCCTGTACTGATTTCACCTTACTCTTGAACTCACTATCAAGATCACTCAAGAGTCGCTTTCGCTCACCTTCATTAACCGCCTTTACAATGTATCCCGCAAAGTAGATGACACGCTCGAGATCCGCAGTAGTCATTCCAAGGACATAACCAAGTCGACTTGGCATCGCTCGTACAAACCAGATATGTGCTACTGGTGTTGCAAGCTCGATATGACCCATGCGCTCACGACGAACAATAGAACGAGTGAGTTCAACTCCACACTTCTCACAGACAATTCCCTTATAGCGGATTCCGCGATACTTACCACAGAAACACTCGAAGTCTCGTTCTGGACCAAAGATTTTTTCATCAAAGAGACCTTGTCGTTCACTTCTCTGAGTTCGATAGTTGATTGTCTCTGGACGGGTGATTTCTCCATGCGACCACTCAAGGATGCGCTCTGGACTCGCCACCTTCAACACGACGTTTGAGAATGTATTGAGTTGTTGATTTCGTTTGTAATTCATCATGGTTTTTTATTTAGTTTCTGACACTACTTCACTATCCTCGCCGCCAGAGAGCTCAACATCGAGAGCAAGACCTCGAAGACTGTTGACGAGCACTGAGAATGAGGCTGGTGTATTTGGCTGTGAAAGCGGTTCTCCACGAACAATCGCGTCGAAAGCCTGTGAACGACCGACAATATCGTCGGACTTAATCGTCAACACTTCACGAAGTGTATAGGCCGCTCCGTGACCCAAGAGTGCCCACACTTCCATTTCTCCGAATCGCTGACCACCGTTTTGTGCCTTACCACCGAGAGGCTGCTGAGTAATCATTGAGTATGGACCGATAGATCGCATGTGGATCTTGTCTTCCACCATGTGGTGCAGTTTCAAGATATACATGTATCCGATCGCGACTGGCTGCTTGAATTTCTCACCAGTTCGTCCATCAAAGAGTTCAACTTTTCCTGATTCGTTGAATCCAGCTTCGACAAGCTCTTTCTTAATTTCAGTATCTGTCGCTCCCATGAATGGAGGAATGATTGCCTGATAGTTGAGCGTATGTGCCGCAAGACCCAAGTGAAGTTCAAGAATCTGACCAAGGTTCATACGACTAGGCACACCAAGCGGCGTCAAAATCATATCAACTGGAGATCCATCAGCCATGTGTGGCATATCTTCTTCTGGGAGTACTCGTGAGATAACACCTTTGTTTCCGTGTCGTCCCGCAAGCTTGTCACCCACTGAGATCGCTCGAAGCTCTGCAACCTCGATGTGAATTCGCTTGATAATACCTGATTCAAGCTTATCTCCACGTTCTCGTGAGAATATCTTTACGCCGATCACACGTCCTCGCTTGCCACCTTCCATTCGCTTTGACGTATCTTTTACATCACGAGCCTTCTCTCCAAAGATTGATCGGAGGAGTCGCTCTTCTGGAGTGAGTTGAGTCTCACCCTTTGGAGTGATTTTACCAACGAGAATATCTCCTGCTCGTACTTCAGCTCCGATTCGCACGACACCGTCAGCGTCGAGGTTTCGAAGTTTATACTCACCGACGTTTGGAATATCACAGGTGGTTACTTCAGGGCCAAGTTTTGTATCACGGACATTGACCACGAACTCTTCAATATGAATCGAAGTGAATTTACTTTCTTTGACGAGCTTCTCTGAAAGAATGATCGCATCTTCGTAGTTTGATCCAGACCATGTCATGAAAGCGATTCGGATATTTTGTCCGAGTGCCATCTGACCATTGTCAGTAGATGAAGCATCGGCCAAGAGATCTCCCTTTGAAACCTTGTCACCAACATTGACTACTGGTCGATGATGGAATGAAGTTGCACCGTTTGTTCGTTCAAAGTTCGAAAGAATGAATTCAAACTCCTTACCCTTTGCATTCTTGAGAGTAATCGCTCGGGCATCAACACGTGCAATAACACCATCTTCTGGAGCGAGAATGAGACGACCTGAGTCTCGAGCAGCCTTCTCTTCGATACCGGTCGCTACGAGTGGTGCTTCTGGGATAATACAAGGCACCGCTTGTTTCTGCATGTTCGATCCCATGAGCGCTCGGTTTGCCTCATCGTGGTTGAGGAACGGAATCATGTTTGTCGCAATCGAGAATGCCTGAGATGTTGCAACATCGATGTAATCAACCTCTGATCGCTTACATACCGCTGGCTCTCCATGAAGTCGTACCTCTACTTCATCGTTGGTAATTTTTCCACTCGCTTCTACTGGAGTAGCCGCGTGTGCAATTCGAGCATTTTCTTCTTCAAGGGCGTTGAGATAGACAATCTCTTCAGTCACTTTACCACCCTTTACTACCGCATACGGAGTCTCAATCATTCCGAAGTTATTGATCTTTGCATACGTTGAGAGACGCAAAATAAGACCGATGTTTGGACCTTCGGGAGTATGAATCGGACACAAACGTCCGTAGTGAGATGGATGAACGTCACGCACTTCAATACCAGCTCGATCTCGTGAGAGACCACCTGGACCGAGAGCTGAGAGTGTTCGGAGATGCTCGATTTCAGTGAGGATATTTTCCTGCTGCATGAACTGAGAAAGCTGGTTTGTCGTGAAGAACTCCTTGAGTCGTGCCTGGAGTGGTCGAGGAGAAATGAATTGCATTGGCATCGTGATGTCTGGCTCACTTGTCGACATACGATCCATAACGTTTCGCTTGATCTGCATGAGACCAATACGAAGTTTTGCCTGCATGAGCTCACCGACATATCGAACACGTCGTGAACCGAGGTGGTCGATATCATCGTGCTCAGCGTCAGGGTTGTTGTTCAAGAATGAAATATGCGAAACGATCGAAGCAACATCGTCTGCAGAAATAGTCATTCGAGCAAGCTCCTTATCTGTCATTGGTTTTCCGAAACGATTGTTGAATCGGAAACGCCCTACCTTCGAGAGATCATAACGATCACTTGAGAACAAGCCACTGACGAATTCACGAGCATTGTCAGCAGAAGCGAGATCACCATCTCGAAGCTTCTTATAGATTTCGACATACGCCTCTTCAACAGTCTTTACACTGTCTTTCGCAAGAGTAAGCTCAATGACACGTCGAGCTGATTCATTACCCTCAAAGAGTTTGAGGATCTCTGCATCAGTCTTTGCACCAAGCACACGGAGAAGTGTGGTGACTGGAAACTTTCGCTTTTTATCAATACGAACAAAGATAGTCTTATCTATATCATTATCGATTTCTGTCCACACACCTCGAGCAGGGATGATTTTTGCACCGAATACTCGAATGCCTTTTACATCATTTTCAGTAAAGAAGACACCGAATGATCGTGCGAGCTGTGGAACGATAACACGTTCAATACCGTTAATGATGAATGTCCCCTGTGGAGTCATCATCGGGAAGTCTGCCAAAAAGAGTTCTTGCTCTTTATAGGTACCGAGAGCCTTATTTTTAAGAGCTACTCGTACTTTGAGCGGAGCCTCAAAGTTTGTCTTATTAATCTTTGCGTGACGAATATCGTACTTTGGCTCAGCTAATTCAAACCCCACAAATGAGAGTTCGAATTTTTTCTCTGAATAGTCCTTGATTGATTGAAACTCTGAGAAGAGCTCTTTCAATCCTTTCTCTGTGAGCCATACAAATGAATCTCGCTGTGCCTGTGTCAGGTCAGGGATATCCATCAATGGCTTTTTATACTTTCCGAAAAACTTTTGCTTCAGTTTCATGTGTGTCAGTAATTACTTCTTGTGTATAAACGACAAAAAACCGATGTGTGTGATCTCGGTCTACGTTTTTCTAGCGATACGTGTCGTGTATAAACAAGGAGTGAGCGCTACCCTTATAATGTTTCTTCGCGACAGCAAGAACTCAATCGGTTCGAAGATTAAGAGATTGTAACAGAAAACACCTACATGTCAAATCCATTCTGGGGAAAAGGCTTGTATTGCAAATACTAATTGGAAATGGGACTTTATTTAGCCCTGAAACGTTGAACTCTCAAAACCACCCTTCTAAGGATTGCACCAGTTGCACATGCTCGGGTCTTCAAATTTTTTATCCTCTCTCGGTATCGTTTTCTCAGTATTACATTTCTGACACTTCCAAACATAGGCAGAGTGAGAGTCGGTTGGCCTACCGCACTCACCACATATCAGGCCAGTTTTAACATGAGATATAACATAGCCAGGGGTCTGACAATCTGGACATACAGAATTAATATTTGAAACCAAGTCCTTAGTCGCAAGGGCGATTTTCTCCATACGTGTCGGATTCATATGCGCCCGTGCATCTGTCTCAATATAGACCTTCTTGGTAAAAAACCCACCCAAGAGGCTTTTTACTTTTCGAATTAACTCATCTTCCGACTGTATTCCTTTTTGTAGAGAAGCATTACTTTTTTCTGACTTCCGCACCACGACCCCATGTTCTGGGAAGCCGATTCTCTTCGCAAACTCTAAAGCTTCCTCAACACTAGAAACATACTGACCTGACATATTGGTATCTGAAGATCGGTGATGCCCCTTAATCTCTAGATTATTTTTTGCATCACACAATAAAACCAATTCAAGATTTGATTGTATAAATGGTAGAGATGGATGCGCACCAAAACTTCCCTCACTAGCAATACCAATATCAACCCCAGTGAGCCTCATTGCCGCCTGCGCCTTGAGACGCGCGGCCTCGAGTTGATTGCCCGTTCTTTCCTTATCTCCGGTAAATGTTCCAAATTGATCACTGTCAAAATTGGGAGGTAGGATTACCTTAATACCAAGCTCTTTCTCGAGAATTGGTGCTATGACCTTTTCTTTGCCATGCATTGTAGCCAGCACAGCCACTCTTCCACGAAACATAGTGTTAGTAGTCATTGTAAATATACTTC
>JBIIJY010000003.1:0-124876 GCA_044233485.1 Minisyncoccia bacterium
GGTGTCCATGGCGCGTTGTATCCAGCATATGCAACCGCCCCCTGCACGACTACACCATCGCGGGCAAGCGCCGACAGAAGTCTTTCTTGCATACCTGTAACCCGTGCGTCCGAGCGATACCACGAGAACTTCATCACTGCATATTTCTTAGCAGGGACCATCACAATTTCTACCCGCGAATCATTTGGTGTAGGCAATGTTTCAAGGGTGTACGTGCGAGGCATACCAAAAGAAATTACATGCGAATCACCCTCTGTCGTCGTCACTACTGGTGCGGTCATGGCAATATTTTCTGAGACCTTCTCCACCTCTTTATTCTGGGCAACAACAGGCGCCGTCATGGCGATGCTTTCTTTTCTCGTATTCTCCCCAAAAATATATCCTGCCACAATTCTAAAACCACTACTCATCGATTCACTATGGGTACCTTGCACTGTCGTCTGTGCCACGATACGTGCAGGATATTCCCGTATTTCGTAGTCCGCCATCTTCTTCACTACAGTATAGTTTGCGCGCTCGACGCGAGAGCCAAAAAATCCCCAGAGAGACCAGAGTACGATGATTATTAAAATGAAAATAATTGTATATACCATATTTCTGTTCATTGCATGTATTTTAGCATTTTTTGACTCGACTTAGAGAACCTTGCTTGAGAGTAGCGAGCCGAACATGCACCTTTTTGGAAGACCAAAAAGGTGCATATTTGTTCTACCTTGAACCTAGTAAGAGGAACTCAATTACGGGAGCTCTTGTATGCCTGTGATTTCAACTGGTTTCTCTGGTTTTGAGAGCTCACCAGGAATGAGTGGGTTTTTTACAACTCGAGCTTTCTCTATAGCCTCCACCACTTCAATTCCAAAGACGACTTTACCAAATGGAGTGTGCTTACCCTCAAGCCACGGTACGCCATTGGTTGCTGTAATAATGAAGAACTGACTTCCATTGGTATCCGGACGCCCGACATTAGCCATTGCTAAAGTGCCTTTAAGGAGTTTGTTGGAATTGAACTCATCAGGGAGTGTGTACCCAGGATTACCCGTCCCCCACTCACTCTCACGATCATCTTCTTTTGAGAGTAGGTCACCACCCTGGATCATAAAACCTCTGATCACTCGGTGAAATTTTGTTCCTACATAGAGACCTTTGGCAGACAAATTCTTAAAGGCCTCAACTGTCTTAGGAGCGTCCTTGTCAAAAAGCTCAACCGCGAAAACACCAACTGTAGTGACGATGCACAAATACGACCGACCCGAAACACGCTCTGCAATTGAAACCTTAGCACACTCAACCCCTGTATCGAGAGTAACCTTTTTTGGTTTTTGTACGAGATACCCGCCCTCATTAACTGTCTGAAGTGCATCGACCTCAGCAATCGCATACTGAGTGAGTTTCCAAAAACCAGAGACCGCAATAAACAACCCTAAAAGGATTGTTACGGTCAGCCATTTCGGGAATACGTATTTCCAGTTGAGTGGCGGCATGATGTTTTCAGGACTACGCCCGTCTCAAGAGCTCCTTAATGGCTCGTCGTCCTTTTCGGACAAGAGAATAGGTCTTGCTCTTTCGCGCACGGAGTTCAGCCACGATCTCGTCACGAACCTCATCGATCGCCGCATAGAGGTCACTCGTTGTTGCTTCAGCACGATAGTGATTTTGCCCAATCTTCACATTCACTTCTGCACGGAAAATATCACCAGATCGGTGATGATGCGTAGTCTTTCCAAGATCGATATCGAGATGAACACTCTCAAGTTCCGCTTCTTTTATATACTTACGAATCGCATCAAGTCTTTTTTCTGTATAGTCTGAAATTGCATCAGTGAGGGTAATATTTGAACCACGGATTGTTTTTTTCATGATTGATTCAATTAAGCTTGTACCTTTTCAGTATACTCCACACCTCATGAGCAACCAAACAAAATCAGTGAATACTACGCTCGGTATGCAGGCACGATTCCGAAGGTCAGAAGCAATTCTTCGTATTCCTTCTGTTCAAGATTTTCTACTTCAATGAGCTTGAGAGCGATCGCGTCGAGGACTGCTTTCTTTTCAGTCAAAATAGTCTCAGCCTGCGAGAGAGCCTCACTCATAATCTTTGAAACCTCCGCATCAACCATACTCGCCACCGCTTCTGAATACTCTCGATTCTCGACACCTTTTCCAAACATCGCTTTTCCTGGGCCACTCTCAAGAGCGAGGACACCGACTTTCTCTGACATTCCGTAGCGAGTCACCATATCTCGAGCGAGAGCGGTCGATACCTGAAGGTCATTTTGTGGGCCTGTGGTCACATCTCCCATGACGAGCTTTTCAGCGACGTACCCACCAAGCGACATTGCAATATCATCAAGAAACTCATTTCGTGATTGCAACTTACGATCTTCGATTGGAAGTTTGAGTGTATATCCCGCTGCACGGCCACGTGAGATGATTGAGATCTTATGTACCGGATCAGCGTGCTTCAAAAGTGAAGCGACGAGCGCGTGCCCTGCTTCGTGATACGCAGTCACCCGCTTCTCAGCATCAGAGAGAATATGGCTCTTCCGCTCGGGGCCGAGCATCACTTTCTCAATTGCTCGTATCAAGTCGAACTGCCCAATCTTTTGTCGATCTTCACGGGCAGCAAATATTGCTGACTCGTTCATCACTGAGTACAGATCCGCCCCAGAAAATCCTGGAGTTCGTTCCGCAACAGTACGTAGATTCACGTCTTCAGCCAGCGGCTTCTTTCGAGCATGAATTTTGATTATCTCCTCACGATCATTTCGGTCTGGTACATCAATCGTCACCCGTCGGTCAAAACGTCCTGGGCGCAAGAGTGCCGGGTCGAGAACATCTGGCCGGTTTGTCGCCGCCATGATGATCACTTTCTCATTTGGTTCGAAACCATCCATCTCAACGAGAATCTGGTTGAGTGTCTGCTCACGCTCATCATTACCACCACCGATACCCACTCCTCGTGAACGACCGACCGCGTCGATTTCATCGATGAAAATAATTGCCGGTGCCACTTGCTTAGCCATCAAAAACAAATCACGCACTCGAGACGCACCGACACCAACAAACATCTCCACGAACTCCGAACCAGAGATTGAGAAAAACGAAACCCCCGCTTCACCCGCTACCGCTCGAGCGAGAAGTGTCTTACCAGTTCCAGGTGCTCCCATCAAGAGCACACCTTTTGGAATCACCGCTCCGATTTCAATAAACTTTTTTGGGTTCTTCAAAAAATCAACAATTTCCTGCAATTCTTGTTTTGCTTCTTTTGCACCAGCGACATCTTTGAAAGTCACTTTGTTCTTGGTGTCATCAGGATTAATCATCCGTGCTCGTGAACTACCAAAAGACAAAGCTTGGGCATTCGCCCCTTTCACTTGCCTTGAGAAAAACCAGACAACAAAGACGAGTCCTAGTATTGAAAGCACAAATGGTGCCAGATTGAGTGCCCACGCTGACAGATCTGAAGGCTCTGTCACCGCAATCTCCACATGCTCGAGCTCAGCAGCTGTCACACCGTAATTTGCAAGAGTCTCAGAAAGTGGTGCGAGCGCTTCTTTTTTTGATTTCTTTTCAAGTACTCCGGTGAGAGTTGAGCTTGCACTCGTACTTGTCGCACTTCGATACGAGACAGTGAGATCATCGCCGTTGACTTTGATTTTCTCGACAAGACCTGCCCGGACATCGAGTGCGACTTGTGATACAGAAATAATATCAGCTGGGTTTTTTGTTTCGCCAAAATATCCTAGCACGAGAAAGACTCCAAGCAGGAGGAGTATTCCGTTGGTAAAGTTGGCCAGGAAACTCTGCGGGCGCTTATTTTTCCGATTCTTTTTTGGTGCGGTAAATGGCATCTTCATATGGGTTACTATACTACCATAGTGAGCGTTTGCGGTATAGAAAAAGCCCCGCAAGCTCTGCTTGCGGGGTTTTAAGAAGATACCGAGGGCATTAATCAGCTGATTTTAAATTGAATTCAGTTTCTAGCTCTTTAAATCGCTCAGGGTGATTCTCACAGTTATTTATAAGTGTATATTGTGTTGGAACTTTTTGCACTTTAAACACATCGATTAGTCGATATGCAAGATCTTTGTCGACTGGCGCAACATTAACTACAAAAAAGGATTCATTAGAATTTAATGTACCGGAAATTTTAAAATAGGGGTGGCAACTTCCGAGACTTTTAACTTTACTTGGAGGTCTCACTTTCATCTCAATATGAATCTTGTCTACTCTTGAGTAATCAATATATTCTCTTGAGAGCTTCGACACATTAGTTAGTATTAAACGATTAGGTGTCAAGCTCGTGTACACCTGCAGAGATAAAATACTAATACAGACTCCGATGATAGACATCAAGTAAAAAACCTTCTTGTCTTTAGTCTTCTTACTAAGAAGTAGTCCTGCAAGAGAGGTGTACAGTAAAGTTACACCAAGCATAAAGAGCAATACTCCGCCATCTCTCGGGATTAGCAACAATAATTCTTCTTGAGAAAATAATTTGAAATTTAATTCAAGAAGTTTTTGACTAGATAGTATTGTGATAATTATTGGCACACTGACCGCGAGAACAACCAGCATATTTTTCCAATCGACCTTGTTAAATTGATTTTCCATAGTTTTATATTATCACGCAACGCTTTGTACTTTTTACCTTAACGACAGTATTTTATTGGTGGGAATCGAAGCTTACAGCTTCAGTACAGTCTTCGCGGGTGGGAATCGAAGCTTACAGCTTCAGTACAGTCTTCACGTCTCACTTCGCCTCAGAGGCTCGCTGCGACATGCTCAGACTTTTCGATTCCCACACGTAAGTGCATTTAGCACTTACTCATCTCTCACAAAGTAAAAGCCCGCTTGCGCGGGCTCTACTTTGTGGAGATGGTGGGAATCGAACCCACATGCAAAGGGAGAAAACAGATACCATCTACATGTGTAGATTGTTTAGTGTGTCAGATACAGCCTTGAAACAAACAAAACGAGTGTATCTCAAGTATCTATAGAATGTGGTGTGCATAAGGTACCACTGCACATCTACCTCGAAAGCTATGACACTCGCCTACCCTCTTCGAGGACAGAGCAGGAAAGCGTTTGCCGACTCCCACAAAGGTGGGAGGGTGAGTTTAAAATTTAAACTCGGGCAAAAGCGAAATCGTTCGCTCCGAAAAACGGAGAAACGATTCCTCGTGCGGTTGTGTTTGCACGTATAGGTTGGAACGGGTTTGAAAAGGTCGCTCCACCTTTACACGCAGTATCGTTTTCTTTTCTTTGTCAATGCCGATCATCCCCGTCGTCGACGTTCATCACGATCGAGATCGCGCTTCTTTATCGTCTCACGCTTATCGAAATTCTTCTTTCGCTTGGCGAGAGCGATATCAAGCTTGATCCGTCCTTTATTATACAACGAAATAGGAATAATGGTCAAACCCTGTGTCGTTGACTGAGCTAGTTCGGTAATTTCTCGTTTGGTAAGCAATAGCCGTCGATCTCGATGCTCGTCGTATCCAGCCGGAGTATTTGCCTCTTGAAATGGACGAATGAGAGCTTTGCGTAGCCATGCTTCCCCGCCTCGTATCGTTACATATGCCCCCTCGAGTGTCCCTTTACCAGAGAGAACTGATTTGACTTCAAAGCCAAGAAGCTCAACCCCTGCGGTGAGCTTCTCAACAAAGGTATAGTTGAATCCTGCTTTCGGATTAGTGATCACTTCCTCATAGTAACAGAAACCGATAGAAACACACTAGAAGGAAGGAATTGTCGGGTACCGCGGCATCGAACTTCCAGACCCGCCAACCGCCTCTTTCTTTGTAGGGTCTGTACCGTATCGGAACTCAGCATCGTCACTCACCCCATCACTGTCAGTGTCTTTACGATAGGGGTCAGTACCAAGAATCTTTTCAAGCTCATCTGAATACGTATCACCGTCACTGTCTCGAGTTGAAAGTTTCTGCGCTTCAACTGATGCCTGAGAAGCGAGAAACATCGCTCCCTCAGTGCCAAAGGAAATAGTATTTGTACCTTGTACATACCTAGGTGTAAGTACGAGTTTTGAGTTCACGTAATTTCTATCTGAAATTACACCGACCGCTTTGCGAGCGTCTTCAGGTTTTGGTATCTGTATTTGGAACAAGATCTGTGGCCCAGCCGGAGTGAGTCGATAGACGAAATCACTTTGTGTATACACATCTTGAGGAATCTCACTCAAGAGAGGAGTGTCGAACATATTCTCAGCGTATGTACCGCGTAACCCACCTGAATACTGAGTCGCACCTAGTTGACTTGGTTTCTTTTTTAGCTCTGCGAGATTGTTCGGGACAGTGTTTGTATAGTTCTCATATGACGAAATTGCACTAACAATATCCGAAAGTCGAGAACTCTGTTCTGAGATAAGGATTGTACTTTTTGGTCTCCCCGTTACCAAGACCAGGGCATCTATGTACTCGATTGCATTAGCGGGTTTTTCGATAACCAGCGGTTTATTGATATCAGCGAGTGCCAAGGCAAGCGTGAGCGTGTACTGTGCAGTCTTGAGTTTTGGTGTATCACCTTTTGGCGCATAGGTTCCGCGATAGCTCACCTTTCGTACATACCCCTCGCCATCGATCTGGACTTCGAAGAGTGCTTGCCGATCCAGGTACTCAAATAGATATTTTGCCTCTTCGCTTTGCAGGTATGTCGTAAACTCTCCAGTCTGTGTGTATCCGATCACTTCTTTCTTTGCCTCGGCATCGAAACGAATCAACCCTTCACGATCAAGCTGAATGCGATATGAAGTTGTACCATCGCGCGAGCCAAGCGCACTGACACGCACCGCGCCAGTCTGTTCTAGAATCTGAAGCAACTGAATAGAGCGATCTCGGTCGATCACACTTCCCGTTTTCCTGTACGGTTCAGCTACACGGGCAATGTCGTCCATTGGAAGACCGACCACCCCGCCACTGAGCCGCACCCACTGACCGACAATGAGTGAGAGATCTTGAATTACGCTAGGGAATTTATTGATTCGTCCATAGTACTCAGTACCAACTTTTTTCAACTCTCCATCTACTCCCATATTCATCCCACCACCCTCATAGGTTCCAAATAATTTAAACGTTCCATCAGCTCCTTGCGATTGCACTTTCCCAGAACCCGCAACACCGAGAGTGATCCGTGCATCACGAGGAATATTCCCAAGAGAACTCTCGAGTGCGCTAAAGCTACTCATCGATGCGTCATTTGAACTGACTGCTGATTCTGGTGGATCATACGGAACGACTCCAGCTTGTCGCTCACCACCTTCAATACCAAAAGTGATTTCATATGAACCAGACTGCACCGTCATCATTTTCTGTGCTGATTCAGAAATGAGAGTCTCTGGACTATACGGCGCCATGCCGAGCAGTGTTTTAAGACTCGGAACAAAGCGCACTGCAGCAATTGCACCAGCTACTAAAAGAACGATAACTACACCGACAATGATAAAGACTCGTGGAATAGTGTGGGTAGAGGGTGTGTGCGTTGAAGCAAACTGACTCAGGCCAAATGTCGGAGCCGCTCCAGTTGGGGTAGTTGTCGCTTGCGGGACATTTTGATTTTCCGTCGAGGCGAGGTTTGGTCGAGTGATTCGGCTCGCATAATAATCCAGTGCCGAGAGCACTTCTTCGTCAGACCATCCTGCTTGTTTCATCTCAGTTTTGAACCCTTCGATATCAAGCGGCTTTGCTGAAGAAATTACGGAATTTAAATACGCTTCAATTTGTGGATTTGGCATGGTAAATACAATATCTCTTTAGTATATGTCCACTTTAATTTATTATTTTTGAAACACTGAATAACTCGAGCAATTACGCTCGAGTATTTTTTGTAAGATCGTGTAGCTCTTTCTTGATCTCGTCGAGTTCAAGTTTTATTTCTGAAAGCTTCACGCCTTCTCGTCGCACCTCCTCCATATTCTTTTCCGTCAATTTCTTTTCCTGACGAAGACCAGCAAGAAGAAAATTATCACCGATAAAGAACGAAACAAAGAGTCCCGTCGTAAGTAGAATTATCATTGCCACAATGAGTGAATGCACACCAGAGAGGTTAATGTCATCAGCGATCACCCACACTCCTCGCCAAAAAAGCACAATCGCAATGCCGCCAAGCGTCGCGTACACGATTGGATATCGACTCAGCACTCCACGGATTTTGTCTTCAAGCTTATCAAAAAAGAAAAGAATTCTATTCATATACTCACTTATCCTAACATATCACCTAGAACCCTCGCGCAAGCTTCTGTACAAAGTCTATTTCTGTGATACTGCTGGACGATTTTCAACAAACGTATCCGCTTCAAATACAAAAAAGCCAGAGATCATGAGGAGTCGGAAAGCCTCGATCCACACTCGCACCGCCAAGAGTGCCTGCAGAACCGTCTGGTAGATGTCAGGAATATAGAGCTGCTCAACGAGGTATGCGAGAGCAAGCAGGATCAAAATTGTCCGTGATCTGATAAGAAAACGTGTCATGACTCAATTATCACTACAAATTCACCTTTGGCAAGATCGACGTCTTCGACGGTAATCTGCGCAAGGAGTGTCTCGGGCGTACCGACCAATACTCGCTCATGAATCTTGGTAATTTCTTTCACAATAGTCACACGTTTAGTCGGCGCATGCTCTACCAATGACTCCAAGAATTTTGCGATGCGGTGCGTCGATTCGTACACGATAACCGGTAGTTCTGACACTGCAATCTTTTTTACCAAAGTCTCCCGCCCTTTCTTGTGTGGCAAAAATCCCAAAAACAAAAACTCATGTCCATGTATACCAGAGATTGAAATCGCCGCGGTCAGGGCACTCGGACCAGGAACTGAGACGATATTGACCTCCGGCCGTCGACTCCGTACAAATGACACCAACTCACTCCCCGGATCAGAGATTCCCGGTGTACCCGCATCAGTCACCAGAGCAACATCACCAGTGTCGAGTTTTTCGAGGACGAAATCATATGTCACCTCGCCCGAATGAGCATGATAACTATAAACCTGCGCATGAATATCATAGTGACTCAAGAGCTTTTTTGTCACTCGAGTATCCTCAGCGAAAATCGTTGGTACTACTTTGAGAATCCGCAGGGCGCGCAGAGTGATGTCTTCGAGGTTTCCGATCGGCGTCGCAACTATATAGAGGTTTTTCATAGACGTACTCATACTATATACTCATATGCATAATGTCTATCGCTTACATTACTCGCGACATTGAGCGTGCCCTGGGCATCACCCCCTCTCGTGACTATCTCATCATCACGAACGACACTCCGTATGCCCGAAGTATTCAAAAAAAGTTCCCTGACTTTGTCTGGTGCATCAGCGCACCAGAGCTCCTGGATACGTATGAGCTACTGACTCACCCTGAAGTCACTGGCATGCTCGAGATGCATCGTCCAGCAATACTTGTCTTCAAAAACACCACCCTCATCGAAGCCTACTGTAGAGAGCATGCACTCACCCTTCTCAATCCGAGTGCCACCCTCTCACGTACTGTTGAAGAAAAAATCTCTCAAGTGAGCTGGCTAGGTGAATTAGCCTCACTCCTCCCCCCTCATCAGATCACCACCCTCGAGGAGGTGCGATTTGAGGGTACTCCACAAGTGCTTCAGTTCAACCATGCCCATACCGGCGAAGGTACTCATATTATCTTTGAGACCAAAACCCTCAAGGCACTTCAAGAAAAATTCCCAAAACGACCCGTGCGCCTCAGCAAATTTATCGACGGGCCAGTCTTCACTCTCATTTCTTGTGTCACCCCAGAGGCAATCGTCAGTGGCTCGATCAACTACCAGATCACCGGACTCGCTCCGTTCACCAGCAATCGCTTCGCGACGATTGGTAATGACTATGCATTCGCTCACGAGTATCTTTCGACTCGCCAAAAAGAAGCGATTGTCGCCATTGCCGAGAAAGTTGGGAGCCAGCTCTCCCGTGATGGTTGGAAAGGGCTTTTTGGAATTGACTGCATCGTCGACCACGCCACCGGTACGGTCTACCTCCTCGAAATCAATTGTCGCCAGCAAGCCGGTACTACGTTTGAATCCCAGCTCCACTCACTCTACTTCCCCCAAGAAAAAAACCTCTTCTCCCTTCACCTTGAATCACTTACAAGTCGAGCCATCGCCCACCCTCCAACTCTCTCGCTACTTTCCCAAGGAAGCCAGATTATCTTTCGCGTGAGTCAGTCTACACACCCGAATCAAAGACAAATAGAAGCCCTCACCCGACTCGGACTTACGGTAATTGAATACTCAAACACCGCCGACCAGAGTGAAGCGCTTCGTATTCAGTCTTTTGCAAAAACCTTCATCACCGACCATCACACCCTCTCACCACTCGGGCTCTCGGTTAAACATATCTTGGAGTCTCTGTAATTTTTATCTATACTCTCTCTATGAACTCTCTTTCTGCTCAAGCCCTCAAAGTTGTCTCAGCCTATGAGTCACTCCCATTCGATGAGGTCACTGGCGTATCAGTTCCATATTTCAATAATAAACGCACAGGAAATCGTGGTGGATTTCGCGCGCATAAAGGTAAAGGTACTCCAGAAGAAATCGTTGAAGAGGCGCTAATCTTTGCCAAACAAAAAAACCTCAACCTTTCGACTCTCACTCCTGCACAGGTAAAAGAATTTCTCGTCGAGCACAAACTCGGCGTCGACTGTTCTGGCTTTGTCTTTCATATCCTTTCTGCGGAAGCTCGCTCACGAGGTATCACTCTCGGTAGTCGGCTCTCTTTTGCACATAAAAGTCTCCTTCGCCGGATCATTGCCCGTTTCCGTCTTGTAGAAAATACTTCCGTTCTCGATTTTGTCCGTAATTCAAAAGAGATATCTCTCTCGGAGATTGCCCCAGGCGACATCATCACCATCGTTCCACCGCAGAGCTCAAGTGATCGTGATCACATGCTCGTCATCCTCTCTGTCGAAGGCACAAACGTAACGTACGCGCACAGTATGCAGTATTCAGTTGACGGCACCTGGAACCACGGACTCAAGCGTGGGCACTTCATCATTCGTGACCCACTCGCCCCACTTCACCTACAAGAGTTTTCTGAAGGGGCTACACCGGGGACGGATTTGCCCCTTGTCGGCATCCTTTCTCGTTCAGACGTCAGTGTACGTCGAATCCTTCCTGTGTCGGCAAAATAAAAAAGCCTCGGGAAGGTTGTGGACGAATCCACAAACCAACCCGAGGCCTGCGCAGGGCTCACCTGAGCTCTGCCTGTAACCTCACCGGCTTCCCCGGGAACTTATCCTTGAGATATTTCCCGAGCGCTGCCTCAATGGCCGCCTCGCGCCCATCACCTCTCGTGCGAAGGAGCCCCGTGAGCTCCTTAGGATCACCGTCCACCCATTCTCGAACAGCTAATTCGGTATGAGCCAGATCAACCCCTGAGACCGACCCACTCACTTTCAGGAAAATCTTTTTCATTCCGACCGCCCAGAGTGAGCGACCAGCCTGATAGACTCCAATGATCGGTGACGAATTTGTGCACAAGTTGTAGCTCGGAACGCTCGTAGGCATGGGCTGTGCCTGCTGAGTAGTAACACTGTGTGCCAGATTCGTGATCGAACCTGCAAGTGCTACCATACTCTGATTGAGAGCGCCAAATCCTGAAGCCATGTTCGTCTCAACTGAACCAATCCTTCCCTCGAGTGCAGTTACCCGACCCGAGAGAGAATTGCTGTTCATGTGAGACAGGAGCGTGTTGACACCATGTGCCAACCCGAGCACTGTCTGCTCATGGAAGTTGGTGATCGCCGCTCCGATACTCCCAGCACTGGAATTAAGGGCGATCGAGGTCGCGTTTATTTCCATGAGCTTTCGCTCAACTTCCGCCCTCGCGAGCTCGGTTGACGTCTTGAGCTGATCAGTTGCTAGCGCGTTCGCGCGTTGTGCAGCCGTGATCTGCTCACCTGTCTCCCTGACCAAATTCCGGCTTGCCGTGAATTGCTCGAGTGCAGCACTTGCCGACATAGTCGGCGTTGAGAGTTGATTGTAAGCGTTCCGAATGGTTGGCCACCCGAGGGCGCCAATGCAGACCAGAGCTGCTGCCAGCAGAATCGATACAAGGACAATACCAACGATCTTGAAGAACTTTTCCATTGTGAGCTTGTGCCCCTTTCGTATTTCAAATATACAAATCATCCACACACGCAGATGACCCTGCCAGACGACGTGTCTGTGTATATTTCAAACAGTCAAAGAGCTTAGTTTTTTCATATATAATTATATACCTATTATTTACACTTGTCAACTAGTATGATATCTACAGCGTATGGCTTAGTGAGGCCTTTGTGTGGTATTGTAGACAGATGACACCCGAAATAGACACTCTGGCCATCCTCTCAAAATCGCTTGTTTTCCTCGTCTGTTCAAGCATTATCGCTTTTGCCTGGGCACCCGTCTTGACCACTTTTCTCTATAAACTCAGTATTTTTCGATCTTCCAAATACGACCCCCACCTCGAGCGTCATAGCGAAAAACGTGGAACACCAGTGATGGGTGGACTTCTCGTGATTGTCACGGTCGCTCTCGTCACCTTCTTTTTCAATTGGGATCGACAATTCACCTGGGTACCTATCGGCGTGATGATCCTCTCGGCACTCCTAGGCGGGATCGATGATGTCTTGAATATTTTCGGCAGTGAACGTCGCTCACGCAAACTCTCGCAAGTGCTCACCCTCATCAAAGTCCACAAAGACTGGTACATGCGCCTCTGGTACTGTCTCACCCTTCCTTGGGCACTCTTTCGTCGTATCTCTGTCTGGCTCTCACGCCATCAAGGCAAAGGTGTTCATGTTCATGAAAAACTCCTTCTCCAATTTGCCTCAGGCTCGATTGCCGCGTGGTGGATCTACTACAAACTCGCTGAAACCTGGCAAGATATCTATCTTCCCTATTACGGTTACCTCGACGTTGGGTTTCTTTTGATTCCTCTCATCATCTTTATCGTCATGCTTTTAGCCAATGCCGTGAACGTCGCCGACGGTATGGATGGTCTCGCTGGTGGAATGCTCATTCCGACATTTGGTGCACTCACCATCCTCTCCAGTGTGCAAGGCCTGACCTCGATGGCCGTCCTCAACGCCACCACGACCGGTGCCCTCATTGCCTATACCTATTTCAATATCAAACCAGCGCGATTCCAGATGGGTGATGTCGGCAGTCTCGGACTTGGAGCACTTCTGGCGATCAATGCGCTTGTACTAAACAAAATTGTCGCCCTCCCTTTCCTGGCGTTTATGTTTATCGTAGAGATCGCTTCGGTCGTCATCCAGATCGCTATCCGAACTCTCACGGGCAAGCGAGTATTCAAAATGGCGCCACTTCATTACCACTTCGAACTTTCCGGCTGGAGTGAAGAGAAGACGATTATGCGTTTCTGGGTTGTCCATCTTTTCTTCGTTGCCTTTGGAATGTATATCGCTCTTCAATAACATGTCATACCTCAACTGGAACACCAAAACAGTTTCAAATCCTACCCTGAAAGAAATCGATGCACTCTACGCCGACGGCTACGTCGCGACCCGTATCGACACTGGAATCTTCAATCAAACTCGAAGTTTCCGTGTACCCCTCACTGACTTCACCCCTTCAAGTGAAAACCGTCGCGTTGTCCGCAAGCTCGGTGAAGCCACCCTCGAGGCTTTTACCCTTCCCTATGAGCACTATCACTGGAGCATACACAAGCTCGCTAAAGATTTTTATGAAAAATTTGGGGAGAATGTCTTTAGTGCCAACAAAGTAAAAGAACTGCTCACTGAAAAAGAAAAAAGTAATTTCAATACGCTTCTGGTATTTAAAGATTCGACTGGCGTGCCATTTGGCTACTGCATCGGGCTCAAGACTGAGACACTCTTTCACTATAGTTACCCGTTCTATAAAGAAGATCCTGCCAACTCGAGCCGTGGACTCGGCATGATGAACAAAGCCCTGCTCTGGGCACAGGAACAAGGGCTTACCTACCTCTACCTTGGCTCGCTCCAGCGCCCGAGCGATGTCTATAAACTGCAATTTGAGGGGCAAGAGTGGTTTGATGGTACGGCTTGGACTACAGATATCACTCCTCTGCGCGAAATTTTAAAGTAAATCGATATACTACCCACATGAAACATATCCATATTATTGGCATCTGCGGAGTCGGCACGAGTGCTCTCGCTATTGCTCTCCACCAAGCCGGATTCAAAGTTACCGGAAGTGACAAAGGCTTCTTCCCACCCGTCTCGACCGAGCTCACTTCGGCTGGAGTCCACTTTCATGCTGGCTGGCATCCCGAACTTTTCAAGACCCTCGGAACTCCAGACATTGTCGTCGCCGGAGGAGGTGGTACCGCCTCAAGTAATGGCGAGCTTCAGTGGGCACATGAGCAGGGACTACGAGTCATCACTTTTGCCGAGGCGGTTGGCGAATTCATCTGCAAAAAAGAATCAATCGTCTGTGTCGGTACGTGGGGAAAGTCTACCTCGACCGCTCTCCTAACGCATATTTTTTCTGAAGCTGGCGCACGACCAAGCTACTTTATTGGTGCGATTCCTGTCGACCGAAAAGCCGGCGGACTCACGGACACCCAGATCAGTATTGTCGAAGGTGACGAATATCAGGCGGCGATTTTTGAAAAGCGAGCGAAGTTCTTTTTCTACAAACCCACCACTCTCCTCATGACCGCTCTGTCGTGGGATCACGCCGACCTCTACCCGACCCCAGAAGATTTTCTTCAAGCCTTTCGTTCACTCCTTGCCACACTACCTTCAAGCGGCTCAGTCGTCGCTTGTGGTGATGATAGTGCGCTCATGGGACTTCTCAAAGAGACAGGTATGGCCTACACCCGCTATGGCAAGGACGCCTCGGCCGACTATCACTACCACTCAGTCACTCAGACTACCTCGGGGATCACTTTCACAATCGTTCATAACGGAGTTTCCTATCCCGTCACGAGCTCGCTCTATGGCACATACAATGCCGAAAACATTACCGGCTGTTTTGCTCTCGCTCATCAAAAAGGCATCGAGCCGACGACAATCCTCCGCGCTATCGCCTCGTTCCGTGGAATGAAGCGCCGACTCGAAAAGCGGCTGTCGGGCAAGGTGACAGTCATCGATGATATTGCCCACTCACCACGCAAGGCACAAGCAGTTCTTGATACCCTTCGTGGTATTTGCTCAGGGTCACTCACCGTTGTCTTTGAACCAAACATCGGTGGACGAGAGCGCGTTGCTCTCTCAGGCTATGACGGCGCTTTTACCAGTGCCGACACGGTCATCATCCCCCGACTTTCAGTTCTCAAGGGTGATGCACTTAGCACGACAGTTGACGGACAAGAGCTTGCGACCACCATCGCCAAGACCCACCCTCACACTCTCTACATTGAAGACGACGCGGCACTTGTCCGCACCCTCATCGAGTCGCAAAAGCCTGGCGACTATCTAGCCTTTTGTGGATCGCACGGCTTCCGTGGCATGATCGACGAGGTGATCACCAAACTTTCGGAAAAGTTTTAAAAGGGATAGGTTCCAGCTTCTATTTCCCTTCGTCGACGATTTCGACCTCAAGAACTCCTTCTGGAGAGATTGCCTGAACTGCGAGCGTAATGCCGCACACGGAACACTCGATCACGTGAGAAACCTCAATTGATGGGTACTTTGAGAGGTCGAGGGGGTTTTTACATTCCGGGCAAGTACAAGTGAATTTCATAGATATGTATTCTACTATAAACTCACCTGAGTTCAACCCACACAAACTACACCTTTCCTTCACACTTGGGTATACTAAAATCATGATCACTCCTCACGAGGAACTCGCCCCACTCGCCCAGACACTGGGTCTTGCAAAACTCTTTATCAAACGAGAGGACTTGCATCCGTACGGCTCACATAAAGGACGCTCGCTCCCGCACATGATCGACCGCTATGTAGAGCTCGGCAATACACACTTTGTCATTTCTTCTTCGGGTAATGCCGCCCGAGCTAGCTTACTTCATATTAAAAAGCTCAATACCAGTCGAGAACAAAAACTCACTCTCGTGATCCTGGTCGGACTTCATATTAATGAAGAAAAATTTTCTTTCTTGCGTGAGAATCTCGACAGCTCTATAACCCTCGTCCAAGTAGAGCGCCCACTTCAAGAGCTCAAGAAGCTCGAGTCTGAAGGTTATGTCTCACTACGGCAATCAACTGACAATAGCGCTCTCCATGGATATGAAAGTCTCGCGGCTGAACTACTGGAAATTAAAGACCTCAAGAGTGTCTTTATCCCCGCTTCAAGTGGTACCTGTGCTGAGGCGATCGGCCGTTACTTTAAAAATGCTCGAGCGGATATTTCTCTCTTTATTGTTCAGACTGACACTTGCCACCCGATTGTCTCAAGCCTCGGTGGAAGCACCTATGAAACTCTCTCACTTGAAGAGGAGTCGCTTGCTGACGCTATCGTTGACATTGTCGGGCACCGAAAACATAGCCTTGGAGAAGTCGTCGCTGATACTGGTGGAGCTGGGGTGATCGTCACCAATACCTATATTCAAAGTGCACAACAAAAGCTCAAAGAAAACGGCGTCGAGGCGACTGGCAATGGAGCTCTCGCTCTCGCTGGCCTCCTGGCTTATCAAGAACGCAACTCGCGCGCACTTGGCGTGACCTGCTGTATCTTGTGTGGGAAATAAAAAAACCGCCCAAAGGCGGTTTTTTTATTTAGATAATATCGACTGAGAGAGAGTTACCGTCTTCCTTGCCATATGGTTCACCGTGAACAACGACAATCTTGTCACCCTTTACTACAAGCTTGTGTTTCAAGAGTGTCTGTCGAACTTCTTTCAAAGCCATGTTTACGTCTTTCGTCTTAGCCACCATTACCGGGTAGCAAGCGTATGAAATATTGACCTGGTTGAAAGCAACTGGATTTGAAGTAGCCACAATCACTGGCATTGTTGGCTTTGCCGAAGCAACTACCTGAGCAGTATGGAAGTCTTCAGTGAAGGCCACGATGAGTTTTGCATCGACGCCATCAGCGATTCGGACCGCTGATTCAGCAATGAGATCAGAATCCTTGCCAGTCACTACCGTATCATTCAAGTGCGCAAAGTAGTGCTCATCTTTTTCTGTCTCTCGAGCAACTGCCGCCATCATCTCCACTGCGTGCACTGGGAACTCACCAAGCGTTGTCTCTTCAGAGAGCATCACCGCGTCGGTACCGTCGTAGATCGCGTTGGCCACATCTGAAACTTCAGCACGTGTTGGCACTGGAGACTTGATCATTGATTCCATCATCTGAGTTGCAGTGATCACTGGCTTACCAAGGAGATTACACTTGTCGATAAGCATTTTCGTAGCCTGTGGTACTTTTTCGGCTGGGATTTCGATAGCAAGGTCACCACGAGCGATCATGACACCGTCAGTAAGCGCCAAGATCTCATCGATATTGGTAAGTGCCTGTGGAGTTTCGATCTTCGCAATAATCTTGGCGTTTGACTTTCGCTTGTTCAAAATATCTCGAAGTTCAGTGATGTCTGAAGGACGTCGGACGAATGAGAGGGCGATGAAGTCTGCCTTGTTCTTGATACCAAATTCAAGGTCAGCAAGATCTTTTTCTGTGAGTGAACTAATCGTAAGGTCTGAGTCTGGAAGATTTACTCCACGCTTTCCCTTGATATCACCACCGACGAGAACTTTACAAATAACATCATTCCCTTTTACCTCGAGCACTTCAAGCTTCTTTCGACCGTCGTGAAGGAAAATGATATGACCCGCTTTTACTTCAGCAGTAAGCTTTGGGTAGTTAACTGATACTCGGTTTACGTCACCTTCAATCTTTTCTGTCGTAAGAGTAAATTTTTTACCTTCTTCAAGAAACACTGAATCTGTCTTAAACATACCGATTCGGATTTTCGGACCACCGAGATCCTGGAGAACAGAAGCCGTGAGGCCGGTCTTTGCCATCGCTTTTTTAAGATTTTCTACTCGTGTCTGATGTTCCTTGAAATCTCCGTGTGAGAAGTTCAAGCGCATAACGTTCATCCCAGCCTTGAGAAGCTTTTCGAGGACTTCCTGGGTTTCAGTAGCTGGGCCGATCGTACAGACAATTTTGGTTCGTTTATCGATTTTCATATGCAAATTTATATTACGCTGAAAGCCCATACTAGCAAAAACTGGCGTCTTTCGCCAGTTTATCGCTCGCTAGCTCATTAATTACGCACATTCAGAGGCGGGAGCACCTCACGGACAAAGCAATTTCTTCCCTTTGTATGATAGTTGAATGAGTCTTGCTCACGCTCGTAGGCACGTGTCTCTTTACCATCTAGAGTATGAGGTGATTCAAGGTTAAAGACTGCACAGAGCTGATACTTGGTCGGCGAGATGACGGCGTACTCATACGGCTCACCCGTCTCTGGATCAGTTATGACTATATCCATGTAAGAACTACGGAGGTTTGCTTCAGCGAGCGTTTTTGGTAATTCCCCTCGTGATTCATGGAATAATTCTATTGTAGTCGTGATCTGCTGTAGATGCGACTCTTTCATATCATCGATGCGCGTGAGTCGACGATTTTGTGGAAAGCCAACCACGAAAAGTGACACTAGCGTGAGTACGAGGACAAAGACAGTAAATGTAGTTTTGAGCACCTGAATTTGAAAGAGCTGCACCGCCTTAAGTGAGAGCCATTCATACCAGAGAGTCAGGCCGAACACCAGGAAGAGAGCAAACACTTTCAGAAGGAATCGACTTGAGATCTCGCCATTGAGGAAAAACCAAATGAGCGTACCCGTGTTGCCAAGGAGAATAGTAGTCGAGATAAAAATCGTCAGATAGTGTGCAAGTTTATTTGCCCAGAACTCTCGGATCATACTGCCGGCCAATTCACATTTACGAATAAATGCATCAAGGGTGTAAAACGAGATAAACGCCACGATAAGAAACGCGAGTGAGTAGCGAATACTCGACTCACTTGCCTCACGAGCATACTCTGCTGCCCCAGCGTACCTATATGAGAGGATGTCTGGATAGACCAGGTTAATCAGTGAAAAAAGAATAATGATGACCGACGTAAGTGATGTGTACGAAAGAATCATTCGTCCACCATACAAAAAACTATCGCGAATTTTGTTTACTGTGTTCATACACCTAGTATACCATCTACTCAGCATTCTCTTGCACGCAAAACCCGCTTTATACAAGCGGGTGGGTGGTGCAACTAGAGGGGTCGCCCGCACCTCTCGTCTCGCCGTCACTCGACTCGGGTTGGGCACCGCCTCGCAATGTTTCGAAGCGAAACATAAAGCTCCGGCGTTCGATCCCAAGCCGGGAAGTACGCAGGTACTTCCCTTGCACGCAAAACCCGCTTTATACAAGCGGGTGTGTGGTGCGTGCACTTGGGATCGAACCAAGGACCTCACGAGTATCAGTCGTGTGCTCTACCAGCTGAGCTATGCACGCATATCTATCAACCGGTTGAATATATCAAATAAATCCACTTTTGAAAAGGAAAAAGCGGGTCGCCAGAGTGCGACCCGCCGATAATTCCAACTTATGCCCCCAGTAAAAATGAGGTGACACAGAAGTAAAGCCAAATACAAATTGCTCCAAGTGGTGCAGCGAGAGCAACCTCCCACAGCTCCAAAGGACCAACTCGGAACCGAATAACCGGTTCAATGAACCTCAGCAAAAATACACTGAGGCGGACGAGAAGGAAAACCAACTCATCCAGTTTGTTTGGCAACCGCTGTTCTTGAAGAGCATCCACATGGCGCTCCCAGGCCAGATCAATTCTCTGGCCCCAAGTCAGTGTGCACTGGTTGTGCATAGCCGTACTCCTTTCTTTCCTCTCCTGCAAGAGGTGTTTGTTTTGGGTTTGCCCAGTCGGTGTGACCGCACATCATGTGCATTGAGGGCTGGCTTTATTGACTCTACATATAATTATACCACTTGTAGTACAAAAATCAAGTTTCTGTGTATAGCAAAAACCCGCACAGTGTTGTGCGGGTTTTTGACGAACTACTACCTAACCTTAGTTCTGTTCCGTTCCCGAATCGTACGCGCAATTGCATGCGTGCGATTCTTGTCTGCTGTCTTTCCAGCATGTCCGAACGTTTTATGTATCGTACAAACAATTCATCAAAGATGAATATCGACTCAATAAGATTGCGTACCTAAAAAGATACCAATCGGTTTTCACTTGAATAGTTCCACGAGCAGCTTCCGCTACCCGTGCCTTGTTACGACTTACCCTTTGTCATTGAGCTTGCCTTAGGCCGCGAAACCGCGGACTTCGGGCACTCCCAACTCCCCTGGGTTGACGGGCGGTGAGTACAAGACTCGAGAACGTATTCACCTCCATCTGCTGACTGGAGATTACTAGCAAATCCAACTTCATGGGGGCGAGTTTCAGCCCCCAATCCGAACTAGGGACGGTTTTAGAGATTTGCATCACATTGCTGTGTAGCGTCTCATTGTACCGGCCATTGTAACACGTGTGTGGCCCAGGTCGTCAAAGGGCCATGCTGATCTGGCGTCATCCCCACCTTCCTCCCAGCCTAAAGTTTACAAACAAAGTTTATAAACTTGAGGCTGGGCAGTCTCGTCTGACACTTATAACAGACGACGGGGGTTGCGTTCGTTACCCCACTTAAGGGAACAACTCAAGCCACGAACTGACGACGACCATGCAGCACCTGTCTATATGTCCTTGTGGGACCCCTTCTATTTCTAAAAGGGTTCATATAGATTTCTAGACCTGGTAAGGTTCTTCGTTTACCGTCGAATTAAACCACATGTTCCTCTGCTTGTGCGAGTCCCCGTCTATTCCTTTGAGTTTTAACCTTGCGGTCGTAATACCCAGGCGGATCTCTTATCGCGTTAGCTTCGTCTCTGGGGGGGTCGATACCCTCAAAAACAAGAGATCATCGTTTAGGGCGTGGACTACCGGGGTATCTAATCCCGTTCGCTACCCACGCTTTCGTGCCTCAGCGTCAAGAATATGCCAGTAAGCTGCCTTCGCATTTGGTGTTCCCCTAAATATCAACGCATTTCACCGCTACACTTAGAGTTCCGCTTACCTCTCATATCTTCAAGTAATACCGTTTCCCTCGCTGACTCGAGTTAAGCTCGAGGATTTTACGAGAGACTAATATCACCGCCTACGCACCCTTTACGCCCAATAATTCCGGATAACGCTCGAGGCACTCGTATTACCGCTGCTGCTGGCACGAGTTTAGCAACCTCTTATTCGCCAAGTACCGTCAATATACTTCGTCCCTGGCAAAAGGAGTTTACATGCCGAAGCACTTCATCCTCCACGCGGCGTCGCTCCGTCAGACTTTCGTCCATTGCGGAAGATTCTCGACTGCAGCCACCCGTAGGTGTATGGGCCGTGTCTCAGTCCCATCGGTGGGGGTCACCCTCTCAGGTCCCCTAGGCGTCATTGCCTTGGTAGGCCATTACCCTACCAACTAGCTGATACCAATCAGGCTGTTCTTCAAGCGATAAATCTTTACCCCGAAGGGACTATCTCGTATTACCTACCCTTTCGGATAGCTATTCGAGACTTGAAGGGACATTCCTGATCATTACTACCTCGTCTGCCGGTTGCCCTTGCGGGCCCCCTTGACTTGCATGCCTTATCCACGCCGCCAGCGTTCATCCTGAGCTAGGATCAAACTCTCAATATAAAGAACGGAACAGAACAAAGGATACGTAGTACCACCTGTTTCTGAATTTTCTTTGAGCTTGTCTCCTAGCGGAATCGGTACGGATTGATTAGTCCGTACCATTTAACTTTATTTGACTCGCACACATTTCTCTCTGAAGTCGTAACACTTCAGAAAAAGTCTTGTATGCAATTGCATAATTTTTTGAAATTTCAAAGTCCACACTTGTAGACTACTACAAGCATGAGGAAGAGTATACTCCTTTTTAAATAAGAGTCAATAGGCCTCCTGTGGGCAGGGAGAGTCACTCCCCTAGACCCTCATTTCGCCCACAAAAAAGCCGGCTTTGGCCGGCTTTTTTGTGGGCGATTTACCGCCATCCAAAGAGCCTATCGCTCTCCGAAATCCTGAGTCTTCACACAGCGTTTTCCAGTGGCGCTTCGACCGACTGACTGATACCCACCAGCAGTGTCACAACGATACTCACATTTTGTACTTGGTGTAGCGTTGTACATAAAGGTGTTGTTGCCAGCAGTTGGAGCGTTCGTACCGAACACATATCCGTTAGCGTTTGGCGGATATGTTGCTCCACCCGGAATAATCACCGGTGAGTCACTTGTTGGAATACAAGGGACGTCTGGATTTACAACACCAACAGTCACTGTAGCGTTTGAACATGTTGCACTACGCGAGAGAGCGTCGGTGATAGTGAGCAAGAATGTTGTTGAGTTTGTGACAGTTCTCGAATAGTTTCCTGTTCCACTACCCGCTTGCGTCGCTGGAAATCCAGAAGCTGGAGAGAATGCGAGTGAAAATGGACCCTGACCGTTAGCAATATTCCACGCAAAATTCACATTACCACCACCTGGAGGAAGGGTGTTTGGAGTAGCAGTGAAGCTTGTACAACTTGGTGCAGGGGTAACAGGATTGACCGTCACACTGACGTTTGATGTACACTGCCCAGAAGCAACGGAGTCTTTACAATAGAGACCATACTGACGAGTCGAAGCTGGAGAGACCGAAAGCGTTCCTGGCGGTGTCGTCGATGAACTCAGCACAGTATTACCGGTGATATCTCGAAGTGTACATGCAGTCGGCCCGACTTCGTTTGATGTACTCCATGAGAGCGTCGATGACTGCCCTGCTTGAATAGGGTTTGGTGAAGCACCGAGTGTACATGAAAGACACTGTGCGTTTGGTTTAGTTGTCCCCGCACCGAGATAGGTAAACTCGCGCGAACTAGCACTTTCAATTCCACCGATGACTGCTTTCACCTGGTAGTAGATTGGAGTTCCTGGCGCACTGCCACCACTGAGAGTAGATGAGGCTGTGGTCATCACTTGTGTGCCGGCACCCGGGTCTATCACTGTAGAGATTAAAGTTGTTACAGTACCCTCTTGTCGCTTGTAAATTCGATATGATGTCGCACCAGCAATACGATTGAATGTCATCTCTGCAAGATTCGCATCACAAGAAGGTCCGACCGCCAAAGAAAAATCATCTACGAGAAAGTCAAAGGTTGTCTGAGTTGAAAGCGCATTTGAGTAATTACAGGTAAAACCAGTATCCATTGTCCACATCCCGAGTCCGCAAAATTGGTTTGCAAGCACTGTTCTAGCATAGGCCACTTCATATAAAGCAAGAGTTCTAGCTTGACTCTCAGAAAAGCCAAACGCATTCCCCCTAAAGCCCATCCCAAGTCGGACATAATTTGAGTTTGCCAAGGCCGCATTAGCAAGCGCACTTTGTACATCACATGAGATTTGCCAGTCTGCCCGAAATCCTGCTTCACCTGGCACGTTTTCACCACTTGGAAGTGTTACATCATCGATGTCAACAAAGCAGTGGTAATAGGGGGTGTAATTTATACCACTAGCTGTTGTATAATTTGCCCCCACCGTCACTGAATAGGTGCCTGGCTGGATTGAAGGAGTTGTAGTGATACTTATAGTAGACAAGGCATTGCCTGCAGCGGTGACACTGAGGGGGTTAACGGTAAAGTACCCAGTAGGATTGACTATGAATGAGTTTTGAGTAGAACTACCTACGAGATTATCTCCTCGAGGATTTCTAATCGAGACAAGCGACAGAGTAGCTGGAGTCGCGGTGGTACCAAGAGTCAAGTTCCCTTGAATGATGTTTGATATAGTATCTCCCCGCTGAATGCTCACGTCGTCATACTGAGAATCAATCGCCACCCGAACTTGCTGAGCCGGAGCTACTGTTGGGATTCCACACCGAATCCAAGCATAGGCAACACTAATGTTCACATTACTATTGACTGTTGAAGCTGCCCAAACACGTTTAAACTCACCCGTATTCTGATCTACATACACAAGATAGTTATCATCCGGACTATCGTATGGCACTGGGGTTGGAACTGAAGTTACGATAGCGTATGGATTCACATACCGACAAATTAACTGAGCATTGTGTAGAGTACCTTCATAAGAAGTGTCCCATGGAAGACTCGCTCGTCCAATATCGAAACTACAATACGTATAGCCACCGATCGTGACATTCGTCGCTCCGACAGGACACGTCGCTTGCTTAGTCGGTTCATAGAGTGCCTGTGCTTCACGGGGTGTACTGATTCCTACTACCGCAAAGAGGACAAGTGCCAGAGTGAGAAGATTTAAATGTAGTTTTTTCATATTATCGATTTAATGCGCGAGTAAGCTCAGTTCGCTCTGCTGAAGTAAGTGGAAATGCGAGAGTTGAACTAGCGAGAAGCGCGGTGATTGCTTCTTTCTCTTTTCTAAAGAGCGGTTTATTGTCCTCACGAATGCGGTTCAAAATAATCGCCTTTGCATCGAGTGGTGCCTTGGCCGCTATTTGGGTAGCGAGTGTTTCTGGAGTTCGAGGCGTCGGAGACGACAGACCTGGCTGATTGTTCTGTGGTTTACGCAGAGCAATATATGCACCAAGACCGACAGCGATGACACAGACAATACCAATGACAAGTATATTGAGCTTATTATTCATACCTCTCTAGTATACAGCACCAACACAAAACAAATCCCCAGTTCTACTGGGGATTTGTTTATCACTCTCGGCTTGCGATAGAAAACTAATATCCCATACCGCCACCCATTGCCTGATCTGGAGTAGCTTTCTCTTTGCTTGGCTCTTCGGCGATCGCTACCTCGGTCGTAAGAAGAATAGCAGCCGCTGAGGCAGCGTTCTCAACCCCACTTCGAGTAACTTTTACCGGGTCAATGATTCCGGCCGCGAGCATATCCTCCACTTCAGTGTCGTCTTTGAAGTCATATCCATAATTACCTTTAGAGTTTCGAACCTTTTCGATGATCACCGCCCCGTCGTCGTGCCCCGCATTGAGCGCGATCTGCTTGAGTGGCGCTTCAAGAGCTTTGAGGACAATAGTAAAACCAATCTCCTCATCACGACTCAAAACTTCCTTTGATTTTGCTCGATCGGCGGCAACTTTCGCGCCAGCTTTGATGAGTGCCACCCCACCACCAGAGACGATTCCTTCAGCGATAGCGGCCTTGGTCGCATTGACCGCATCTTCGACTTTAAGCTTGAGATACTTCATCTCTGTCTCAGTCGCTGCACCCACTTTAATGACCGCCACTCCGCCAGTGAGCTTAGCAATACGCTCGTCGTATTTCTCAACATCATACTTCACGGTTGAGAGTTCCCGCTGCTTTTTGATCTGAGCAACACGCTCATCGATTGCTGTTTTCTTTCCTTTTCCTCCAACAATCACCGTGTCGTCTTTGGTAGCGATCACCTTACTCGCTCGACCAAGTACCGCAACTTCTGCATTCTCAAGCTTCACCCCGAGCTCTTCCGAGACAACCTGAGCCCCCACCACCGTCGCAATATCGAGAAGCATTTCTTTCTTTCGATCTCCATATCCTGGCGCCTTCACCGCGAGGACCGAGAAACCGCCACGGAGTTTATTCAAGACAAACGTTGTGAGCGCCTCTCCATCCACATCTTCAGCAATGATGACGAGTTCTTTTTTGCCGGTCTGAGCGAGCTTTTCTAGGAGTGGTAAGATTTCTTTGATCGATGAAATCTTTTTGTCAGTGACGAGAATCGGTGCGTCACTATACTGTGCCTCCATTCGGTCAGAATTGGTGATCATGTATGGTGAGACATACCCTTTATCAAACTCCATACCGAGCGCCAATTCACTGGTCACCCCGAACACCTGTGATTCCTCGACCGTCACCACACCGTCTTTACCGACTTTTTCGATCGTATCAGCGATGATGGCTCCGATCTCAGGAGACTCTGCAGAGATAGTCGCCACATCTTTAATTTCCTCTGAATTTTTGATTGGCTTAGCAATTGACTTCAAAGCTTCCACTACTGCTTTTTTAGCTTTCTCAATGCCGGACTTTACTCCCATAGCGTTCACCCCCATCGTGGTATGCTTCAAACCTTCATTAATGATCGCTTGCGTGAGCACAGTAGCCGTCGTCGTTCCATCACCGGCAATGTCATTTGTTTTTGAAGCAACTTCTTTGATAATCTCCGCGCCCATATTTTCAAACTTATCAGAGAGCGTTACCTCCCGAGCAATCGAGACACCGTCGTTGGTGATTGTCGGTGCACCGTACCCTTTATCAAAAACCACATTGCGTCCACGCGGACCCATAGTCACCTTCACTGCTTCAGCCACTGCATCGATCCCACGCTTGAGCGCCTTGCGAGCTTCTTCGTTATAGAGAATTCGTTTTGCCATTATAGAGAGAAATTATTTTGTAAGAATAGCTGAGATCTCGCCCTCACGAACGAGAAAATACTCCGTGCCATCGATCTGGACTTTATCCCCCCAGCTAAAGAGAATCACATCACCTTTCTTGACCTCAAGTGGTATACGTTTACCTTCCTCAAGACGACCAGCTCCGACCGCAATCACCTCTCCTCGCTTTGCCCCACGGTCTTCGCGCACGGTCTCGGGAATATAAATACCCGAAGTAGTTTTCGTACCTTCCTCCTGCTGATGCTCTCGTATAAGCACACGGTCGTGAAGTGGCACGACGCCTACTTCACTTTTCTTTGTTTTTACTTCCTTTGACATAGACGTTTTGATTAGTTGTTAAACGGTACTGGAATATTTCCAATACCTGCAAGGTGTCAGTATAGAGTAACTATCCACCCTTTTGTATTGACATGAAATTTAAAAAGGAGTTATATATACCCTAGCCTTGAACACCCACTTGATCGAAAGTCGCGCGCTGCAGGACGCATGCAACACGACTTCTCACAAGAAAACAAACTCAAGGCTGTCTCGAGAAGTTATGGCTCAAAAACGTAGCTCCATCCCAAGTCCAAAGCGCATCCGTCGTGGAACCCGTAGCAGGCGCGGTCGCCACGATGTGAATGCCGAGTTCCGTTCCCATCTCTGGGGAGGAGAAGGCGAAGACTAGGATCGAGATAACCCCAGCCCCGGCGCGCAGCGCGCCGGGGCTTTTTCTCTGCTTAAAAACAACTGACTTTGACTAAAAAACAGCTCCTTGCTATAGTAGTCGGGTGAGTGTTTCTACTGTATTACCGTATATCCAGATAATCCTCTCTGTGCTCCTCATTGCGAGTGTGCTTCTTCAGCAGACTGCCGCAAGTGCTGGTAGTGCGTTTGGTGGCGGAGATTCCGCTTCATTCAAAACTCGACGTGGATTCGAGAAGTTTATCTTTATCTCAACCTTCGTACTTGTCGGCCTCTTTGCTGCAAGTGCGCTTGTTGCTCTTCTCGCGTAATACCTCTCAATACACTCAAATCTAAGATTTGATTTCGTGAAAAAATATTTCTCTATACTCGGCAAGCGCACAGTGCGCATTCCTCTCTTTGAATACTTCGAGGACAAAGTCTCACGCTTCAGCGTTACAGAGCGAGTCATTTTTTATTGTGCCAGTACACTCTTTTGTCTTTCCGCGCTCGCCCTTGTCTTTACGATGCAAGAACAGGTCAGTCTACCTGTAGCGGCACACGGTGGCATACTTCGAGAAGGAATTCTCGGGACTATTCGCACCTTTAACCCACTCTTTGCTGCCACTGATGCAGATCGTGATTTTGCAAAGCTCGTCTTTGCCGGTCTCACCGCTCATTCGGATACTGGCTTTACACCCGTACTCGCAGACACCATCACAATAAGTCCTGACGGCAGAACCTATCGCATCACCTTGAAGCGCGAGGCCCTGTTCCACGACAACACACCAGTGACCGCCGAAGATGTGCGCTTCACTATCGAACGTATTCAAAATACCGGAACGCAATCCGCTTTTGCTCCACTCTGGCAAGGAGTACAGGTAAAAGTAGTTGACCTTCGAACGATTGAGCTCTCTCTAGAAAACCCCTATGCAAATTTTTCTGAAGCGCTGACGACTCCGATTATCCCTGAGCATATTTGGAAAGATATTGACCCTGCACAGATGGCATTCACCTCTCGAGAGGACGCTATCGGTGCTGGCCCATACTCCCTTGTACAGGTTCAAGCCGGAGCGACTACGGAGACTGAAATTTTTACACTTCGCTCATTTAATGAGTACGTACTGGGTACACCATATATTGAAACCATTGAACTTCATACATTTGATAGTATCGAAAAGCTCCAGGCAGCATTTCTAGCCGGAGGCCTTGATTCAACTCCTGAGTTTATCAGTGAGTCAGAGGAAGTGGTGTCTACTGCCACGAGTGTCCTCCCTCGCCTTTTTGCCGCTTTCTTCAACTCTGGCGCTCACCGAGCCCTTGCCCAGGCAGAGGTACGAGAAGCACTCTCGCTCGCCGTTGACCGACAAACCCTTATCGACGAGACACTCGGAAATACGCGAGCCGTCGCTATCAATACCCCACGAGGATTTCTCGTCGGCTCAAGTACACCAAACACCACACGAGCAAAAGATCTTCTTAAAAAAGCTGGCTGGAAAGTAAATTCTAAAGACGGCGTTCTCGAGAAGAAAGTCGGCACCGAAATGCTGCGACTTGATTTTACAATCTCAACCGCTCAAAGTGACGACCTCACCCGTGTCGCGCAGTCGCTTCAGAATCAGTGGAACGATATCGGTATCCGAACGGATATTAAAGTATTCGAACTCGGAGACTTGAATCAAAATATTATTAGTCCCCGACGGTATGAAATCCTCGTATTTGGGCAAAGTCTTGGACGAGAACGATCACTGTACCCCTACTGGCATTCACTTGAACGAGAAGCTCCGGGTTACAATATCTCGCTTTACGCAAACCAGGCCGTCGATAAACTGCTCGTTAAGTCCGAATCAAGTACCACGACCGAGGAACGAACACGCGCGCTTTCTCAAGCGGAACAACTTATCATGAAAGATATCCCAGCCGTATTTCTCTATTCTCCAAATCTTCAATATACTAGAGTCAATCGGATTTTTAATCTCACGCTTCCACGTACGATCGAGTATCCAAGCGACCGTTTCAATTTAATTCATCGCGCATACATAATCACCCAAAAACTATGGCCATTCTTTATCAAGACAGACAATATTATTCATAAACAAAATTAATCATTTACTTATATGAACCCAGAAATAAAAACAACAACACCAGCCTCACCCGCAAGTACTCCCACCGGAGCACGTACAGAAAGCCCGCGCCCGAGCGCACCTCGTGGCGGACAAGGCGGAGGACGCGGACGCTCATTTGGCGGACGTAAGTCATTTGGCCGTGGCGGACAAGGCGGAGGACGCGGTGGCCGAGGTGGAGGACGCTCATTCGGCGGCGGACAAGGAGCACACGTACGACCAGTACATCACACTCCCCACGTCGAAGGCTCTACCCTGACTTCTATTCCACCTCTTAAAGACGGTGATATTCGTATCATCCCACTCGGTGGCGTGGAAGAAATCGGCAAGAACATGACCATGATCGAGTACAAAGACGATATCATCGTCATGGATGCTGGTTTTGCCTTTGAGAACGACGAGACTCCTGGCGTCGACTATCTCCTCCCAAACACTCGCTACCTCGAAGAGCGTAAATCAAAGATTCGAGCTATGATCATCACTCACGGACACCTTGACCATATTGGCGGTATTCCGTATATCCTTGATCGAATCGGTAATCCGCCAGTCTATACCCGAAATCTCACAGCGGTGATGATCAAAAAGCGTCAGGAAGAATTTCCTCATCTTCCACCAATCGATATCCGTGTCGTTGAGAACGATGACCGTATCACTATTGGTGGTATGTCAGTACGATTCTTTGGTGTGACTCACACGATTCCTGATTCAATGGGTATTATTCTTGAAACTCCCTACGGAATTCTCGTCAACCCAGGTGACTATAAGCTTGATCACGAGGACGGTATTCCTACCCCTGAAGAAGATGCGCGCTATAAGTTTTTTGATAATGAAAAAGTGCTCTTCATGATGTGTGACTCGACCAACGTCGATAACCCAGGATTTTCTACACCAGAAAAATACGTGTATCGAGACATGGAGAAAATTATCTCTGGCATGCAGGGACGTCTCATCATCGGTACGTTCTCGTCACAGATTGCTCGTATCATCAAGTTCATCGAAATCGCTGAACGATACGGTAAGAAAGTTGCTATCGACGGACGAAGTATGAAGACCAATGTCGAGATCGTAAAACATCTTGGTATGCTCAAAGCTACAAACCTCATCTCAGTTGATGAGCTCGACAACTTCCCTCCAGAACGAGTACTTGTCATGGCCACCGGTGCACAAGGTGACGAATTTGCCTCACTGATGCGTATGGCGACGAAGACGCATAAGAACATCAAGATCACTCCTCGCGACACAGTACTTCTCTCTGCGTCGGTGATTCCAGGAAATGAGCGTAGTGTGGCGAAGCTTAAAGATAATCTAGCCCGACAAGGAGCAAAGATTATGACGTATCGAACCACAGAAATGTACCTCCACTCAACTGGTCACGGTAACCGTGGCGAGCTTGAATGGCTCCATAAGAAAATCAAGCCGAAGTACTTCATGCCAGTTCACGGTAGTCACTATATGCTCCGTGTGCACGCTGAACTCGCCAAAGGGCTCGGTATGACCGATGACCGAATCATTGTTCCAGACAATGGTACGGTGATCGAAATACAGGAAAATGGAGAGAAGTTCGTACGACTACAAGCAAAGGCTCCTTCTAATCACTTGATGGTTGATGGATTCTCTATCGGCGATATGCAGGAAGTCGTGCTCCGTGATCGACAAGTGCTTGCGGACGAAGGTATCTTCATTGTCTTTGCGATTATCGACGAAAAGACTGGCCGACTCAAAAAGTCACCAGATATCATCTCTCGTGGATTCGTGTATTTACGTGAGTCACAGGAACTTCTTCGTGAAGCACGTTTCTTGATCAAGAAATCGATTGAGCGAACCACTCACAATCAGAATCCAATTAACTTTGATTATGTAAAAAGTGTGGTGACTGACGATATTTCTCGCTTCCTTTTCCAGCAGACTGCGAAGCGACCAGTCGTCATTCCAGTTCTCCTCGCAGTATAGTCAGCCTGTTTGATGCCACTACAAAAAAGACCCTCTCGAGGGTCTTTTTTGATTGATGATTATCGCGTATCTTCTATCGCCAGAGCAAACGGTACTGCCCCAAGCATGAGTACCGCAAGCATTGCAAAGAGAGTCTGTATGCCAACGAATTGAAGTAATACTGTACCGAGTAGCGAGCCTACGATATACGCCCACGGTCTGATGGTACGAAACATACTCATCAGTCCCAAATCATGATTTTTAATGCGCTTAAAGAAATAAGTGTCTGTCATGATCTCCACCATACTCGCCCCGACACGAGTAAGTACAAAGACAATGAGCGTCAACCAAAACTGACGTGGCCCGAGCGAGAGGATTAGGCCGGTTGCCCCTGCCATAATGATGAACCCAAGAACAAGTAATTCTTTTTCGCCCAGATACTCGTCTGCGAGCTTCCCGAGTGGTGCTTCAAAAAATACAAACGGGAGCATGGCAGCAAAAATAATCATCGAGATTTCTCGCTGGTCGAATCCAAACACATCGACCAGAAGTAGTGGTGAGTAGATAACCATCCATGAGAAAAAGAGTTGCATGAAGAATGTGCAGATCAAAATGTTTGAGACATTTGAATCTCGCTTCAAGGCAGCGAGCGCCTCTTTTGGTTTTATATCAACATAGACCGGGTCTTTTACCTCTTTGAAATTACGATGTAGGAGCCAGAGCACCGGCAAGAGCACCACGGCAGCGGCTAGATACACTTTCCAGAAGTCTCCATCGGTAAGTATCCAGCCGACGAGCGGCTGCGACAGTACCCAGCCAAAATTTGCCGTTGAGAGAAAGATCCCACGCACGTCGCCGATATGCGAATTATCGCCACTAGATTGATTTTCCAGGAAGAGATCAATGGTAAAGTTCGTGAGAGCGACGGCAAGTACACTGACCACGAAACCCGCCAGAGCAACAAAGGGGTTATTGGCAACAATGAGAACCACTAAAGCTGAGAGTTCAACAAATCCGAGCCACATCGTAAAACGATAATTACCCATTCTCGAGAGAATTCTTGGCGAAAAATAGAAGACGACTATCGTCAGACAAAATGCTAGCGTATAGACCAATCCAACGTACTTGCCATCGATATAGCGCTCAAGGTACTGAGAGCCGATGTACACAGGGAGCGCGCCGTGCAAGGTGTAGAGAAATCCAAGTAAGTACGTGTAGAAAAATTTATGCTTATTGAGAACAGAAAAAAGTAAACTCATATTCTGAGTATAGCGCGCTCATCATTTGCGCAGTTCACAGGTAAATTAAAAGCGCCACCTCGTGGCGCCTGCGCACAGCAGATAAGACCTACCTCCATGCACTGAGACCCTCCTCAAGAGCGAGAATCCGGGGGTCAGTCTCATCGACCGATTTGCCTATGGTGAATGTGGTCGGGGACTTGCCACCAGGGAATTTTCCCAAGGTGAGCTCCACCGCTCTCCAGCGCGCCTTTGAACCACCACGAGCGAGCAGAACCTCAGCCTCGACAACTGCACCACCACCTGCACCGGTAACGGTAAATGTGCACCTTCTCACCTCTTTTGCCTCAGGTCGCATTATGATAACCCAATCGAAACGACCTTCGTGGCTATCTCGCCTGGAAAGCCACAATGGAGGATCATACGAACAAACTCCCGTAAGCAACACAGTTGCTTTTTCGTTGCAAATTCCGATGACACCACCGACCAGATGAAGAATATACATATCTGTCCGGTGCATAATACGTCCTGCCATATTTCCTCTCTAGGTATCTCACTACTTAATGTACATGAGAGCTGCCTCATAACAGCGCCCTCCATACAATGGTTTTACATTGAGGGCGCTGTTATGAACTTCTAAGGGAAACTTAATCATATTTACTCTCTCCTTTCAAGTAAATTAAAAAACTCCCTTTCGGGAGCTTTTTAATTTTCATTTTTTATTTTTCAGTCTTGAACACCTTCACCCCTCGATAGACAGCTTTCTTTCCGAGCGACTCCTCGAGTCGCAAGAGCTGATTGTACTTTGCCACACGATCTGAACGACAGAGGGAGCCAGTCTTGATCTGCCCTGTACCAGTCCCGACTACGAAATCAGAAATTGTCGTATCTTCGGTTTCACCTGATCGATGCGAGATGATCGAGGTGTATCCAGCTTTCTTGGCCAGATTTACTGCATCGATCGTCTCAGAGACCGTACCGATCTGATTCAATTTAATCAAAATTGAATTTCCAACCTTTTGCTCAATACCTTTCTGAAGTCGCTCAATGTTTGTCACAAAGAGATCATCACCAACGATCTGAACCTTTGAACCAAGCTTTGCGGTAAGTAGTGCATAGCCCTCCCAATCATCTTCGGCAAGACCATCTTCAATTGAAACGATCGGATACTTTGCCGCGAGTGCAACATAGAAGTCAACCATTTCCGCTGAAGTGAGCGTCTTTCCTTCTCGTTCGAGATGATACTTCCCGTCCTTGTAGAGCTCGGTAGCAGCCACATCGAGAGCAAAGGCGACATCTTTTCCGAGCACATACCCTGTCTTACCGATTGCTTCAGTAATCACTTCGAGAGCCGCCTCGTTTGATGGCAAACTTGGAGCGAAGCCGCCTTCATCTCCTACCGTCGTATTGAGCTTACGAGTATGGAGGATCTTCTTGAGTGCGTGGAAAATCTCTGCCCCCATACGAAGCGCTTCAGTAAAGTTTTTAGCTCCGATTGGCATCACCATGAATTCCTGGAAGTCAGTAGAGTTCTCTGCGTGCTTTCCGCCGTTCAGAATATTCATCATTGGCACGGGGAGTTGCACGGTATTCTTTGTCTTTGCAATCGCCTTAAAGTACTTCCAGAGTGGATAGCCCATTGAGTCAGCTGTCGCGTGAGCGAATGCCAAAGAAATACCCAAGAGAGCATTAGCACCGAGTCGACCTTTGTTTGGAGTGCCGTCGAGGGCAATCATATGCGCATCGAGACTTTTCTGAGTAAACTCCTTACCGACAAGAGCTTTTCGCAGAACGGTATTAACATTTTTAACTGCTTTTTCCACCCCTTTACCTCCATATCGTGCACCTCCATCACGAAGCTCTACCGCCTCATGAGAACCAGTTGATGCACCACTTGGAACCGCTGCTCGTCCAAAAGAACCATCTTTCAAATACACATCCACTTCTACAGTAGGATTTCCTCGTGAATCGAGAATTTCTCGGCCAATTACTTTAATGATTTTTGACATATATTTATTTGTACAGACTCTGAGTATACTCCACGATTTGAGCCTATTTTGAATTCACAAAAAAAATACCTTTGAGTCAAAAAACACCCTCTTTGGGGGTGCTTTTTGACTCATCATTTAAGAGCAATTTAGATACTAATTTTCTCCTGACCTGACTCTTCAACCGCGAGAAGTCGATAGAGATTTGCGCCGATAACCGCACCGATGATCGGACCAACGATATACGCGAGTGAAAGTGATCCTGGAAAACCGAGTCCGAGTGCTACTGCGGGATTGAGTAGTCCTCGTGTTGCTAGTGTAGCAGCATCAAATGAACCAAGAAGGACAGCTACAAGTGAACCCAAGAAGAGCGAGACCGCTACCACTGCACCTTTGACTTGCTCTGAGACTTTACCAAACATGACCGCACTAACACCGAACGCAAATATAGCTGTTCCTGCAGTCTCGGCGAGAAGTTTAATAAACTCTCGACTTCCTACAAAAACCGCACCTTTAAAAAGACCAAGTCCACTGACCGCCCCTGTAAGCTGATTTGCCTGTGGCACATCGAACAATGGATGGTAACTTGCGATTACCTTTACCGCTACAAATGCGACGATTCCTCCGAGAATCTGAGCGATGATATAGAAACCAGCATCCTTAGCTGAGATCTTCTTTAGAGTCAGAGCCGCAATAGTGATCGCTGGGTTTACATGAGCACCTGAAACATGACCAACAGTATAGACAATAAAGCCGAGTACAAGCGCCACGACTCCAGTGGCGAGAAGCGCTCCACCCTGATTAATGACCGCTCCATAGGCAGAAACTAGAATGACTACCGCCGTAAGTAACGCTGCACCCAAGAACTCGACAATATATTTTGAATACTTCATTTTTTTAAATTTATATCTCTATTGTACCCCACGCCTCGCTTAATTGTGAATCTAGACTCTTGGTAAAAGCGGGTTACAATTACCGCATATGAAACAAACACCTATTTCACCTGTAGTTCTCGTCATTCTTGACGGATGGGGACATCGAGATGACGCCACTCACAACGCCATTAAACAGTCAAAAACCCCAGTATTTGACTCACTGTGGCAGAAGTATCCGCACACGCTGTTAAAAGCCTCTGGTCTCGCAGTCGGACTTCCTGAAGGACAAATGGGAAATAGTGAGATCGGGCATACTACAATCGGCGCCGGCGCAGTCCTCGACACAGATCTTGTGCGTATTAAAAAGTCTATTGATAGTGGTGAATTTTATATAAACCCCGCTCTTGTAGCTGTGTTTGACCATGTTAAGAAATACAACTCCACTCTCCACGTTCAAGGTCTGGTCGGCACCGGTGGAGTTCACGCACACAGCGACCACCTGATCGCCATTCTTGAAGCCGCAAAACGAAATGGGGTTGCCAAAGTAGCCCTCCACCTCTTCACGGACGGACGAGATACGGCACCACAGAGTGCGGGTGCATTCTTGAAAGAAATTGAGTCAGCGATCGAGCGCATCGGTGTAGGCTTTATCGCATCAATGTCTGGACGATACTTTGCCATGGACCGTGATCGTAACTACGATCGCATCGCCAAAACAGAAGAAGCTCTCTTTGAGTGCAAAGGCAATGTCTGTACCATCTCTCCCAGTGCTTTTGTCGAAAACCTCTATAAAGAAGGCAAGATAGATGAACTCCTTGAGCCCATGGTGTGTGCAAATCCATTTGGCACTGGTTGCAAGATCGAAAAAAATGACGCTGTATTCTTCTTTAATTTCCGAGCCGACCGGGCGCGCCAGCTCTCAGAGAAAATTCTTGAGAAGACTGGGCCGATGAATCTTGGTTTTGGTACGTTGACTGAGTACTGTAAAGATTATGTATGCCATGTCGCCTTTCCGCCACTTGAAATCAAGGCCACTCTGGCAAAACAAATTTCTGAAGCCGGACTCACCCAGGCACATATCGCCGAGACAGAGAAATTTCCTCATGCCACCTACTTCTTGAATGGCGGTGTCGAGAAACCTTACCCAGGTGAAAAGCATATTCTCCTCCATTCACATAAAGGCGCGCATCAGGAAGAGATTTTTACGCATGATATGAAGCCTGAGATGCAGGCAGTGGAGATAGCGGAGAAAGCGGTCGAGGAGGTTAACGCTGGAGCGAACTTTATCTTCATCAATATCGCGAACGCAGATATGGTTGGCCATACGGCAAATGTCCCAGCGATTATCACCTCAGTCGAAACTGCCGACCGAGCTCTCGGGATGATCACTGACGCAGTGCGAGCACGTGGAGGTATTTGTATCATTACCGCTGACCACGGTAATGCAGAAGTAAACATAGACCCAGAGACCGGAAAGAAGCACACCTCGCACACCACAAACCCAGTCCCTGCAATCGTAACTCGCGAAGGAATCACACTGAAGGAAAATAAAGGACTTGCGGATATTGCACCAACCGTACTTACACTTCTCGGTGTTACTCAACCAAAGGAAATGACCGGTGAGTCAATCATCAATTAACTCTCAAGAAGGACGATACGTTTTTCAAAACCACCGCGATCCACAACTCGCTTCTTCCGGACGAGCTCAACTTCTTCATGGGTATAACCAAAGGCTTTGATTAAAGTCTGCATCACCTCGAGCACATCAGCGCATTCGGTTATTGTCTGGTCGGCAATCAGCTCTTCGACTTCTTCACGAAGTTTTGCACAAATAAGCCCCCTAAGCTCACTCTCACTTGCTATGCGAGTTAAAGCTTTTTCGCCTTTTGCAGCGATAATCTCTGGTATCTTGTCACGAACGAGCTTGTTGTAGATAGTCATATCCTATCAGTATACCAAGTCTCTAGTGAGACTAGGCTCCGTGACACTTCTTGTATTTTTTGCCACTTCCGCATGAACACGGATCATTACGACCAGGAGTGCGAGCGCCTCCCGTGACTCCTCCACTGCCGGCGGTAATTTTTTCTGCCTGCTTCTGTGTTTCAGACTGCATCTGCACCACACGTCCTTCAACACGGAGAATCATCTCTACGATCTGACCTTCGATCGACTGAGTCAGTTGCTTAAATAGCTGCAAGCCTTCTTTTTTAAACTCCACAAGAGGATCTCGCTGTCCAAAGGCGCGAAGATTGACTGAGTTGCGCAAATGATCCATTGACTCGAGATGCTCCACCCAATACATATCGATTGTCTGAAGCATGATAACTCGAAGCGCTTCTGTGAATACACCGAGACCGAGCTCGGTGCGCTTTGTGGCAACTTTTTCTTTGAACTCTGGAGCGAGCTTGTCTTCTATTTGTTTAAAACGAGCGAGGATAGCTTCATCAGTTCCACAGAGAAGAGTCTTTCGCCAAGAATAAATCGCCTCACGCTGAGTATTCATCACGTCATCAAACTCAAGCACCCATTTTCGTGAATCGAAATGGAAACCTTCTATTTTTTTCTGTGCCGATTCGAGTGTTCGGGTGATTAGTTTATTCTCAATTGGCTGATCCTCAGCAATACCGAAACGCCCCATCATCGTTTTCAGTGAATCTTTAGCAAAGATACGCATCAAGTCATCTTCAAGTGACACGAAGAACTGTGTCTCGCCAGGGTCACCTTGTCGGCCCGAACGCCCACGAAGCTGATTATCAATACGTCGCGCTTCATGACGCTCAGTACCAATCACAAAGAGACCACCAATTTTTTTAATCTCTTCCGTTGTCTCCGGCGTTGTTGGTGTGCCACCAAGTTTAATATCAACGCCTCGACCTGCCATGTTTGTTGCAATCGTCACCCCACCCTTCTTACCCGCTTGCGCTACAATCTCACCTTCGCGTTCGTGATTTTTTGCATTAAGAACCTGATGTGGAATACCTTCTCGGGTCAAATATGCTGAGAGTAGTTCGTTTTTCTCAATCGAGACTGTACCGATCAGTACCGGTTGTCCTTTCGCGTGTAGTTCTTTTACTCGAGCAGCTAGAGCCTGGAATTTACCTTTTTCTGTTTGGAAAATGAGGTCGTTGTGATCAACTCGAGCGATTGAACGATGTGTTGGAATCTGAACTACATGTAATCCGTACACTTTGAAAAATTCTTCCGAAGATGTCTCGGCAGTTCCCGTCATTCCTGACAATTTTTCATATTGTCGGAAATAATTTTGATAAGTGATCGTAGCGTACGTACGAGATTCTTTCTGCACCGCCACACCTTCTTTAGCCTCCACCGCCTGATGTAAACCTTCTGACCAACGACGACCCGGTTGAAGTCGACCAGTGAACTCGTCGACAATAACCACCTCACCGTCTTTTACCACATACTGTTTATCACGCACGTACAAAGCTTCAGCCTTAACCGCTGTCTCAAGGTGATGGACATACCGCACACCTTTATCGGTATATAAGTCACCTACACCAAGCATTTTTTCTGCTTTTGTAATACCAGCATCAGTCATGGCTATCGAGTGGAATTTCTCATCGACAGTAAAATCAGTATCACGGACAAGACCTTTAGCGATTCGGGCAAACGTACGATAGAGCTCATCTGAATCCTGTGTAGGAGCAGAGATGATGAGTGGGGTTCGCGCCTCATCGATAAGGATCGAGTCCATCTCATCAACAATTGCAAAATACGGATCACGCTGACGGAGATTCTCTTTTTTATATTCCAAATTGTCGCGCAAATAATCAAAACCAAACTCACTGTTGGTACCATAGGTAATATCCGCTTCATAAGCCTCTCGTCGTGTACAAGGGCGCAAAAACTCATAACGCACCTTAAAGGAACCAGACTCATCACGAAGAGCATCTACCTCGGTGTGTGTAGGATCGTATTTAAATGATGATTCATGATTGATGACCGCACTCGAGAGACCAAGATACTCGTAGATTTGCCCCATCCAAACCGCATCACGGCGAGCGAGATAGTCATTAACCGTAACAATGTGCACCCCCTTACCCATAAGAGCATTCGCAAACGCGGGAAGTGTTGCCACGAGGGTCTTACCCTCACCTGTTCTCATCTCGGCAATGCCTTTTTTGTGCATCACATACCCGCCAACAAGTTGTACATCGAAATGTCGCTGATTAAGTGTCCGCTTTGAAGCTTCGCGCACTAGGGCAAATGCAAGTGCAAGGCTAACTTCACTCATCCCTTTCGAGCGGACGAGCTCTTTAAGCTCAAGCGTTTTTGCCTGAAGCACCTCTCGTGTGAGACCAGCAAGTTCCGCTTCGAGTTTATTGACCTCAAGAGCAAAGCGTTCCCCCGCTTTCAACATACGCTTTGACTCACCACCAAACAATGTTGTAAGAAACTTCATAGTTTACTATTCTATCATTTCCAGCACTAAACTAAAACCAAACTCTATTGCTTAATTTTTTCAAATTATCGGTATTTCTCTACTTCTGGTAACAGAGTGATTCCCGTCTTTGCATACACACACTCTTTGACATACTGCTCGAGCTTTTTAATTTCCTGAGCCGAAGACAATGGCTTCAGAGTGAGCACTAACGGCTGCTTCTCGTAGAGGCCAGCATTGCCTTGTATGTATCCTTTTAGCCCACAGACGACATCAAGAATCCATGCGCAGGAGACTTTTACCAAGCCCTCTCGATATGGGTAGACTGGCATACCCGGATAGAGCATAGTAAGTCTCTTGGCTTCTTCCTGAGTAAGGATAGGGTTTTTGAAATATGAACCTGCAGTTCCGACTTCTTGCAAGTCTGGGAACTTTGCACGTCGAATCTCACCTATCACCTCGCGAACAGTTTCCGGAGTCGGCTTGGATCCTCCAGAAAAGCGTTTGGCCACGTCTGCATACGAGATGCACACTGAAGGGTTTTTCATGAGCTTGAAGTACACATATGTAATGCACCATGTCCTGCCCTCGACAGATTTAAAGTAGCTATCTCGATAGTCGAACTTACACTGAGTATGTGTGAATCTAGCCTTAGTAGCACTATACAGTTGCACTGCTTCAACTGAGTCTATGTACACCCCGACCTCAATCCCGTATGCCCCGATATTTTGAATCGGAGACGCCCCGACAGTGCCCGGAATGAATGAGAGATTCTCAAGTCCATACCAACGATTCTTAAGCGCATAAGCAACAAACTCATCCCAATCTTCTCCCGCACCGACCCGGACAAGGACAGAGCTCTCTGTCTCTTCTTCAACACTAATACCTCGTATTTCATTTTTAATCACACAACCCTGGTAAGAATCATTTACAAACAGAGTATTTGAACCTCCCCCGAGAACCATCCGAGGAGTACCTTTTGGAAGAGATTCTATCACCGCCAGAAGTGCCTCAGGTGAATCAACAGAATACAGGAACTCGAGAGTTCCTGTATTCTTAAATGTAGTGACGTTGGCTATTGGAACACCCCGCTCACACTTCATTATTTATTTCTTAGGAGTCGTACTAGCTCGCGCCTGTATCTCTTCAAGATTCTTCTTGAACTGTTCAATATTTGGAGCGAGTTCGTAGGCTTGTTTTGCTGCCGCAACTGCCTGCTTCATGTCACCTATCCCCTCGAATGCCTGCGAAAGGAGCATCAGCATGAGCGGTTTTCGAGGCTGAAGTTCATTTGCCTCCAACATGAGTTTCAAACCGGCTTCCGGTTTGCCGACATTCATATAGTACATTCCGGCAAAGAGGTGGTAGCGACCATCGGCTCCGTTTCGTTCAATAATCAGCGGGATCTGTGTTTCCGTGATCGTCATAAAGCTCTGAGCGATAGAACTTGTCGGACCAAAGACTTGCACGACATTCCCCACTCGAGTTGAAATCTGTTCAAATGCCTCTGAACTACCGAAAGTGTTCGCGTCGAAGACCGCCTGCCAATCTTTAATTGCTTCACTATACATAACCGGCACATATTTGAGACACTGTTCACGATATGCTTGTTGTGCGCACTCTTGTGGGATTGTCATTTTGTTGAGCGCAGTAATAATCTGCGCACTAGCAGTTGCTGGTTTTATTACCGTAAACCAAAGCGAGACACACAGAAGTACTACCACCGGCACCGCCGCAAGCACTGCCAAATCTGAATCAAACTCACCACTCTCCTGTCTTGCCTCTGACTTGAATGAGACATAGCCAAGCAGAATGAAGAAGAGCATGTAACTTGTGATGTTATCGAAGACGGCAAGGTTATGTACCGCGTAAGTAACGAAGAGCGCGAGGATAACTCCCTTCTCTGCCACCGTCCATGCTGGTGTGCGCCAAATGAGCACAAACGCTGATCCGTATATCGCGAGATACAAAAGCAGTGCGCCAATACCACCAAAAACGAGCCAGTCGAGATAAATATTATGGGTTCGATCAAAGTATGGCTCATGACTTGCCATTCGAGGATCGAAATACTTATTAAAGGCGTAAATGAAGTTCTCCTGACCCCAGCCGAGTATTGGACGCTCGGTCCAAGCCTTATACGCCATCGGCCACACATAGGCACGAGCCTGAGTCGAAGTGTCGAAGAAGTTTACAAGATTGGCATAACGACCAAGGATCGGATGATTACGCACCATTGGAACATCTTTCACAAGCCAGAGGGTTCCTGCCAAAAAGATACTCGTTGTGATGATTGCCACCGCAACTTTACGTAAGACAGGGTGATCGACGGCTTTCCAAATATAGAAGAACGCCGCACTAAGCGCTCCCACAACAAGCGCTATCAATGTTCCTCGAGTACCGGTGTAAAAGAGTGCAATGAGGTTGAGCAAAATGACTCCGGCATACGTAACTCGCCAAGCCACATTTGGATAATCCTTAATAAAAAGATAGGCGGCAATCAATACATGCATCGCCGAATAAATCGCAAGGTAAATAGAGTTTCCAAATGTCGCGTCAACACGAGTGCCACTTTGATGAATCTGCGCGAGCCCCAAGACCTGGGTGATCGCATAGATACTTGTAATCACACTGACAAACACTGATGTACGGAAAAACCATTTCCAGAGTGGTGCTTCTTTGAACACTGACGAGACAACAAAGAAAAGGGCCGTGACATGGAGAATTGTTACGTAACCATCCATACGCTCAAAGTTTGACCAAAAACTCCGGTATGGATTCTCACCAAAAAGGTTCGCAATTCCCAAGATACAGGCAAACCCCAAGACTGACCACGTGAGCATTGTAAACTTTGGTCGAAACTCCTTTGTACTTATAGCGAGAATTGCCCACGCCGCGAAAGCCACCTCAACTAGTGTTCTAAATAAAAAGTTTTTCCCAGTGATGAAAGGGAAAAACTGTGAGTCAAAACGCACGAGCGGTACAAGAGCAAGCAAATATACCGAGGCGAGGATAATCCAAATCAGTGTTTTTTTGAGATTCATACTCATCACTATAGCACTTTTTTGCCTCAGACTCGATTTTGAAATATGCGTATTTTGTGGTACTTTTTAATCACATGAAGCAGCATATTGTCACTGCCCTCCGCTGGTCTGAAAAGTACACACGAACTGATATGGTCTACCTTGCGCACGGCAATTTTTGGCTCGTTGCAAACCGTTTTCTGGCTGCTCTTGGCGGCGTAGCTTTCACCTACCTTTTTGCAAACCTTCTCACCCCAGAAGAGTTTGGTCGGTACAAGTATATAATTTCACTTGCTGGGTTTTTTGGCGCCCTCTCGCTTTCCGGTATCGGTGGCGGGATTACTCTAGCTGTCACTCAAGGCAAGCAAAACATTGTCCCAAAACTTGTCCGTATCGCTGGATACTATAGTCTTCCAGCTAGTATCGGCGCCCTCCTTGGTTCAATATATTACTTCACTCGAGCGAACACAGAACTCGGAAGTGGCCTCCTTCTTATTGCCCTCACAAATTCATTCGCGAGTTTTGGTTTTTATAAAAATATTCTTCTTGGTAAAAAAGACTTCAAGCTCGCATCACTACTTAACATCCCACGGACTTACATTCCCCTTGCCATCCTGATCACCACCCTCCTTCTAACTAAAAACGTCCTTCTGCTTCTTGTTGTTTATTTTCTTTCAAACTTTATCTTGAGCTATCTCGTCTATCGAAACACCATTTCTCGATACCAGATCGTAGATAATCCTGAAGGATCGGAATTTTATACTTCTTATGGTAAACACATGAGTATTATCGGTGGCGTTTCGCAACTCATTGGTAGTCTTGACCAAATCATCCTGTGGCATTTTGCTGGACCTCTCCAGCTAGCAACCTACGCCTTCGCCCTTGCCCCAATCCGTGAGATTCGCAACTTTTCAGATAATATCTTCCCTGTCATTCTCCCCAAGTATGCGGAAAAGACGGTTGCTGAGATGAAACGAAGTGCTCGTCTGCGCATCACCCAACTCACGCTCGCTTCTGCGGTAGTCGCTTTTGCTTACATCGCCGCTGCACCGTTCTTATTTAAAATATTCTTTCCACAATATCTCAATGCTGTCTTTATGAGTCAGCTCTTGGCAGCAACCCTTGTACTGCAAGGGCGAAATATTGTTGAGACTATGCTCTATGCACAAGGAGATACACAGGTGCGCTACAAGACTACTCTCATTCCACAGTTTCTAAAACTCATCCTTTGGCTCATCCTGATCCCTGCCTACGGACTACTTGGTGCTATTATCTCACTTGTCATTACTGACATCGTTTCTACTATCGCTCTTTGGTGGGGATACAAGAGACTCTAGCCTCGACGAAAAACTTTCGTGAGTAATTTCTTCATCATGTGGAGAAACTTTGGTGGAAATTTACCAAGTAGCGGCACGACCATTCGCCAGCGTGTCGCATAGTAGAGATACATATATGGATGCACGAGCGGAAGAAACTCATCGAAGCCGGCCTGGCGAGCTTGATTTAACTTTTCGTATTGAGCAAGTTTTTTCTCATCAACAAAGAAACAAATGTTCTGAGCGTAGAAAAATGAAACTCGTGAATCATTCCAAATCTTTCGACGCAGACAATCGACCGGTACATACCCGTGAGCTTTAAAGAGTTTTGTCCAATATTCTGGCCACTGCTCATTGATATGTCGTGAGCCACCCTGAAGTGGGATTGCTGCTGAGAATAGAACCACTGACCCAAGAGATACCAGTGACGCGACGAAATCAGTGGCGCTTGCTGCTTTTAAATGCTCAGCTACCTCAAGTGAGACAACCAAATCAAAACGTTCTTTCAAACTGATCTTTGTATCGATATCATGTGACAAAAAATCTTCTTGTGGAATCACAAGGAGTTTTGGAGTGACCCAGTCGCCATCAATACCTCGGATTTTTGAAACACCATGCTGTTTGAATTGTTTGAGCCAGAGACCAGTCCCACATCCAACATCAACCACTGACTGCACCTTGAGATAGCTGAGTACGAGCGGCACAACCACTCCAGCAGAGATGTAATTTAGATCCTTCATTTCTTCATAAAAATATTCTGAGTATGACATGTGTGAATGGATTATATTTGTCTGAGTATGCCACGGCTCACTAATTTATAAAAGAAGGCTTTTTTGCTATGATAGCCAGATGATACTCAAACTTCTTGTTCGTGCCGGGGCAATCATCACCGACCTCTCTTTTATCCTCTCCCCTGAATACATTGCCCCTCAACGAAAGTCCTTACTTGCCACCTATCTAAGACTTCGACTTAAAGTTTTTCTTAATGGTTTTTTCCGACTCAAAGAAGAACATTTTCTCGGGTACAAAGTCACCTTCACTAATTATTCACTTTTCTTTGAGGAGTTCCGACAGATTTTTATTCGCCAGTCGTACTACTTTGTATCAGACACTGACTCACCAGTCATTGTTGATGGTGGAGGAAATATGGGCGTGTCAGTTCTCTATTTTAAGTATCGCTATCCAAAAGCACGGATTACAGTCTTTGAACCAACACCGTTCATTCGAGAAATTTTGACAAACAACATCAAGGCCAACAATCTCAGTGACGTCACTGTTCGAGAGGAGGCACTCTCAGGCAGCGTCGGCACAGCCGAGATATATAATCGCGGGATTGGTGCTTGTGGAAATACTCTTGATACAAACCTCTTGCGTACAGAAGATAAAAAGACTACCACCTCTTACACGATACACACCACCATTCTTTCAACAATACTTGCTTCGACTTCAAAAATTGATTTCTGTAAATTGGATATTGAAGGAAGTGAGGGTGAAGTCATCAATGACCTAGCAAAACACGGCACGCTCTCAAAGATCATGGCCCTCTCACTTGAATATCACTACTACCCACTCCAGGAGACAAATAATCTTCCAAAGCTTCTTTCAAATCTTGAGTCAGCTGGATTCAAGCATCAGTTTTTTCTTGATGAACTACTACCTGACACTTCAGTACAACTCCCCCTTAACGGAAGTTACTATACCCTTATCAAAGCAGTTCGGAGGAACTAATCCTGATGAGAGTTTGGTGAAATGGCTCTGGCGATAAGCTCTGCAGCCAGTTTGTTGCCCGCCTCATTCCAATGTCCGTCCTTCTTCCAATAAAGTTGTTCACCTCGATCGAAATGTGCTTTGAAATCTGGATATAGATCAATGACCTGCACGGCTGGGAAAGCTTGAAGATACTTTTTAAGCTCATTATTGTAGGTAGTCTGACCCGCTACTAATTCAGCTTTCGATGGCACAAGAACTATAGTAAGACTGGCGTTAGTAGTAGTCGCTAGTCCAATAAAACCATAGATATTCTTAAAATTATTTTTGTATTGCGCTTCGGTATATCCAGTTGTCGAAGTGGCGACTGGAGCCTGCCGAGAGAATACATTTCGAATACTATTCTTGCTCATATTATAAAGACCAGAATGAGCAGTCATAAAGCGTTTAAATCGTGCCAACGGTGTTGCCGTAGCGACACCTTGATAGATAGGTACTCGATAGCCGTCAATCACAGTATAGTGCGGAAAAGCGAGATCATCATCAACATCGTTTGCCCCTAAATACGAAACTATAATTCGATTTGGCTTCTTCTCGAGTCGACCAATTATTTCCCGCGCTTTGAGTAGCTCCTGTTTAGTTCCATATCCATCCACCCCACACTTCAATACTCGAGTGCCGATTTTTTTCTCAAGCAGTGTTCCCCATTTATCATCAAAATCAGAAAACCCCCAGGCAAAACTGTCTCCAGTCACGTAAATCGACTCTTCATTAGAATAGGACATATCAAAACAGCCGAGTTCATTTGACCAGACAGAAAATGACCCGTCAGTAAAGACATGCGACGTCGTGGCTTGAGAAAAGCCAATATCAAACCCTCGCTCATCTGAAGCAACATAATATGGGCGAGGCTGCGCGAGAAACGGGACAAAAACCTTTAGAGGTGTAAGCCAGAGGATGAGCTCTAGTACGATAAGCATCGTTAAAGCACTCACCACCATCAGAAGACCGTTACGTAGACAATCTTTAATCTGCATCGTTACATTGTAACTCGAAAATTTCTCGCGGGTATAGCGGCTGCTCCCTTTTATTAAAGAGATAATTGCCGATAACCAGATAATCCATTTCTGTTGCCATGAAGCAACGATACGCATCACTTGGAGTACACACTATAGGTTCATTTCGGACATTGAAGCTTGTGTTAATCACTAGGCCGTACCCTGTTTTACTTTTGAACGCACTAATGAGATTCCAATATCGAGGATTAATTGTTTTATCCACTGTCTGTACTCGGGCAGAATAATCAAGGTGAGTTACCGATGGAATGTCTGATCTTGAGACATACAGGCGCTCCATGAACGGTAGTGACTGTGGTGCTCGCGGCTTGCGGCGACTCTCGACCACCTCAGTAGTAACAAGCATATACGGCATATCACCTGTATGAGTAAAATATTCACCTGCATCTTCACGTAAGACTGACGGTGCGAATGGACGAAACCCCTCCCGATACTTAATTGAAAGATTAAGTTTTTTCTGCATCAAAGGACTACGTGGGTCTCCAAGGATGCTTCGATTACCAAGTGCACGCGGCCCCCACTCCATACGACCCTGCATCCAGCCCACCACATTACCTTGGGAGAGGAGGTCTGCAACCCGATCATAGAGGTCCGTATCGAAGTCAATGTATTTTGCCTTTGCACCATATTTTCGAATCATTTTTTCTGTATCTACTCGATCGTACTCTGGCCCGAGCAGTGAGCCGTTCATCGCATCTGGAGTGACGACTGGCCGTGATGAACCAGTGAGAAGATAGTAACCGACAAGAGCAGCACCAAGCGCTCCGCCAGCATCTCCGGCAGCTGGCTGAATCCACACTCGCTTAAAGATTCCAGCTTCTACGAGACGAGCATTCGAGACACAGTTCAAGGCAACACCTCCAGCAAGAACAACTGAATCTAGTTTGGTAATTTTTTGAGCAGTCTTTGCAAGCCGAATTACACACTCATTGGTCACCTCCTGAATAGCCTGTGCAAGGGCAATATAGCGAGAGTCTAGTGCAGACTCTGGTGTACGAGGCCCGAAACCGAAAAGCTGTTCGAACCGGGCATCGTTAACCGTTCGTAATTCTTTCGTAAACAAGAAATACTCCATGGCTAGGGTAATTGAACCATCATCGTGGCAGTTCACAATGTGTTCTTCGATTAACTTCTTATACCGAATCACCTCTGCATCTTGACGATCAGCATACGGTGCCAGTCCCATGAGTTTGTACTCACCGCTATTTATCTTGAAACCACAGTAATAAGTGAACGCTGAGTAAAGAAGACCAAGCGAGTCTGGGAAATGCATCTCACGATGTATTGATATCGTTCCACCGTCCCCCTCTCCGATAGTGGTTGTTGCCCACTCGCCGACACCGTCTATCGTCAAAATAGCCGCTCGCTCAAACGGTGAAGGATAAAAAGCACTTGCCGCATGCGAGAGATGGTGCTCAGAAAAGAGTAACTTCGGTTTCTTTGTGAATTTTCCTCCGTGAATTTCTTCTAGTTTTTTCCAAATGTTTCTCTTAGCGAACAACTTCTCTTTTACCCACACCGGCATAGCAGTTACAAAACTCTTCAAGCCGTGCGGTGCGTTCTCATGGAAGATCTGTAGGATTCGTTCGAATTTCAAGAAAGGCTTGTCATAAAAAACAATCGCATCAATATCTTCCAGTGTGAGTGAATACTCCTCGAGAGCATACCGAATAGCCGACTCAGGAAAGCGATCATCGTGCTTTTTTCGCGTAAACCGTTCTTCGTGCGCTGCGGCTACGATATTCCCATCAATGACAAGAGCGGCGGCACTATCATGATAGTACGCTGATATACCGAGCACTCGTGTTTTCTGATCGGTACGGATAGCCATTTTTTAAAATAATGTATAGATAAATGGACCAAGAGCAGAACCACCACCAAAGACAATTAATGCTCCTATGAGGAGTAAAACAATCAACGCTGGCGCCAACCAAAACTTCTTTCGTGTTTTTAAGAAACCCCAGATATCTTTAAGAAATTCCATACGTATATATTACTGTTGCTAATACACTTGCTCAATATCGCCGAGCGTATACGTGTGTGTTCTGTTTACAAAATTCGACTCTTTCTCCTTCTCTCGAAGAGAAGTGTGAGTGATTCTCCGAACTAGCCCAATTGGCACAACCACGAGGTAGAAAATTATTGAAAACAAGATCTTCGGCTGAATATAAGAAAGTCCGCGCACGACCTGAAACCAGACCCAGGCGATCGGATAAAGACCATTCACCCAAACAAGCTGTAAGATGACGACTATGAATGCCGCACCAAATGCCCATCTCACACCAAACAAACCAAAAAGAATAAGAATAGCTGTCAAAACCAGTCCTGTATCTGAAATCCATTTACTAGTAATCGTATTCATGGCAGAGAGGCTCTATACAGAAAGAATATCATATACTAGATATTGATAATACTACATTCATGTTGTACAGACGCATTTTACGTAAATTGCACGGCGGTGTCGTGACGCCTTACCCCGTTGGGAAGAAACGTGCTCTTCTTTCATATACTACATTTCCATTTATCTGCACTGAATCTGAACTTACTGGCCATAGTAATCGCTGGGAAGCTCGCTGTATCGCTAGACTTCTTAATGAGCAAGGATTTGCCGTAGATGTCGTCGACTTTGAGGATAACTCATTTATACCCCGACATAACTACTCACTGTGCATTGATAATGGACATCAGCTCGAGCGACTTTCAAAATACCTCCCCTCCGACTGCACGACCGTATTTCACGCAACTACTTCACATTGGTTATTTCAAAATCAAGCAGAGTACACACGACTACTTGCCCTTGCAAGACGAAAAGGTTTTATCTTGGCTCCACGACGCACACTTCCATTTTCAAAAAATGCTGAGCTTGCTGAACATATCACCCTCACTGGCAATGAAACAACAGCAGAGACCTACGCTCATGTAAAAAAGAAGATTACCCGAATCCCTGTTTCTACCACCCATGAATTTGATGTATTCGAAAGAGATTATCTGGCTGCTCGCAAGAATTTCGTCTGGATTGGGGGCTCGGGTAGTGTCCACAAGGGACTCGACCTAGTCATTGAGGCTTTTACTGGTCGAGATGGCTCTCACTTAGATATTTTTGGAAAAATTGATCCTGATTTCTTTGAAGCTTATCGAGATATTCTTACTTCTCAAAAGACCATAACCTATCACGGTTTTGTTGATCCTGGCTCAGAGGAATTTAAAACAGCCGTGTCAAACTCAGCGAGTATTATTTTCCCATCATGCTCAGAATCTACTTCGACGGCAGTAGTCACTGCTATGCACGCAGGATTGATCCCGCTGGTGTCTCGAGAGGCCGGCATTGAAGTCTCTGATTTCGGGATTGAACTAGCAAATGCCACTGTCGAAATAATTAAGCAGGCGGTCGAGACAATTGAACAGACCCCTCCTGAGAAACTCAAGTCCAAATCACTCCGTGCACGTGATTATGTGCGAAACCATCATTCTCGCGAAAATTTCGAGAAAGCCTATCGTGATTTCTTACTATCAATACTCTAATTCACATGAATACAAACCCTCTTATCTCCGTCGTCATTCCCACTTTCAACGAATCAGAGCGTGTCGTACGAGCGGTACAATCAATGCAAGAACAGACCTACAAAAATCTTGAGATCTTGGTCATCGATGATTGGAGTACCGACAACACTCGTGAAGTCGTCCAGGCACTCGCCGCCACTGACCCGCGAGTACACTACATTCAGCTTCCAGAAAAACCAGCGCAACGAAAAAACTGGCGGGGGTACGATATTAACGCTGGTTTTTCAGCACGAAACTATGGATTTAAGATCGCCAAAGGTGAATGGATCTCCACTCAGGATGCCGATGATGCCTCGCTTGCAAACCGGATCGAGCTACAGTACCGACTCGCGACACAACATAAAGCCACCCTCGTTACGATACAGTGGCAACAACTAACCACTGATCGTCTCGGAAAAATATTCGACTATACAGCGTATCTTAAAGATAACCCGAGTGGAGTACCTTTCTACAAGCCAGAAGAGCTTGCTCGTATCGCTCACGAAGCAAAGGGCGTATTAATGATTGAACCGATTCATCGTTTTATTCCTTTCCCTATCAAATGGTTTCCACCAACACGCACACTCTTTTATCGAAAGACGGATCCGTACCCAGGCGCAGACAACTGTATGTTCTTCCATAAAAAAGTCCGCGATGATGGCGTATATTTCCGACACCGCAATGAACGCACCTGGGGGTCTCCATCTGGACGAGGTAGTGGCCGAGACTTCGTCTATCGGGTAGCAGCTCTCTACAAGAACAGCTGGTCATTTAAAATCCCTCTCTATCTGTGGGATGTGAAGCTTTCGAATTCTGAGTATGAGTCACTTAACCACTACATACGCTAAATGAAATTTTCGATTGTTACACCTTCATACAATATGGAACGCTGGATTGGAAAAACAATCGAGAGTGTGGTCAGTCAATCTGGCGATTTCGAAATCGAATATATCATTGTAGATGGAAAATCAACAGATAAGACAGGTGCTATTGTCCGCTCATATCAAGAAAAGATTGCTTCTGGTACATTCCCAATCGCCTGCACGAAAGTCACACTGCACCTCATCGAAGAGAAAGATTCTGGCATGTATGCAGCAATAAACCGAGGCTTCTCACGTGCCACTGGGGATGTTTACGCCTGGATCAACGCTGATGACTACTATGCACCCGGAGCGTTTACTATCATGAGTCAATGTTTCGCCACCTACCCTCGCTTCCAATGGATAAAAGGCATCACCGGAACCGCTACTGAGGACTCTCTTGAAGAAACTCCTGGTATCGCGAAGATATATCATCGTCAGTTACTCAAAGCTGGCGTCTATGGACGCGAAAGCTACTATGTTGAACAGGATAGTGTCTTTTGGCGAAGTTCACTTTGGAAACAAGCCGGACCTTTGCAGGAAAAGTATCGCGTCGCCTCAGATTATTGCCTCTGGATTCAATTTGCGGGTCATACACCACTCATTACTGTCGACGCTCCAATAAGTTTCTTTCGTAAGCGAGACGGGCAACTAAGTCGAGATGTGAATCGATATCGAAACGAACAAATTTCTGTTCGTCCAAGACGGCCACTTATCGCCTGGCTCGCACGATTCTTTTTCAGCCCGCAATCAAGACTCTCTAGCACACTACCTTTTCTCAGTCCTATTTTTCGATTCATCTATTCGATCGCTGTACTTTCTCACCATCCCTATTACTATATACAGTATAGCCCGACCACACTTGTACTGAAACGGGCATATTCATACACCATCACACCACAATGATCACACTTCTACGCACACTCCTAGCCCGCTTTGGTTTCCGTATCCAGCGTGATCATTCCATTTACGCTCACACGATCCCTCGTCTACACATACAAACAATTTTTGATATTGGTGCAAATAGCGGACATTTTTCAAAAGAAATGCGTCAGCGTTTCCCGGAAGCCGCCATCCATGCCTTCGAGCCACTTCCTGACTGTATTGAAACACTCACCAAAGAATTCAAGGACGATCAGAAATTTATTCTGCACCGATGTGCCTTAGGAAGCTCACGTACCGAAACAGAAATCCAAGTCAGTTCATTTCACCCGAGTTCTTCACTGCTTCCCATGTCTTCGACCCATAAGAACTTATATCCAAAAAGCGCTTCATCAAAACCCCTCACAATCCCTGTACGAACACTCGATGAAGAAGTCCCGATAGGTGCACGAACTGGTGGCATACTTGCAAAAATTGACGTGCAAGGTTTTGAAAGTGAAGTTTTGGCTGGTGGTAGTGAGACATTTAAGGCCGTTTCAGTGATCTATATTGAAAACTCTTTCATTGAACTCTATCAAGGTCAAAAACTCTTTAGCGAAATAACCACGCAACTACTTTCTATGGGTTTTGCTTATTTCGGACATACGCATCGACATTACAATGAAAAGACACACGAACCACTTTACGAAGATTCAGTCTATATTCGAAAGGAGTTACTTACCGAGAACGAGAAAGAATCTCAGTAAAGAAATTCTTGAGATCGTGAATACGATTTCGTGAGTCTTGCAATTCCACCGCTCGAGCACGCGCTTCTTTTGAAAATTTCAAACGGAGCTCTTTGTTGTCGACAAGTCGCACAAGCGCTTCCCGAAGGGCTTGTGGGTTTTGGGCTGGAACGAGTAACCCATTTTCTCCTTCAACGATATACGTCTCCATTGCCTCTGTACGAGTAGCAACCACTGGACACCCAGACGAAAGAGCCTCAAATGCCGCTGAACAACCCATTGCGTCATTATTACCACCGGAGACATTAAGCGGAATGATGACAAGCATTGCCCGGGCATACAGAGAGACCAACTCCTGTGCTGAATGTTGCCCCACTGTCACGAATTCCGGAAGCGGACGAAGCTTGGCGACGCGTGACTCTCGAGTGACCAAATGGAGCTTATATCCGAGCCCTTTCATTGCTTCAATGAGTGTCTTCCAGTCACGATCTGGATCAGCTCCGACGGCAAGAATAGTCTCACCACGATCCTCTGTACCTGGTTTAAAAAAGTTGATATCACCAAAATATGGGATAAAACGAATTTGGTCTTTCATTTGCGGAAATCTCTCTTTGAGTCGAAGCTCTTCTTTTTTACTTATCGTCACTATCCCATCTGCTCGGCTGACAATAAAACGAAAGAGTTTTTGTCTGAAAGTTGACTCATCACCAAGAAGTCCCATGATGCTGAAGTCATGCATTATCCAAACTGGCTTTTTGAATGGCCAGAGTGCGTGGACAAACTGCGTGCCAAACGAAACAGAAGTAAAGACAATATCAGCTTGCAGTATTTTTCTAAACTGGAGCAGGTGCATACAATAGATTGGAACATACTTTCGTATCAGACGAGCGATTTTAGGAGAAAAGTCTTGCTCCACCTCGAGGTAGGTCGCATCAATTCCATTACGAATAAAATCCGTCATGCCCCAGAAGCCATTACCATGATCCTTACCACTCATTACTTTCTCAAGCAAGCCGACACGAGCGCCGTTAAACAAATATACTATTTTCATTTCTCTGCCTGAATTAATTTATGACGCAATGTCGGAGCAAGCTCTGGAGAAAGTGCCACATAATTCATGTAGGTGAAGCGCTCATGTGAAGGGTCATAGGTAAACGGCATAAGATCTTGTGAGCGTAATTTAAAAACCTCGTATCCGTACGACGAAAGCAGATCAGTAAAGTCTTTCAGAAAGACTTTTGCATACACTGACTCTTGAGCAAGTTCAAACTGTATACAGTCAATGCGTTTTTCCTCAAGAAGGCCTTTGGCTCCTCGCAAGACGAATAGGTCGTGCCCTTCTGTATCTATCTTTAGAAAATCGATATGCGTAATAGCGTGTTCAGCACAGTACGCATCAAGGGTTGTTACCGGGATAATGACAGAGGCAGTTGTCTCTGTGCGAGGATGCGTATAAAAAGAATTCAATACTGAGCGAGCTTTTATTTGGAAGGTTTTTTTCTCAACCACCTCACCTACCGCCGACTCAGTACAGATAATGTTTGTGAAGTTGTGCGTCTGCACAAGCTGTTTGAGTTTTTTAAAACTTGCCGCATCCGGTTCAAACGCATGAATCATGCAGTGAGCCGGTGCAGACATACGTGAAAGTTTTGTGAAGAGACCAGTATTTGCACCAACATCAATAATTGTCCGGGCGTTGAGAGCAAGAATTTTAAGAATACGATGTTCTCCATTCTTCCCCTGATCTGGCAATGATTCACCATTATAGAAACCTTCATACTTACGACAAAAGCGATACAATTTTGCACTGTAGTACGGTCTATCGTAGTTGAAGAAAATTTTCTTGCCGATCCGAGTGAGATACTTAACGATGCGATTCATATATCTTTTGATTATTAACAATAACACGATATAGACTCACTAATGCGAAAGCAAAATTACTATATTTCCGTACGAGGACTGATCGTTTTGGAATATGCACTGGCAAGAGTCTTTTTTCTGCATAATATGCGAGGGCTTGATCGAGATCTGAGTTGAGCTGTTTAGAGCTCTCAAAAAATACATGCATACCAATACCGAAACCACTCTTATTTCGATAGACAAGCTCTGTCGGTAAGTACGCACTGAGACATTTCTTCAGAAACGCCTTAAGTACACCACCTTCTAGTTTACAATCCTCAATAACCGAACTATTAGCAACGATGTCGCTATCAAGCAGCGGAACACGCCCCTCGATAGAGTTGTATGAAGTCGCAAAATCCGTCTTTCGCAGAAGATCATCCTCTAGATAGACTTCTGCGTCATAGTCGACCGGACGTTTAATATTCGCTAAAATCTTTTTTGCCTGCTTCCAACCACGGAGCGTAATACGGTCACGCGCTGGCGACATAGTGATCAAATAAAAACTAATCGGCTGTCCCATCAGCTTGAATAATTTTTTGAAGTAATGATTCTTTGCTTTAAATGGTGGCAGTATGAAAAAGAGATAGTCCCACATCGAGCAATGCACATCGTGTCGTACGTTCCCGAGAGCGGCGAGCTCTTTACTCCGCTCATATCCATAAAATAACTCGTCACCACCCTCACCAGAGAGAACGACTTTTACTTTCTCAGCCGCTTTTTTTGAAACAAAGTATGTCGGAAATATTGAATTATCATAGCTCGGTTCGTCGAGCTTACTCATCACGGTCTCGTAGACTTCATCAAATTCTTTTTCTGCAAAACTATACACGTTGGACTTGAGAGTCAACTTTTCACTGATCGCGTTGAAATACTTATGGTCTTCTGTCTTGTAATCTACCTTAATACTAAATGTCTCGAGATTGTACCCGCGATGATGAAGTACCGAGGCGATGAGAGATGAATCTGTACCTCCAGAGAAGAACACACCCACCGGGACATCTGCCAGAGTATGATCGACAATGCGATCCTCAATGAGTTTTTGATAGTCGAGAGCGGTGGTCACCGTAGCTGAACGCGGTGTGTATTTCTGAACTGAGAGTATCTTTTTTGAGTGCAAATCAAACTCGAGAACTGACGATCGTGGAAGTTTGTGTATTTCAGAATAAAGTGTCCGCGGCGAGACAGTGTACCCGAAAACTGAATAGACCCCCAAAGACTCCTGATCAAGAGTCAGCGGCAATCCATGAATAGCTCTCAGCGCTACTACCCCCTTCACTTCAGAGGCAAAAAGGAGTTGATCGTTCTCATAGGAGTAGATAAGTGGCTTGATTCCAGCATGATCTCGTGCCAAAAAAAGTTTAGCCTTTGTCGTGTCGTACAATGCCAAAGCAAACATTCCCCTGAGACGTGGAACGATATCAATCCCCCAGCGTAAATATCCCGCCACAATAACTTCAGTATCAGAAGTAGTAACAAACGTGTAGTGCGACTCAAGCTCTTTTCGCAAGTCCTTGAAATTAAAAATTTCACCATTGAAAAGGAGATGTACTTTTTTCTCCGGATCACTAAATGGCTGATCTGCCCGACTAGCCGTATCGAGAATCGACAATCGATGATGTCCGAGTGTACAGTGATCATCTTGAAAAAATTTACTCGCATCGGGACCTCGATAGGCAAAAGTCTTCGAAGCTTTTTCGAATTGAGAGAGTAGCGTACCGTTTGAGCCAATTATTCCACACATATTTCTGTTCGTATAAAATCTAGTATACGGCCTGCACGGGAATCCCACGAGTATTGACGAACTGCTCTTTTTGCGTTGACAGCTTTCGCCTGTGCGCCCGGATACTCTGCTAAGACGAGTTTAAGTGCACGTGCTAAATCCTCAGAATCACCCGCCTTAAAGAAAGTACACATTGATTCATCAAGCACTTCTCGAAGTGAGGGCAGATCAGAAGCGACAAGGGGCACACCACTGGCCATATACTCAAACATTTTTATCGGTGAAGTATATTTTTCAGACTCGATGGAGCCAGGGTTATTAGGCAAAAGAACAACAGAAGCCCGCAGTAGGCGCGCAGGAATCTGAGTCTTTGGAATATGACCTTCGAAAAAGACATTATTCAATCCGAGTTCTTGTTGTTTTTTTCGATACACCAGAAGATCATCTGCTGTACCGCCGACAAACATAAATTTCAAATGCGGGCAGAGCGCCGCTGCACTAAGGACTGTATCAACACCTTTCCATGAATAGAGATGTCCACTATAGAGAACCGTTCCGTTTTCTACCCCTACATGCGAAGCAGCTTCAAACTCGTTTAGGTCTACACCGTTGGGTGCCACTAATACTTTCTTTCCAGGGAACATTGAAGCCGTTCCGCGAGAATTAGCAATTACACCGCTGACTTTGCATAGCAAAAACTCAAACAGTCTTACTTTTGTTGTTGGGTAATTATGGGCATCATAGAGAGCCTTGAACCCTCGAAGCGAGAAGATGAAAATAATGAGCGGATCTCGCGAATAAATGAGAGCCTCACGTGGCACCTTCATACAAGTAAGTCGGAGGACAAACTGTAGTTTATTACACAAGAATCTGACTAGCTCACCGCAAGACTTTGGAGTCGCGTCCCACACCGCCACTTTCTTATGTACAAAACGAGCGGCAAGCCCGTAGTACTCTTTAATATCTGCTTGAATGGGATTATTAAGCCCCATACTGACCAAGGTGACCTCGGCACCAGCATCAGCAAAAGCTTGGCACATGCGTACCACTTGAAAGCCATGGGCTTTTTCAGTCGGTATTCTTCCTGAGACAATTGAATAAATTTTCATCTTGTATGTGTATCGATATCAAGAACGAAAAAGTGATGGTACTGATTTTCAAAAGGAACATAGTCGCGCACAAGGGTGCCGTATTTCGTGAGAATATCTCGAAGGCGGGCAGGGCTATATCCTTTCTTACCCAACTCCCAGTAATGTTGCCCATTAAAGACATGCTTGCGAGGAAATGGGAACTTAAAAGCAAGTCGCATGAGTGGTAGAAATGGTATTTTGCACAAGAAAAGAAACGGTGGACCAAAATGCGGTACACTGATCACCACTCGCTTCCGTGCCACTCGAGCCATCTCCTGTATTGCGACTTCAAATTTTTCAAATGGAATATGCTCAAGTACTTCGAAGGCGCAGACGACATCAAAACTAGCATCGGGTAGCTTGATAGCACACACATCACCTACGATATCTGGATGCAAATCCTCTGCATAATCAAAAGACGTATACGAGATCTTTGAATTTGTTCGTAGATAGGAGCCGATAACCGCGTCCCCTACTCCGACTTCAAGCACAGATCCAGGCTTTGACTCAAACAGTTCCTTTAACTGAAAATAGTAACTCGCAAAACGAGCTGGATTTGAATAACGGAGAAATTCATAGTGAGTATGATCTACTTGTTGCATAGAATTAAAAGGTATCGACCAGTGATCGGATTAATTTTGAAAGCGAGTGTTTTGTCTCGACATATGTTCGATTGCTCGAGGCCACACGCTCATACTCAACATCACTGAGATTACAAGCACGAGCGAGTAGAGTGGCGATATCTGACTCTTTTCCTCCAGAGCAGTACCAGTCACCAAGTATATCTTTAAATGCTTCATTCGTGCTCACCACAAGGCATCCCCGGGCACACGCCTCAAGTATTGCCTTATCCATACTCCCTGTATTACTCATATTAATAAACACCTTAGCCTGAGCAAGGATCTCCGGAACAGTATCATGCGAACACGCGCCATGGAAAAGAATCTGGCTCTTCTGACTCTCCGTAAGCGCGTCTCGAGCCTTTTCTACTTCGAGCTTATACTCACGATCAAGAGCGGTGATCGGACTGCCGAAAATAGTAAGCGGGTGCCCACCAAGCCTTGCCACCTTCTGTGCATACGCGCTCACAATGAGCCCAATCTGTTTTGTGGGAGAGAATCGAGAAATACTCACCACACCTCTGCGTCCTTGAGCAGAAGCAAAGGCAAACTTTCCGTCAACATCAATCCCATGACCAGTGATAATTAGTTTTTTTGTCTCGAGTCGGAAACTTTCCTTCGAGGCGCTATAGATAGTATGAGCGAGTGCAGTGGCGATTCGTAACTTCCAATCAACATGCTTATGGGTATACCAGAGTGTAATCTTCTTCCGCCCAAGGAAGAATAGCGGCCACCCAAGAATGACATAGATCGGATTCATGTGTACAAATACCGTGTCATATTCGTTTCGCAGTTTCCACAGATGTCGATACAGCAAGGACAGACGCCGAAACTGAGACGATCCTTTTTCCTTTTCAAGTGAGTAGACGATCGATGCTAAGTCAGAGGGCACTGTTCCTTTGAAAAGCGAGAGTATGTTCGTTTGCGTTTGGCCAGCAAACTCACGCAACCACTCGACGAAAAAACCGAGCACTTGATCTTGTATATCGACAGCCTGAGTGATGATAAGTACTCGTTTGGTCATTGATGATTATGAAAGTAACTCTTGTATCTTACTCACAAATTCCTCCTCACGATAGTCTGCAATGCGCAACTTTGGATAACTCTCTGCAAGTTCACGAGCCACCCCAACGTCAGCCGCTACAATGCGACCACCACTCGCTGCCGCTTCAGCAAGTACGAGACCGTACCCTTCATAGAGCGATGCGTGCACCAGAATAGCATGTCTCATGTATGTCCAAATATCCTCTGGCGCAAGCCTCGTCTCAAACTCCACACAACCCGGTAATTCATGATTGGCACGCTGGCGCAACTGAGGCTCGAGCGAACCTTGGCCAATAAAGATAAGTTTAAATTTCACTCCTTTTTCTTGTAGCTTGCGAGCAACTTTAAGCGTGAAGAACAGGTTTTTTTCTTTCTCGAGTCTTCCTACAGAAATAAGTACACAATCTGTGCCAAGAAAACGTTCTTGAAAATTAAAAGTATCTTTTGTACCCCGTATCCCCTCTCTATCAAAGGCAATCGGCTCGACTCGGATTATCTCTGGTGCGAGGTGATAGTGAGCTACAAGATTTTCTTTGACACGATTTAAGACTACCCGGACTCGGTCTACACGCTTAAACACCCACGAAGCGAGCACACAACGAATACGGTTGAGTACTGAGTGTTTCTTGAAGTACGGTGAAAATGGATCCGTATGTAGCTGTACTTCAAAGTTAATGTGCGGAAATCTCATTTTTAGGAAAGCCCCGACAATACCGCACTCAAAAGGATCTTGTGTTGAAATGGTGATTTGCTCAAAAGAAGAATTCTCGATACAGGTACGCGCCGCTCGATAGGCGTCAAGGAGATACAGGAGCTTATTGTATGACCTTGTAGGAATAAGTGTAGCCTGCGTCGAAATAGTCTGAACCTGAAAGGCATCTGAGCGCCCGGTGAAGACAATCATATCGAAACGCCCGTACTGACGTGCGTAACCCTCGTGTCGAACACGAACTGGGCTTGCCTGTTCAAAAAGCTTTCTATCAGTACCGATAATTATTCGATGTTCATTCATGGCGAGCATTTAGGCGAGAATAGAGGCGCACATGATCACGCGCACACTCCTCCCAGGTGTAATGAAAAGAGATACTCTTGCATGCGGCCACACACTCTTCATACGGAAGTGCGTCTTCTAGGTGAACGATTTTTTCAGTGAGTGAGTGTGCTTGGTGTGGATCGATTGTCAGAATATCAGGAATTTCGTACGGTAGAAAATTTTCTTTTGTTATCAAAAATGGAATTCCGAGAGCAATACACTCATTGATTTGATTAGGAGAAACGTCAGTCCAGCTCGGTACTACCACATAGCGAGCATGAATGACTCGCTTAAGGATGAGTTCTCGTCGCTGTGAAGGAAACACTTTTACACGATCACCTATTTCATACTCTTCAATCAGTCGGAGGATCTCTTGTTTCCGAGGGCCGTCGCCAATCAAAACAAGGTCAGCAGTTGTACCAGATGCTGCATACGCCTGCAAGAGCGTCTCAATATTTTTCATCACAATGAATCGACCCCAAAACACAATCTCCTGCTTTCCTTCCTGGGGTGCCCAGATGAGTTTCTCTGGATTATCGTACCCAGGATTTACAATCACTTCTCGTATTTGCCCCTTCTGTCCGGGATATACCGTTGCATAGAGATCTTTTTGTTGTCTCGAGTTGAAAACAACCCCTCGCGCCCCAGCTATCACCCAAGACGTACAAGCCCCGAGAAACGGAAACATCTTGTTTTTCTTTTGAGAGTAAAATTCATTAAGCGTGCAAGGTGTGTATCCTGCATCGAGGTACCGCTCCCAGGTATATGACCCACCGATACGGACAACATACGGGATCCGACGCATCATCGAAACTACTCGTACTGGAATTCCCGCACTCAACACATCAAAACTATAAAGACACTCTGCATTTTTTGCTACCTGGAATAATTTCCACAAGTAATGGAGATGATTCAATACACGAAACCGTCGGACGACGCGCACTACCGTAAATGGATACTCAACATCAAACTCATACGCACTTTTGTGTGAATAGGTCAGCACGGTGACAGTATGACCTTGCTTGGTTAGCGAGTGTGCGAGTTCTTTCGTATAGGTCGCCGGACCACCCGCCTCTGGCTCGAATATTCCTGTTGCGAGGACTATGTTCATACTTCTATCCTAGCAAAATATCTCTCATTTGAAGAGCGATCTGCTCCCAATCGAAACAAGACCGGATGAGGCTCACCGCCCGCGCTCGTAGTGAGGCGTCTGCCTTAAGAGCACGATTAATACCAGCCGCAATGGATTGACTATCTCCCACCTGCACTAGAAATCCTGTTTCATTATCTCTAAGGAAGTCTGGAATCCCACCGACGGGTGTACCGACCACAGGAATTCCACATGCCATCGCCTCCAGAAACGAATTCCCCAAGCCTTCAGAGCGTGAGGCGCGCACAAAACAGTCCGCCGCTCGAATATGCAGTGGCAATTCTCGAAACGGAACATGTCCTGCAAAATAAATCCGTGAGCTCAATTTATATAACTCAGCAATCCCCACTAACGCTTCATGATCCGGACCACTTCCACACATTAAAAAGACCACATCATCTGGCAAGTCCTTAAACGCCATAATCATCTCTTTGCACCCATTTTTTTCAACCAACCGCCCTGTAGTGACCACAATCCGAGCAGTCGTCGGGATACGATAACGCGCGCAGATCTGCTCTTTCGCATCACTTGCTGTAATCGACTCATTAAATAGTGTGAGATCGACGCCGTTTGGGATGACTACTACCTTTTGCGCACCCATCTCTGTTGCAAACTGCGCGAGAGAATGTGAAATGACCTGTACACTCTTTGCACGAGCGAAGAGCATCTTGAATGCAAACCACAGTGGTTTCATCCGAGAACGAATATGTGCATGAGTATCTCCTTCTTGGAGCGTAAGTATATAGGGAATTTTCGTAACCAAGTGGAGTTTGAGAGCAGCGAGTGAATTATATGAGGCCATCATCGCCCATAAAAGATCGTAGGTATTAGTACGACAGAGTCTGTATCCTTTCCAAAAACCGAGCACAGGAAAGAGAAGTTTTGTCAGTTCAAGATGCCATGGAAGAATATTATTTTCTCCGACAGTGGCACCCCACCCGATCCGATACACATTGACCGCACCGACTCGCTCAAAGCGTGGAGATCGCGAATCAAGTCGGAGAGTGATCATATCAAAATCCACCTCAGGCATTCGCTTAGTCAATTCATCGAGTGCCACTTCTGCACCACCTACAAAGCGCGGGAGATAGACAGTCGAAAATATCAAAATGCGTTTTCGTGAAGCATTCATACTATTCTTCTATATCGAGTAACTTTTTCATTTCTTCGAAGCTCAATGTAAACACATCTTTCTCTGGTGCTTGCTTTGGAGATACCGGGGCTGGTGGAATACTAGACACTGGTTTTGCCGCTTGAGTTTCGACTTGTACAATTTTTTCTTTAACTACTACCGGAGTTGGTGACTTGGTCACTTCAGCAACAGGCTTCGGCTCATCTTTTTGATTCTTGATTGTCGATAAGAGCGAGCGTAATCCTTCTAGATCCTTCTTCTGCTCTGCGACTGGTTTCTCAAACGGCTTATTTTTTGTATCAGACTTAAGTGCATTGAGGGATATTTGAGCAGGTCGCTCAGGTTGTATTTGTGGTGCAGGCGCGACTTTCTCTCGGAGTGGTTGCGGTGTGGGTTTAGACTCTACGAGCGGAGCGACTGAGGTCTTTACTACCGAAACTGCCGGTGACTGCTTTGGAGGCTGCACGGGAGTGCTCGCACCTGGCGCACTTGGACGAGATTGAGGATTTCTATTCTCAGAGCCTTTTTTGGGTTCGTCAATTGATTGCTTGCGTACATAATCCTCAGCATCCTCTCGTGGAGCGGTAAATTGTAATCGTGAGTTTTCAATCGCCTGATTTTTAAAACTCACTGACGGCTCCTGAATCGGTGGAAGTGAGCGGGCAGAAAAAGGCTGTGAGCCAATTCCGTCAATCATGAGACGTAAATACATCTGATACGAACCCAGATTGACGATATCCTCGGCAGTAAACTGTGGAGCAAATTCTTTTTCAAAGATCTCAGCGTCAATTGGGCCAATACGGAAAATAATCATCGAACCCACGTTACCAAACACCGCTGCTCGCACCTCCTCTTCCATTTGTTCCACATACTGATGAGCAATCGTGAGATTCAATTTATATTTTCGCGCCTCAGAGAGGATGTTGGCAAAAGACTCGTTCGCAAAAGACTGAAACTCATCCACAAATAGATAGAAGTTCGGCAAGGCCTTGAGTACTTTTTCTGGCGCGTCGGCTCGTGACATCGCTGCCAAATAAATCTTGGTAATGAGCATTGAGCCAAGCAAGTTAGTATTTGTCTCCCCCACTCGACCTTTCGAGAGGTTGATGATCATAATCTTCCCTTCATCCATGATCTTTCGAATATCGAAGCTTGATTTTGGCTGACCGATAATATTTCGAATGACCGGATTCGAGATAAACTGACCGATCTTATTTTGAATCGCGGCTCCAGCCTCTTGCATGTACCGCTCTCCATACTTTTCAAACTCATTCACCCAAAAAGCTTTAACCGCAGGATCCTTAACATTATCAACAACTGTTTTTCGATAGGCCTTGTCTGCCAAAATACGATTCACCCCGATCATGGTCGAACCAGGATTTTCCAAAAGTGCCAACAGGATATTACTCAAAATATACTCCATTCGAGCCGACCAGGCATCGACCCAAATCTTTTTGAAGACCGACATGAGTCCGTTCACTACCAAAAATCGCTTGTCTGGCCCTGGGTCTTCGAGGACGTTAAATGAAATCGGGTGCTCGAGATCAAACGGCGCAAAATATAAAACATCCTTGATTCGATGCTCGGGAATATAGTTGAGGAGTTTCTCGGCAGTTCCCCCGTGCGGATCGAGAAAGGCCATCCCATTTCCGTTCTGTATATCCTGAACCGCCATATTTTCAAGGAGGGTCGACTTCCCCATACCGGTCTTACCGATGACATAGACATGGCGAGTTCTGTCCTTGGCCTTAATTCCAAACTTTACGAGCCGATTTCGAGAGTCGGTCTCACCAAAATAGGTTATTTTGTCATCCGGATTCATGTGTTTAAAAGTATATCATGCACTGAAGAATCGTCGTCGCCCTGTGGGTATTTATAGACTTGATATGCCCAGTGTGTTATAGTAGGTGTCTACAGACAATAATATTACCTACGTTGAGCTACCCATCTATTCGAATCAATCACCAAATCAAAGCACGCGAACTTCGCGTCATTACTGATGCTGGTGATAATCTAGGAGTCATTTCTCTCGAAGCCGCCCTTACAAAAGCACATGAGCTCGGCATGGATCTGATCGAGATCTCTCCGAGTGCTACCCCACCCGTCGCCAAGATAATGGATTTTGGAAAGTATCAGTATCTTGAAGATAAAAAGGCTAAAGCGGCAAAGTCACGGGCAACCACTGTCGAACTGAAGACTCTTCAAGTAAAAATCGGTACTGGGGACCACGACCTCTCACTTAAGGCCAAGAAAGCCAGTGAATGGCTCAAAGAAGGTCACCGAATCAAGCTCGACCTCTATCTTCAAGGACGCGCAAAGGGCTTTGATGAAAAATTCCTTAAAGAACGTCTCGAGCGACTTCTTATCCTTATTTCTGAAGAATTCAAGATCGCCGATCCAGCGAAGCGTGGACCAAAAGGACTCACTATGATCATTGAACGAGCAAAGAAGTAACACTACTTGCTGGTCATAGTTTTTTGTGCTAATATAACCCACATTCACTTACGCGTATGAAAACCACCAAGGCATATTCAAAACGACTCAAAGTAACCAAAAACGGCAAGATCGTTTCTCGAGTTGCGGGTCAAAACCACTTTAATGCAAAGGAGTCACGACGAAGTCAGCACGCAAAGAAGCGTACAACGACTTTCGGTATGACAAACAAGCAGATTGCTCGTTTCCTTCCAAACGCATAATCTTTATTTAGTTTAATCAACCACCATGGCACGAGTAAAAAACGCAGTAAACGCACTCAAAACACGACGAAACGTCCTCGCTCAGGCGAAAGGATTCCGTTTCTCACGTTCAAAGAAAGAAAAGGCAGCATACGAAGCTCTCGCTCACGCTGGAAACTATGCTCGACGACACCGACGAGAGAAGAAAGGTGAGTTCCGAGCACTTTGGAACGTTCGTCTCAATGGAGCCCTTCACCCACTCGGGATGTCATACTCAAAGTTTATTGGCGCCCTCAAGAAAGCTCAGGTAGAGCTCGACCGAAAGGTACTCTCACAGATTGCTGCAGAATCACCAAACGTCTTCGCTTCAATCGTTTCAAAAGTAAAATAAAACAAAAAACACCCTTCACCGGGTGTTTTTTGTTTTAGAACTCCAACCTATACTCTACATCTTTCTCCGGAAACGAAGCCAGAACCCCAAGCTCATCACGAAGTCTCTGACAGAGAAACATTCCCGCTTTCGCCTCACCCATTGCGACAAAGACATGCTTAAGCGTAGATGCGGTATGCGAGACAAATTCAACGAGACCGTCTGAGTCTTTATGAGCCGAGAAGCCCCCAACGGTCTCAATGTGTGCGTGAACATGTATTTCTTCACCGCCAATGCGAACTTTTTTTGCACCCTCCTGAAGCTCTCTTCCCAGTGACCCTGGCATCTGATACCCGACAAAGAGAATTGTCGACTTTGGGTCTTCGAGATAATTTCGTTCATGGGAGATCACTCGCCCGCCAGCAGACATCCCTGAGCCAGCAAGAATAATTTTCGGATTCTTCACACGACTGATAGCTTCAGAGTCTCGACGATCGATTGAAAATTCAAGCTTCGGGAATGAAAAGACATCGTCTCCCGCGCGAATCTGCGCCTGCACTGCGTCATTATAGAGGGCACTATGACGCCGATACACTTCTGTCACCTTCTGTGCCAATGGAGAGTCCAAAAACACCGGAACGCTGGGTATCTCCTTGTTTTCCACCATCTCATTGAGCTCATAGAGCATCACCTGAGTTCGCTCGATCGAGAACGTCGGAATCACGAGTGCTCCACCCCGAGCCACACTCGAGGCAACAATTTTACGAAACTCCTTATCCCGCACTTCATGAGAGCCGTGATTTCGATCACCATACACGCTTTCCATGACAAGATAGGTAATGTTTTGGAGTGCTTCAGTATCACGAAGTAGCGGCGAAGGGCTATTGCCCAAGTCACCAGTAAAGACCATTTTTTTACCCTGATAGGTAATTTCAAGCATGGCCGACCCGAGAATATGCCCTGCATCCAGAAGTCGTGCCCGCATCCCTTGAGCGAGCTCAAACACCTCATGATATTCATATGTCCGAGTCCAGAGTGCCATCGCTTGTGCGATATCAGTTTCTTCGTAGAGCATCGGCGTCTGATGATCTTTGGATTCTTTGCGCATGAGCCCGAGCGCATCAGCAAACATTATCGGTGCGATCTCTTTTGTCTGCGGTGTCGAGATAATCGCTCCTCGGAAACCATCACGCACGAGCTTTGGAATTCGTCCGATATGATCCATGTGTGCATGCGTGATGATGAGCAGATCGATACTCTTCGGATCGTATGAAAAGTCGGTGTGATTTGCGTCTTGTGCATATTTTGAACCCTGCTGTAATCCACAATCAACCAAAAATGAAATCCCTTCCCCTCTCACGAGAAAGTTTGCTCCAGTGACTGAGCCGGCACCTCCAGGACACGAGAGAGTGAGCGTGTGAGTTGCGGTGCTCATGGGTACTACTCGTTAAAATTTTTACGCTCTTCGCTATACACAAAATAGGTACCGAGCACATCTACCGCCAAATCTTTTACTGAATCAAATGGGAAATTTCCAAGAAAGTTGAATGTTTGACCGGTAAGCAGTTCATAGACTTCCCACAGTCCACCAATGATGAGAACGTTCATAATCATGAACGGTAATCGTGAGATAACGATCTTTTTTTCTCGAGCAGTAAGGTGTTCATAGAGCCAGAGCGAAAAAGCTCCGACCGTTACTCCCCCAAGCATATGCATTGGTATATCAAACCACCACAAAGTGAAATAGAGATGCTCGATGGTAGCAAATACATGAACCCCGAACGTGAACACAAAAAAAGAAACGAAAGCCAGGAAGTAGTGGTTCTTCATCATATATCTCTATTGTAGCAGATACTCTTTTGTATTCTTGAGAGCATGTTTATACCCTCTCTCAATTGAAAAACTCTGCACAAGGCAGAGTTTTTCAATAGGAGTTCGGAGTAAAACCCTAGCAAAAGCTAGGTGGGTCCCCTCACTGTTACCGCCAAGGCGGAGCAGAATGTGAAGGATCAAGCCTTCGTTGGAGTCCCAAAATTTTAGGTATAGAGTTTTTACTCCGAAACCCCTCCTTTTATTGTACTCTTTTTATACAGATTGCAAGTAACCTAGAGCCCTATCTTGTAATCAGTGAGGGCGAACGCAACAAAACCGATGAGCGCTAAAGTGATCATCAGATTAAAGATAAAAACTAGATATTTAGAGAGGTTTTTTTCTTTTGTTCGCAGAAAAATATAGACGATCAGCGGTAAAAACACTAATAGAAACAGCGGACTTATCCAGAAGATTAGAAATAAAGGATGCTCTCCGGCATACAGACCGAAAATTACTGAGAATAGTACTAGCGCCAATTGCAAAATCAATATCTTGTTGCCCATCTAATTTAAGTTAGTTAATAACTGCTGTATATATCGTATCAATAAATCTCGTTCACTGTCACCCAGATGGCGCTTACTCAACCTTGATCTTTTTATCTCGCGCGCGAACCCTTGAATTTCTTTTCTAATATTCTTTGTTTTCTTATTCTTTTGAAGTTTCTTTTGTATCTCACCAATCTCTTTGAGCAGTTCTTTTTTGACCCGAGGTGGCACCTCAAGAGCCAGTACATACCCTCGAATGAGCTCTAGATACTGGAGAGGTGTTAAGGTTTTACTTGTATCAATTTGGGTGTCTACCCGCCCATCACTATCTACATCAAGCTCCAAACGAGTTGATGTGCCCGTATAGAGTACTCGACCCGAGAGAGCGGTTGATACCGGTAAGTCCTCAACAGTCTGCATTGAAGACTCCACTCCATCTGCAGACACGTGCGAGATGATTGTTGTGAAAGTGCCACTGCCCGTACCTTTCAAGCGAGCTTGCACATTACTACCCGCGACGAACCCGGCATACTTCGCCTCACCAAACTCAAAATAGTACGAGTTCGGGATTTCTGTGGTAGTGGCATTTGTTATGCGCCCCTGTGCATCGACAAGCTCAAGTGAGACCGGTGAATGAATTGAGATTTGCGAGAAAGACAGACCCGGATAGGTGCTTGAGGCCTGACTGATGTGGGCTATAGTTTCTGTACTTGACCCCACAATAATACTCTCAAGTAATGTCTGTACTGGCTTAGTACTCAAAATACTGGCATGTGCTCGATTTTTATTTTGAGTATTGTGCCCATACAAATCAAAGTAGAATGCCTCAGTGGTTGATTTCATTTCTGTCGCACTTACTACCGGCACAGTCCCGTCACCAGCCAAGGTTAATGTCGGTCGTGTATCTAGTGTACCGTCGTTGTCGATATAGCTAAACCGTGCCAGTGTCGGAACACCGGTCCCGGCAACCACGAAGGTACGTATATGTTCTGGTAACTGATAGTTATCAAACGTACTATGGAACGCCTCTGCGTCAGAGTAGTACTGACTATCAAGCTTCACGGGCATAAGGAGCGAATTATACGAAGGCCGATTTGGGTCGAGACTGGCAAGTAAGAAGGACTTTTGATCTTGAAAATTTAGCACTCCTCGGCCATAGGGCGAGAGGTTAATCCCTGAAAACGTCCGACCTCCCTGCTCAAAGGAGATAGTGCTTGTTGAGATGTGCTCATAGTATTTTTCGGTTGGTAGAAGATAATATGGAGCTGGTATGTCGCGGCCAAGCTTTTTGGCACTTGCCTTATTTTGAAAAATACCAAAGAATATTGATTGCTCGTACCCAAACATTAGGGCTGCTATTGTTTGCGGCGCACCAAGATGTGGTGTGGCGACAAACACCACCTTATCAATTGAACGCAGTAGATCCTTGTCTTCCTCATCCGTAGAGTCCTCTAAAGTCTTAATAAACTCTTTTACTACCAGACCTCCATTACTATGAACCAGTATCGTCACTTTACCATTTTGAGCAGCCTCCTTAAGTCGTCTAAACTGAACCCTGAGACTTTCGCTTGTATTGCCCATTGGATCATCTGCCAGGTACTCACCCCGCACTATCTGTCGAGGTGAATAGCGCCAATCATAGACAAATATTCCAGCATTTCTATTCGTACGTGACGCAAATTCCTGTAACCACTCCTCAAATTGTCCGTAGACTTCAAAAGCTGATATCGGCTTTACCAAATCTCTCGCATATATTCCAGAAGTTACCGGGTTGCGAGTTGTTGAACTGAAGTGCAACTCCCTTCCATCAGCATTTGCGTTTGGCTCCCATAGTCGATCTTCACCGCCACGAGACTCTTGTCGATAAAGTCGACTCCCTTGAAAACCTGGTATGAACAAAACACCTGAGCAACATGCCGTCTCACTTTCTTGCACAGGAACTTCAGTAAGCCACGGACGGAACGAGACGAGATCAGTTACTTCATTACCCAGCCCCTCAGGATTACTCGCATGGTACGGCCCAGTCGCATCTCCCCAGAACACATTTGTCGCGATCACTTCATTTTCTGTGTTATTAAGAATCCCGACATTGTTATTGCGAACTGATGAATTCTCTATACGCAATATATCCGAAGATACACTTTGTGCCTGAACTTCAAATAGCGAACGCAACTGCTCCCAAAATCCTAGAATCACCGGCCCCGTATAGGCGCGTTCAATACCATTTCCATTAGCTCGAATGTCAGAAAACTCTATTTGAACATTCCCCTCGAGGGTCCAGATACCGGTCCTGAAACCTTCTATTGTTGTTGAGGCCAGCGTTGTTGTACTGTGATCGCTCCATACCCCCTGACCTCTACCCATACCGAGCAAGGTGACATTATCGAGCCTCAGGCCAGAACTTCGAGCGTATACGGCCGCAACATTACGAGGTTGAGTAAACAAAACACGGGCGTCAACGAGCTCAACATCCTTCGCCCGTATAAGCGACAAAGGATTGGCATCTATCCCGACTAACCCCTCTATGCGTATTTTCTTTTTCGTATCCGATAGATATACACCAGAATAGCTGTCACGAACATGTATATCTGTGAGCACGGCACTTTCCCGAGTATTAAGTAGTCCCACTCCACCAAAATCTTCGATTAATACATGCTCAATCTTTGGCACTGTCCTATTCACCCAAACTCCACCTTCACTTCTACGCAGATGCGTGTAAATAAGCTCTATCTCACCCGCCCCAGTAGTCTCTATGTTCCAAAATGGGTAGTTTGTTTCGGTACCTGATTCAAGATCTTGAATTGAAGTGAGTTGCACGAGCTCAGTCGGTGTTCCGCGAGCTACGAATCTACCCGACACTTCCAGGTAGCCATCATCAGAAAAATACACCGTCACCCCAGGATCAACACTGAGTATCACCCCGGCAGGAATTTCTACAAAACCACTTACCAGGTACGGACCTTGCTCTTTGGTAAGTACCTTGTCCGTCACCAGTACCGGATCAAGCTCGGTAAGGGCATATATATTGTTCGGGAGTAGCAGAGCGCAGAAGAGACTGAAGATCAGAGTTACAGAATACACAACGTATTCATGTGATTTCACTCAATTTTATTTTATTGATATACCGAAACTGTACCTCGTTTTTCTTTCTCTGTAATAGAGCTCTGTGGATAACTCGACTGTAGTGGGACTTTCCAGCAAACAAAAAACCCCTTGCGGGGTTTTTTGTTTACAAAGCGTATTAGGCTTTGAACTCGAGATCAGAATTACGGATTCTGAACTGAAGTTCTCCAGTCTGTCTTACCAGACATGAAGTTTGATGTTGAGATTGTCGCTCCGTCGTCTGCTGACCATCGGATAGCGTCAATACCAATTGCTGTACCAGCGATTGGGTTTCCAGCAGCATCCTTACCTGGGAGTTCGAACACAAGATCACTAATAGTCATTGTGTTGTTTTCCTGGAGTCGGAAACTGTTAGAACCTACACCTGTTGTAACTACACCTGATGAAGGAATCGCAAAACCTGATGACGAAGCGGTGAAGAATGTAACTTCTGAACCAGCGTTGTTATAGGTCTTGAATGCGAATGCTCGACTAGCTGAAGTTGAAGCCTGTGAACCGAATGTAAGGTCTCCACCCTTAGCTGTAATCTGAACAGAGAACGAAGCCTTGATCGTAGATGTACTTAGAGTTGAACCACTGTTGTTAGATCCTGAAGTTGAAATTGTTCGACTGTTGAGGACGATAACTGGACCAGTGTTTCGAACATACATGTTTTCACCTGTAGCTGAACCTGTCTTTGTAGCAACTGAGTCACCACGTGAGTTTTCAGCTGTAACATCAGCAGCAACGAGTGTTCCCTTGAATACTGTTGCTGAAGTTCCTGCGTTTCGAACGTCTACTGCGACTGTATAAGTCTTTGTAGAGTCCTTTGCAACTACTACACTGTCGATGTTTGTGAAGTTAGCTTCGTATGAGTTTACAGCGTCAAATACTGGTGTAATTGACTCGATAACTGTTGAACCATCCATGAGGTAGACGTTACTGAATGTTGCTGAACCTGAAGTTGTTGCGATCTTGATTGTAAGATCTGTAACATCAACTGAATCTTTCTCAGCTCGGAGGTCGAATGAGAAGAGAGTGACTTTGTCAGCCTCGTTCTCAAGTGAACCTGAAGTTGCAACCACGTCTGTAGACTTGATTGTACTTGAGTTTGTAGAAAGTGTAAGTCGAGATGAGTCAACCTGATCAGCATCCACATTCATACTTCTTGAAAGAGCTGAGTTTGGAGCGAATTGATCGATCGCAGCACCATCTACACCTCGAATTCCGTCAGTTCCAATTGTGATTGTGTAGTCTGATGAGAGATCAGTTGAGTCAATTGAAGAGAATACATCGGCTGCGATGTAAAGATTCTTCTTTGTGTTCTTTCCGATTACATAACTAAAGTTTGAGATAGTTACGTAATAGTTTGAACCATCCTTAACAACTGTTGATGAGTTGAGGTCAACTTCAGCGACTGTGTTCATTGAATCATCAAGAACATACAATCGATCGTAGATCTTGTTATAGATCTTTGTTGAGTTTCCAAGATCGAGCTTTACTCGCTGAACATTGATGTCTGAGTTTTTAGCCTCAAGTCGTGCTGCATAGACAACAACTTTCTTGTCTCCTTCGTAGATTGTTGTAGGAACATTCTGTGAAGTAAGAGCCATAGAAAGAGTTCCTTCTACACCTGTGTTACCCGCAACTGGAGTGTATCCAGATGGAGTAGATGGAGTAGAAACAACTGATGTTCCGTTAGCTTTAGCTCGAGTGATTGGACCAAAGAATCCAGCTGCTGGTGTAATACCATTTGCCTGCTGGAAAGCGATGACCGCAGCTCGAGTAAGAGGACCAAAATATGCAGTTGGAGCTGAGATTTTGAGGAACCCCTTTGAAATAAGGAAGGACTGGAGAGCTGAAACTTCAGCACCTCGTGATCCTACGGTAAGGTTTGTGTTGAATGTCATTGTCTGAGCTGAAGCAGAAACTGCTACAACAAAGGCAAATGATGCCAACGCGATTGCTAATTTTTTCATATATGAATCAATTAATTAAGTACTTTCTCTTCTTAACAAGTAAGTCTTATAAGTTTGCGAAGATACTCATACGGTTTTGAAGTCCGGATTATTTCGTGTCGAACGAAAGTGTTCCGTCTTCTACGAACTCTTTTGACGGAGTCCGTTCTACTAATTTCGATTGTGTTTCTATACGAGATAGAATTCGACACACGCACGAAAGTTAGCATACATATCTAACTGTCTTTTCAGAATTTCTGTCGATGTCTGAATAAGGAATATCGGGAGTGTGCCACAACGTTTTATACTGCCTAATTGAGTTGTAAACGTTCTGGTTTGTATGAAGTAGTGATACGACATACGAGCAAGGATAAGCACCCTTGCTTGCGTACAGTATATCGAACCTACATACAAAAATCACGTCGGTGTGGATAGTAAAGCGTAAATATCGATAAAATCGTTATTTTTAGGCCTTTTTTACCCATCTCACCAACGTATACTAGTATAGCACATTTTGGCCTAAAAAGCTATATTTTGCCTACATAGCCTAGCCAGAGAGCCAGGGCACAGAACGAGTGAAAAATAGCTCAAGAAACACACTTTAAAACTCGAGTTTTTCACTACAAAACTTCATCGACTCTTTAAAAGGCTACTCTTAACTAGTAAGTGAATATTTTGACCAGCGACGCTCCCCGGTACGGACCACCACCCCCTCTTCAACGAGTGTATTGAGCTCTCGCTGAATCGTCTTTTCAGATACATCGGCGATCACGTGCGAGAAATCTTTTATCGTCAAATTTGGTCTTGTTTTTAAGATAGTAACAATCGTATTTCTTCGCGCAGTATTCTTAGTTTGAAGTGAAGGCAATGATCTGGTATTTGACACCACAGGAACACTGTCGGGCACATCACTCTCTATAACTGTCCCGGCATTTTTAGGAGGCACTTCAACCGATCGAGACCCTTTATCTATACCGCCCACCTCAGAGAGCTCTTTAGGAGAATGTCTTTTATGTGTAACTACATGTCCTTTATAGTACTGCTCTTCAAAACCAGTCTCAAACTCACCTTTTGTGTCGAATCGAAGCTCTGCAATAAGGTCGGCTTTATTGGCACCCGAAATCTGAACGAATGTTTTCAGGTAGCGAATCTCATCACGGACAATAAGGTACTGACCCTCATTTAAGTACCCAGAGTTTCGAGTGAGTTGTAGATAAAATTCAATCTCAGAGAGAAGGCCATGAATCGAAGCCTGCACACCGAATACATTCTTACCCTGATCAAGGCAGACACTCTCGGCAAGCTTAGTAACCAGGAGGGTCGAGGTTGGTAGAAATGCGCCATTCATGAACTTATTCATAATCAGTAAAAAGACATTAGCGATTTTTGCTGTCTTTTTTTGTATAAATTCACTCTTGTCTTTTATTTTGTCGCTATGATTCATGCTTATATATAAGACACGATATTGCAAAATGTATTACTTATAAAAGACTTATTTTGCTGATACCTATCTCGGTTGGTGCTTAGTATATAAGACAATTGCAGTGATTCAACTGTTTCAAAGCTTGGAGCCGTGTTGTATTACTCTGTCCCTGACAAACCTCCAGCTCGCCTTCTCAAAACTTGCTCGACAACTTATTCACAGTTGGGTTTACATGCTAAAATAATGAGCATAATGGCGACCAAACCAAAAGACATTTCATCAAAGCAGTCTCTCGAGCTCGACGATCTTTCACTTGAAACAATCGACGGCGAGCCCCTCTTCGAAACGGCGGATAGTAGTCGTAGTAAAAAGACTCGCCGGAGTAAGTCAAAGAAGGAGGACTCTGGCCTTTCTGATCAGACTATTCAAATTCTCTATGCGATCGGCTTCTTTGTGTTTGGAATCTTTTTTTCTGCCTCAGCGATCAACAAAGCTGGAGTATTTGGCGAGATGGTTTTTAGTGGAGTGAGCAAAGCTTTGGGTTATGGCTATTACCTCCTCCCAATCCTTCTCATCGCTCTCGGTCTCGCCTTCCTTGCTGATTTCAAACGACGCTTCGATATGTGGCGCGGCATCGGCTCTGTATTGTTTTTCCTTTCATGTCTGGGACTGATGCAGACAATCGAAGAAGGAGCTGGTGGAGTGCTCGGAACTTTGGTTGCCCTTCCGCTTCTCCGATCGATCGATACCTACATGACAGTGATTATTTTGGTGGCACTCATCCCTGTATCACTCGTCATTACTTTTGATGTAGAAGTAATCACCCGAGTCCGTGAATGGCTACTTGCACTCAGTGCTCGACTACTCTCACTCTTCAAGCGAGCACCACGGGATCAAGAGGTAAAAATCTCTTCTGATTATGAAGAAGCATCAGTCGAGGAGGATGAGGAGCCCATACCAGTACCCGAAGAAGATGAAGAGGTCGCCCCTGTGCTTGCCCCTGCAACTCTTCCCGACCCTGTTCCTGACCTGAAGGCAAATTCGATTGTGTTTAAATTCTCAGACAAAGAGTATAAAGCCCCTCCGCTTTCACTCCTTGAAAAGGATAAGGGTAAAGCTGGGGTCGGTGACATTAAGGCCAATGCCAATATCATCAAGCGCACACTTGGAAACTTCGGCATTGATGTGGAGATGGATGAAATTACTATTGGTCCTTCTGTAACACGTTTCGCCCTCAAACCAGCTGAAGGAGTGAAGCTCTCAAAGATCGTTGCCCTTGGCAATGACTTGTCGCTTGCGCTTGCCGCTCACCCACTACGTATCGAAGCGCCAATCCCTGGAAAATCCCTCGTTGGTATCGAGATACCTAATCACACCAAAACAACTGTCGGTCTCGGAAGTGTCTTGGCTACTGAGGAGTTTAAGAATTCCGACAAAGCGCTCTATGTCGCACTCGGTAAGACTATTTCAGGCAAGCCTCTCTACTCGAATATCGCTAAAATGCCCCATTCGCTTGTCGCTGGTACTACCGGCTCGGGTAAATCGGTCATGATACACGCGATCATCAACTCTCTCTTGTACCGAAATGGTCCAGATGCCCTAAAATTCATCATGGTGGATCCAAAACGTGTTGAGTTGACGCTCTACAACAATATTCCTCATCTCCTCACCCCGGTCATTACAGAGCCAAAAAAGGCTATCTTGGCGCTCAAGTGGGCAACTAAAGAAATGGAACGTCGTTATGAGATTCTTCAGGAACATAAAGTTCGAGATATCGACTCATACCACAAAAATGTCGTTCACCCACGACGCGAAGGAGGACTTGAAGTCGATCCGATGCCCTACATCGTGGTCATCATGGATGAAATTGCCGACCTTATGCAGACATATCCTCGTGAACTTGAATCAGGTATCGTCCGTCTCGCTCAGATGAGTCGTGCGGTCGGTATACACCTCATCCTCGCCACCCAACGCCCTTCAGTAAATGTCATTACTGGTCTCATCAAAGCAAACATTCCTACCCGCCTCGCCCTCAAGGTTGCTTCACAGGTCGATTCTCGAACTATTATCGACACCGTCGGTGCGGAAACGCTGCTCGGATATGGTGACATGCTCTACGTCTCGAGTGACAACTCAAAACCAACCCGAGTTCAATCTCCATTCATTTCTGAAGTAGAGGTAAAGAAAGTGGTTGACTATTTGATCTCAAACTACCGCGACGAGCTTTCTGATGAAATCAACCTCACCGGAACAACCCCCGCAGAGAAAGATCCGATTTTTGACTCAATGAATTCTTCTGGTGGAAATGACTTTGGCGACGATGATGATGACGATATGTATGAGGATGCAAAAGCAGCCGTTCTCGAAGCTGGTAAAGCCTCTACATCGTATATACAACGTAAACTTCGTGTGGGATACTCTCGAGCAGCTCGCCTGGTCGACCTTCTTGAGAAGCGCGGAGTTATCGGCCCCGCTGATGGCGCAAAGCCACGACAGGTAATTTCTGATGGCGCAGGAGCTGCAAACGAACAAAACTAATGACTGAACGAGCACGCACACGACATACACTACGATCGGTACTTCTCGGATTACTGCTTCTTTTTATTGCCGGCTATTCCCTCTTTGAGTTCCGACAAGTACTCGCGAGTCCACAGATCACCATCATCTCTCCTCGAACCGCAAAGATTGCCAACGCCACCACCACTCGCATCCTCGGCGAAACAAAAAATGTCTCTTCGATTACCTTGAATGAACGTACGATTTACGTTGACAGAAATGGAAATTTCAGTGAAGAGGTAGTTCTCGCTTCTGGATATAATATACTTTCATTTGAAGCACGAGATCGTTTCGGTAAAAAAATTACTAAAAAAGTAGAACTTATCCGCGAATAATTTAGTCATCTATGGCAAAAACAAAAAAGAAAGTCGAAGTACCTCTCGAAGAACACACTCCGGAGGTTGCTACCCCGACGCCAGCTGTCACTCGACCAAACATTGATTCGATTAAAGACACCTTGAATTCAATCAAGGCAAAGTTTGGTGAAGAATCAATCATGAAGCTTGGCGAAACACCAAAAGTCGACATCAATGTCATTCCAACAGGCTCACTTGGACTTGATGCAGCACTTGGTGTTGGCGGCCTTCCCCGCGGTCGAATCATCGAGATTTTTGGCCCAGAATCATCGGGTAAAACCACTCTCGCCCTCTCAGTGATCGCTGAAGCACAAAAGACTGGTGGTATTTGTGCATTTATCGATGCTGAGCACGCCCTCGACCCAGAATATGCTAAGCGACTCGGTGTACTCCTTGATGAGCTTCTCATCTCACAACCAGACACTGGTGAACAAGCCCTTGAAATTACCGAAAGTCTTGTCCGTTCTGGAAAAATAGATGTTATTGTCATTGACTCTGTCGCCGCTCTCACCCCAAAAGATGAAATCGAGGGTGATATGGGTGCTCACCACGTAGGTAAACAAGCACGCCTCATGGCTCAAGCCCTTCGAAAACTGACGGCAATTACTGCCAAGTCAAAGACGATGATTATTTTCATCAATCAGATCCGTATGCAGATCGGCGTGATGTTTGGTAACCCAGAGACTACCCCAGGAGGAAAGGCTTTGAAATTCTACACCTCAGTTCGTCTTGATATTCGACGAATCGCCCAGATCAAAAAAGGTGAAGAAGTAATGGGCGGACGAGTCCGAGTCAAGGTGGTGAAAAACAAAGTGGCCGCTCCATTCAAGCAGACAGAATTCGACTTAATGTATAACGAAGGTATTTCAAAGGAGGGTGAATTGATCGCCCTTGGAGAAAGTTTTGGAATCATGACAAAGTCTGGAACCTCGTATGACTATGAAGGGGTGAAGCTCGGTCGAGGATATGACGCAACTCGACAGTTTCTACGCGAGAATAAAACCGTCGCAGACGAAATCCTCAGTAAGATACGTGCAAAACTTCGCGAAATATAAATTTCGTTTTATACTCTAGAACATGAAAACTATGTACTGGATTGTCTTCATTATTGCCGGATTACTCTTCTACGTATTTCCCTATCTTAAGAAGTACAATGAGGTTATCTTCACCATACCAAGTATCTCACTGACTGTCGGCGGGATTCTCATTGGTGTAGGGCTCATCGGACTCATCCTTCGAAGGAACGAGTACTAATCTCTTCTGTACCCATACAAAAACACCCTCGAAAATTCGAGGGTGTTTTTGTATCTTGATTCTTAGACTAGGCTCGTTCGACGTATTCTCCTGACTCAGTGTTGATTCGGATAATCTCCCCTTCATTGATGAAGAGTGGAACCTGAACCTCAGCTCCTGACTCGAGTTTTACCATTTTTGAACCACCTGAAACAGTATTACCCTTTACCGCCGGCGCCGCTTCAACAACCTTCAATTCAACCTTGACCGGAAGCACGACCCCGAGCATGCGCTCACCAAACATAAGCATGATGACAATCTCATTTGGCTTAAGAAACTTTCGCCCATCACCTACCTGATCTTCGGTGAGAGTTACTCGCTTACTAGGGTTTTCTGGCTCTGAAAAGACGTACTGACCGCGATTGGCATAGATAAATTTCATATCTCGCTTTTCGATCTCAGCCTCAGGAACTTTATCTGACTGATGGAATGTGTGCTCACGAACTTTTCCAGTACCGAGGTTTTTTAGCTTAGCTACATTTTGTGGCTTTCGCTGCTGCATTCGAAAGATATGACTCGAAACAACTTCGTATGGCTCACCATCGAGGACAATATATTTTCGTTCGGTAACTTCGTTGTATTCAAGGAGTGACATAGGCGCAGAGGATTACAGAGACTAGTAATTATCGAGAAACGAATGGAAGAAGTCCCATGTATCGAGCAAGCTTTACTGCATTAGCGAGTTTTCGCTGATTAAGTGATGAAAGGTTTGTTCGCTTTCGAGACTGAATACGTGCGTGTGGATTCAAGAACTTCTTAAGAATAGCGACATCTTTGTAGTCGATATGCTCAATTTTGTTTTCATTAAAGAAATCTGATTTTTTCATAGGTGATTGTTATGGTTGTTAATTATTGAACTAGAATGGAATGTCTTCTGGATTAATCTCTTCTTCAGGATATTCGAGTGGTGCTCCTGACTCTGCTGGAGCGGCTGCTTTTGATGCGGCTGGTGTTGATTTCTCTGAAGCTGCACCTGAGGAAGTCCCTCGAGGTCCAAACTGGACTGCATCAGCCACGATTTCAGTACGATACTTCTTCTGACCATCCTGAGCATCCCAACTTCGTGTCTGCATTCGTCCTTCTACGAAAACCGTACTCCCTTTCTTCAAATACTGACCAACAAGCTCTGCTACTTTTCCGAAGACTACCACATTGTGATAATCAGCTGATTCCTGTTTTGCCCCACTCTTATCTTTCCAGACACGATTGGTTGCAACTGAGAATGAAGCGACAGTGATACCTGATGGAAGTGACTTCACTTCTGGATCCCGAGTCAGGTTTCCGTACACAAGAGCTTTGTTGATATACATAGTTTTTATTGATTAAGACTTATTCCAGAGTATACCCTATCTATTCAAGAGCGAGTTTACTGATTGATTTATCAAGGTCCGCCTCATCTTTTGCTTCATCAACCTTTGCCTTTACTGCCTGATCTACTCCTTTTACATCACCGACCACCTTTGTTTCAAGCTCGTCGTCTTTCTTCAAAAGGTGAGCAAGTTTTTCTGTCGCGAGAGTATTCTCACGTACTGTCTCGATAAGGAGATAGCGGAGGATATGATCTGTTTCATCAAGAAACTTTTTGAGTGGCGCAACCTTTGCTGGTGAGAGCTCAAATTTTACCCATCCAAAGAAACTTGTAGTAAATTTTCCTCGTACTCCACCTGTCTGCTTTGCCATCATGTATGCAAGCGTTGTTTCAACTGGCGCTGCTTCACTGATGATACTTGCTTCTGCTTTGGTAAGGTACTTCTTAAGGTTCTCGACTTCGATTTCAACCTGCTCAGGTGAGATGGTTGGTACAAAGTGATATCCTACTTCATATACTTTTACTGACTCTGTTTTTTCAACTGTTTTCTTTTTTAACATGTAACAACATTAACACACAGTTTCAACACTAGCAACCTTTGACAATCGTAAAAAATATTATCTTATACTGACCACAGCTCTTTGGTATTTTGGAGGAGCTGGCTCGCCGTTTCTTCAAGAGAAAGCCCCCATGCGTTTGCCACCTCAGAAGCTATTTCCCTCACATAGTCTGGCTCATTACGTGCCCCTCGATGTGGCACCGGAGCAACAAAGGGTGAATCCGTCTCGATCAGGAGACGATCATGTGGAACAGCTGCTACCAGCTCTGTGTATTGCTTTGCAAATGTCACAACTCCAGTCACAGAAATATATGACCCTCGTGCACAAAATTCTTTCATTTCAGATAGAGTCCCCGCGAAAAAATGCGCTTGTGTTTTAACTTCAGGAAACTCACTCAGTACTGCGAGAGTGTCCTCATACGCATTCCCGGTAGTATTCCCGTTTCGCATATGGAGCATCACCGGTTTCTGAATCGATCGAGCAAGAGTTAATTGCTCTCGAAACGCTTTCTGTTGGCGCGCGAGTGACTCCGAGTCTTCTTTTGGATGATAGAGATAGTCGAATCCACATTCACCAATACCGATTACTTTTGAACTCTCTGCGAGTTTTGCAAACTCTTCATATGCAAACTCTTCACCGACAACATTTTCTTGTCCACGGACGAAGCTATTGGTATAAATCGGATGGAGACCAATAATAGCCCATACTGATTCATATTGCTCTGCGAGCGCCACCGCCTGACGTGAAGTTGCCAGTGTCGTACCAACCACAAACATCCCCACCCCAGAGCGCTGTGCACGGGCAATGACCTCTTCTCGATCTTGATCAAAATCCTCAAACTGAATATGGCAATGAGAATCTATGTATTTCATGAGTTGCTTATTGTATACGAGGAAAGAGTATCGGCTTTGTCTGCGCGGTAAATGACTCAACGAGTTTTTTATGAGTCTCAGGAAGAAGTGGCTCAAGGAGTGCGGTGATTTCGGCTAGGGTGTGAAGGTACGCTACAATGTCAGCAGATGCTCCCTCTGGGTCTGTTTTGATCCGTTTAAATGGCTCGGTGGTCTGAATAGCTTTATCTGTCTGCCCGATAAGCTCAAACACACAGTCGAATGCTCGCTTCACTTCAAATCGCTCGAGAGCCTCACTAAACTGGGGATACCGCTTTGAGACTTCTGCAAATGAGGGAACTGCTGGTATTGCCACCGTATAAGAAAGTGCCATCGCGAAGAGACGACTAGCCAAATTACCAAGACCGTTTACAAGTCCTGTCGTGTACGCACGATGGAACAGATCAAGTGTGCACGGACTATCTTCAAAAGTTGAGAGTTCCCGCAGCAAGTAATATCTGACAGCATCTGTGCCGTATTTTTTCACAAGATCTATCGGATCAATCGCATTGCCAAGACTCTTACTCATCTTGACCCCACCTTCGGCGGTCACGAAACCATCGACCACAATATGCCTTGAAAGTGGCAACCCCACCGAAAGGAGCATCGCTTGCCACATCGATGACTGCTGACGTAGATTATCTTTTCCACAATACTGAACCATCGGTGACCATTTCTCAAAACGATTCAGGTCATCCGGCCAACCGATTGCGTCAATATAGCTCGTCAACGCATCAAACCAGACATACATCACATGATCTTTATCATCTGGTACACTCACTCCCCAAGGCATTTTTGACTTCAAGCGTGAAATAGAAAAATCTTGGAGACCACGTTTAGTAAACTCGATAATTTCTTTTTGTCGCTCAGACGGTATGACAAAATCGGGTGTCTTCTGATAATACTCAAGGAGTGGTTCTGCGAATCGAGAATATCTAAAGAAATAGTTCTCTTCCGATATGAGCTCGAGTTCCCGATCCTGATGCAGAGGACATTTACCATTGACGAGCTCGCTTTCAGTACGTTCAAGCTCACAACCGACACAGTACTTAGTTGTATAGTTTTTCTTATAGATATCCCCTTGTGCCATAGAGCGACGCCAAAACTCTTGCGCAACGAGCCGATGGCGCGGGTCAGTTGTCCGACAAAACGAAGTATATGAAATTCCAAGTAGTGCGTGGACTTCTTTAAACTTCTCCGCATATTCATCAACGTACTTCTGCACGTCGAGCCCTAGTTCGCGCGCTTTAGTATAGACTTTCGTCCCATGTTCATCGGTGCCGGTATTGAAAAATACCTCAAAACCCTGAAGACGTTTGAATCGCGCAATACTATCAGCCCGGACGAATTCAAGAGCGTGGCCAACATGAGCTTGAGCGTTTACATAGGGAAGAGTAGTTGTAATGTAGAAAGTCTTTTTCACTTCTGTACGCTAACACAAAAGAATCGCCTACGCATCTTTCATTTTCTTCTTCTCTGACAAGTCATCGAGGAATTCAACGAGTACCGTTGAGAGTGGAATGGCGAGCAACATACCAATGAAGCCAGCGAGTTTTGCGCCAATTACGAGAGCCAAAATCACCACAACCGGTGAGAGTCCAGTAACCTTCTTCATCACGAGCGGATAGAAGAGATTACTCTCAAACTGATGTAGTACCATATAAAAACCCAAGACGAGTAATCCTGAAGTTGTATTGCCATCGCCGAAAGCGGCCATTGTACCTGGAATAGCAGCGATCACCGGACCGAAAACAGGAATCAGTTCACAAACCCCAGCAAAGATTGCAAACAACAGAGCTCCTTCAACTTTAAAGATTGTCAGCACGACGTAGATCAGCACTCCCATAACTCCAGCCAAGACAAGCTGTCCTTGCATCCACTGCCCTATCTTTCGACTTGAACGCTCCCAGAGGCTCACCACATAGTCCTCATAGTCTGCCGTCGTGACAATTCGTAGAAAACGAGCAACACCGTTTTGCTGTGCCGCCAAGTAAAAAGAAAGTACGGCAATAAGACCAAACCCTAGCACACCACCGAATAATCTCGAGAAGACAGCCAGTGCCCCTCCACTTCCAAGTCCGATTAAGTATTCATCGATTTGAAAAAAGAGATCCTGGATCGAGAACTTATCCCCAAAAAGACTCTCTGTGCTCGCTGGATCAAAGATAGTATCTTTTGCCGGATTCCAGAGCTCGAGATTGTCGATATAGGTCGGCGCAGTTGCCAAAAATGTTGAGGTGTCGGTAAGAAGTCGTGGAAGGAAATAATACGTGAGACTCACTGCCAGACTAGCGATTACGCCGTACACCGCGATCACCGCAAACACTCTATTGAGAGAGATCCCAAAGAGCCGCGGCTTCATGAACAATTCGATAAATGGGTTCATGGCACTGGCGATGACAATAGAAGTCAAAACGACAATGACAATATCTCTCATCCAAAACATCAGAGCTGCCAATGCTATGAAAATGAGCGTCTTGGCAATCGAACCGGATGAGATTTGTATCGTAATAGTATTCTTCATGCCTCTCTATCATACTATGAGAGACTTGAATATAGTACGCTCTGTGGAGAATTAACTGAGTTTTTCTCGTAGATACTCCGAGAGTTTCTCGAGCGAAACTCGTTCTTGGACTCCTGTGTCTCGAAAACGAACCGTGACTCCTTCATTTTTCTCAATAGTATCAAAGTCAACCGTCACACAAAATGGTGTACCGATTTCATCCTGACGACGATAGCGCTTTCCAATACTTCCCGCTTCATCATAGAGCACCGCGCCAAACTCTTTCTTAAGCGTACTAAAAACTTCTCGGGCTTTTGAAACCAGTTCTGGCTTGTTCTTTAGAAGTGGAAATACTGCCACTTTAACTGGAGCGACGCGTGGAGAGAATGCGAGGTAGACACGTGGCTCACCTTCTACCACATCCTCACGATAGGCATCAGAAAATACAGCAAGTAGCAGACGACCAAGACCAAATGTTGGTTCGATGCAGTGTGGGAAGAAACGCTCCTTCGACTCTTCGTCAAAATACGTCAATGATGTACCAGAAGCCTCTGTGTGATTCTTCAAATCGTAATCCGTACGGTATGCGCAACCAAGAAGCTCTTTTTGGCCAAATGGAAAATCAAACTCATGATCGACACTGTGTTTTGAATAGTGCGCACGATCGGCTTCAGGAATTTCTACTTGATGTATCTTGCTTGAGGTTAAACCGAGATCTTGTTCCAAGAAAGCTCGCTGCTCCTGTAGAAAACCGTCAAAAACTGGCCGCCAATTTTCTGGACGAACAAAGTATTCGATCTCCATTTGCTCAAGTTCTCGCACTCGGAAAATAAAATCTCGTGGAGCGATCTCGTTACGGAAGGCTTTTCCAATCTGAGCCATACCAAAAGGCAACTTAGGGTGAAATGAATCGAGAACGTTTTTAAAGTTAACAAACATACCACCAGCCGTTTCTGGTCGTAGATACGTAACCGACTCAGCATCAGCGACTGGCCCCACGTGAGTTGAGAGCATCATCTGGAAACGACGCACTTCTCCAAGTGGGTTGCCATCCGGACTTAAAATCTTTTTCTCTTTAATTACCGCATTCATACCTTCAAGCGTCATTCCTTTCACGTCGACACCCGCCTCTTCAAGAAGGTTATCAGCTCGAAATCGCTTTCCAGTCTTTTTATCTTCCACAAGCGGGTCAGTAAACGTGTCCACGTGACCACTCGCCTTCCAGACATTTTGATTCATCAAAATAGACGCGTCCATTCCATATACATCCTCTCGGTCGAGCACAAAACGCTTCCACCAGAGATTTTCAATATTTTTCTTGAGGGCGACACCGAGAGGTGCGTAGTCCCACGTACCAGCAAGACCACCATAGATCTCCGAACCCTGGTAAATGAAGCCACGACGCTTCGCCAGAGAGATTAATTTTTCCATCCGATTATCCTGTGATGTATTCATAGTATTACTGTTTTACAACCTCATCCCCCGCACGATACCCAGGATCGGTTGTAATACGTGTAGTAAGATTAACTTTTTTGTCGCTCAATGCAACCTGTGTGCGATGATCCACTCCTTTGAGTTCGATTTGAGTCACCAGATCCGGAACCTGCCCCACCTGATTCACACTCGCCTTAAGCCCGACCTGGAAAGATACCGTCCGAGCTGGCTTACCAAACCCTACCCCTGGTTCAAGGGTGCCAATATTCCAGATCACTTCACCTGTACGCTCATTGAATGTCAGTGGTTCATTTTCAGGCAGTCGAAGATCCTTCCACTTTACATACGTCGGTAAAATTCCACGAACCACCACATCGTCAGACTGATTTCGAGTATTCGTCACTGTCCAGACGACAGTATACGTTGTCTCTTTATCTGCCTGAGGTGGAATTACACCACTCTGTACAAATGGGGTAGTTGCTCGAGTCGCTCGTGAAGCGAGAGCCAGTTCTGAGACAAGCTGAACACGTCGTGAGACTACCGAATTGAGTGCCACTGGAGCTCCTGATTCATCAGAGCGATTCCCCCGAACACTGATCTCAATAACGAAGGGTTGATAGATTGAATCTGCCAAATCACGCGGCACAGTGACATTGAAGTTTAGCTGACCTTGGTCTTGAGGGTTGATAGTGACAAACTCGGGCACACTTCGATTGTTCCATGTAATGACCCCTCGAGTTGAGTCGTAGTAACCATTTGAATCGGCAACGACTTGACGCTTATCGAGTCCCGGACCAGAGATTCGTAACTCGACCACCGCATCAGCGATTCGAGTCTCTGAAGTGCTCTGCCAGTTGATCACTCCTCGAATCGTCTCACCACGACGTGCAGAATAATCACTTGAGCTTTCGTCACCATTCAAAGCGAGACTGACATCGAGAAACGGACGGTCGATCTCTTGCGTATCTTTTCGCACAGCGAGCAATGCCCCTATTTCTTTTTGATCACGCGCAGAGGCCGTACCGACAGAGAATCCAAACGTTCGCACATCAGCGTCTTGTCCGATCACTACCCCACGCAGTTTAATTGTCTTTTTTGAACCAGGGGCAAGGGTACCGATTTCCCAGACATCTGAACCATATGTCGGGAGCGGATTAGCCGAGGTGAATTTAAATCCAAAAGGATACTCTATCTGCAAAAGCAGACCCGGGAGTGGTTGATTAGTATTTGATTCTACGGTGACCGTGATTTCCTGCTCTTGCCCTGAATTCACCCGCTCAAGAATATCCGCACTCACCGTCAGCGGCACTGTTCCGATCGAGATTGGATACTGATACGACTTCTCAAAAATTGCATTAGAGCCTGGCACTCGATACTCAAGCGTGAATCGAATTGTCAGCGTAGAGTTCTGTGCACCAAAGATGCGCGCCTGAATGTTCTTGCGAACTTCTTTTTGCGCCAGGACAGTTCCGATATCAATTTTCTCTCGAGCCAATTCAGCATTGCTTGAATCAGCTTTTTTGGTGCCATTAGGAAAATCTACTCTCATACTTGAAAAGATGAGAGCTGAATTATTCTTATTCTGGACACTGATATCGAATGAAGAGATGTCACCCGCCCCGACAGCTTTCGGACCAATTACATTAATGATTATATTGTCGACCGAGACGAAATTTTTATCTTGATAGATCTTGTAACCGAAATAGCCAACCGAGAGAATACAGGCAATGAGAGCAAAGTAAAACAGCGCTTTGAGAAAATGATGCTTGGGAGCATGATCGTAGGGAGAATCTTCTTTCGGGAGCGGAGACTCGTCCCATGCATTAATAACCAATGGCTCGTCGAGGTGAACCTGACGTTTTGAATCGCGCTTTATCTGATGCTCAGGTGAATGAATTCGTCCATCAAGCATATCAAGTCGACTTGGTTTCTTTTCTTCCATAGGTATTAGTATACTATCGCGAGTTCCTGCAATCTACGAGTAAGATGCTCTGTATAACGCACCTTAACCTCTGGCGTTTCGGCCAGAAGGTCTTTAAGTGAATGTGACTGATACTGTTCCATAAAGCCAAGCAAGGACAGTACGCGGAGCGTGAGGGCTCGATCGACGAAGCTACTCGACTCAGGAGAACAGAGAGCGCTCGCTGCTGAGAACTCATCAAAAATCTCTCGGAGTTTTTCTTCACGTACAATCAATTTTGTAATTGCCAGCGTCGCCAGTGAATACGGAACGCGCAACCCACTCTCTGGCGCGACTCGTTCTATCCCGGTCAGACGCCAGGTATTCTTCCCTTTTACAAGTGAGAGGGAGAGTTTTACCCCAGAGACAAGGTGCATTCTATTTTTTGAAGCGAGTTTGCGAATTCCACTCGCCACGACATAAATCACACCAAAACGATCTGTTAAAAAGCAGAGTTCTTTATCAGCTTCTCCGCGAGAGAATTCTCGGAGAAGAAAGGCGTGAGTTGTGTAGATTGTATACACTGCAAAATCTTAACGACCAAACTTCAATTCACTTTCTTCTAGATTCTCCATTTTGCCTTCCTCTACCTCGAGAGCGGTTACGAGTGTCACCTTCTGAATTTGTTGACGTATCTCGGTCGCTTGAAGCAATGTGTGCACTTCTGCTGGCACTACTGCTTTCAGTGTCACCTGATCTCGAATCGAGAAATTATTTTCTTTACGAGCATCTTGTACCAGACGGATGAACTCTCGCACAACCCCTTTTGCTTTAAGTTCTGGTGTCAATTTTGTTTCAAGTGCATACTCGGTGCCTTCATGTATTTCTTCAACATTGAGTTCAGCCTTGAGAATGTCTTTAAACTCTTGCGTGTACTCACCAAATACCCCTTTCGGAATTGTGAATGATTCGAGCGGCTGACGAACATTGACTCCTGCCTGCTGACGGAGCTTGAGAGCATTGGTAATCACCTCGCGTAGAGACTTCATACCATCAAGGAGTGCCTGATCGTGGCTTGTGACACTATCCCACTCTTCAAGATGAATACTTTCAGAACCTCGGCCAATCTCGAAAGCGAGTGTCTCGGCAAAGAACGGCGCATACGGTGCGAGTAATTTGGCGATTGCATGTAGTACAAAGCGAGTCGTCTCTAGCGCTTCTCGACGATCTTCTACATCGTCACTCTTGAACCGCTCGCGACTGCGACGCGTGTACCAGGTAGAGACATCATCAACAAGCGTTGTCAGTTCTCGAACACCAACATCAAGAGTATACGACTCAAGAGCATGTGTGATAGCTGCATGCGCTCCGCGAAGGCGTTCAATCATCCAGCGGTCGAGAATATGTGTTGTGTGAGCCTGTGCACTGATAGTCTCATCAGCATAGAGCTTATAGAGAGTTAAGACATTTTCCAGACGATTTAAAACTTTGTTCTGGACTTCGGCTACTGATTTTTCAGAGAAATGTAGATCTTCCGCTGAAACAACCGGTGAACCAAGGAGGACAAGTCGCAGAGCGTCCATACTGTATGCTCGAATGACCTCGAGCGGGTCTGGATAGTTTTTGAGACTCTTGGACATTTTCTTACCATCTTCTGCCAACACAAGACCGTTCACAATCACGTTCTTAAATGGACTTCGTCCAAAGAGTGCTGTACCGAGCACAAGCAGAGCATAGAACCAACCACGAGTCTGATCGAGTCCTTCAGCAATAAAGTCCGCCGGAAATCCCTTTCCTTGAGCTGGATCAAAAGCCATCGTCGGTGTTCCAGTAAAACAAGCCTCGCCGTACGGCATTGAACCAGATTCAAACCAACAATCAAAGACATCTGGCACTCGAGTCATCAACTTTCCTTTTGAATCAAGTATTTCAAGACCATCGATATACGGTCGGTGAAAATCGATTTCGTATGAGGGGTTACGCGGAAGTTTTACACTGAGCACTTCTCGAACTTCAGCGTTACCAAATGGCGCAACGAGCTCATCAGTAACATGTCCGAGAAAATGACTTTGCAATACTCGTAGAGGTGTACCATGAGCAATAATCAAAACATTTTTGCCAAAAAACTTTTCTGAAATATCTTCTACAGCTGCAACCATACGAGCGCGCACTGCAGTCAGATTTTCCATATCAGGAAGCGTGTAGGTAAAGGCTTGCTTACGATGTGGAAACTGTGCGTGGAATTCTTCCCAGTTTTTCCCATGAAGGGCGCGAGCACCGAGTTCACCAAGTCGTGGATCAACAACGATATGTGCATCAGAAAGCCCGAGGACATCTTGCACCTCTTTAAATGTCTCCTGTGTGCGCACGAATGGAGACACCGCCACCACATCTATATGTTTACCTTTGAGTTTTTGAGCACTCAAGCGCACCTGGGCTACCCCTTCAGGAGTGAGGTGATCTGGCGCATTTGGATCAGTACTGACTTTATTCTGAAGATTACTTTCGGCTTGCCCGTGACGCATCAGATACAGCGTGTTGCGGACTTTTGAATGTGCCACAATATCTTCAACTGTACTGAGAACTTTTACTTCAGTACCATCTTCACTTTTCCATACCGGTAGTGGCGCCCCCCAGTATCGAGTACGTGAGATTGCCCAATCGCGAGCACCCTGGAGCCACTTTCCAAAACGCCCTTCCCCCACATGAGAAGGCACCCAGCGTACATCTTTATTAGCAGCTACGAGCTCGTCTTTGAAAGATGTTACTTTCACAAACCAACTTGAGGCAGCGTAGTTTAGAAGCGGAGTCTCACAGCGCCAACAATGCGGATATGAGTGAACGAGTTTTTCCTTTGCGAAAAGCGCACCGTGCATATGAAGCCACTTGATGACTTCTACGTCTGTTTTCTGATGAGGATCCTTTTCCCCTGCATCACCCTTCGGCTTTACATACAACCCGACGAAATCACGAACCTCGGGCTTGAAACGCCCGTCGACGCCGACATGCTGAATAAATGGCAGAGAGTGTTTTACACCGAGCTGATAGTCGTCTTCGCCATACCCAGGAGCGATGTGAACTACCCCGGTACCATCGTCAGTTGTAACGAAGTCTGCGGCATAGATTTTCCAGCCATTCTCGCGATTCTTGAGATTAGAATCCTGGGCGTAGTAATCGAAAACCGGCGCATATTTCTTACCAGTAAGAGCTAAACCCTTATACGTCTTTAGAATTTTGAAATCTTTCTTAAATAGCGTCTCGACGCGAGCTTGAGCAACAATATACTTTTCAGAACTACCAACTAACTCAACCTCTGCATAATCTATTTCAGAATTGACCGCAAGAGCGACGTTACCAGGAAGTGTCCAAGGTGTGGTCGTCCAAGCAATGATAAAAGTCTGTGGTTCGTCGACCAGCGCAAATTTTACATACACTGAGATATCAGTGATATCTTTGTACCCCTGATTCACCTCGAAGTTTGAAAGCGTTGTTCCACAACGTGGACACAAATGCATACTCTTGAATCCTTCATAGACTAACCCCTTATCAAACAATGTTTTAAAGACCCACCAGACGGATTTGGTGTACTCAATGTCCATTGTCCGATAGTCATTCTCCATGTCTACAAAACGCCCAAATCGCGGCACTTGCTCACGCCAAACTCCAGCGTATCGAAGCACTACCTCTCGAGCAGTTTCATTGAACTTCTGAATTCCAAACTGCTCAATGTCTTTTTTACTCTTGAGTCCAAGCTCTTTCTCAACAAGGTTCTCTATCGGAAGCCCATGACAATCCCATCCCCATCGTCGAGGTACACGAAACCCACACATCGTCTTGTACCGAGGAATGACATCTTTGATTGAGCCCGCCAAAATATGTCCATAATGAGGAGTACCTGAAGCAAAGGGTGGACCATCGAAGAAAATAAATTCTCCACGTGGAGCGTTTTTCTCCAAAGTCTTTTCGAAAATTCGATGCTGCTTCCAATGGGCGAGAGTTTTTTCTTCTCGTCGCGCCGTTTCGCTCATGTGTGGATTTGTATGTGACATAAAATAAATAAAAGAATAAGCCAGACGCGAGTGAGTCTGGCTTATCTTTTGAGGAATTAAGTCAAACTCACGAGGTACTACCCGTTACTAATTGCAATAGAAATTCGTGTACCTCGGTTTGACTTCATGTGATGTATAGTAATACGTCTCGGGTCTCTTTTCAAGCTACTTAAGTGTAGCGGTCCTACCAAGTACTGAACACTTACTCGTCATCAGCGCCCCGAAGCCTAGATACTCAGTCGCATAGTGGAGTCGCCCCTTGTAATTTGGGAGTGTCTTTTTATCAGCAGAAAATTCACTATCACCTTTCGATGCTGTGCTTGTGGCTGTGCATGAGGCAACAACATTCTTTTTCTCAATCTGTATTGAGTCAAAATAGAGGCGCGTGGTTGCTGCCGTGTCCCACTCTCCCGCCTTAAGACCAGTTCGTAGTGTCGTAATCTCTTCACTGCGGTTCTTCAGACGAGCTGGTATGGTACTAGTCGACTGACCGACCACTTTAATGAACTCTTTGGTATCGAGATAGTATGCATTGAGTGAATTATCTAATGCTTTTTGAATACGAACTGTCCGAGCAGTATTTTCAGCTTCAGTTGGAATGATACGATCTGAAACTGCCAACAGTGGATTAACTGAAGCTACGCGGGCATACGCAAAATCAAGAATCGACAGACCGACAAAGGTGCTCGTCGGATGATCTGCGTCGGCTAGGACTTTTTCACCAAGCTCAATGAGATTTCGTGGGCCAGCGATAGCACCTTTGTAATTTTTCTTTGCCTGAAGATCGATTGACTGAATGACGGCGAGTCGTACCGCATTGCCCACTTTACTGTATGAGCAACCTGTCAGAGCCACGTCGCAATAAAAACGAGCTCTCCCTTTCTGACCAACGACTGCATTTATGTAGGCTCCATACTTACTGACAAGTGCCACCTGAGCTGGCGTTACCGTAGTACTCTCTTGAGTGATCTCACGCACAACCCTCTCCTCATCAGCTGTAAGATCCGGCAAACCCTTGAAGAGCTCATACACGTTCTCGGCCAATGGAACATTTGGCGAGGTCGTCGCTTTTATTCCTGAATCAGTAATCGTGACTGTCGGAGTAGTTGATGCGAGTAATGTAGGTGAACGTCGTGGAGTGGTCGTCGGTAGTGGTACATTTAGAATCGGTTGCTCGAATTCACTCAAATCAATTGGTTGCATGCTCTGGTATTTGTTCCAGGCAAATACTCCAGCAGTAACAAGAATACACACGACGATTACGATATACATCCACAAAGGATTCTTTGGTGGGTGTTGTGGAAGGGCTGCCTGTGAAGCTTCATTGGCCTTCAAGACATCTTTATTCACAATACGTGGACCGATAGTCGGTTCCGTGCTTGGCCCTGCTGGCTGAACTTTTGCAAATGGAGTTTGAAAAGCTGTCGGTTGTTTAACGGCTTCTTGCAAAGTAGTTCTAAAGGCACTGGCATTAAACTGACTCGCTGATGCACCACCAAATCGTGCCTGGGTAGAATTAGCAACTTGAGTTTGGGGCATCTGCATAGCAGGAGATGCCACCTGTTTTGGTTGGGTGGTATTCCCTGATGTTTGAGCCTGAGGGGATACGACCGGTGAAGACGCTGGACTTGTCACTGGAGCGACTGGCTTGGCCGGCACCACTGGTGCAGGACCAACGAGTGGCTTGAGTGCCTCTTGAATATCTCCTTCTTGCCATCCAACCGCCTTAAGAGCAGTGTATATTTCTGTCTCAGCAATGCCGAGTGCGCGTTCTTGTGCAATATACGCTTTAAGTTCTGGAGTGATCATATTCTTCTATGGTATCACTCTCTCTAGAAAGCCGACTCGGATTTATCCCCACCTACATTTGTTTAGGAACTTGAATACCTAACAAGTTGAGACCATGAGTCAGTACCTGTGCGACCGCTTGGGTGAGACGAAGTCTGTATCCAGTCACTTCTCCGGCTTCAAGGATTTTGTTTTGGGCATAGAAAGCATTGAACTCTCGGGCAAGCTCGATCAAATACCCCGCGATAGTATGCGGTGAAAATTCTTCATACGCTCGCCGCGTAATCTGCGGATACGTTGCGATCAGACGTTCAAGATTGCCGATTTCAAGAGGAGGAACGACAGCTTCCGTTCCAGTAGCTTTTGCTAAAACCGACCGTGCTCGAACAACACTGTATTGAATATACGGACCAGAGTCACCTTCAAACGCTATCGCCTTTTCTTCATCATAAATAATATCCGACCCTGGACTCGAGCGAAGGATGGTGTACTTGATTGCTCCGATACCAACTTTTTCACTCACCTCTTTTCGTGTCTGCTCGTCGTACGCACGCTCTGCTATTTTCTCATGAACCAACGCCTGCGCATCTTCGATCATTGATTCTCCAGTGATGACATTGCCCGTTCGTGACGACATTTTACCTGAAGCGAAACGCATCATTCCGTGACCGATATGTTTAGTACGCTGCGCGATTTTAGAATCTATCTCCGAGAGCGCCGAAAGGACTACCTTAAAATATTCGTTTTGCTCACTCGCTGTAATGATGATCGATTGCTCAAGCTCTGGATGTCGACGAAACTTCTCAGTGTTCAAACCAATCTCTTTTGCCTCATAGGTTGGGAGCCCAGTTGAGTTGATAAACACACGTGTGTGAAGACCATTCTTTTCACCTTTATACACCACCGCCCCATCACTTTTTTCAAACACTCCAGTAGCAACATGAGCGAGGACAATTTCTTTTCCCGGAAATGAAATTTCACTCTCAAAAATATATTCATTAAAAACAGTTCCTACTTTTTTGTAGATTTCCTCGAAGTGCTCTAAACTCCATCGCTTTCCAGTCTCGTAAATCTGTACGAGGTCTGCATCACTTTTCTCAAAGAGTTTTTTGTTTATTGAATCAATCTCGGCTTTTATCTCCGGAGACTGTTCATACTGAGCGGTTCCGTAGACGTACATCTTTCCAAGAAATCCGGTTCGGACGATAACCGGGTCGCTTTCTTGAGGTAGCTCTTGTTGATGCTTGGTAATTGCCCATACGGCTTTAGCAATATGTAACCCAATATCACTCGGGTAACACATTCGAATCATTTCTGCTCCAGCATTTTCAATGATACGAGAAATTGATTCGCCGAGAGCATTATTCATGAGGTGGCCGATATGGAGAGGCTTGAAGGCATTTGGATCAGTGTATTCAACTAAAACTTTTTTACCTGCCAGAATATCCAATGAGCCAAAATGTTCAGTCGTATTCAAAACAACGTCAGTATAAAAACGAGGTACGAGAAAAAGATTAATGAATCCTGGACCAGCAATCTCAATCTTACTAATAAGATCCGCTGAATTGGTCTGAAGTTCAGTGACTATCTGCTCTGCTAACTCTCGTGGATTTTTCTTAAGTTCCTTAGCGTGGACGAGGGCGACGTTGGTGGCAAACTCGCCATGAGTTTCAATGACTGAACGCTCGATTGAAAAAGCTTTCGGGGATTCGATTCCGAGCGACCGAAGCGTCTGACTGATTCGTTTAATAAGCGTCGACTGTATATCCATTTACTCTACTTTAGAGTGAAAGGCTGTTTTTTACAAGAATGGCCCGGTCACTTCGTGACCGGGCCACCTGAGAAAACTTCACTCAACACCTTACGAAACTGCCAGCACCTGTTCCATCACCCGTGCATGAATCTCCTCACGGGGCAGAATCTCACCCTGCGGCGCGCAGTCGATAATCCGGAAATACGGATAGTGCCCGGCAAGCAAGGTATACATGTCCGCCACCCTTTGTTGATACGGTCTGTTGGCTTCATTGCAATCAAGGGCACCCGTGGCATTCTCACCGAGATACCCTCGAGCTTCTTTCTTGGCAACAAGTGCCTGACCTATCGCCGAAGGCACCTTGAGGTAAATCACCATGTCTGGACGTGGTATACCGAGGGTGTCGTGCTCAAGCGTCTCGAGAAAACGAGCGAACTCAAGCGCTTTTGCCTGTTCAGAAAATTTCGCCATTTGATAGGCGATATTGCTTTGGGTGTATCGATTCGAAATCACCACCCCCTGACCAAGCGCTGTGATGATGCGCTCTCTCGCCGCCACACGATCAATCGTATAGAGCGGAAAGGCGAGTTCTGGATGTATAGTGCTCCAGTCGCCAAACTCACCTCTGAGTGCCCGTCCTATGAGGGCACCCATTGGTGTGTCGTATTGAGGAAAATCAAGCGCTGTGACTTGATTTTCAAGTTTTTCGAGAGCAGTTTTGAGGAGGGCTGCCTGTGTGCCTTTCCCTGCCCCATCTCCACCCTCGATGACAATGAGCTTACCTTTAAGTGCAGTGTTCATAGGTTTCAAGTAGAAGTTTACAGAGTTATACTCTTTCTGCAATCAGCTTTCGTAAGACACTATCAATACTCTTTGCGATCTTTCTAAAATCTTTTTCTTTCTTTCCATTAGTTGTCTCAGCGGCGGATCCGAGCCGAATACCAGACGGGTCGACGGGTGTGCGCGTATCGAACGGAATAGTATTTTTGTTAACAATAATCCGCTCTTTTTCAAGAGCATCACTTGCCGCTTTACCTCCTATCCCTTTACCATTCATCCACGTGTCAACTAAAACGAGATGAGAGTCTGTACCCCCAGAGACAATTCTCCAACCAAGTACAGATAGCTCGTCTGCCATCGCCTTCGCATTTTTGACCACCTGAGTAGCATACTTCTTAAACGCTGGACTAGCGGCTTCTTTGAGGGCTACAGCGACTGCCGCAACCTGATTATCATGTGGACCGCCTTGTAATCCAGGAAAGACTGCTTTATCGATTTTTTTACCAAGCTCTCGTGCATCTATTTTACTAAAGATCAAAGCACTTCGAGGACCGCGAAGAGTCTTGTGTGTTGTCGTAGTTACCACATCTGCGTATTCAAATGGACTTGCATACACTCCGCCTGCAACAAGCCCTGCCAGATGAGACATGTCTACCATTAGGATCGCTCCAGTTTTATCAGCTATCTCACGAAACTTCTTCCAATCAACCATTCGAGGATAGGCAGTATATCCAGCTACGATTATTGCCGGCTTCTCTCTACAAGCCAGCTCTTTGACCGCTTCGTAGTTTAAAGTCTCAGTCTGAGGATCAACTCCATAGGGCACTTGTACCCACGCTTTACCAGTAAGAGAGACCTTGAAACCGTGTGTAAGGTGTCCACCCTGATCGAGCGACATGCCCATAATCTTACTGCCGAGCGGCACAAGACCAGTGTACACAGCCAGGTTTGCAGGAGATCCAGAAAGAGCTTGGACATTTACCTGCCATTTTGATGAATCAAGACGGAACGCTTTAAGAGCACGTTCCTGTGCAAGTCTTTCTACCTTGTCGATAACTTCATTCCCGCCATAATAACGAGCGCCAGGATATCCTTCTGAGTACTTATTCACAAGCTCGGAACCGAGAGCCTCACGCACATCCTTGGAGACTGTATTTTCTGAAGCAATTAAGTTGATTACTTTCTTTTGCCGTTTTGCTTCAGCGTCAATGAGTTTTTTTATTTGAATATCTTTCATGCCGGTATTGTAATATGCGGGAGTTTTAAATACAAAATCACCCGCGACAGATTCCTCAATCGAAATCATTGCCCTGATGGTATTTTCGTGTTCCAAGTGCAATTTTCTAAATTTAGATGTGTAAAATACTTTCCGGAAAGGTAGAATTACACTATGCGAAACTACAATGATCTTTTGCGAGAAATAATGGACACAGGCACCGACCGATCAGGTCGGAATGGCCAAACCCGTGGTCTCTTCACGCGTCAATTGCGCTACAAAATGAGTGACGGATTTCCGGCCACCACCACCAAGAAGCTTGCCTTCCGCAGTGTTGCGGCTGAGCTATTTTGGTTTATGTCTGGTTGCAGTGACAATCGCGTCCTTGAACGACTCGGCTGCACAATCTGGACAGCGAACGCAGAGGCTCCCTACTGGAAACCAAAAGCAAAATTTGATGGTGACCTTGGTCGGGTGTATGGCGTTCAATGGCGAAACTGGAAGCGGCCCGATGGCACCACAGTTGATCAACTTACCTCAGTAATTGAGCGGATTAAAAAGGATCCCAATGACCGCAGGTTGATTGTGACCGCCTGGAATCCAGGCGAGCTCGAAGAGATGGCACTTCCACCATGCCATATGACATTTCAGTTTTTTGTTACGGAAGGAAAACTCTCACTCCACATGCTTCAGCGGAGCGCGGACACCTTCCTTGGGGTTCCCTTCAACATCGCCTCATACGCACTCATGCTTCACTTGGTGGCACAGATGACGGATCTCATCGCTGACGAGCTCATCATCACACTCGGTGACGTCCATATCTATCACGAGCATTTTGATGCGGTCAGAGAACAACTTTCTCGAGAACCCTATCCACTTCCAACACTTTGGATCAACCCAAAGATCAAATCTCTCACAGACATCGACGTTGCTGGACTAACCTCACCAGAGGACGTGCTCGCGCTCGTCAGACTTGAGAACTATCAACATCATCCAGCCATCAAGGCTCCAATGGCTGTTTAAACTCACCCCGTGCAGGCGTTGCTTGCACGGGGTTTCACTTACCCACAATGATCACCCCATTTATAATCACCGCTCTCACCACTGACGGCTTCATTGCTCGAGATACTTCACATGTTGCACTCTGGACAAGTAAGGACGACAAGCGTAGATTTGTCGAACTCACAAAACAAGCCGGAGTAGTCGTCATGGGCGCCACAACTTTTAAGACGCTACCGCGACCACTCAAGGATCGCCTCAATATCGTCTATAGCACAGCGGGAACCTTTGAAGGTGTAGAGAATACAAAACTCGACCCGATCAGTCTCATCAAGTCACTTGAAGATAGGGGTTTCTCCCGAGTGGCAATTTGTGGTGGTGCCAGTATCTACTCGATGTTCTTACAAGCAAAAGTAGTGAAAAAACTCTACCTCACCGTGGAACCTATCCTCTTCGGAAAAGGAATATCTCTGTTTAACAACTCACTAGAAAATATTAATCTTGCACTCGTATCAAGTACCACGACGAGTGGCGGGACTATTTTTCTTGAATACGACGTTACTTATCTGTAAAATGCTTCGCGAGTTTTGGGCCAGACTGCTTTGTATAGTTTGATGAGATTGCATCGTACACATACTCCGGCTCTTCAATGAGACGCTCGAATCGGACTTTACCGATCGGCTGACCTTGGCGGACGATAATATCCTCAAATGGACGCACCTCGAGGGTGATCGGACGACCCTTACCTTCACCTTTCTCTCCCCATCCCCATCCTGGATCAAAAAACCCGGCATAGTGAGAACGAAATTCACCCGCTCGATCATCCATCGGCACCATCTCACTTGCGAGGAATGGTGGAATTCGCAGCGACTCGTGAGTGGAGAGAATATAGAAACTACCTTTTTTGAGTTTTAAATATTTTCCTTGTGGTCGAATTTTTTTAAAGAATTTCTTTGCGGGCACAGTACCAATCTCTTTAAGATCGAGCACCTCGTCTGTAACAATTCCTTCATAGCCAATACAATCTCCAGAAAGATCGAGTGTCATGATCACCGAGCCGTCATTTTCTCGAACATAAAAATCTTCGTACTTATAGGCCGTCCCCTCCCTCTGTCTCCAAAAGAGTTTGTATTCTTGCATTGCAATCTCAAGCTCGAGCTCTGAAAACCGAGTATCTCCATTGTAAAAACGAAGCTGATTCAAGGACACGCCCTCATACAACCGCACCGGAAAGAGGCGCGGTATGACTGAGATCCATAGCTCTCCTGCCCACCCCGCTGGATAGATCGCGTCGTATCGAGACATACAGTCTGCGAGTAATCGGACATGAACATCAATACGACCACTCGATGATTTTGGATTACAAAATGCATACACGCTTTTGGGGAGCTTCATCGATTCGTTGAGACGAATGATGTACATTTTGTCTCGCTGAAGTGGCTTTTTGATATCGTGTTTTTTCTTGCGAACAAGACCGAGCATCTGCCGTACTGTCTCGTTTCGTTTAGGAAGCAGTGAGCCTTCAACTTCATAGATCTCATCAGAGAGGGTTAAGTCGAGAGATGATGGTTTTACCGAACTCTCCTGCGCGCCAGCAATTATCCCTGAACGAACCATTGAAAGAATTGTCTGATACGGCAGAGCACCGTTTCGTCTCGTAGTAATCATAGGGTGAGTATAGTAAAAAGATATCAATACTAGAACTTGCGCCACCGGAGACTCTATTCTGCTGTCCGATACATATCGATACAAAAAGACTCACCATATGGTGAGTCTTTTTGTATGGAAGAAGTTATTTTACTTCAACCCCCATGTTTCGAGCAGTTCCTTCAACGATTTTCATTGCCTGTTCAACTGTTGTCGCATTGAGATCTGGAAGCTTTTTCTCAGCGATTTCTCGAATCTTCGCCTTTGAGATAGTTCCAATCTTAACTGTGTTTGGTTTGCCTGATCCCTTCTCTTTACCCATCGCTTTCAAAATGAGCTGAGAAGTAACTGGAGTCTTTACCACGAAATCATATGATCGATCATCGTAGGTGGTGATGACTACCGGAAGCACGTCACCAGCCTGATTTTTTGTCTGGTCGTTGAACTTCTTTGTGAAGTCACCGATGTTGATACCAGCCTGACCAAGCGCCGGACCAATTGGTGGCGCTGGTGTCGCCTTTCCTGCAGGGATGATAAGTTTTACCTGCTTTACTGCTTTTTTTGCCATAGAATTTGAATTTGATAATTATGTGGATCTGAAGCGGATCCGTCTTTAGTTCCCTAAAGATAAGTAACAGCTAGGAGAGACTATACCTCAAAAAGCCTTAATATTCAAGCCCTCACCCTTGAGACTATTTGATTGCCACAAGTTCGAGCTCAAAGATTAGTGTCGAGCCCGCAGGAATACCTGGAATATCCATATCACCGTACGCCATTTCTGGTGGGATAGTAACGACTCGCTTCTCACCAACCTTCATACCGAGTACGCCCTGTGTGAACCCTTCGATTACTCCCTGACCGAGTGTAAATTCAAACGGCACCCCTCGCTTACGTGAACTATCGAACTCTGCGCCAGTGGTTAATGTGCCTACATAGTGGATAGCTACAGTCTGTCCAAGGCGAGCACCTTCTCCCGTACCTTCACTTACTGTTTTGATGTTAAATTCTTTATTCATAGTTGATGTTGTACTGCTAAATACCTGAGCTTGTCCTCCTGTACGTACTCGTTCTGGAGATAAAAACCAAGCAACGAATACAATAAGCACGAGAACAACTACTGCTCCGGCGATAATTTTTACATTTTTCTGCATGCGAGCCAGTATATCAGAAAAGTATTTTTCTGATTATTGTTTTTTAATCTGCAAGAAGTCGAGCTCCACTGGTGTCTCTCGACCGAAAATATTGACGAGTACTTTTACCTTTCCTCGCTCCTTATCAATTTCAGATACTTTACCATCGAGATCCTTGAAAGGGCCATCGTTGATAACCACAATTTCTCCGAGTTCAAGAGCGATATTGTGTTCAACTTTACTATCAGACATACGTCGGAACAACTCATCAATCTCCTGCTTGTTGAGTGGAACTGGGAAAACACCTGAACCGACGAAACCAGTCACTCGTGGAGTATTTCGAACTACATACCAAGAGTCATCAGTCACGATCATGTCCACGAGAATATATCCAGGATAAATTTTCTCTTCCTCTTCTACTCGCTTACTTCCTTTTACTTTTATCTTCTTCTCTGTTGGAACGATTACCTGGAAAATCTTATCTTCCATACCAAGCGACTCAATACGCTGCTTAAGGTTTCGAGCAACGGCATTTTCATATCCTGAATAGGTATGAATTGCATACCAATGTCGCTCATTGTTTGTTTGCTGTTTTGACATGGTAATCAATTATCGATTAAGGAGTGCTCCGAGTCCGAGACGACCGAGAAAGTCGAGACCACCAAGAAGCGCTGACGTAATAATAGAGATAACTACGACGGCAACGGTATACCCAATCGCCTGTGACTTTGTCGGCCAGGTCACGTGTTTCATTTCTGCTTTTGTATCAAGTAGATATTGTTTGAGACTCATATAGTTTTTGTTTTTAAAAAACCGCCCCGAGGGGCTGGTTTTTATATAGTATCGCGACAATAACAGACTGTCAACCTATCGAATTTCGTAGGTAACAGTTACCTGTGATCTGATAGTACTCTCCCCTGCTGAAAGCTCTGGAGCTGTTTTGATTGACATAGCTGACATGCCCATATCACTAGCATACATCGGGTAGGCAGACTCGTTCTCATAGTATCCAGTCACTCGAACAATCTTTACTCCCATACCTTTTGCAATCTTTTCTGCCTTCATTTGTGCATCCTCGATAGCCGCAAGCTTCGCCTCAAGCTGTTTTGCTTCTGGGTTATCAACTACAAATGAAATACCTGAGACTTGAGTTGCACCAGCCGCCCCTACACCTGCCAGGATCGCTCCCGCCTTCTTGGTGTCACGGATCTTGATCTCTTCACTGATAGTAGAAACATATCCAGCGAGTTTACGATCGGCATATGAAACTTCTACTGTATTCATATATGAATAAGCTGGTTGTGGGTAGATATATCGTGGGTCGAGAGTGTAGACAACAGTCTTGATATCCTTGTCCTCAATTCCCTGTGTTTTAAGAAAGGCCTTAATTGCATTGAGTTTCTTTGTAGACTCCGCCTGTGCATCCTCTACCGTCGGCTTCTCAACCGTTACCGTATAGGTAAGTGTAGCGACATCGGGGATAGTCTTTACCTCAGCCTCACCATTTACATTAATACTAAATGAAGGAAGATATGTTCCTCGACCAGCTTTGTACATTGCATACGCTCCAAATAGGCCATACACAACAGCGATCGTAGCTAGGGCAATAATTGAATTCCGAAACCAAATTTTGTTTGATAATGCTTCCATTTTTTTATAATTAGACCACTACTATACCATGACTACTGTACCGACGCATGGGGACTTCTTACGGCTCGCTTACGAACGTTCCAGAGTACGATAGCGAGCACCACAGAGCCAAAGAAAATGTCGCCAGGGATACTTACAAACGGAGCGATGCCGAAAATAAACAATATCCACGCGACGATACTTGGCCAAGTATACGCGTAGAGTGTCCAAGCAAAGTACACCGAGAATTTCTCGTTCGTATCTCGGCGTATTACTCGTGCCACGAGAGCTACAAGTGCCAGCGTCCCGAGCGCTGCCCACTCCCATACATAGGTGACGACGAGGCCGCCGAAAAGTAGAACGAGCCAAAGATTTTTTATAAATGAGTACAAACCATCAACAAAAGTAAGAATCTCTCCACTCGTGATCACATCACGATAACTCGACGAGAATCGGCGCTGCTCCATCTTGCCTTCACCCCTTTCCTGCGTATACACCGCGTAGCCATCTTGGTAAACTCCGATAAATGGAGTCGATGTTCCCTGAAGCGAATGGGCTAGCGTCTGTCGTGTGTCCAAATAGAAAATCGTCTCCGGAAGAAAGTCTTGATTACGCACGCGTAAACGAGCGGAAATATTAGCGAGAGAATTGATATCTTCTTTTCCAATATGAATCGGTAGTGGGTAACTTGTAGTCGCAATCCCATTTTCGAAAGTAATGCTGAAGTCAGCAGGAATCTTGCTCTTCACTTCTGTAACTAGAGCTTCAGTAATATTTGTCCGAACCCAAGAAGCGGTACGCACAGCCGAGAATACAGAAAAAATCAAAGCTCCGAAAAGTGTTGCCACCGCAAAATACTTAACCGCCACTTTCAGAGGCTCTATTCCCGCATGCTCATACACCGCTCCCTCCGTGAGTGAACCGAAGAAACGTTCTATAAAATTCATATACCTCTAGTATACAACTATTCGTAACGTAATGCGTCGATGGGATTTTTGAGGGCTGCTTTGCGGGCTGGATAATATCCAAAGAGTAGCCCAGTCGAGACCGCAACGCAGACGGCAATGAGTACTGCACTTGCCGGTAAGGCAAATACCCAGTCTTGTTTAAAGCCATACACGATAGCAAGATAGGCCGCTGCAACGAGAAAGGCTCCGAGAGCAATGCCGATCACTCCCCCAATACAGGTAATAATCACCGCCTCTACAAGAAATTGTAAGGTAATGTCTTTATTTGTCGCTCCAAGAGCTTTGCGAAGGCCGATTTCCTTAGTACGTTCAGTCACTGTCACAAGCATAATATTCATAATACCGATACCACCAACCACGAGTGAGATAGATGCAATAAGGGTAAGGAACATCGTCAATACACCGGTCAAATTACCAATAAGCGACAATAAATCCTGTTGCGAAAAGACAGTGAAGTCGTCCTTGGTCGGATCGGTGATGCGGTTTGATTCGCGCATGATCTGAGTGACACGTTCTTTTATGTACTCACTGGTATATAAATCACTTCCCTGCACGGAAAGGGTGTTGTAGTAGTCGATTCCGAGGAGTTGTTTTTGTGCAACGGGCGCCGGAATCAGTACCAACTCATCTTGATTGATTCCAAACGCTCCGATCCCTTTCTCCTCAATGATTCCAACTACACGAAATGAAATGTCTTTAAGACGAATATTCTTACCGAGTGGATCTTCCTGGCCAAACAATGTTTTGGCAATGTCTTGTCCGAGAATTGCAATCCGAGAACCCGAACGCACATCGCTCTCGAGAAATTTAACCCCGCGCGCGATTCCTGTATTTCGAACAGAGAAATAATCCTGATTGATTCCAATAAACGTAATTTTTGTATCGTTGTTCTGATAGACCGCTCGTGCTTGACCTCGCACCTCAGGGGTGACCCCCACTACCGCCGGGTCACGCTTCAAGTAGGTAATATCTTGATCATTGAGACTTTTGATCACAATACCCAAATCTTGAGCACTCGCCTCTCGGGAACTTTTTGTGGCACCTGGAATAATAAAGAGGAGGTTCGATCCAACATCACGCACTTCATTCAAGATCCGCTCCTGCGCAGACCGACCGAGCGACATCAGTAAGATAACTGAAGCAATACCAATCACGATACCAAGCATCGTGAGGAGTGAACGAGCTTTAGCATGGAAGATGCTCCGTGTCGCCGTATTGTATGCGTCTCGTAATTTCATATTATTTAAGTGATTCTGCTCCGTAGAGACGATCGAGGATCGGCGTATCTGAATCAATTAGCCCATCTTTTATCTTGATCAATCGAGTTCCAAAACGTGCTGTAGCAAGCTCATGCGTAACGAGAATGATCGTATTCCCTTGCGCATGCAACTTCTGAAGAATATCCATAATTGCCAAACCAGATTTTGAATCAAGGTTTCCTGTCGGTTCATCTGCAAAAATCACTCGCGGTGAATTCACCAATGCTCGCGCAATTGCCACTCGTTGCTTTTGGCCTCCTGAAAGTTTTCCTGCCTCAATGTATAACTTATCGCTCAAACCCACAGCCCGGACGACCTCCTCCACTCGCTCTCGGCGAGCCGAAACTGGAAGTGGTGAATACAGTAGTGGTAGTTCCACGTTCTCATAGACACTTGCCCGCCCGAGAAGGTTAAACGACTGAAAAACGAAACCGAGCTTTTCATTGCGGATGTGCGCGAGATCATTATCCTCGAGCTCACTCATAGGTGTTCCCTCAAAAACATATTCACCGGAAGTCGGCCGATCGAGAAACGAGAGGATGTGCATAAGGGTCGACTTACCCGAGCCAGAAGGCCCCATAATCGAAACGAACTCCCCCTTAGTAATCGTAAAAGTTACACCGGCTAAAGCGGTAGTAGTAACAAGTGTTTCTGGATATTCTTTTACAAGATTTCGTACTTCAATCACGGATACTTTATTTTGCTTTCAGGCCAGAGACCTCAATAACGTCCCCAACACTCAAGCCACTGATGACTTCAACTGACCCATCAACGCCACGAAGTCCGAGAGTTACTTTTGTCTCTACTTGCTTACCATTCTCGGCTTTTTGAACATAGAACTCCCGACTCTTCTCACTGACTGCCGCAAGAGGGATCACCACAACATCATTTCTCTTTTGCGTCTCAATATCGAGGTTTGCAGTAAGACCTGTCTTGAGCTCTGGATAGTTTTCATCAAAAGTTACTCGAATCTTGTACCGAACCACATTGTCGACCACTACTTCTCCTGGTTCTATATAAGTGACGGCGCCAGTGAAGTTTTTATTTGGGTAGGCATCAAGAGTGATCTTCACCGTGTTGCCAATCGATATACGTCCGATATCCACCTCAGGAATATTTACCTCAACGAGATATTTCTCTGGATTGATAACGAGTACTACCGTATCTGTTGGAGTAACAGTCTGGCCAATGTCACCATCACGACGGACGAGCACTCCATCAAACGGCGCTCGAATGTATGTTTTTTCAAGATTCGCGAGAGCGTTTCCTACACGAGCTTCTTGAACAAGAATTTGTTCTGGGGTTGCACCATTTTGCTTGAGAGTCAGTGACTCTGCTTGTACATTTCGATTTCCTAGAGCGGTGATGTAGGTTGATTCAGCTGAAAGCAATCCAGAAATTGTTGTTGAAAGAGCGGTACGCGCACTCGAGACAGAAGTCCGATATCCATCGATTGCTGTTTGAGTGAGACTACCAACCGGTTGCATACTATTAACCGCAACCGAGACTCGTGAGACGAAGTCGTTTAACCACTTAAGATCTTTTTGAGTATCACTGATCAAGGTATTTGCGTCAGTGTTTTCAAGTGGAGCTAAAGCAAGGCGTTTGCCCCAACGATTGAGTACTTCTTCTGCCACAATTCGATCTTTATTTAAAGCTATTCTAAATTCGTACGTTCCATTTGAGAGAGTGAAGGCAGGATTGATTTCAGGATTTGGACTTCGTGGATTTGAGAAGAGCACATCTACTTTATTGTGTATTGCATCGTCCGCAGAGACATAAGCTGCCTGCAACTGTGAAAGGAGTACGTCACGGGCATTTGAATACGAGTTCTGTGCCCTTCCGGTCTCAAACTGCTGAATCGCGAGCTCTTCACTACGCGTACCACGAGTGAGCTCAGCAAGGGTCGCCCGAGCCTCTTGAAGAGAAGCGAGTTCGGCTTTGTTTTCAAGAGCCATAATAAGATCACCCTCTACAACCTGCTCGCCCACCTCACGATAAAATTTCTCTATAGTTCCCGTGCGATTAAACGACATGAGGGCTGAGTTGGTAGCTTTCACACGACCGGTTACTGAGACGACTTCTGTTACCGCACCACGAGTAACAGTGTAGGTAGTAGCTGTTGTTGCTGCTGATCGTCCGAAGACAACGTACAGGATAATGAGTACGAGGAGTGCAAGTGGGATACTGTAGCGAAGTTTTCGAGCAAAGGACAATAAGAAGGTGACGATTTTCATATTGACCCCAGTATACCACGACAACCCCTCCGTCGACTCCCCTATGTCGATATTCGAAGGACTCTGTCTATGTTAAAATTCTCTGCAATGTCTTCTCGAGGCTATACCGTCAGAACAATGATAGTAACCGTTCTCTTACTTGGAGGAATTATCGCAAGTTCTACTTTTTTTCATTCACCTACTCCTATACCTCTAGCGGCTCAAGTAGCTACCTTTACACAAGAAAACCCAGAGCCCCCTACTACTGTCGTCTTTGAAACTTTTGAAAGTCTCGCACCGGCAACATCCAGCACTATAGAACCCCCTGCTCCAAGCACTAGCACCCCTCCAGAGGTGCCCCGCGTCAGTACTCAAGCCTGGGATTCACAGATTACCGCGCGGAGTTTTTTGGTCGGTAGTCCAGAAACTGATGAAATCTTTTTCTCGAGACGGCCAAATGAAAAACTCCCCCTCGCTTCAATGACCAAGCTCATGACCGCCGTAAACGCCTTATCATCACTCCCAGCAACGACCACTATCACCATGAGCACCTCAAGTGCCCAGTACTATCCAGTGGGTGCGAATTGGCACACAGGCGAAAAACTTAGTCTCCACAACGCCCTCGAACTCCTCCTCCTTGAGTCCGACAATAATATCGCCTGGGCAATCTCCGAGCAGATCCCGAATTTCACTGAAATTCGAAATCGTGACCTGCGTCGCGCTGGTCTCAATGACACCACCCTTGTCGACCCAGCCGGACTCTCCTATGAGAATATCGGTACCACCTACGATCTTTTTGTGCTTTTGAGTTACATCGAACGAAACCATCCAGAAATTCTCAGTATCACTCGAGAGATCCCACCAATTCACTTCAGCTCTGTAAATGGCACTCCCATTACCTTACGAAGTCGAAACTTGTTTTTCAATGATCCTAACTTTCTCGGTGGAAAAACTGGCACCCTTCCCCGAATCGGACAAAACATGACCGCTTATTTTAATGACCCTGTCCGCGGAAAGACGGTGGTGTATATTGTCTTTGGTTCAGAAAATCGAGAGCACGATATTTCAATTCTCAAATCTCACTACAAACAGACGACACGCTAACTAGAAACCTACTCCGGTAGAAAGTTGCTGAAACTGAGAGATGAATGTGGGTATCGCAAAAAGAAGGCCGATCACTGGTAGTACAATCATTGCCACCGTGACTATCCCCGTCCACAATAGTATTTTTCGTGTCTGTTCAACCGACTTATAGATTGCCTCTATTTTTGCTTCAAGCTCAAAGAGTTTTTGTTCAGTATTCATACATTTAGTATAGCCTAGAGAATGAGTATTGCATCTCCAAATGAGTAGAATCGAAATTTCTCTTGTATCGCTAATTCATAGAGCTCGAGCAACCCTCGTTGTGCCCCTTTATGCCCCAGGAATGCATCGACAAGACACATGAGACTCGACTCAGGGACATGAAAGTTTGTAAACAGCGCGTCAACAACTTTGAATTCATAGGGTGGGTAGATAAAAATCGATGTCGCCCCGCGCACCAGACTACCCTCAGCTTGTACTATACTCTGAGCCTGCGACTCAAGAACACGAGTGGTAGTGGTGCCGATTGCTACAACGGCTCGCCCGTCTCGCTTAGCCCGACTAATTACCGAAATCGCTTCTGGTCGTATCTCGAGTGGCTCAGTATGTAGTTCACGTCGTAGAAAATTTTCCTCACTGATCGGAGCAAACGTTCCAAGTCCTACATGCAAGGTAACCTCAACTCGCTCAATCGACTTCTCGGCACACCGTTTGAAAACTTCGGGAGTGAGGTGTAGTGAAGCAGTTGGCGCAGCTACTGAACCAGCATGCTCAGCAAAGACTGTTTGATACCTTTCTCGCAAAATATCCTCACTTTGAGTATTACCCTTGATATAGGGCGGAAGCGGTGTCGTTCCAAACGTCTCAAGGAATACCTGTATATCGGTATGTGAGAATTCTGGTGACAGATAAAAACGTGCTTCTACTTGCTTGGTAACTCTAAATATATACCCCTCTCGTGCCAGCACCTGCCCTACTTCAAGCCTTCGATCAGAGATGCAAGGAATGTCTTTCCCTACTTCATATTCATTCATTAAAAAAAGAAGTTCAACCTTCCCACCAGTCTCTTTAAAGAGAGTCACTCGGGCGGGAATTACTTTTGTATTATTACAAACAACCACACTCCCAGCTGGTAAATACTCATCAAGATGTGCCACGGTCGTATAGGTCACCCTATCAGTCTTAGTGTCATACACAAACAGTCGAGCGTCGTCCCGCTTACTGAGTGCCTCCTGAGCAATAAGCTCTTGAGGAAGTGTGTATGAATATTGTCTGAGTCGATCCATATAAAAAGGTGCGCATTACATCGGCGCACCTTAATAGTATTCAAGCTCGAGTGAAAGTCAATTATCGAATTTCGATCACCTTCTCTTTCGGAAATCGCACCTTTGCTCGAGTGATCATATCATCACTAGCATCACGCAATCCTACCGGACAGAGCACGGTTGCAGTGAGATTTTGTGTATTAAGACCAAGGATAGTATTAACGGCAGCTGGATCGAAACCTTCCATTGGGCAAGCATCGATTTCAAGAAGCGCCGCTGTCGTCAGGAGCGTACCCAGAGCAATATACACCTGCTTTGCAGCCCAAGTCGTGAGCTCTGCTTGCGACTTTCCACTAATTGCTCCCTTGAGCATCTGACTAAACCCAGCGAGAGCCTCAATAGGCATCTTTCGGGTTGCCGCAATTGAAGTCATATATTCATCTACCGTAGCCTCATTCACATCAGTCTTTGCGCAAAGCACGATCAAGTGTGAGGCTTCAGTGACCTGTGACTGATCCCAAGCCGCCCCTCGAATCTGTGTTCGTAGTTCAGGATTTTCGACTACAAGAAATTTCCAAGGTTGCAATCCATACGAAGAAGCAGTCAATCGCAAACTCTCGAGTAGTGTTTCTAGTTGTTCGGCTGAAAGTTTTTTTGTGGTATCAAACTTTTTTGTAGCGTATCGCCAATTAAGGGCTTGGGTGATGTTTTTCATAGTGGGTGTTTAGTATACACACCCGGCCTTCAAAACAAAAAGAGTTGTGGACAAATTAAAAGGCGCCCGCTCGACCGATTCGAGCAGGGCGCATTTTTCTGACTGGTTTCAACTTCCTCACGGAAGTTGCCGGACGTCACTCCGGGGAGTTGGGTGGCCGACGCCGTTCAGCGGATCGTGTTGGACGAGGCGAGCACGACGACTCCAGGTGGGGAGGCGAGCATGCACGCGGAGGAAGAGACACTGGTCTTCATTTGGGAAACAGAAGAATTCAGCTGTCAGAATGACAAGCGACTTTGTTGCAGATAGTGTACCCGTTTCAGGAGTCATCCCCTATCGCTATGAAGCACTCGCCTCAAAGTTCTTGCTGAAGAAAATAATACTCCTCAAAAAATCTCTAGGCAAGCCACATCAGAGGGATAGGAAACAAAAACCTTAGTGAGTCAATCCCACTTCCCTCTGATCTTCCTTTTGAGGAAGACACGCATATAGCGCGAGCGCACAAACAGCCCCAAGTGTGTCAGAGAGCATGTCTTTTTGTGCGTCCCAAATATCACCCTGACTTCCGAGGAATGCCGCTCCGAGTTCTGGAGCTTGTGTCGCGGCGTATGCCCACTCGATAAGTTCATACCCCATCGCCACGAAAGCGATCGAGAAGAGTGGAAAGAGATAACGGATTGCCCGAGAACTCACCAGACCCCGCTGGGTAATGTATTCAATGATCGGAAAGGCGTAGAAGCCGACTGAGAAATGACCGATACGGTCATACATATTTCGCTCGAAGCCAAAGAAATTATTAAACCAATCAAATGGGACACGTTCAAATGTATAGTGCCCGCCGACTGTGTGCCAGAAGATAAGTACCGCCATCAGTACATAGGAGAGATTCGAGAAGCGTGTCCCGCGAACATATGCAATAACAAGGAACACTGCGATTGCAACAATGGGCAAATTCTCCACCCACCATGTAGTACGGTCATAGGGTGCAATCCCAAGCCACATAAACACAATCACATACGCAACAAGTAGTGTGTGCGGAATGTAGTGCAAAACTTTCTTCATACAACTTACTGATACAACTTACTAAACACAGAGAGCAGTACCGTCAAAATACCACCGAGCACCCCACCCCAAATAATATCCACAATCAACATTTTCCATGTCCAACCCTGGAGAATCGCCATGTTTGTAAAATCATAGAAACAGTACGTGAGAAAACCAAACAAAGCACCCCAGAGGAACGCTTGCCAGAGCGGAAGTCCGACAACCTTTGGTAGTACAAAGATAGTTAAAAGCGCCATCAGAGCTAGATAGACAATCGCCGTCGAAGGAATATGCACGTTCCAGTTACCTGTATCTGAGAGTCGGGCAAGCGCACCTAGCTCCTTCTTGTAAAATCCATTCATCAATACTCCGATCCAGACGAAATCGATCACTGCTCCGAGTACTGATACAGTAAGAAATGTATATATGATATTCATATCTCTAGTATATATTGTTTTTGTGACCTATGAGATACTAGTCTTATGCGACGTAAAATCTGGACTTCACTCCTGATTGAATTCGGGCCGATCTTTGTGTTCTTTGGAGTAAGTCACTACCTCTCTTTTGTCTTGGCCACGCTCATCTTCGTAATTGCGACCGCTCTCGCTTTCAGCGTGAGTATCATTGAGCGTAAAAAAATTGCCTGGTTCCCTGTCCTGGTCGCTGGATCAGTACTTGCCTTTGGTGGTGCAACCGTCATTTTCGATAACCCCAGTTTCATCATCTTCAAAGACACGCTTTACAACGGTATCTTAGCAGCCATACTGGCAGGCGGACTTTTGTTAGGAAAAGCGTTTATGAAGCCACTGTTCGACGGACTCTTTGCGATGAATGATCGTGGATGGCGTACACTTACGTGGCGTTGGATGTGGATGTTTATCATTCTCACTATCGGTAATGAAGTTGCCCGACACACTCTCTCGGCACACGGCTGGATTGATTACAAAATCATTACCACCCTCCTCACCACCATCTTTTCCCTCCTCCAGTTCCCCCTCGCTCGGCGCGAACGACTTTCAGATGCTAGTCCATGGGGATTCCGTATCTAGGCCTGTCGTCTATGTGTCTTGACCTGATATACTAGGTACATGACACATATCATTTTAGAAAGCGCATTGATTATCTTTGCGTACATGGTGGTAAATTTTGCCATCGGACTTATTAAAAAGAAAAATAGTATCGTCGATGTGGCGTATGGATACGGTTTTTTGATTCTTGCTCTTTATTCACTCTTTACTCACACCATCGGCCTTACTCAAGTAGTGACAACGACCCTTGTTGCGGCCTGGGCTATCCGTCTGTCTTCTCGTATTTATTCACGTAACAAAAATAAGCCCGAGGATTTCCGCTACGCAAACTGGCGATCTACTTGGACTTGGTTTAAAACTCGCTCATTCTTCCAGATCTACATGTTGCAGGGCGCGCTCATTGTCCTCATCTCGAGCTCAGTTCTTTTTATCAATAGCTCTAATACCGAGACTCTCTCATGGGCGATCGTCGGAGGTATTGTGTGGCTTGTCGGTTACTTTTTTGAAGTTCGCGGAGACTACGAATTGGACGAATTTATTAAGAATCCTGAAAACAAAGGAAAGATCCTTTCAACCGGTCTTTGGAAATACACTCGTCATCCAAACTATTTCGGTGAAGTTGTCATGTGGTGGGGTATCTGGATTATCGCTCTCGGCATTCCAAACGGTTTCTGGACAATCGTCTCTCCTCTCACCATCACCATCCTTATCCTCAAAGTCTCAGGAATTCCAATGCTTGAAGCTCGGTACAAAGACAACCCCGACTATCAACTCTACGCTTCAAAGACAAACTCATTCTTTCCTTGGAAGCCACGGCAGTAGACACATACTTGCAACAAAAAATCCCCGTACGGGGATTTTTTGTTGCTCTTACATCTGTGTAGGAGTCTGAGGTGGGTTTGTAGGCGCTGCGTCTTCTGCTTTCTTTGACTTGAGTACAAAGAAGACAATCACTGCTACGACGACGACCGCGAGCACAATCCATGTCCACATGTTCATGTGTTTGGTATTAGCTACTAATAATCCTAGTATACACCCCGAGACTTTTATCCGGCAACCTATTCTACCTGTGCACCTTTTGAAAGCTGAACAGTGTCCTCATCAAAGAGACCGATCTCTGGGACTACACGGATGAAGGCGTATTTTGTCGGAGTAGCACTCTGGAATTCAAAGTATCCGATAACATCTCCCTGACCGTATTCACCACAAATCATCTTTCCTGCATCCTTTACTCGGAGTGCCTGAGCTTTTGCTACGTATGAGCCAGTCGGTCGGATTGCGTATCGAACACGATCTTTATTCTTTGAAGAAAGTTCGAAGTTTGAAGTTACTGCACAGCCAGTCTTCTCATCACCGGTAAGTCGTGAGATGAAATTTTCCTTAATGATTGCTTCCATTGACTTAGCGGCATCTTTCTCCCAAATCTCGACCATCTTCACTCCCTTATCAGGATTATTTACGTCCCCTTTTGACACTTGGAAGATGACGTTTGCACTATCAACAAAAGTTGTATCCGAGAAATCGTTGTCCTTGCAATCAAGTACATTCATTGCAAAGCCGAGTCGCTCGACCACATATGGCTTCCATGCACAACCCTCGATTGGTTTTCGAGAAGAGGTTGACTGATAATCCACCTTTGGAACGACATATGTCGCTTCATCGACTGGAGCGCCCATCTTTACTTTACCGTCTCGTGTGATGATGTACGCACCAAGGGCAAGGATGAGTACAATTATGATCACTGATACTGCTTTATTTTTCATATACAGACTATATCACAGACCCAGACTTTATTTCATCCACTACTCGTGGTGATATTTTGTACCTGCTAGTATTGAAAAACCTCGATAGAGTTGTTCCGCAAGAATGAGTCGCACGAGTTGGTGTGGAAAAACAAGTTTTGAAAGCGACCAGACAAGATTTGCTCGCTCACGTATTGCTTCAGTGACCCCAAACGCTCCCCCGATCACACATACGACTCGTTTATGACCTGCCACTTGCCAGGTGTTTATCTTTTCGGAGAGCTCCGTCGAGGAAAACTCTTTCCCTCGTTCATCAAGCACTACTACAAAGTCACCTGACTGAAGGTTTTTGATAAGACTTTTTTCTTCTTCAGCAAGCGAACTCCCCGCTGGGATAATCTGCCATTCAAATGAAGTATATTTCTGTAGTCGAAGTGAGTAGTCGTCGACCATATCCTTGATACCACGATCGTGACTCGCCCCATAGGCAATAGCAATGAGTTTCATACCCCTACTCTAGCGCAGGGTTCATATAAAACAAAACACCACCCAAGGTGGTGTTTTGTTTTATATATTTATTATCGAGTAAGAATGTCTACCAGAGCTTGAATCACAGACCCAGAGAGTGCCGAAGTGACTTGAACAGGAAGTGCAGCATACCACTCCACTCCCGCGTAGTCAGATTTATTTATTGAGCGCACTGAAGCGGTAAATGTGTAATTTCCCGGAGTTAGTTTATACGTCGAAGAATTATGGGTCACGAGCCACGAATACTCAGACTGTGGCTTAACAGTGACAGTCTGTCCGAGGTCAGACGAACATGCAGTTCCTGATTTTTCAGAATTGAATTCACCAACAGTGTACACCACCCGCGCACATCCAGAGTTGAAGTTAAGGATGACCGGCTCCTTACTCGTGTTCTTAGCGACCAAAACCATTTTAATCTGCTCGCCTTCTTTGTACGTCGCCTTATCCGCCGTCAATACAAATGACACTGGTGGTGTCTGACTACCTACCACCGCAGACTGAGGCTGAAACGCTGGAACCTTACTCACCTCACCTGTATTCACAAATGAACTATTTTTCTCGCTCGAATACGCTGGCTTCCCGATCATATAGACTTTACCTGTTCTTACAGTGTTCACTACAATATTTCCCTTCTTAAGGACTGCTCGAATCACAAACTGTTTATCACCCTTCTCAAGAAGACTTTCTGCTGGTTTCCAGGTAGTGATGAGTGTACAGGTAGGACTTGACGGACATTCAACCTTAGAGATTTCAGCTACCTTTGACGCGTCTTTTTCGTCCCATGCTTCAAAATAGACCTGATATCCTGCCGGAAGTTCTTTCGGACTAGCATTGATGGTGAGTGTATCACCCACTTTAGCTGAAAAGCCTGTTACCCAGATTTCTCTTAGTTTAAAATCGGCCGTATTTGTCGTCTGGGTTTTTGTCGTTGCGACTGAGCCACAGAGCTGTCCATTAACATACGCTCGAGTCACTGGGCCAAAATAGTCACTCTCAGAAATTCCTACTGAATACTGATAATTTCGAACCGCCACCCCCGTAAGAGCACCGAAGTATCCCGTTGGACTTATTTTGAAAAAGCCTTTTTTGTACAGAAACTCCTGAAGTCTTTTTACCTCATCATTACGAGTATCAAGAGTTAGGTTTTGTGTAAATGGCGCACAAGTTGCACTCGTCGCAGTCAAAGATTTGAGTTCTGTTTCCAGTTTAGTAAGTTTTGCCTGTAACTCAGCTATCTCCGATTTCAACTGATCAGCCCGAGACTCAGCAGAACTTTGTGTTGGAGCAAGTAGGCTTACAAGCACCAGGACTACGAGAGAGAAGCTAACGATGTATTTTTTAAACATACAAGAATTATTGATTGATATGCAGTCAAGTATACCCCTCAATATTTCGTGCTAAAAGCGAGTTATCCACTCTAGATGAGCTTCAACTACTTGGAAGCATCCATCTCTTCTTCAACGAGTCGCTGCAATTGTTCCTCCCCTTCCTGATATGCCTGGTATCGTGCACTCTCAAGCAGACTCCACGCTTCCTGATCCTCGCCAGCAAGGGCGTGAAGTTTTGCCTTTTCCATAAGAAAACCAATATTGTGCCGCACACTCTCGCCGTAGTCAGTGAGCAACATCCCTTTTCTCTCCTCTTGTGACACCCACGCATCAATTAACTTTTGCGACTCAGGCGTACTCGCACCTCGCTCGCGAATTGTTGATTCAATTTCCGAAAAAGAGACAAATCTTGGTAAGTGTTCCATGATTCATACATCATAGCACTTTGGGTACCCTGACTTAAGCACTCGCAATCAAGTACAAAATTACAATTACTCCTAAAGCGATTCGGTAGTAACCAAACATCCTCATCGTGTGACTTTGAATGTACTTCATTAAAAACTTAATAACCCCGAGAGCGACGATGAAGGAAGTGACAAAGCCAACTATGAGTGTTGCCCACTCCGCGCTACTCATATTTCCCCCGTGTTTGAGCAGGCTATACCCAGCGGCCGCGACCATAGTAGGGATGGCGAGGAAAAACGAAAACTCTACTGCCGCGACTCGTGACGCACCAAGCAGTCGCCCGCCGATAATTGTCGCGGCCGCACGAGATGTTCCAGGAATCATTGAAAGGCACTGAATGAGGCCGATCCAGAGAGCAGTCCTCCATGAAATTTCAGAAACAGTCTCGAAGTGAGTAGCTACTTCTCGACGTTCCACTAACACAAGGATTACTCCACCGACAATCAAAGCAGTTGCGACCACCCACGGAGTAAACAAGACCTGCTGAATAGCACTACCAAATAAACCACCGATGATAAGCGCCGGAACTACGGCCAAGAGTGTCTTTTTCCAGAGTGATGCCACTTCAGCCCGCTTTAAAACGTCTTTGCTAAACGGCCATAATGTTGACCAAAAAAATAGAACTACTGCAAGAATGGCTCCAAGTTGAATCACTACGTCAAAAACCTTCGTAAATGACTCACTGAAAGTAATCCAGTGATTTACAATAATGAGATGCCCAGTTGAAGAAATAGGTAAAAATTCAGTTACCCCTTCTACAACACCAAGAATAATTGCATTTAGAATCAACTCGTACATGATAGAAGGAATCATAGCATAGTAGCTGTCTCAATTAAGTGTTGTCGTAGAGGGCGCAAACACTACTATTAAAAGAATAATTCATCCAAAAGAAAAGAGAGCTGGTTAGGCTCTCCTGAATTTATTTTACAACCTTTGGTCTCACTCTAACGTAACGGGAAGTGCTCGTCGAGGAACTTGTCGAAACCGCCACAGGTCTCATAGCTGCCACGGTCGGGATCGAACTTGAAGCGAGGCAACTTCGGCACGTTACTGTTACCGCGAGCTGCTTGTGCTCTCTCCATGGCTTCCTGGGCTTCATCGAGAATGTCATCCTTCGGACGAGTTCCATGTTGTTGCAAGAGGAACGCATCGCATTGTCCGGTCTCAGCGACATACATACCGCTGTCGATGTTGAAGAATGCGATTACAACGCTACCACCGTAACCCTTCTTCTTAAGGAGCCCGACCCAGTTTTCCATTCCATACTCCATATGAGTCAGGAAGTTATAAGTCTTAGGAGCCTTTGGTCCGGGAACTATTGTGTAGCTGACGACTCCGAAGGTGCCCTGACGAAGCTTATCCGCGAGCGAAACGCTCTTGTCGAGGTTTCCATCCTGCTTACGCGCCTGGTCAATCGACTTAGCGATCTCGAAATCGAGAAGCGACAATGCATTCTCAGTAACACCTTCAGCGACAGACTTCTCACGAGCTTGGGTTCCAACCTGGATAATTCGGTCAACGAGTCCGTAGCGCTCAGCGCGCCACAGTTCGTTACCCTCCTCAAACGCCGTGTAGAAACGAGGAGCGACTTTTATGCCCTGCTTCTCGAAATCATTCCTGATCACGAGAAGCGCCGAATCATGAGGCCAAGAGTTGAGTGAGAACAGGGACTCGTGCAGAAACCAGTGAAGGCTGCGACGCATCTCTGTCTGTTCAGTCCGTTCCTCATCCCGGCAGAAGCTGTAGTAGTCATTTTTTGCCAACTTCTTACCTGTAGCTGAGATGACCGTGAACTTGTTAACAAGCCTATAGCGACCATCGCTGTGGCAAACCTTGCTCTCGATGTGGATTTTGTATCCGCCGAGTTCAAGTCCGAGTCCAATCGTGCTCGGTTTCGCCAACTCAAGGTATTGGGTGAGAGTCAACCCACGATCCTCTGGTTCGACGATTCTGAGCGGAGCACCCACCAGAGTTTCCAAAGCTTTTATACCAGGGGCGACCATCTCTGCATAGAGGTTGTCGCAACTGACCTGCTTCTTCGACTCCAGCATTTGCTTGATCGTCTGGGTGCCGTGGTCCCGACGAATGATCGCCAGGAACCGACAGCTTCGTGCTACGCCCTCGCTGTAGTGCAACGCGAGTGCGCGATCGTAGGCTGCTGTAGGCGAGAAATTCTCGGCCACCTCAACCAGTTCACGATTTGCGAGTGCGAGTTGCGCTTGGTCCTGCAATTGCTGTAACGATTTCATACTAGTATCCTTTTGGCGTGCCGTTGTGGCGTGCCGTTGTGGCGTGCCTAGATTTCACTATCCCAACATGAGGTAGCGATCCTCGTAGAGGATGAGCTGCTCACAAAATTCATGAGCAATTTATCCTCTACGAAGCAGACTTCCTGTTATCAAAGAACTATAAGTACAGTATAGCATAAATACACACTTACGTCAAGTATAAACCGATCCTTAAAATAAGGCTCTTTTTGGTTGGGTTTATGGACAGCTCCTATTCCCTTTTTAGCGGAAAAAGCGCAAATTTGTATCAAATTACAATTACAATGCAACCATCTCTATTCAAAATCTTTCACCAAAGCCAGTTCATTACCCTCAGAATCTTTAAAGAAAGCTGTTCTTCCCCAGGGAAACTTGGTAATTTTTAAATTATCAACTCTAAAATGAAGTAAAAACATACGTCCAAATGATAACTAGCGTTACCAATATAATTGTCATAGGAACCGATTGACGCCAGACCTCTCTCACTTTGAAGGTTCCGAGACACAATGAAGCGAGTGTTGTAAGGCAAAGATATAGCACTGCGTAGAAGATACCTAGCCCTCCGCGATCAGTGGAGGAAAAATATGTATAAACGATCAACACCCCTAGAGCTAGGTTAAAAAGGGAGACGATTGGAAACAATACTGAACGGACGAGGCAAGCTTTCGAGTGCAATAAGCCGAGATACATAATTAATGCCGTCAAAATTACTCCGTATATTGCGACTATGCTTGTTTGATTATAAGAATCGAGTCTAAAAAAGAAAAATAATACTCCGGCAATAAACCACACAACTCCTATAGTGTAATAGATAGACTTAAGAATTTTATTAAGAACGTTCATGAAATGAATACTATCACATTTACAGATTCGCTTGTCTGCACGCGAGCCGAGCAGATGGCTCGTTTAGTCGCCCACTACGCAAAAATCCCCTGATGGGGATTTTGCTTCGTGGGTGAGGCCGTGGAGGATTTTAAAACTATTTTTGAAAAGTTGAATGATCCTACAATTCATATACCAACGTTTACTGAAGAGCTTTAATTCTTTCGTATATTTGCTTGTTCATCGGTGTAGGTATTCCCTTATGTAATCCTAACCTGACAATATATCCATTAAGGTATTCAATTTCATTTTCTCTACCCGAAAGCACATCTTGGTACATCGAACTGTAATGAGTTTTGACTTGATTGATAGTTTTATAAAACCTTCTCTTGACCCAAAATAGTCGTCGCAAATTGTGATCATCTTTGAGAACTGCATAACTTTCGTCAATAAGTGCATCCACGATTTTCTTTGTAGCTGAGTCTGTGACCAGTTCTCCGAGGGTCTTTTTCTCTAATGCCGAGAGGGCTCCTACTGCATTAACTAAGATCATTTTCTCAGATCGAATTGAATCCAGATTATCTACAGCTACAGCATGGATACCAGCAAATTCGAGCAGGTCTCTCAATTTTATTCCTAATGGAGTATTTTCTGTTTGCCAACCAATTCCACTTTTTGTAGCAAGGAGTTGGTTCTCAAGAAGATGATAACCTTCGAATACTGAAACAGTAACAAAACCAGGATGAGACCGAAAATCTGTTAGGGTTTCCTCATCCACTAAACCATTCTGAATGAGAACTAGTACATCTGAAGAAATATCCTTATCTCGTAATTCTCTAAGGGCATCGACAGAATGATACAACTTAGTGGTAATAAAAATGTAATCGTACTTTTTATGTGATTCTAAGGCATAAGTACGATTTGGGGTTTTATATAGATCTCCATTTATAAGAATTGAATCGTGAAGTCTTTTTAGTTTTCTTCGACCAAAAAGAGTGATCTCACACCCCTTCTCAGATAGCTTTGCTCCAAGGAAGACTCCGATCGATCCCGCCCCATATATCAAAATTGATAATTTCTTCTGTTCTTCCATATACTCAATCGTAATTTGGTTGGAACTAATTGTACAGCTTAGTTAAAAGCTGAACTAGAAAATTCTCTAAGTGGGTGCCTAGCGGGAATCGAAGCCTACAGCTTCAGTACACCTTTCGTATTTTCTCAGAGCAAAGCTCATCGAAAATACACTCAAGGTTTTCGACTCCCGCACACGAAGTGCGCAGGCACTTCGCTTAGTCGCCCACTACGCAAAAATCCCCTGATGGGGATTTTGTTTCGTGGGTGCCTAGCGGGAATCGAACCCGCAACGCCGGATCCACAGACCGGAGTTTTACCACTAAACTATAGGCACCATAGCTACTTCGACTTCGACGAAGTTCCCATATTTTTATCACATTTTCTCCATTCAGTCGAATTCTGCACAACGTCTATCAATGTAATACGTTCATGAAGTACAATACATATATGGAAAAACACACCACTCTCCTGCGTTCACTTATCGGAATTGTTTTAATTCTCGGAATCGGCGGAGCTCTCTTCCTTGCCCACTACGAATTCAACGAACGAAAAAATGAACTTACGAAACGAGCAATTGCACTTGCGACGATACTTGATATAGATGAATTACAGACACTTGAAGGTAACAGTTCCGATCTCGACAAGCCAGAATACCGCGCTCTCAAGACAAGTCTAACTCAAGCGAGCACCTTGTTTAAAGACACCCGCTTCGTCTATCTCATGGGCTACAATGGCACAAAACTCTATTTCAAAGTTGACTCAGAAGACCCGCAGTCACAAGATTATTCACCACCAGGTCAGATATATACCGAGTCATCTGAGACACAAATCCTTAATTTCATAAACGGAGTTTCTTTTGCTGAAGGACCCTATACTGATCGTTGGGGAACCTGGATCAGCGCCTATGCACCAGTGAAAGGAGTCGACGGTACGACAGTGGCAATTGTCGGTATCGATGTTCATGCTTGGTCAACACTCCTCCATATTGGCCTCATTTCTTCTATCCCACTCATCATCGCCTTTTTCCTACTCCTCCTCATACTCATCGAACATCGCGCTCATGCTCTCGGTACCAGTATTCATGAGATTGTACGCGGAAAAAAACGAGGTGCTGACTCAACCCTCGTTCGCAGTGGTGCGTTTATTGCAAAATAGAAATACCTATCAGCTAGCGATAGGTTGGTGACTCCTCAGCGACACCAGCTTTATAGTTTGAAAGTCGTGCGAGAGCGTACAAGAGGCTTGAGAGTCGATTGAGATACGCGAGTGTCCCCTGCTCAAACACCACCCCTTCTTCTACCACCGCCACCACTCGACGCTCCGCGCGGCGAGCGAGTGTCCGAGCAAAATCAAGTCGAGCAGCGAGCTCTGTTCCACCCGAAACAAAGAATGAGGTGATCGGTGGCATCGACTTTTCAGCGGCATCAGTAATCTCTTCAAGATCCGTTACTTTCTTGAGCTCGATACTTTTCTTAGCCCCCGCACACTCAGCCTGCACGATAAAGAGGTTCTGCTGGACCTCACGCAATATTTCCGCAAAGGTTTTTGTGCCCACATAAAAACCAGACTTCTGTGCGTCGAGCTTCACAATTCCGATAAATGAGTTCACCTCGTCGAGCGTACCAAGCGCTTCCGCCAGTGTCGAGGCTTTCGAGACCCGAGCATCCGCCCGTAGTGTCTTTGTCGTACCTTTATCCCCTTTTCGAGTGTAGAGCATAGTCTGTGGTGTTATGAATACATTCACACTACCGCTCTCATCTTTTGTTTGCAACTAGACACACTCCTCGCTACTATGAAGCAATGATTATATTTGATCCTTTTGCCGTCTCAGAATCAACACACTGTACCGTACCGATCTATACAAAAAACATCCCCTCAGCCTCAGTCGTTCATTTTCGAATCGGGTTCAATGTGGGACTTATTGATGACCCAGAGAACGCCGTCGGACTCTCTCACCTACTTGAGCATATGTTTTTTGACGGGAGTAAAAAATTTCCTTCAAAATTTGCCATCAAAAGTTTTAGTAAAGAGAAACTCTTGGGATCGGGAAATGCGTGGACGAGTACCTATGCAACCGTGTTCAATGGATACTATCTCCCTTCGGATCGAGAGTCGGTCTACGACGGTCTTATCGACTTCCTCACACAACCCCTCCTTTCTGAGGAATCTCTCGCGGAAGAAAAGAAAGTAATTCTTGAAGAAGCCTGGGGTCGCTATCTCAATCAACAGTATCTTGAGTATCAAAAAACAGATCGAGAATTATTTTACACACCCACCCACCCACTCTCAAAGCGAATTAGCGCACTGGGCTTCCCTGGCTCAATAGACAATGTCACTACAGATGATTTGCATAACTGGTTTACACAAAACTATCATCGAGGAAGTTGCTTCATCGTACTCACTGGAGCAGTGAATGAGAAAGATATAGATTGTGCAAAAAAATTCATCGAAGCACTCCCTGAAGGCACACGAAAATTACCATCTCACCACCCCATCACCCCATCGACACCACAAGTCACCGAGAAGACCTACTCTTCAAAAGATATCGGCTCACCGCAGGAGCAGGCGACTATCACACTCAAAAAGATAATTCCCGTTCCAGCCACCGATGAACTTGATGCAATACAAGAAGTCTCAGCACGACTCCTCAGAGACGTGATCAATGAGAAACTTCGCGAAGAACTCTCGCTTTGTTACGGAGTACATGTGTCATTGTCTGGCAACGACTTCAATAGTCTCTTGCACATTAGTCTTGATCTCTCAACCACATCAGTCGAGAGGACCCGTGAAGAGCTCCGGAAAATACAAGCGAGTTTTACCGACTCAACACACCAGGCACGATTTGACGTTGAGAAACGAGCCTTACTCAAACGAATCGAAGCCGTCGAGCGACTATCTGGTGACGTAGCAGATATTTGCGCTGATCAGCTCATTGAATACGGCAATATAATTTCAGTGAGCAGACGATTAGAACTTTTGAAGAATGTTACTTTTGAAGATGTCCGGGTTTATTTAGCAAACACCCTCTCAGACGAAGGACTCTATACTCGCACAATTCTTCCTTAAATCTAACGTACTTCGTATTTATGTGCGCGAGAGAGGACTTGCCCGCGACTCAAAACTCGCCGTCGCTCGTTTTGGCCTGGGCACCGCCTCGCTATGTTTTGAAGCAAAACATATAGCTCCGGCGTTCAAGTCCGGAAAATACTTCGTATTTTTTGTGCGCGAGAGAGGACTTGAACCTCCATGCCCGTGAGGGCGCTACCACCTCAAGGTAGTGCGTCTGCCAATTTCGCCACCCGCGCATATTTTCTTTAACTGTGTTACTTTACTTGATTTTAGAAACTTTATCAAGAAAAAACCCGCCAGTTGGCGGGATTTTCTATTTTGCTTCTGCGACCACTTCTGCTGGAGTCTCTTCTACCGGAGTAGCGGCTCGTGACTTCTGCATCGCCTTTCGAACCTCTTTTGTTGCTTTGTCTCGGATATAGTAAAGCTTTGATCGTCGAACTTTTGATCGTCGAACAACTTCGATCTTATCAATAAGTGGAGTGTAGAGTGGATAGATTCGCTCTACTCCAACACTGTCTACAACCTTTCGAACTGTAAATGATGCACCTGGTTCAGTGCCGTGCTTTCGGGCAATTACAAGACCTTCAAATGCCTGAAGACGTGTCTTGTTTCCTTCCTGAATTTTGTTCCATACTCGAACCTGATCTCCTGAGCGGAAATCGAGTCCTTTTCGAGCTGCAACGTCAATTGGTGAGATTTGTATTCCTTCGAGTTTCATAGTGTCATACGTTATCACACTTTTTATTCACTTTCAAGCGCCGTAAGTGCTTGCTGGAAGTCTAGAGGTAGTGGCGCTGTGATTGTCTGTGGCTCGCCAGTCTCTGGGTGAACGAATTCGACTGACTCAGCATGAAGGGCAAGACGCTTAAAACCAAGTGATTCTGGCTTATCTGGAGCATAGAGCGTGTCCCCGATGATTGGGGCAGAGATTGATTTTAAATGGACACGGATTTGATGTGTACGGCCAGTCTTTGGGAAAACATTAATATAGGTAGCAGTTCGACCTCGTTTCAGTACAAAAAAATTTGTATGCGCATCTCGCATCGTTCCACGTGCCTCAAGACCGACCGCACGACGACGAAAGTCCCCCTTGCTTCTCCCTATCGGTTTCAAAATCGCCCCCATATCATCGTTGAGTACGCCGTGCACGAATGCCTTGTAAGTCTTCTCGAGTGTGTGCTCGTCAAATTGTTTTTTAATGTAATCGAAAGCAACTTGAGTCTTTGCCACAAGGACAATACCAGACGTTTCTTTGTCGATTCGATGAAGCACTCCTGAGCGTGGCGTCGTACCACCAACATCGATTTCCACTTCACCACCCACACCACGAAGAGCTGGGTATTTTTGTGCCACAAAAGAAGCGACTGTCTCTGCAGTGTCTCGGCCATCAGTATGAGTTAGAACTCCCGACGGCTTATCGATGGCGAGTATTGAATTGTCTTCGTAGATGATATTCATATTGAGATTTCGGTGTCTCTCCGGCGTTCAAGTCCTGAAAAATACTCTGTATTTTTGTGCGCGATGCAGGACTTGCCCGCACCTCTCGTCTCGCCGTCGCTCGACTCGGGTTGGGCACCGCCTCGCTATGTTTCGAAGCGAAACATATAGCTCCGGCGTTCAAGTCCTGAAAAATACTCTGTATTTTTGTGCGCGATGCAGGACTTGCCCGCACCTCTCGTCTCGCCGTCGCTCGACTCGGGTTGGGCACCGCCTCGCTATGTTTCGAAGCGAAACATATAGCTCCGGCGTTCAAGTCCTGAAAAATACTCTGTATTTTTGTGCGCGATGCAGGACTTGCCCGCACCTCTCGTCTCGCCGTCGCTCGACTCGGGTTGGGCACCGCCTCGCTATGTTTCGAAGCGAAACA